>NZ_LMTS01000276.1 GCF_001541225.1 Variovorax sp. WDL1 | reverse complement strand
GAAATACCACCTTGATGCCTAACGCGAAGGAAATGTTCTGCCACAGCACCGCCTTGGTCGCCCTGGACAGTTTCACGAACTCAGCAAGCTTGCGAGGATCGTCGTCCATCAGCGCCACGTCCGCCGTCTCAATCGCTGTATCTGCGCCGGCAGCGCCCATCGCAAAGCCGATGTTCGCCTTCGCAAGCGCTGGAGCGTCGTTGATGCCATCTCCGACCATGCCAACCACCGCGCCGCCGACGGCAAATTCTTCAATCGCCTTGAGCTTCTCCTCAGGCAACAGCTCGCTCCTCACATCGGTGATGCCGACCTGACGCGCGATGGCTTCAGCGGTGTGTCGGTTGTCCCCCGTCAACATGACAGGACGGATGCCGAGTTGCTTCAGCTGTGCGACAGCATCTCGGCTCTCCGGGCGTACCGCGTCTGCGACAGCGAAGATAGCTAGAGCCCTCGTGCCTTCGGTGAGCACAACTGCTGTTTTGCCTTCCTGTTCAAGAGCGTCCAGCTTCGACTCAAGCTCGGGCGAGCAGGCGTTTGACTCCTCAACCAACCGATGATTTCCTAGCCGGTAGAGTAGGCCATCCATGGTCCCTTCCACGCCTCGGCCTCGCAGTGCAGAAAAACCCGCCACTTCCGGGCGGTCCTCCGAATCCTTCAGACCCTCGGCTACGGCCCGCGAAACCGGGTGGTCGCTGCGGGCCGCAAGGGCGGCAGCCAGGGCCGACAATGCTGGTTGTGCCCCATCAAGGACGATGACGTCCGTCATCACGGGCCGTCCCTGCGTCAGAGTTCCTGTCTTGTCCAAGGCGAGAACTTGCAGCCGATGGCCTTGCTCAAGGAATATGCCGCCCTTGATGAGGATGCCTCGGCGCGCAGCAGCTGTCAGACCTGAGACCACCGTGACCGGCGTTGAAATGACCAATGCGCACGGGCAAGCAACGACAAGGAGAACAAGTGCTCGGTAGACCCATGTGAACCACTCGGCTCCCATGGCTAGTGGGGGGATGACCGCGATGGCAATCGCAGCGGCGAAGACAGCGGGCGTGTAGTAGCGCGAGAAGGTGTCAACAAAGCGCTGCGTGGGGGCGCGCGTACCTTGGGCCTCCTGGACCGCATGAGCTATTCGAGCAAGTGTCGAATTGCTTGCCGCTGCGGTCACCCGATACTCAAGCTCTCCGTCCTGATTGATGGTGCCCGCGTAGACAGTGTCGCCGGAGGCCTTGTCCACTGGAACACTTTCTCCAGTGATGGGCGATTGGTCAACTGCGGATGTCCCGGCGGTCACGCTTCCGTCCAGGGCGATGCGCTCGCCGGGTCGAGCTCGTACCGTCGCGCCCACTGCAACTTGCGCGGCTGGCACTTCCTGCCAGCCCGACGGCGTGCTGACCGTCGCCGTCTCCGGCGCCATCGACATGAGCCCTTCGACCGCTCGCCGCGCACGGTCGAGGGAGCGCGCTTCAATCATTTCCGCGATGGCAAAGAGGACCATCACCATCGCCGCTTCCGGCCACTGCCCCAGGATGGCTGCACCTGTTACAGCGACTGACATCAGCGCGTTGATGTTGAGGTTCAGATGGCGAACCGCAATCCATCCCTTGCGATACGTGTCAATGCCGCTCACAGCGATTGCGGCCAGTGCCAGGCCTATGGTGCCGACCGCGCTGTCCCCAAATTTGAGCGCCACCAATTCGGATGCCAAGGCCAAAGCGCCGCCGATGGCGAGCTTCCAGTAGGCAGCACGCGGACTCTGGGGTGCGGCCGGTTTGGCAGGCGCGTCTTGCCGTTCCGGCAGGCCGCCCATGCCCACCTCGTTCAGGGCTGCAAGCACGTCGTCCAGCCTGCCGGCCGCATGGCTGACGGTCAGTCTGCGCTGCAGCAGGTTGAACGTCAGGTCATGAACCCAGTCTTCTTTGCCCAGGCGTTGCCGGATAAGGGCTTCTTCGGTTGGGCAGTCCATCTTTTCGATGAGGATGGTGCTGGTGTCCGTACCTGGTTGGGCGACTGGCTTGTCGGCGACGCCTCGCATGCCGATTTCGTCCAGCGCCTTGAGCACCTCGGGAAGCTTCCCCGGCGCATGCACCACGGTCAGCTTGCGCTGCATCAGATTGAACGACAGTTCGCGCACCGAATCGTCGCCCCCGAGCCGCTTCCGTATGAGTGCTTCCTCCGTAGGGCAGTCCATCTGCTCGATGAGGATGGTGTTGCGCTCGTCCTTGGAACTGAGGGCAGGACTCGGTTCTGGTAGCCGCACTTCCATGCCGGAGCGCTGCGCAGCACCCAGCAAGTCGGCCGTCGTCATCGAGTCATGTTCAACCCGGACGTTTCTGCGCATGAAATCTGGCGTGACGTCGTGGACGCCAGTGAGCCGGCGGAGTTGTTTTTCCACGAGGCCGAACTCCGTCGGGCAGCACATCTCGGGCACGTTGAATACCGTTGTGGCGCGCTCCAAGACGGCTGCGCCGGCGGCAACGCCGCTGGTTGACCCGCAACTTTTCGAACTACAACCTGTCGACCCACATTCATCTGCCATAGTGAACTCCTAGCTTGCCCCCATTTGAAAGCCTATAGTAGGTAGAGAGTCAAGCAGAAGGAAGGCACATGAAAATTGGAGAACTGGCTGCCCGGGCCGGCTGCCAAGTGCAGACCATACGTTTTTACGAGGGCGAAGGGCTAATGCAGCCCCCTGAGCGGGGCGCAAACAACTATCGAACGTATGACGAGGCGCACGAAAAGCGTCTGCGTTTCATCTTGAGGTGCCGCTCGCTCGACATGGCGCATTCTGAAATCCGTATCCTGCTCGCGCTCCAAGACGACCCCGGTCGCCCGTGCGACGAGGTAAACGCACTCCTGGAGGAGCATGTTCGCCACGTGCAGACGCGGATTTCCGAGCTCAACTTGCTCAAGCGTCAGATTCAGGAAATCCGAAGCGCTTGCGCTGGCGGCGGGTGCATCGGGGAGTGCGGCGCGCTTGAGTCGCTGCGGCAGACGACCGGCGAGAATCATTCCGCTTCGAGAGGACATGTCAAAGGCGTACACGCCTGAAGCTTTCGCCAGGCGCACATTGTCGGATTGGAAACCCTCTAGCCTCTAGAAGGTCAACCGATACGTGTGAGTAGCCCTTCAGTCCACTCGGCGCGCCGAGAACCGCTGAACTCGCAACTAGAATCATTCCTATTTGCGTTGGATTTGGTGATGCTCGGCTTCCTAAAACTGCTTCCTCGAGCCGCCGTATTTGCCGCGCTGCTCCTGCTTGCCATGGTCGCAAGCGCCGCCGAATCTGATGTGCGCAGCATCTGGCAAATCCTTGACTATTTGGCCGTCGACTACCGGGGAGCGGTCAAGGAAGGTGTTGTTCTCAGCGCTTCTGAGTTCGAGGAGATGCGCGAGTTTGCCAAGGCCAGCCAAACGAAGCTTGCTGCATTGGACCCTCATCCTGAACAGCCCGCTTTGGTGGCAGAGGCGGGGGCGCTCGCGGCTGCCATCGATGCACGAGAAGACCCTGCGCGTGTGGCAACGCTCGCCAAATCTTTGGGCAATCACCTTCTTGCCGTTTACCCGGTCTCGTCCTCACCGAGCGCTCCGCCAAACGTGGCTGCCGCAGCCACCATTTACCAAGCGCAATGTGCCGCGTGTCATGGTGCCTCCGGCAATGGAGATGGACCGCTGGGGATGCGCTTGGAGCCGCGACCTGTCGCCTTCACCGACCAGGCTCGTGCTCGTGAGCGCAGCGTTTTCGCCCTGTACCAAGTCATCAGCCAAGGCATCGAGGGCACGCCGATGGTCAGCTTCGCGTCCCTTCCAGAGGCGGACCGCTGGGCCTTGGCGTTTTACATCGGGCAGTTCGCTCACAAGCAAGAAGATGTCACGGCCGGCGAAGCGGTCTGGAAAGACAACGCAGCCGTACGTGCGCAGCTCACGAACCTGGATGGCTTAGCCCGGACGACCGAGGGCGACCTCGCGAAGGAGGTTGGGGTGGAACCCGCTGCTGCCGCGATGGCATATCTTCACGCGCATCCCGAGGCCGTTGTTCAGAAGCGTCCCCTGACATTCGACATTGCTCGCCAGCGGCTCGCTCAGAGCGAAGAGGCGTACGACAAAAAGGATTTCAAGCGTGCGGCGGACCTTGCGCTTTCGGCGTACCTGGACGGTGTCGAGCCGCTCGAGCCCACGCTTGCCACGCGCGACAAAGCCTTGCTTGGCCGAATTGAGACCTCCATGAGCCAGTTCCGCTCGCTTCTTGCGAGCAGGGCGTCCTCGCAGGAGCTCAAAGCGCAGACCTTGCGGATTCATGCCTTGTTCAAGGAGGCCGACAGCCTCTTGTCGACAGCCGCCGATGACTCCACTTCGGCGTTCTTGGGAAGCTTCACGATTCTTCTTCGCGAAGGCCTTGAGGCGTTGCTGGTCGTGGTGGCAATGGTCGCATTTCTTCGCAAGGCGGAGAGACCCGACATGCTTCGGTACGTGCATGCGGGCTGGGTGGGAGCACTGGCTCTCGGTGCAGTCACCTGGGCCGTCGCGACGTACATCGTCAACGTGAGCGGAGCGAGCCGTGAAGTGACCGAAGGTCTCTCTTCGCTCTTCGCAGCGGCGGTGCTGCTGAGCGTCGGCATGTGGATGCATCAGAAGAGCATGGCCGGCAAGTGGCAGCAGTACATCCACGAGAAACTGTCAGCAGCGCTCAATCGAAAGTCGGCATTCTTCATGTTCAGCCTTTCGTTCATCGCCGTGTACCGCGAGGTCTTCGAGACCATCCTCTTCTACGCGGCGCTTTGGGAGCAAGGTAGCCACGCGGCCGTTCTGGGGGGATTGTTAGCCGGCCTGGTGGTACTGCTTGCAGTGGCGTTCGCGCTCCTGAAATTCAGTGCTCGCCTTCCCATCGGCAAGTTCTTCTCGTGGAGTTCCATGTTGGTCGCTGTGCTGGCGGTCGTGCTGACCGGCAAGGGCGTCGCGGCGCTCCAAGAGGCAGGATGGATTGGCGCACTCGCCATCAACACGCCGCGCATCGATTTCCTGGGCGTCTTCCCGTCCGCACAGGGTCTGGGTGCACAACTTGTGGTCGCCGCCATCATCATTCTTGGTTTCGCCATGAACGCTCGAGGCGCTAGGCGGACGTCCTAGCTCTTCCTGCCCGGGAACCTGTACCCGCGGCCGACGCCGTTATAGGCCTGAGCGGTCGAAGGCCGGAATGTCCAGTGTTGGCCCGCCTTTGACCTGCGTCAAATCCCGACGCAGGTTGCGGCGTATCTTCACCTTAGCAACTGGCTGAGGTGCTCCCCTGAATGGCGTAGCCGACCAGATGCATGTTCGGCCGGAATGACCGCGCTTTTTTGTGTTTGACCGCGCTGTCAACCTGACCATGGAGAGGAGTCATTGCCATGACGATGTTGCGAAGAGCGGCACTTGCCGCGTTGCTCACTGGCCTCATGAGCGCAGGAGCGGCAGTTTTCGCCCAGGCGCCGGCGCAGGCTCCAGACGCGACGTCCGCGCCGACCGACGCGCAAGTGCGCGAACTGCAGCAGCAAGTTGAGACGTTGCAAAAGCAGTTGGACCAGCTCAAGGCCTCGCCCGATGCGGCCGCCCGCCAGCAACTGATGCAGCAACACTGGCAGAGCATGCAAGGCTACATGGGACAGATGCACGACCGGTGGGGTATGGGCTATCCGTGGATGATGGGACATCCGTGGTCGATGATGGGGCCCGGGATGATGGGGGGAGGTGCATCGTGGCCCACGCCCCAGGGCGTAACGCCCGACCAATACAGCCAGCAGATGCGCGACTACACGCAGCGGATGCAAGAGCAGATGAACAAGATTGCGCAGACCACCGACCCGCAGGAGCGCCAACGCCTCATGCAGGAGCAATGGCGAGAGATGTATCAGGGCATGCAGACCATGCGCGGCAGGGGATGGATGTGGGGCGGCGGCATGATGATGGGCCCGGGAATGATGGGTGGGGGGATGATGGGGGGTGGGATGATGGGGGGTGGCCCGCCGCCGAGTTCGAGCCCACTGCCGGACGCAAGGTCTGCGGGCGCCAAGCTGGTGTCAACCTATTGCGTTCAGTGCCACGCAGCACCGGCACCCTCGCTGCATACCGCCAAGGAGTGGTCCAGCGTGACCCAGCGCATGCACATCCACATGGACAGCCGCTGGCAGAGCATCAACACGCCGACCGAACAGGAGATGAGTTCAATCGTCGCTTACATGCAGAAGCACGCTCGGCAATAGTCGCGACGACAGCGCCGCGAGCCAGGTCACCATCCTCGTCATCTGCCGACCTCAGGCAGCCTGCGGCGCCGGCGCGCGCTGGCGGTGCTCGAAGTACTCGAATGCGCCCATGCCCACCAGCATCGCGGCCACGAAGACGAGCGCCTTGGCTTCGCCCATCCCGAGGGCAACGAGGGCTGGGCCGGGGCAAAAGCCGGCGACGCCCCAGCCAACGCCGAAGAGCACGCTGCCGAGGACCAGGCGGCGGTCGATGTAGCGCGCTGAAGGCAGTCGCATCTCGGCGCCGAGGAAGGACAGTGCTCGACGCTTGGCGACCGCGAAGGCGACCGCACCCACCGCGATGGCTCCCGCCATGACGAAGGCCAGGGACGGGTCCCAGTCGCCGGCGAGGTCCAGGAAGCCGAGCACCTTGGCCGGGTTGGCCATGCCGGACACGATGAGGCCCAGACCGAAGACCAGGCCGGCTAGCAGCGAAGCGAGAGCAATCATGGAGGGCTCCTCAGATACCGAGTAGATGACGCGTCACGAACACCGTGGCGAAGCCGGCGCCCATAAAGGCGGCCGTGGCGACGAGCGAGCGGGGTGACAGGCGGGAGAGGCCGCAGACGCCGTGACCGCTGGTGCATCCGGAGCCGTAACGCGTGCCGATGCCCACGAGCAGCCCCGCCAGAATCAGCGCGCCGTACCCGGCGTCAATTTGTGGCTTGGGCAGCGCCGCGAACAGCAGGTGGACCAGCGGCGCACCGACCAGCCCCACGACAAAGGCAATGCGCCAGACGCTGTCGCCACTGACCGGGGTTAGCAGACCGCCGAGGACCCCGCTGATTCCAGCGATGCGCCCATTGAGCAGCACGAACATTGCCGCGGCGATACCGATGAGCACCCCACCGGCCAGTGCGGCGAGCGGCGTGAAGTGGTTCCAATCGAGGGACATCATGCTTCCTTTGGACAGTAGAGCCGGTAGAGAAGCGAGAAGAATTCGAGCATCGACGGGTCGGCCACGCTGTAGAAGATGCTCTTGCCCTCGCGGCGCGTCTGGACCACGCCTTCGTTGCGCAGAACGCCCAGCTGCTGTGAAAGGGTCGGCTGGTGGATGCCCAGCGTCTGCTCGAGGTCGCTGACGCACATCTCGCCTTGCGAGAGCTGGCACAGCAGGAGCAGGCGGTCTTCGTTGGCCAGCACCTTGAGGGCGCCGACCGCCTTGCCAGCGGCGCTGCGCAGGGCCTCGGGGTCGATGACGGGGGAAAGGTGCTTCATGGTGAAGGTAAAACAGTATCGATTTCCATATTATGTGGAGATATATAATATCTGTCAATGGAATGAATGCTGCGCTCACGGAGGACTCCATGACGACCCGCACGACGACCCAAGGCTTCTTCGACCCTCATACCTGGACGGTTTCCTACGTCGTCTGGGACCATGCGACGGAACGTGCTGCGGTCATCGACCCGGTGCTGGACTTCGACTTCAAGTCGGGGCACACCAGCACGGTCTCGGCCGACCGGCTGCTGGCCTACGTCCGGGACAAGGGCCTGCAGGTCGACTGGATTCTGGAAACCCACGCGCACGCTGAGCACCTGTCCGGCGCACGCTACGTTCAGGCGCAGGTCGGCGGTCGCATCGCAATCGGCGAGAACATCCGCACGGTGCAGGCGACCTTCAAGAAGCTCTACAACCTGGAGCGCAGCTTCCTGCCGGACGGGAGCCAGTTCGACCATCTTTTTAAGGACGGCGAGGTCTTCAGGATTGGCGAGGTCGAGGCCACTGCGATGCTGGTCCCGGGCCACACCCCGGCCGACATGGCCTATCTAGTGGGCGACTCCGTCTTCGTCGGCGACACGCTCTTCATGCCCGACGTCGGCAGCGCACGCGCGGACATTCCCGGGGGCGATGCACACCAGCTCTACGCCTCGATGCGCAGACTGCTGGACCTGCCGCCCGAGACCACGATGTACGTCTGTGACGACTACCCGCCTGCCTCTCGACACGTTCGGTGGCAGACCACCGTCGCCGAGCAGCGAGCCCACAATATCCATGTGCGCGACGGCATCAGCGAGGACGCCTTCGTCGCCATGCGCACGGCCCGCGACGCGACCCTCGAGGTGCCGACACTTATTCTTCCGTCAATTCAGGTGAATGTGCGGGCTGGGCAGCTTCCGCCCCCGGACGACAACGGCGTCGCGTACCTTCGGATTCCGCTGAACGCGCTTCCTGTTTACCGTCACCTTGACGCCAAGGACCCGTCCTCCGCTACGTGACGACAGACGACGCGAGTCATTCAACTTTGTCGAAAACACGGAATCGACGCTCCGACGTACTCGAATTCTGAGTACGCGGCGTCGAACGTGCGTTCGACATACTGCGCGGCAAACCGCAGCCCGAACCGCGCCCGTGCGCTTCTAGCGGCCTTCCCCTACTGCACGACCTCGATGTGAGTGATGGTCGGCTTTCCCTTGACTATCTCGGCGTTGAACCGCACCTTGTCGCCAGCCTTGAGCTTCTCCAGCGTGCTTGGGGCGGAAACGTTGAAGGCCATGGTCATCGCGGGCATGCCAAGGTTGAGAAGGTCACCGTGCTTGAGCACAATTTCGCCGTGCTCTTTATCCACCCGCCTCACTTCGCCCTCTGTCAGAGGCAGCGTGGAGGTCGGTTCGCCTTTTGAAGCCACGGTGGGCGCGGTCATCGCGCCGGGCCTCGTTTGGGCATGAGCGACCGTCAATGCGAGGAAAGGCAAGGCGATGAGAATGCTTCGGAACTTTTTCATGAGTGGGTCCTTTCTGTGTTGGGGGATATGAGCGGGGGAAAACCGGCTGACTCGAATGGCGCGCCATCGTCTTGGGTTCGGTGTGTGGCCGTTCGGCATCGATTGACCAGATACCAGGCCGCCGGAATGACGAGCAGGCTGAGCAAAGGCGCCGTCACCATGCCCCCCACCATGGGGGCGGCAATTCGAGTCATCACTTCGGAGCCTGTTCCGCTTCCCCACATGATGGGCAGCAAGCCCGCCATGACCACCGCCACCGTCATCGCCTTTGGGCGAACGCGCAGAACTGCACCCTCGCGAATGGCCGCAAGCAAGGTCTCGTCGTTCATCGGCGCTCCAGCTTCGATACGCCGCGCAAGGGAGTTCTTCAAGTAGATGAGCATCACGACGCCGAACTCGGCAGCGACACCGGCGAGTGCGATGAAACCGACCACGGTGGCGACCGAGATGGAGTGACCTAACGTCCAGACCAGCCAGAAGCCGCCGATGAGAGAGAACGGGACCGCCGCCATGACCAGTGCTGCATCTGCAACAGACCTGAACAGCACGTAGAGAAGGACAAAGATGACGGCCAAGGTGGCGGGCACGACGAGCTTGAGCCGTTCGGTCGCTCGCTCAAGGTATTCGAACTGCCCCGACCATGAGACGGCGTAGCCGGCGGGCATGGTGACCGACTTGGCCACTGCCGCCTGCATGTCGTTAACCACCGACCTCAGGTCCCGGCCTCGGACATCCACGTACACCCACCCGGAGAGGCGCGCGTTCTCGCTGCGCAGCATCGGCGGGCCTTCCTCGATGGTCACCTTTGCCACGTCCTGCAGGAGCAGTTGCGCCCCCTTGTCGGTCACGAAGGGCAGTTCCCTCAAGCGCTGCAGCGAGTCGCGAATCTCTCGCGGATACCTGACGTTGATGGGATAGCGTTCCCGCCCCTGGATGACCTCGCCAACATTGTCGCCGCCGACCGCAGTCGAGACGATGGATTGAACGTCGGCCACTGACAGTCCGTAGCGTGCGGCCGCGAGGCGGTCCACGTCGACGTCGATGTACCGGCCGCCGGTCAGACGCTCGGCCAGTGCCGAGGACACTCCGGGGATGCCTTTGACGGTTGCTTCAACCTGAGTTGTCAGCTTGTCGATGGTGCCCAAGTCGGCACCAGCCACCTTGATGCCCACGGGGCTCTTAATGCCAGTCGCCAGCATGTCGATGCGGTTGCGGATGGGTGGCACCCAGACGTTGGTCAGGCCCGGCACCTTGACCGCGCGGTCGAGCTCTTCAACGAGCTTGTCGGGCGTCATCCCCACCCGCCACAGTTCGCGCGGCTTGAACTGGATGGTGGTCTCGAACATCTCGAGTGGAGCCGGGTCGGTAGCGGTGTCGGCACGACCGGCCTTGCCGAAGACCCGCGCAACCTCCGGCACCGTCTTGATGAGCCGGTCCGTCTGCTGAAGAAGTTCGGCCGCCTTGGAAATCGACAGCCCAGGGAGAGCGGATGGCATGTAGAGCAGGTCACCTTCGTCCATGGGTGGCATGAACTCGCCGCCAAGGCGCATGACGGGGATGGCTGTCAGCGCCATCAGCACCGCGGCGACCACCAACGTGGCCTTGGGAAAGCGGAGCACTGTCTCCAGCGCAGGGCGATAAATCGCCACCAGGAAGCGATTGACGGGGTTCGCCGCCTCGTGGGGGATGCGTCCACGGATGAGGTAGCCCATCAGCACAGGGACCAGGGTCACGGACAGGCCGGCAGCCGCAGCCATCGCGTAGGTCTTCGTAAACGCCAGCGGCGAGAAGAGCCGCCCCTCTTGTGCTTCCAGGGTGAACACGGGCACGAAGGACAGCGCGATGATGAGGAGCGAGAAGAACAGGGCCGGCCCGACCTCGATGGACGCCGCGCTGACCAACTCCCATCGTTCCGGAGATGTCGGGCTCCGCCCGTGCTTCGCCTCGAACGCCTCCAGGTGCTTGTGGGCGTTCTCCACCATCACGATGGCTGCGTCGACCATGGCGCCGATGCTGATGGCGATGCCCCCGAGCGACATGATGTTGGCGTTGACGCCTTGCCACTGCATGACGATGAACGCGGTCAGCACGCCAATCGGAAGCGCGACCACCGCCACCAATGCCGAGCGGAGATGAAACAAGAAGATGGCGCATACGAGCGCCACGACAGCGAACTCTTCCAGCAGCTTGAATCGCAGGTTGTCGACAGCGCGGTCGATGAGCAACGACCGGTCATAGGTCGGAACAATTTCGACGCCTTCGGGCAGGCTCGACTTGAGCGTCTTGAGCTTCACCTTGACGGCCTGGATGGTCGTCCGTGCGTTCTTTCCCGAGCGCATGACCACGACGCCACCCGCGACTTCCCCTTCGCCGTCGAGCTCGGCGATACCGCGGCGCATTTCGGGCCCTACCTGTATCGTGGCCACGTCGCGCAGGAGAACTGGGGTCGCGCCCGAGACCGCGAGCGGAATGGCGCGAAAGTCATCCAGCGATTTCAGGTAGCCGCGCGAGCGCACCATGTACTCCGCTTCTGCAAGCTCCACGACCGAGCCGCCCGAAGCCTGGTTCGCCTTCTGCAAGGCCGCGACAACCATCGCGTGGGTCACGCCAAGGCCCCGCATGCGGTCAGGGTCGAGCACGACCTGGTACTGCCGCACCATGCCGCCGATGCTCGCGACCTCGGCGACATCGGGGATGGTCTTCAGCTCGAACTTCAGGAACCAGTCGTTCAGGGCACGAAGCTGCCCGATGTCCTGTTTGCCCGACCGGTCCACTAGGGTGTACTCGTAGACCCATCCAACGCCGGTTGCATCGGGCCCCAGGGATGCGTTGGCGCCCGCAGGCAACTTGCTCTGCACCTGATTGAGGTATTCCACGACCCGCGAGCGGGCCCAGTACGGGTCCGTCTTGTCGTCGAAGAGCACGTAGACGAAGGAATCCCCAAAGAACGAGTAGCCGCGCACTGTCTTGGCGCCCGGCACACTCAGCATCGTGGTCGTGAGTGGATAGGTCACGAGGTCTTCCACCACCTGTGGTGCCTTGCCGGGAAAAGGCGTTCGGATGATGACCTGCACGTCCGAGAGGTCGGGCAGCGCGTCCACAGGGATGCGGGCGACTGACCAGACGCCGGCCGCCACCAGGAACAACGTGGCGATGAGCACCAGGAATCGGTTGCCGACCGACCATCGGATGAGCCCGGCAATCATTGCTTGGCGCCTGGTTGAACGCGCTGCACCGTGAGCAGCTCATAGCCCATGGGGCCGCCCTCCTTGAATTCGAATCGCACGGTGTCGCCTGGCTTGACCTCGGCAAAGGCGTTGGCATCCGGCTTCGAGAAGCCCATCGTCATGGACGGCCACTTGAGAGATGGGACGGGGCCATGCGAAATCGTGATGCTGTCGGGTTCGACGCTCTCGACCTTGCCTTCGGCCATATGAGTCCCCGATGACTTTGCTGCTGGCGGCGAGGCAGTCTGTGCCGGAGGCGCTGCGGGGGGTCTCCTCGTTTTCAGTGCAATAAGTGACGGTACGAA
>NZ_LMTS01000082.1:1100-1584 GCF_001541225.1 Variovorax sp. WDL1 | reverse complement strand
ACATCAAGTCAAATGTGTCCAAGGTTCGGGGGTCGGTCCAGATTTAGGTGGACACCTATGGAAGACTCCAAGCGCGTGAGCCGGCGGCGGCACGCGGCCGATCTGAAGCGGCAAGTGTTGGCCGCGTGCGCGGAACCTGGAGCCTCGGTGGCTCAGGTGGCGTTGGCCCACGGCCTCAATGCCAACCTCGTTCACAAGTGGCGCCGCACGGTCGACGTGGGAGGAGTCGACTCGAAGAGCGACGACCGGCAAGCCGAATTCGTCTCGCTCACGCTGGCGCCAGGCTCTACCGTTGCGAGTGACATCCATCTCGAGCTCCGTCGAGGCGCGATCGCGGTGAACGTGACCTGGCCGTTGAGCGCGTCAGGGGCTGCGCGAGATCCTCAGGTGATCCGGGTCGACGCACTGTGGCTTGCCATCGAGCCGTTGGACATGCGCGCAGGCACCGAAGCGGCGCTGGCACGCGTGGTTCGTGGTTCGTGTG
>NZ_LMTS01000082.1:0-1090 GCF_001541225.1 Variovorax sp. WDL1 | reverse complement strand
CTGCGCGCCCGCACCATGCATACCTGTTCGCCAACCGACGCGCCAACCGCATGAAGGTTCTGGTGCACGACGGAATCGGAATATGGCTGTCGGCAAGACGCCTGCACCAGGGCAAGTTCATCTGGCCCAAGGACAGTGGCACCACCCTCAGCTTGACGCATCCGCAGTTCGATGCGCTGGTGCTCGGGCTGCCATGGCAGCGTATCGGCGAGGCCGGGGTCATCTGCGTGCTGTAGTGCAATTGCCGATTGTGCTGATGCGTACGAGGGACTCGCAGGAGCATCATCACCTTCCGTGATCGACACGGCCGACCTTGACCACCTGGACGCGCAGCAACTGCGCGAGATGGTCCTCTCGCTCAGAAGAGGAGCCGCAGCCGATAAGCTCGAGCTCGAACGCCGTGACCACGAGATCGCGTTCAAACAGGCCGCCATCGACAAGCTCACGCACGAGATGGCCGTGCTCAAGCGGCTGAAGTTCGCCGCCAAGTCTGAAGCCTTCAACGCCGAGCAGAAGAGCCTGTTGGAAGAGACCATCGATGCCGACCTCGGGGCGATGGAGCTCGAGCTGGAGAAACTTGCAGGCACCCCATCTGCTGGGCGCGAGAAGCAGCAACCCAAGCGCCAGGCGTTGCCTGCGCACTTGCCGCGCCGGGAGAGCCGCCACGAGCCCGAGTGCACCACCTGTGCCTGTGGCTGCACCCTCCAGCGCATCGGCGAGGATGTGGCCGAGAAGCTCGACTACCAGCCTGGCGCGTTCACGGTGGAGCGCCACGTTCGCGGCAAATGGGTCTGCACAAAGTGCGAGACGCTCGTGCAGGCGCCCGTTGCCCCGCACATCATCGACAAAGGCATCCCGACGGCCGGGCTGCTCTCACAGGTATTGGTGAGCAAGTACCTGGACCACCTGCCGCTGTACAGGCAGGAAGCCATCTTCAATCGCGCCGGGCTGGCCATCCCGCGCTCGACACTGGCCAGCTGGGTCGGACAGTGCGGCGCGCAGCTGCAGCCGCTGGTCGATGCGCTAAAGCGCGAAATGCTTGAAAGCCGTGTGCTGCATGCCGACGAGACGCCGGTGGCGATGCTCAAGC
>NZ_LMTS01000251.1 GCF_001541225.1 Variovorax sp. WDL1 | reverse complement strand
CGCAGAGGGGATATGGAACGGGCCATCGCTTCGCTCGGCCGCCAACGGCCTCGCTGTGCGAGGCCTGGAACAGGTGCATGCGTGTGCGGGCGACCGGGAGCACGAGAGTGAGCGTGAGCGTGTGTGTGCGTATGCGTATGCGTATGCGTATGCGTATGTGCGAGTGCGAGTGCGAGTGCGCGAGTGTCAGCGTCAGCGAAGACCCGAAGCTCACGCCAACCTGCATTCCACACAAGGACGCGCCATG
>NZ_LMTS01000108.1 GCF_001541225.1 Variovorax sp. WDL1 | reverse complement strand
TCGCTTGCCACACGGGAGGCGTCCATATAAGACAAACATGGCCCACATCGTCATTCTCGGCGCCGGCACCGGCGGCATGCCTGCGGCCTACGAGCTGCGCGCTGCACTGGACAAGTCGCACCGCATCACGGTCGTGAACGCCGTCGATTACTTCCAGTTCGTGCCCTCCAATCCATGGCTCGCCGTCGGGTGGCGGGAGCGCAGCTCGATCACCTTCCCGATCGCCCCGCACCTGGAGCAGAAAGGCATCGAGTTCGTTGCGCAGCGCGTGACGCGCATCGATGCCGAGCAGAACGTCGTCGAGTTGCAGGACGGCAGCAGGCTCGGCTACGACTACCTGGTCATCACCACCGGCCCCAAGCTCGCCTTCGACGAGGTGCCGGGCGCGGGCCCGGAGGGGCATACCCAGTCGATCTGCGTGGTCGATCATGCCGAGAAGACCTGGGCCCGGTATCAGCAGTTCCTCGACGATCCGGGCCCGGCCATCATCGGTGCGTTGCCCGGTGCATCGTGCTTCGGGCCCGCCTACGAGTTCTCGTTCATCTTCAACACCGACCTGAGGCGCCGCAAGCTGCGCCACAAGGTGCCGATCACCTACGTGACGAGCGAACCCTACATCGGCCACCTGGGGCTGGGCGGCGTGGGCGATTCGAAGGCGATGCTGGAGAGCGAGTTCCGCAACAACGACATCCACTGGATCACCAATGCCAAGGTCACGCGCATCGAGGACGGCAAGATGTTCGTCACCGAAATGGATGAGCACGGCCAGCCGAAGAAGGAGCACGAGCTGCCCTTCAAGTTCAGCATGATGCTGCCGGCATTCAAGGGCGTCGATGCGGTCGCCTCGGTCGAGGGACTGTGCAACCCGCGCGGATTCGTGATGATCGACGAGAACCAGCGCAGCAAGAAGTATCGCAACATCTTCTCGGCCGGCGTCTGCGTGGCCATCCCGCCCGTGGAGGTCACGCCCGTCCCCACGGGTGCGCCGAAGACCGGCTACATGATCGAGACGATGGTCACTGCCATCGTGCACAACATCGCCGCTGAAATCGCGGGCCGGCCTGCCGATGCCAAGGCCACCTGGAACGCGATCTGCCTCGCAGACATGGGGAACACCGGGGCGGCATTCGTCGCGCTGCCGCAGATCCCGCCGCGCAACGTCAACTGGTTCAAGAAGGGCAGATGGGTCCACCTGGCCAAGGTCGCCTTCGAGAAATACTTCATGTACAAGATGAAGAACGGCACTTCGGAGCCCATCTATGAGAAGTATGTCCTCAAGGCCCTGGGGATCGAACGGCTGGAGCGTTGAGGCCGGCGAATCTTCCACGCCATGGCTCGAGCCGCTAGCATTCGGCCATGAGCATCCTTGTGGGAACCGCCTCGTGGACTGACAAGACACTCATCGAGTGCGGGCGCTTCTATCCGAAGGAAGCGAAGACGCCCGAGGCGCGGCTGCGCTACTACGCGTCGATCTTCCCCCTGGTCGAGGTCGATTCCAGCTACTACGGCATCCCCGCGCCCGCCAACGCGAACAACTGGGCCGCGCGCACGCCCGAACACTTCACCTTCAACATCAAGGCCTTCCGCCTCTTCACCGGCCACCAGACCGACCCGAAGGTGCTGCACA
The DNA here is from genome assembly GCF_001541225.1 of Variovorax sp. WDL1. Classification (GTDB taxonomy): domain Bacteria; phylum Pseudomonadota; class Gammaproteobacteria; order Burkholderiales; family Burkholderiaceae_C; genus Variovorax. The sequence continues at coordinate 13,178 of NZ_LMTS01000108.1, read as the reverse complement.
AGGACATCAAGGAAGCACTGGGCTCGACGAAGACGCTCTATTACCGCAGCACCCCACCCGCGATCCGCGACGAGTTGTGGCGCCGCTTCATCGACGCGATCGCGCCGCTCAGGAATGCCGGCAAGCTCGGCCTGGTGCACTTCCAGTTTCCGCCCTGGCTGCAATGCGATCGCGAGGGGCATGCGCATGTCGCGCATTGCATCGAGATGATGGCGGGCCATACCTGCAGCGTCGAATTCCGGCACGCGTCGTGGTGGGCCGAGGCGCACCGCGGCGGCACGATCGACTTCCTGCGCGGGTTGCACGCCGTGCACACCATCGTCGACGGGCCGCAGGGCTTTGCCAACAGCGTGCCGATGCTGGCCGAGACCACGAACCCCGACTACGCCCTGGTGCGGCTGCATGGGCGCAACGTGGACACCTACAACATGAAGGGCGCGGTCTCGGCGGCCGAGCGCTTCGACTACGACTACCCTGACCAGGAACTGCGCGAGATCATGTCGGAAGTCGTTCGCCTGGCCTACAAGGCCAGGCACACGCACATCATCTTCAACAACTGCGACGAGGACAAAGGGCAGCGCAACGGGATCACATTCATGAAGATGCTGTTGGCGCACGGCTGAATGGCCGCCGCGGAAATGCGGGGCGTGCCGTCGACATTCGCTCAAAATGTCGACCCACCACCCAAGTCGAAAGGAGCGTATGCATGGAAACACAGGAGTTGCACCGCGGTCGCCTGATCGATCACATCCAGCTCGTCGTGCGCGATCTCGCCGCGAGCCAGGCTTTCTATACGGCCGTCTTCGAGGTGCTGAAGATACCGATGGGCGGCACCGGCGAGGGCTATTTCTGGGCCGATGAGCTTTTCGTGTCGACCGCCGACAGCGAGGCAGCCCAGGGCCGGCTGACCGGACGCCACCACCTCGCCTTCCAGGCCCAGGACAAGGCGATGGTCGATGCGTTCTACAACGCCGCGCTCGCGCATGGCGGCATGGACAACGGAGCCCCGGGCGAGCGGGCGTACCACCCCGGCTACTACGCGTGTTTCGTGCTCGACCCGGACGGCAACAACATCGAGGCGGTGTTCCACGGCGAGGCCCAGCGCAGCGCGCCCTCGGTCAAGGTGACGTTCTGATGTCTTAGGGGGCCTTCGCCACCGTCCGGCCGGCGGCGATCACTGCCCCTGGTCGGCGAAGAGCGTGCAGACCTGCTCGAACAAGGGACCGCCAGGTGACGCGAACTGACGCAGCAGACTGAAATGATCGGCCCCGGGTGCGACGTGCAGAACGCTCCGGTTGCCCGCGTTCTTCCACGCATCGTGCAAGCGCCGGCTTTGCTCGATGAAAGCCGGCGTTTCCTCGTCTCCGACAACGACCAGCCCGGGCGGCAGTTGCGCGCGAATGCGATGAATGGGAGAGCAGGCCGCCGCGGCTGCAGGATCGAGCTGGAGCTTCTGGTTGAGCGAAGTCGCCACGAGGGGCGCGAGGTCGAAGATGCCGCTCATGGCGATGACGCCCGCGATGCCTTTCGCATCGGCAAGTGCAAGCTCGACGGCGATATGGGCGCCCGCCGAGTGCCCCGAGAGGACCAGTGGCACGCCATGGGCATCGCCCATGCCCGCCCGGGCCCGGATCGCCGGTACGCAGGCCTTCGCGGCCTCGATGAGTTCCGCGAGCGACACGGTCGGGCACAGCGGATAGTTGACCAGCGCGACATTCAGCCCGGCAGCCGTGAAGGCGGGCGCGATGAAGCGGAAGGTCCACTTGTCCCGCGATTGCCAGTACCCCGCATGGAAGTACGCCAGCGTGCCCCGCGGGCTCCCGCGCGCCGTGAAGAAGTCGAAGGTCTGGCGCTCCAGCGGGCCGTAGCGCACATCGAGCGCACAGGGTCCGGTGGTAGTGGCCACCCGGCTCTCTACCTCGAACTCGGCGAGCAGCGCCGCAAAGCTCGCCCGCGCCTGGCCCTCGACGTACTGGAACTGAAGGTCGTCCACGAGCTCAGTCGGCCTTGAGGCCGGTGGTCTTGACGAACTGCGTCCAGCGTTGCAGTTCGCTGCGCATCAGCGTCGAGAACTGGTCGGGCGAGTTCGGGGGAGCCGCTTCCATGCCGAGCTCCGACAGCTTCTCGCGAATCTGGGGCAATTGCATGATCCGTGTCAGTTCCTCGTTCCACTTGGCGATGATGTCGCGCGGCGTGCCGGCCGGCGCGACGATGCCCTCCCACTCCTTCAGGTCGAACCCGGGGATGCCGCTCTCGGCCATGGTCGGGACCGAGGGCAGCGCCGGAAGACGGGCGGGGCTGGTCACGGCCATGGCTCGCAGCTTGCCGGCGTTCACCAACGGAACGGCGACCGAGGTCGTGGCGAACATCGCCGAGACATAGCCCCCCAGCAGCGCCTGCACCGCTTCCGAAGGTCCCTTGAAAGGCACATGGAGCATATCGACCTTGGCGAGTTGCCTGAAGGACTCGCCGATCAGGTGGGCCGGCGAGCCGTTGCCGCCGGAACCATAGCTGAGCTTGCCCGGCTGCGCACGCGCGAGTTCCACCAACTCCTTCGCGCTGCGGGCCGGCACCGAGGGAGGCACCACGAGCACGTTGTAGAGCCACACGAGGTTGGCAATGGGCACGAAGTCCGCGCCGGTGTCGTAGGGCACCTTGCCGAACAGCGCCGGCAGGACCGTGTGCGTGAGGAACATGACGCCGACCGTGTAGCCGTCAGGCGCCGCCTTGGCCACCGCATCCATGCCGATCATTCCCGTCGCGCCGGGCCGGTTGTCGACGATGACCGGCTGCTTCCACGCGTCCTGCAGGCGCTCGGCCACCAGGCGCGCGAGCACGTCGGGCGGGCTGCCGGGCGGCAGCGGCACGACGATCCTGATGGGCCTGGCGGGGTAGCCCTGCGCCCAGGCCGGGAGGGTTGCTGCGGCGAGAGGCGCGGCAGCCAGCGCGCCCAGGATCCGTCTGCGTTGAATCATGATGTTCATGCCGCCGATGAAACGGGCGGTGCAAAGATGACGTCGTACTCACGCGCCGCGGCCACCACTTCGGCCGGGCTCGACATGTTGTGGATGCGGCGGTAGAGCGCCTGCAGCTTGCCGGCCGGCGTGGCCCAGAAGAGGGCCGTCACCGGTTCGCCGGTGTTGTTGAAGAACGCATGTGGAATGCCGCGGGGCATGCGCACCAGGTCGCCGGCGCCGGCCGAGGTCTTCTTGCCCGCGAGGAGGAGATCGATGCGGCCGTCGAGCACGAAGATGTACTCGTCCTGGTAGGGATGCACGTGCGGCGGCACGAAGGTCTCCACCGGGAAGGTCGCATGCCAGGAGAAGCTGTCGTCGCTCACCTGCTTGGGCACGTAGATCTGCCCGAGGATGTTCCACGACACGCCGTCCATGCCGGTCTGCGCGCGCGTGATGTCGGGGGTTTCGATGGTCATGTGGAGACTCCTTCCTGGCCGGTGAGGCGATCGAGCGTGGGTTTGACGAGGGGGTTGGTCGAGGCGAAGCGCGGCTTGAAGCGCTTGCGTGCCTCGCTCAGGTCTTCTTCGTCCCAGTAGCCGATAAGGATGCCGCCCTCGGAGATGCGGGGCTGGATCTCCATCGTCTCGATGGCACCGTCCGGAATCGTCACGCGCTGGCGTGGCTGGCGTGCCCAGCGGAACAGGGCCTCGTGCAGGCGCTGGCGCACCCCTTCGTGTTCGGGTGCGGCGCCCAGGTCGACGAATTCGTTCGGGTCCGAGGCGAGGTCGAACAACATCGGACGGTAGCCCTCGGCCAGCACGTATTTCCAGCGGCCGTCGGAGATCATCCGCAGCCAGGCCTCGCGCGAGGGCGTGCCGAGCGCGATGCGCGAATCCTGGAAGGCATAGTCGTACTCGCAGACCACGTGCTCGCGCCAATCGGGCGGACGCTTCCCGAACAGCAGCGGGCGAAGCGAGCGGCCGTCCATGATGTGCGGCACCGGCGTGCCGCCGCAGGCGTCGAGGAAGGTCGGCGCCAGGTCGACCGCCTCGACCAGTGCGTCGCAGCGCGTCCCCCGCGTGGGGTCGGCGCGCGGGTCGGGGTCGTAGACGATCAAGGGCGCGCGGATGATCGGCTCGTGGAACAGGTCCTTCTCGCCCATCCAGTGATCGCCCAGGTAGTCGCCATGGTCCGAGGTGAAGACGATCATGGTCGTGTCCATCAGGCCGCGCTCTTCCAGGAAGCCGAAGAGCTTGCCCAGCTGGTCGTCGATCTGCTTGATCAGGCCCATGTAGCCGGGCATGACGGCGTCGCGCACGCCTTCGCGCGAGAAGGTCTCGGACACCCGGTGCTTCATCATCGCCGCATACACCGGATGCGGATCCTGGCGCTCGGCCTCGGAGCGGACCACCGGCAGGGCATCCTCGGCCTTGTACATGCTCGCGTACGGCTCGGGCACGATGTAGGGCCAGTGCGGCTTGATGTATGACAAGTGCAGGCACCAGGGCTGCTCGCCGGCCTCGGCAATGAAGTCCATCGCGCGGCGGGTGATGTAGGGCGTCTCGGAGTGCTCGTCGGGCACGCGTGCCGCCCGGTTCGAGTACTTCAGGAACCAGCCGGAGCGGATCCGGCCGTCGTCATCGACGGTGGAGTTGGCCCAGCTCTCCCAGGGGTTGTCGCCGCCGAAGCCCTGCTTGCGCAGGTAGTCGTTGTAGCTGGGGTCCGGATCGTGGCCCGAGTAGGGGTGGATGCCGTCGTCGCGCTCGTAGGGATCGAAGCCGCACTCGGCGATGCGCACGCCGATCGTCGAGGCCGGGTCGATGCCCAGGCGCGACATCCCTGCGAGGTCGGCGCGCATGTGGGTCTTGCCGACCAGCACCGAACGCACGCCCAGCGGGCGCAGGTGGTCCCCGATCGTCATCTCGCCCGCCTTGAGCGGCACGAAGTTCCAGCTCGCACCGTGGGAGTGAACGTAGCGTCCGGTGTAGTAGCTCATGCGCGACGGACCGCAAACCGGGGACTGCACGTAGGCGCGGTCGAAGATCACGCCGCGCGCCGCCAGTGCGTCGAGGTTCGGCGTCTTCAGCCTGGGGTGGCCGAAGCACGACAAGTGGTCCGCGCGGAGCTGGTCGCACATGATGAAGAGGATGTTCTTCACGCTTCGGGTCATGCCGGTTCCTGTCGTGGGGTGGGTGTTGACCGAATGCTAGTTGCCCGGTCGGCCCGTGTCGCGTCACATGTTTTGATGTCGATTACCATGGGTTATCGCCACCCCCGCCATCCCCACCACCCCGTGGTCACCATGCGGCTCCAGCATCTTCACCTGCTGCTGACTCTTGCCAAGACCGGGAGCCTGCGCGCGTCGGCCCAGACCCTCAACGTGTCCCAGCCGGCGCTGACCAAGGCCTTGCGCCAGCTCGAGGACGAGTTCGGCACCGCGCTGGTGATACGCACGCCCAAGGGAGTCCGGCTGGCGCCGGCCGGCGAGCTGATCGCCGCGCGCGCTGCCACTGTGGTGCGTGAAATCGACCGGGCCCGCGAGGAGGTCGCATGGCATCTGCGGCATGCCGAGGCGCAGGTGACGGTGGGCGTCTCGCCGGTCGCGGCGATCCTGCTGGCGCCCGGCGCGGTGGAGCGCTTCGGCGCCAGATGGCCCCAGGTCAGCCTGCGCATGCGCGATGCGCTCTACCCCCGTGCCCTGGAGCAGGTGCGCACCGGCGAGCTCGACATGGCGCTGGGGCCCCTGCCTACCGAGGGTGTCGGCCGGGATCTGGTCGTACAGCCGCTCTTCGACAGCCGCTCGGTGCTCGTCGCCCGCCGCAGCCATCCGCTGGCGCGTGCGAAGAAGCTGGCCGACCTCCTCGACACGGGCTGGGTGCTCACCGGCCCGCCCGGAGGACCGGGCGACCCGCGCAACATCCACTTCGATGAAACGGGCGCTCGCACGCCGCAGGTTCGCCTGGAGTGCGAATCCTTCGCCACGCTGCTCGCGCTCATGCCCAGGCTGGACGTGGTCGGAATCATGCCGGCGGGGTTCTTCGACCGCTATGGTCCCGGGATGGACCTCGTCCAATTGCCCATTGCCGACGTGCTGCCCAACACGACCATCCACGTCCTGCACCGTGCCGATACGCCGCTGACACTGCCGGCGCAACGGCTGCTGGAGGCGTTCCTTGCAGAAGCCGGCGCGCTGCGGACATCATTGCGCCGCTGACGGGCCTCTTGGCGCTTCGAGCCCTTGCCCGGCAGCCGCAGCGAAGCCGCCGGTAGCCGGCGTGGCGCTGCGCTCGCAGCGCTCGGTCACGTGCCACGCCTCGCAGCGACGGGCGCGTGCTGCGCCATCAGCTCGGCAACCCATTCGATGAACGCGCGCAGCTTGGCGCTGACATGCCGGTTGGGCCGGAACGCCACGTGCATCGGCATCGGGTCGATGCGCCAGCCCTTGAACAGAGATACCAGCTCGCCGCGCGCGAGGTGCGTTTCGGACAGGTAGTGTGGCGCCCAGAGCACGCCGAGGCCGGCCAGGCCGGCGGCGAGGTAGGCATTTCCGTCGTCGAACGCGAATGTGTACCGGCCCTGCACTTCGATGCGTTCGCCGTCGCGGTGCATGGCGTACGGAAAGATCCCGCCGTTGCGTGACCGCAGGAAGCCCACGACGCGGTGGTGCGTGTCCTCGAGCTCCCGCGGGTGCGAAGGCGTGCCGGCCCGCTCCAGGTAGCTCGGCGCCGCGTAGACCCCGAGCGGCAGGTCCCCCACGCGCCGTGCCGTCAGCGATGGGTCGGTGAGCTCGCCGCCGCGCAGGACGCAGTCCACGTTCTCGTCGATCAGGTCCACCATGCGATCGCTCACGCCCATGTGGAGCTGGATGTCGGGGTAGCGCGCGTGGAATGCAGGCAAGGCCGGCACCAGGATCATGCGGGCCAGCGGGCTGGGCACATCCACCCGCAGGCGCCCGCGGGGCGACGCCGAGGCACTGGACAGGCTGGTCTCGGCATCGTCCATGTCGGCCAGCAGACGCACGACGCGCTCGTAGTAGGCCGCACCATCAGGCGTGACGTTGACCTTGCGCGTGGTGCGGTTGAGCAGCTTCACGCGCAGGCGCTCTTCCAGCTGCTGCACCAATTGCGTCACGCTGGTCTTGCTCATCTGAAGTGTCTCGGACGCCTTGGTGAAGCTGCGTGCTTCCACCACCCGGGCGAATGCCTGCATGGCATCGAAACGGTCCATCTCCGTGCTCCAGTCGCTCAAAGGATTGTTTGGGTTCCCCAAACAGTGATTGTTGGCCTTGCTCGTTGATCCGCGAGGCAAGCGTCCCTAAAGTCCCTTGATCGTGACTGCCGGGTCGGAATCGACCCGATCAATGAAGGTATTCCATGACTCAGCGTGAAGTCGTTTTTCCGCCCGGGCGCCAGGCGCTCTACGAAAAGAACCGGTATTCGCCGGCCATCCGATCCAATGGTTTCCTGTTCGTCTCGGGGCAGGTCGGCAGCCGCCAGGACGGCTCGCCCGAGCCCGACCTGGAGGCGCAGGTCCGCCTCGCGTTCGACAATCTGAACGCGATCCTCGTGGCTGCAGGCTGCACGTTCGAAGACCTGGTGGACGTCACCGTCTTCATCGTCGATCCCGAATCGACGTTCGAGACGATCTGGAAGGTGGTGCCGGAGTACTGGGGCAATGCGCCGTATCCGACGCTGACCGGAGTCGGCGTGACGTGGCTCTACGGCTTCCAGTTCGAGATCAAGGTGGTAGCGAAACTTCCGGAGCACAGCGAAGCGTGACCGCGCCGGCACCGGCACCGGCGCGGCTTCACAATGGCTCCGCTTTCGCGAAGCGGACGACCGTCACGCCGGCGCGCGCCTGCCGCAACGAGGGCATGACAAGAACGCAGTCGTCGTAGGGCGTGGTGACCAGCTCTCCGTCGTTGTCGCCAATGGGGGTCCCCGCGTCTCGGATGACCTCGAGCCCGCGCCATGAGCCGAGGAAGCGGAACTTGCTGCTTCGCGCAACCACGCCGCCGGTGACCCGCAGAACTCTCTGCCGGGGCGCATCCGGCCGGCGCCATCCGCGAAGCACATCGGATGCGGATGCGGCGTCGAGGATTTGCGCTTCGACCAGGAAGCGAACCGAGAGGTCTCGAGCAACATCCCGGCTCGAGGCTTCGCCGTGAAAGCCGCATTCCACGAGCAGCGAACGGGTCTCGCTGCCCTCCGCGTCCGATAGGCCAAAGCGGCCGAAGTCGCGCATTCGGGTTCCGTCCTGGTGGCCTTCGTCGACGACGACGTGCTCAGGCGCCCGCAAGCTTCGCGCAAGCGCGAGATTGCGGGCATGCGGACCTGCCAGCAGCAACGGCTCGCCTTGCTCGTGCATCGAATGCAGGTCCAGCAGCCAATCCGCACGCTCGACGAAGGGAAGCAATTCGCCCGCACGGCGCCGCTCCACGGTCGTGGCATCGGCGATTCTCCCGGTGGACCACTGGCGGTTCAGGTCCTCGTCGACAAAGCGGGACGCATCGAACGCGCCCGGGTCGAAGCGGTCGAAGGCGGCAAGGTTGCAGAACGCCATCGTCAGGCTGCCTCGCCGCGGCCGCACGCCGGCTTCCAGCAACCCCTTGATGGCCCAGGCCCCGCAGAGCTCATTGCCATGGACGAGCGACGTGACCATCACGCGACGGCCGGGCACGCCCGACTCGAAATGCCAGACCCCTTCCGTTCCCGTGTTGCCCGCGCGCCAGGCGCTGATGTCCGGCCTGGGCAGATCGAATCGCAGGCCCGTCATTCCGCGATCTTCGCGAAGTCGACGACCTTCTGGTACTTGGCTGTCTCGTCCGCCAGGAAGCGCGGCATGTCGACGTCCAGGGGCGCGATGGTCGAACCCGACTCTTCGAGCTTCTTGCGGAACTCGGCTGTCTTCAGGATTTCGTTGAGCGCCGTGCGCAGCCTGGCCAGGACGGGCGCGGGCAGCTTCGGCGGCGCCATCAGCGCGAACCAGACGCCGATGTCCATGTCCTTCAGGTTCGCCGACTCGGCCAGTGCGGGAATGTCCGGTGCCGCCGGCGATCGCTTCTTTTCCGTCACACCCAAGGCGACCACCTTGCCGCTGCGGATATGCGGCAGGCCGCTGGACAGCACGAACACCCCGTATTCGAGCGTGCCGCCCAGGAGGTCGTTGGTCAGCGGCGCCACGCCTCGGTACGGGATGTGCGTCATGAAGAGGCCGCCCTGCTCCTTCACCATCTCCCCCGCCAGGTGCAGCGCCGTGCCGACGCCGCTGCTGCCGTAGCTGAAGCGCCCGGGCTTGGCCTTGACCGCACTCACGAACTGTTCGGCATTCTTGACCCCCGTGGCCGCCGATGCGACCAGGACCATGGGCTGCGAGGCGACCAGGCCGATCGGCGTGAAGTCCTTGTAGCTGTACTTGACGGTTGCGGGCGTGATCAGCCGGTTGATCGCGATCTCGTTGTTGGCGCCCAGCAGCAGGGTGTAGCCGTCCGGCTGCGCCTTGGATGCCTTCATCGCGGCGATCGCACCGCCTGCGCCGCTGGCGTTCTCCACGACCACCGGCACCCCCAGCTTGTGCGCGAGCTGGTCTGCCACTGCGCGACCCGTCAGGTCGGTGCTGCCGCCCGGCGGATACCCGACCAGCACCGTGATGGGCCGGTTCGGGTAGGCGGCTTCCTGAGCCGAGGCGTGGTGCTGGGCCACGGAAATGATCGAGAACGCTGCGGCGCCGATGGCAAGGGTACGTTTCAAGGTTTGTCTCCAGTAGTGCCCAATGCCCGGATTCTGGTTTCCGGAGCCACCGCAGTTGTGCCTTTTCGGCACGCAGCCGTGCAGGAAAGTACCGGTCAGCCTGGGTCCACTGTCTGCCAGAACGACTCTGCCGCCGGCGAAAGCCTTCGCTTGGCTCGAACCATGCGAACCTCGAAGCCGATCTCCAGCGCCTTGCTGCCCACCGGCGCCAACTGCCTTGCCTTGCAGGCGCCCGCTGCCAGGGACCAAGGCAACCAGGCGACGCCCAGCCCCTTGAGGGCGTACTCGAGCAACGCGTCTGCCGAATCGCATTCGATGGTCTCGGCGAGGCGGGGCGCCTTCGCATGGTTGCTCAGGTGGTCGCTCACCAGCCGCCCCAGTGCCAGCGTCTGGGCATACGCCAGGTAGGGGACAGCCTCGGCGTGCTCGAAGCTGAATGACGCCTGGCCCCGTGCGTTGATCTTTCCCACCGGCACCAGGCGGTCGCTCGCCACCCGTCGCTGGAGGTACTGGTGCGAGCTGAGGCGCACTGCAATCTGCGGGTGGTGATAGGTCAGCATGAAGTCCGATTCGCCGCGCTCGAACCTCTGAAGGGTTTCCGCCATGGAGCCGGTGCGGACCACCACCCGCACGCCGGCACGTTGCCGCCTGATCCGCGAAAGCCAATCCGCTGCCACCGTGCGGGCTAGCGTCCGCCCCGTGGCCAGCGTGACCGTTGCGGCATGGCCTTCTGCATCCGCCCCGCAGATCTCGCTCCTTGCCTGGGCCATTGCTGGAACCAGCTGCAGCGCAAAGCCCAGCAGCTTCTCGCCCTGGCTCGTCAGCCTGACGGAAGTTCCGCGCCGCTCGACCAGGGGTGCGCCTGCCCAGGCTTCAAGCGCCCGGATTCGACGGCCGAACGCCGGGTGGGTGACGTGCCGCTGCTCGGCGGCGCGGGTGAGGCTGCCGGTTTGCGACAGGGCGATCAGGTCTTCGAGCCACTTGGTTTGCATGGGACGGGACTGTAGTATCGGATGAGCCGAGCGAGCGCTTCCGCTCCGGCTCATGGGCAACGGATCACTGATGCGATGGACGAGTCAATGACCAGAGCTTGGGGGCAGGGCGAAAGTCGCTCGCCGCCTGTCACAAACCGATGTGCCCGGTCGTCTAAGAGGTATTCCCCCCCATCCTCAACCGACAAGGAGCTCACGATGTCCCAAGCCAGACTCGACTACCACGCCCTCGCCCCTGCGGCCGCGCGCGCCGGCGCACAGTTTTCCAACGCCGCCGGCAAATCGCTGGACAAGCGCCTGCGCGAAGTAGTGAACTTGCGCATCAGCCAGATCAACGGCTGCGCCTTCTGCATCGACATGCACTGGGCCGACCTGCTCAAGCAGGGCATGGACCCCCGCCATGTCAACGCCGTGGCCGGCTGGCGCGAGGCGGAGCGGTTCTTCAACGAAGCCGAGCGCGCCGCGCTCAACTGGGCGGAGGCCGTCAACGCAGTGCCGCATCGCACGCCCAGCGATGCGGACTTCGACGCCGTGAAGCGGCACTTCAGTGATGCGGAGATCGCGGACCTCACGTTCGCGGTCTGCGCGATCCGCTCGTGGAACATGCTCAATGCCAGCTTCCACACGCAGGTGCCCGAAACGCCGTACAGCGTCGGCTGATCCAGGCGGCTGCCGGCGACTCCGGCGCGGCGCATGGACGATGTGCCGTCTGCGTCGCGCCGATCCACCGCCGCGTCGGCCTGCCCTCGGATTCGCCGACGTCGTTCATTGATCAGCATCCCCTGGTGTGGTGCGAACAGGCTGGCGCCGCGCGCAGGTCTGGCCTACAGTGGCCTTCCAGCACCATGAGGAACTGACAAATGCCGATTCGTATTGCGTCATTGACCAAGAGGATCTCGGCCAACGGCCGGGCGCTGCTTCGCGCGACGAAGCGCCGGATGGAAGCTGGTGGGGCGGAGCAAGAGCCGTCCGAAGCCGAGTCCGCCCTGATCGAGGAGCGCCGGCTGCTCAAGGAGGAGCGGGACAGGCGCAAGGCGAAGGCGCTGCAGCCCGGCCCGAGCGCCCTCGACCGGCTCACGCGAACGCATCATCCCCAGGCCAAGGACAAGAAGGTCAGGAAGGAAGCGCACGACGCCACTGAAGCCAAGAAGCCCAAGGCGCGCAGGACGCGCGCCGAGAAGCACGCGCAGCAGGCAGCGGCGCTGGACGCCGCGCGCAAGTCGCCGAAGAAGCCGGCGAAGTGACCCAGGTGGCCTCTTCTTGAGGAGAGACGGCAATCCAAAGGAGAGTGCGCCATGCGTTCGATTGCGAACATGACCACCCAGCTCTTCAAGGTCCCACTTGCTGAAGTCTTGACGGATGCCAAGCACGGCGCACATACCCATTTCGAGTTGATTACCGTGACGGTAGAACTCGCCGACGGCAGCCAGGGCACGGGCTACACCTACACCGGCGGCAGGGGAGGCCACGCGATCAAGGCAATGATCGAACACGACTTCACTCCTGCGCTGGTCGGCTCCGATGGCGCAGATGTCGAGGGCATTCACGATTTCAACCAGTGGCATGTGCACTATGTCGGACGCGGGGGCATCGCGTCATTTGCGATCTCGGCCATTGACATCGCGCTTTGGGACATCCGTTGCAAGGGAGCCGGGCAGCCACTCTGGAAGCTGGCCGGCGGCGTCGAGAACACCTGCAAGGCCTACTGCGGCGGTATCGATCTGTCGTTTCCGCTCGAGAAGCTGCTAGCAACGTGCGTGGTTACCTCGCCAGGGGCGTGAACGCTGTCAAGATAAAGATCGGGCGCCAGGACCTTGAGGAAGACATCGAGCGTATTCGCGCAGTGCGGCAGCTGATCGGCCCCGACATCACCCTGATGGTGGATGCCAACTACGCCATGAGCGTGGACCAGGCCATTGTTGCGGGCAAGCGCTTCGAGCCCTTCGACGTCTTCTGGTTCGAGGAGCCGACCATTCCGGACGACTATGAAGGCTATGCGCGCATCGCCGACGCGACCGGCGTGCCGTTGGCAATGGGCGAAAACCTGCACACGATTCACGAGTTCGACCAGGCCTTCAAGCATGCGAAGTTGTCCTTCATCCAGCCGGACGCCTCGAACTGCGGAGGCATCACGGCATGGCTGAGGGTGGCCGAGCGCGCTCGGCAACACGGCATCCCGGTGTGCTCGCATGGCATGCAGGAATTGCACGTCAGCCTGTTGGCTGCACAAGCTGATGCGGGGTGGCTGGAGATCCACAGCTTTCCCATCGACGAATACACGGCTCGCCCCCTCGTCATCGAGAACCACCGCGCGGTTGCGCCCCTGGATGCCGGGATCGGGGTGCAGTTTGACTGGGGAAAGCTTGGGGCGTTCTTGGTGCGGTAGTTTCGATGCCGGAGGAGCGGGGTCGGAGAATCGCATGTGCGATGGCGAATGAGGGTAAGCGCTCTATTGACCACGCCCCTTGTGCCCAGATGAC
>NZ_LMTS01000210.1 GCF_001541225.1 Variovorax sp. WDL1 | reverse complement strand
GCCAGCACGGAGATGGTCAGCCGCTTCTATGGCCTGACCCATCAGGAAGTCGCCCTGCGTCGGGAAATTCTCGGCCTGCCCAAGCGCAAGGGGCGCCACCCCGTCCTGGACGAGACCCAGGACACCGAACTGTGGCGGCAGTGGAAGGCCGTGACCAGCAGCAGGAACGTCGATCTGGAGGACGAGACCTCGATTCTCGATGCGGCCATGGACCTGGCCGAGGGCATGTCACTGCCGCTCTC
>NZ_LMTS01000312.1 GCF_001541225.1 Variovorax sp. WDL1 | reverse complement strand
ACACCGGGACGACGACCATCAACCCCGGCGCGGTCCTGGATACCGCGGCGTCCGGGACCGGAAACGGCAGCGGCATCACCAACAACGGCACCCTGTGGTTCGAACAGGACTCGAGCGGCGCCGTCAGCCAGGACATCAGCGGCATCGGCGAGCTGGTCAAGTTCGGCGACGGCACGCTCACGCTCTCCGGTGCCAACACCTACGGCGGAGGCACAGTCATCTCGCAAGGCACGCTGTCCGTCGCCAAAGACG
>NZ_LMTS01000166.1 GCF_001541225.1 Variovorax sp. WDL1 | reverse complement strand
ATGCCTCGGCGATGAGGTGCGGCCCGTGCTGGAGGCTCATAAGGCAACCTCCAGCTTGACGCTGCCTCGGACAGGTGCTGAGGTGGTGATCCGACTTCCGTGCCCTCGCGGTGACTGCCACGGCGGCTGGCTGCTCGACAGCCCACATGACACTCGCAGCACCCGAGGTGCCGGAAGACTACGACGGGCCACCGGATGTAGCGCCACGCTTACCCAGCCAGAGCGCCAATTTATGAGCGTCCCGCCATGCCTTCCGACACGGGCAGTCTTACCCCAAACCGATGGAGGTTGTCCATGAGGAATTCTGTTTTTGTCGGCCTGGATTGGGCCTACCGCTCGCACGCGGTGTGCGTGATCGACGCTCAGGGCAGCGTGCTCAAGCACTTGACCATCAGCCACGACGCCCAAGGACTGGGCCAGCTGCGGCATGCGCTCGCTGCCTTCGGCAAAGCCCTGCCTGTCGCCATCGAACGGCCCTCGGGCCTGATCGTTGATGCCCTGGTCGAAGCCGGCCATCAGGTCTTTGCAATTCACCCCAACGCCGTCAAGGCCAGCCGCCCGCGTTATCGCAGCACCAACGCCAAGAGCGACGCAGGAGATGCCTTCATGCTGGCTGATTTGCTGCGCACCGACGGCCATCGGTGGCACGCGCTGCAGCCCCAGTCGGCAGCCATCCGCGGCTTGCGCGCCCTGGTGCGCACGCGCGACGACCTGGTGGCCACGCGCATCCGCCTGGCCAACCAGCTCACCGCACTGCTCGATGCCTATTGGCCCGGCGCCACTTGCATCTTTGCCGCCGTCGATTCGCCCATCGCGCTGGCCTTCATCGAGCAGTGGCCCACCGCCGCGCGCAACCTCACCGCCCGGCAGATCGCCGCCTTCTGCAAGCGCCAGGGCTACAGCGGCCGGCGTTCGCCCGGCGTCTTGCTCGAGCGCCTCCAGGCCGCCGCGCCAAGCTTGTGCGAACCCGCGCTCGCCCAGGCCCAAGCCACGGCCGCCTTGGCCTTGGTGGCCCTGCTCAAGCCGCTGAGCGCCCAAATCAAGGCCTTGGATGGGCATATCGCCCTGGCCATGGCCGCGCTCCCGCAGGCCGTCTCGGTGATGTCGCTGCCGCGCGCTGGTTGCATCTGCGCCGCCCAGATCCTGGCCGAACTGGGTGACGTGCCCGAGCGCTTCGCCACTGCCGAGCAGCTCTGTTCCGAGGCCGGCGTCGTGCCCGTCACCTACGAGTCCGGCAAGAGTCGCGCCGTCACCTTCCGATGGGCCTGCAACCGTCGCCTGCGTCAAGCCATTACCTGCCTTGCAGACAACTCTCGCCATGCCAGCCCATGGGCTGCCAGCGTCTACCACGCCGCGCGCAAGCGCGGTTGCGATCATCCGCACGCAGTGCGCATATTGGCTCGCGCCTGGACTCGCGTGCTCTGGCGCATCTGGACCGACGGCACCGTCTACGACCCGGCCATCCATTCCAGCGCTTGTCGCATCGAGATTTCTCAACAAGGTTGACACCGGATGTCTCATGTCCGCGCCGGCGATGGCCGATTCCGCGGTATCCG
>NZ_LMTS01000333.1 GCF_001541225.1 Variovorax sp. WDL1 | reverse complement strand
AAAATGGCAAAAGGAAAATTCACCCGCACGAAGCCGCACGTGAACGTGGGCACGATCGGTCACGTGGACCATGGCAAGACCACCCTGACGGCGGCCATTGCGACCGTGCTGTCGGCCAAGTTCGGCGGTGAAGCCAAGGCCTACGACCAGATCGACGCGGCGCCCGAAGAAAAGGCGCGCGGCATCACCATCAACACCGCCCACGTCGAGTACGAGACGGCCAACCGTCACTACGCGCACGTTGACTGCCCCGGCCACGCCGACTACGTCAAGAACATGATCACCGGTGCCGCGCAGATGGACGGCGCCATCCTCGTGTGCTCGGCCGCCGACGGCCCGATGCCCCAGACCCGCGAGCACATCCTGCTGGCGCGTCAGGTGGGTGTGGGCTACATCATCGTGTACCTCAACAAGTGCGACATGGTCGACGACAAGGAGCTGCTGGAGCTCGTCGAGATGGAGGTGCGCGAGCTGCTGGACAAGTATGAATTCCCGGGCGATGACACCCCCATCATTCATGGTTCGGCCAAGCTGGCGCTGGAAGGCGACAAGGGCGAGCTTGGCGAAGGCTCCATCATGAAGCTGGCCGAGGCCCTGGACACCTACATTCCCACGCCTGAGCGTGCGGTGGACGGAACCTTCCTCATGCCCGTGGAAGACGTCTTCTCCATCTCCGGGCGCGGCACGGTGGTCACTGGCGCGGTCGAGCGCGGCGTCATCAAGGTCGGCGAGGAAATCGAGATCGTGGGCATCCGCCCGACCCAGAAGACCACCTGCACGGGCGTGGAGATGTTCCGCAAGCTGCTGGACCAGGGGCAGGCCGGCGACAACGTCGGCGTGCTGCTGCGCGGCACCAAGCGTGAAGAAGTCGAGCGCGGCCAGGTGCTGTGCAAGCCGGGCTCCATCAAGCCCCACACCCACTTCACCGCCGAGGTGTACGTGCTGAGCAAGGACGAGGGCGGGCGTCATACGCCGTTCTTCAACAACTACCGTCCGCAGTTCTACTTCCGCACCACCGACGTGACGGGTGCGATCGAACTGCCCCAGGACAAGGAGATGGTCATGCCCGGCGACAACGTGTCCATCACGGTGAAGCTGATCAACCCCATCGCCATGGAAGAAGGCCTGCGCTTCGCCATTCGCGAGGGTGGCCGCACCGTGGGCTCTGGCGTGGTGGCGAAGATCCTGGAC
>NZ_LMTS01000083.1 GCF_001541225.1 Variovorax sp. WDL1 | reverse complement strand
CAAGCGATGAGCGGCTGTCGAGAAGACGCAGCGATGCGAAACCGCTATGGACGGACTTGCATGATTGGCTGCGGCTGGAGCGAGGCCGAGTGCCCGACGGTAGCGCCACTGCCAAGGCCCTGAACTACAGCCTCAGCCACTGGGAGGCGCTGACACACAACCTGCTCGACGGCGACGTAAACGTCGACAACAACAGCCTCGAGAACCTGATCCGCCCATGGGCGGTCGGGCGTCGAGCATGGCTCTTTGCAGGCAGCGCTCTGGCCGGCCAGCGCGCCGCGATCGTGATGAGCCTGGTCCAGTCGGCCAAGCAGCACGGGCACGATCCGTGGGCCTACCTCAACGATGTCCTGACCAGGCTGCCCACGCAGTTGAACAGCCGCATCGACGAACTGCTTCCTCACAAGTGGCAATCCACGCACTGAGGGCCAACTCGTAGCGGCCATCCGCGGCCGGCAGGGGTGGGAGAACGGGACGCTTACGACGCCCCTGCCGTCGACCGTTCCATTGCACCTGCGGCCCGGCAATCGTTCGCCCGCCTGGCGTCGCGATGTTCCCAGCAAGACGATCTTGAACGTACTTGCGTAGCGCTTGGTTGCTCACCAGCTTGACCACCTTGGGCCTTCTCGCTGCACGGTCAGCATGCCATTGCGCCGTATGAGAACGGTACTCCGCCACGCGTCGCCGCATTGCGCCGCAGCTCGCGCGAGATCGTTGAGGCGGCACGCCCGAGTTGACGGGCGATCTCCCGGACACCCTCGCCGCGGGCGCGCGCCAACGCAATCTCCTCACGCTCGGCAAACGACAAGTAGCGGCCGGTGGGCTGCGGGGCGGACGGTGCTAGATGCGAAGGCGGCATACCGCCGCATTGTCGGAACCACCGGGCACCAACGGCCATGGACACCCCGGCAACGGCGGCCGCGTCCTCACTGCTGTGGCCACGTGCGATCGCCTGCCAGAACGGCCATCGCGCAGCACGATGCAGAGCCGGTGGTCGACTTTGCGCGCAGCGACGCGCTCGCCTTCTTCGTCTTCACATTCATCAACACCTCCGATTAGGACGTGTTGCAACGATGGGTTGAACTCACCCAATACGTCTCCATCCGCTACAGCGAGAGGCTGGCCGAAG
>NZ_LMTS01000275.1 GCF_001541225.1 Variovorax sp. WDL1 | reverse complement strand
TCGCGCCCGGCGCCGATCTACTACCAACCAGCTCCTCCTGTGTACGACCGGCCGCCGCCGCCGGCGTATTACCGCCCAGCACCGGTGTACTACGGGCCGCCTGCGCCGGCTTACTACGGGCAGGGCGAACGTTGGCGTCATCGTCATCACCACCGTCGGGATTGGGATGATCGGGGCGGCGATCGGGATTGAGCTCGATCGGATAGCCTGCCAGCGTCTGTGTTGGGACGTGCATTTCGAAGCGCGGAGCAAGTGATTTGAGCCAAACCGACCTGGTCGTTCTGATGGCCAGTTGGCGAGCGACGGCTGCTCGCTCACATCGAGCGATGCGATTTCAACGCTTGCCGAGATGTTGGAGAGACTGCGACCTACGCTCGATCAGACGGACTACGAGGCGTTGCTCTGCACGGGGGCCTGTATTTGGCGGCTGGCCTCAGGCGAGCGGGCATGAAAAAAAGCCCGCTCTAGGCGGGGCTTGAAGGGCGCGCCGGAGCTCATGCGTCGTGTAGGCTTAACCTTCGCGGCTTATGGTCCGGGCTGGCCGTCAGTCGACGCTGGTAGTAAGGTTTCGCGGCGGTTAATCTCCATCGAGCATCCGGCTGACCTTGCTGCCCAACGCGCTTTCGGCGCGGAAATACCCCATCACGGTCGCCACGCTCTGGTGTCCCGTCATGGCCATGGTCTCGGCCAGCGGCATGTTCTGCCGGCCAGCCTCGGTGACAAACCCCGCCCGCAATGAATGGGCCGAGAACTCCCCCTCGATGCCTGCCAACGCACACCGCTCCTTCACGATGTCGCGCACGGCCGCTGGCGCGAGTGGCTCCCCGAGATGCCCGCCCTTGCGAATGCGGCGGAAGAGGGCGCCTTCCGTGATCCCTTTTTCTTTCAGCACGGCGAGCCAGTCCTGCATGGCCTGCGCCGCGCTGCCCACCAGGGGCTTCACATCTTCGGGGCGCTCGGCGCCGGCCTGGTTGGTCTTGGAGTGCGCGAGCGTGTAGAGATAGGAGCGGGCGTCGACGCGTTGCAAGTTCTCGAGGGTGGCCGAGGCGACCTCCGAGCGCCGCCGCCCGCCAGTCGCCCATGCAAACAGGAGGAGGGCGCGATCGCGTTTTCCGCGCAATGAGTCGTCGCAGGTCGCGAGCAGCGCCTGCAGCGGATCCTTGGTGAGCGCGCGCTGCTTGCGCGGCCGCGCGCCGCGCTTGGCATAGGCGCGGCGCGTCTGGCCGAGGAGCTCACGCACCAGCGGGTCTGCGCAAGGGTTCGGCTCCTTGGCCAGCTGGTGTGCCTTCGACAGCACGGCGATGCGGTGCACGAGCGTGTTGAGCGCGGGCGCGCCGAGCCGCGTTTTGTAGCCGTTGGCCACCAGCGCCTGGTCGACGTCGGGCGGCAGCTCGCTGACCAGACCTGTGGCTGATCCCGTTAACAGGCCGGCCTCGCGCTCGGGGTCTCGCACGTCCGCTTTGCGCGCGGCGTGGTCGACGATGAACTGGATCACGACCGGCACCGGAACGGGCATGCGCAACACATCACCGTAGCGCGCGGCGTACCAGGCCGCCCAGTACCGCATGGCCGAGGCGTACGAGGCCCGGGTGTTGGCCGATTCGCCTTCGCGCATCAGCGCGCGCGCCGCGTCCTCGGCCAGACGCGTGAGCCGCGCGGGATCGAGCACGAGCCGACGCTCCGGCGCAGGCACCAATATGTAGTTCTAGTAATTCGTTTGACATTTCGCATCGGTCCAAGGATTTTCCCTCGAGGGAAATCAGTGCGGTCCGAAGTTGCTGTCAACAAAATTTCCTGAAAATAGTCAAGGTAATGTCTTTGTCAAACTAAAAGTTGAAGGCAATTTCTTTGGCAAACATCAAAAACAATTGAAGGCATGGTCACCGAGAAGTCGGGACTGCGCCCATCGATAGGTCGTGGCGATGTTCGCTGTTGGCACCGCTACCGTCATGACGACGTAGGGGAACACAGACCGCAAGGTGAGCGATCCACATGCGTGGAAAGCCGTGTGCCGACCGAGCGAGGTTCGCGTTGCCGAGATCGAACACGACAAGACTTGCCAAATCGTGGGGCGTCGCCTATTTTTATTTTTTTCGAAAGGCTCGGTCATGCTGACGTAGACGAAAACTGAGAGGGGCAGCTCGATTGCGGCGAGCTGCCCCTTTTTGCCTCAGAAGCTTTCCTGGACGGAATGCGCTGTAAATATAGCGCAGAGGGAAGCCTTTTTCCAGTTTTCTCAACGACGTGAGCATGGTCGTGAATGCGCCATGGATGCAGCGACCATCAAATCTGCTCGCGGACGCTCTCCGCTCAAGGCTTCAAGTACTGTTCGCGCCGAAGTACAGAAGCGGGGAAAACGGCCCGGCAACCTCTGCTACTTTTACGGTGCGAAGGTCGATCGGGATTGGGTGGCAAGGAGTTCGCTCGAGCTCGCGGCCATGCTGCACGCCGAGGCCTCCCAGGACATCCTCACGTACAGCTGCGACCTCGATCTGATCTGGTCCGAGCTGTCTTCGGGAGGCTACCGGGGCTCCAAGCCGGACATGCGCCTTCAGCGCCGCGGAGGTCCGCCCGAGTTGTGGGCAGTGGGCCATCAAGGTGACACGGGCAACGACCCTTGCGTGGAAAAGCAAAGGGAAACGCAGGAAGGTCACGCAAAGGCCGTCGGCTACGCGTGGAAGCGGTACACAGAGGCCGATGCAATGCGAGAACAGGTGATGCTGATGAACTGGCTCAGCGTCAATCCGGTCCTCCTTCAGTTTCGCCACCTCGAGGTTGACGCGCTGCGCGAGGAGATCTCCAGGCTGGTGATCGCCCGCGATGGCATTACGGTGCGCGACGTCTATCCCGCCATCAACATGCCACGGGCCCATATCTTCGTCGCATTGATGCGCGCTCATCAGCGACGCTCTCTCACCGTTGAAATCCGCAAGAGGGCGCTTGGCTTGTCCACGCCGGTCATCCCGTGGAGCGAAAAGTGAGACACACCGCAAGTCGGGAGATCCGCCTCGAAGAGCTGGACCTGCAGCATGCGCCGCTGCCCGACACTGAACTGCTGCCGTCCGGCAAGAGAGCGCAGTACGACAAGCTTCGGTCCGCCCTGGAGGCTTACTGGGGTGGTATGCCACCCAGGGAGGTGCTGCGTATTCACGGGGTCAGCCGTCAGCGACTCAGCTACCACGAGGATCGCTTTTTCCTGCCGCACGCCGATGGACGCGTCTGGGGGTTCCGCGCGCTGATTTCGGGCACCCGAATCAAGCAGTACGACCGCGAGCAGCCATCGAACGGACAGACGATCAACGACGGCGCTGGTGCCGCAGGCAGCTTCACCCAGCTTCTGAAAGCCTATCCAACCGCCAAGGCAGTCCTCGACAAGGCAATCGCCAGGCAAGAGGGGAGGGAGCCTGAATCCATCGCGCTCAATCTGGCTGAGCTGCATCGAACGCTCTTAGGCGTACTGCGCCATGAGGGGGTGGGGCCGACCCAGTATCCCCTTTGCACTGTCACATGTGCCTATCAAGCCATGCGCAACT
Organism: Variovorax sp. WDL1; assembly: GCF_001541225.1. Lineage (GTDB taxonomy): Bacteria > Pseudomonadota > Gammaproteobacteria > Burkholderiales > Burkholderiaceae_C > Variovorax. The sequence continues at coordinate 4,716 of NZ_LMTS01000275.1, read as the reverse complement.
ACGTCCTGGACGGAATCCGAGACCGAGGCACCGGCGCTGCGCGCAACGGGCTTTTTGGACAGGAGGCGAATGATGGTTTGGACGGCGGCAGCGGCAAGACGGGCTGGCTTCAACCGCTCTTGCCCTGCGACATCGCCTGCTACGACGAGCAACAACTCCCAGCCATCGGCACGGTCACGATCGAGCACGAAGGCCACCGGTTTGTCCTGCCCATGGAGCGCATGTCGCTGTGCTTGCTGGTCTCGCAGCATCCGAAATGCATCCTTGCGTATCACCTCTCCCATCGTTCCCGCGTGTCATCGGCGGACTTCCTCGAGACATTCAACAACCTGTTGACGCCATGGAGCCCGAGGGAGTTCAAGTCTCTTCCAGATCTCGCCTACAAGGAGGGTTCGGGACTGCCCAACGGGCTCATCCCTGGCTTTCTCGAGGGTTTGCGCATTGCCCTGATCAGGCTGGACAACGATCTGACGCACTACGCTGATGCGATCCTCGTGTACCTGCGGGAATTGCTGGGCGCCGCGATCGAGTTTGGGAAGGTCGGACGTTGGCTCACAAGGTACGCGGTAGAACAGGTCTTCGCAGCGCTTCAGAAGGAAATATCGCGACTCCCATCGACCACCGGCAGCGGCCCTGCGGATCGCCACGTTCATGACCCGGTCGGCAATGCCGTGAAGTGGAACGTCTCGTTCGAGGAATTGTCCGAGCTGGTCGAGGTCATCGTCGCCAACTTCAACGGCGCCCCGCGGAGGGAGTTGTACGGCGCGACGCCCATCGAAGCTCTGCGACGTGAATGGGCGGGCCGGCACGCCGAAGGAAGCGCCATTCCCGGCTACCTGCCGACTTTGGCAGAACACATCCCCTTGCCGGTGGGCATCTGCAAGGTCACGATCCGCGGCAGCGAGAAGAAGGGCGTTCCTCCATACATCGAACTGGATCATGCCAAGTACACGAGCGACCTGCTCCATTGTGCCTGGCACCTGATCGGCACGCCGATGATCGCCCTGCTTCAGAGGGATCATCGCCTGATTCAGATCAGGTACCGCAATGGCTCAAGCTTCGGCCCCGTCAATGTCACAGGACACTGGTCGCACAGCTTTCACGATCGCCCGACGCGACAGGAAATCGTTCGGCTTCACAAGCAGCGGACCATTCAGTACGCTGGCTCGGACGATCCAATCGAAGTCTTTAAGGCCCACAAGATGGAGCAGATGCGCGCCCATGCCAACAGGAACCCAGGCAAGGTCGTGCGGGGGTCCAACAAGGTCCTTTCCACACTGAGCGGCGGCACGCCGATCGGCCCGATTTCGAGCGCGCCCGCGGCACCCGTCGCACCCGCTCACGCTCCGGACACGACCGATCTTTGGACCAGCACTCGGCTGGCAGCGCAGGAGAGTCTGAAATGATCGAGGAACTTGCCTACCGTCAGGCCCACCAGGCCAAGCATCCGATCGCCAGACGCAACGGTTATCTGCTCTCGACGACGATGCTCGAAGTCGCCAGGAAGCTCATCTTCACCTGGGTCGAGCTCGGCAAAAGTGGCCTCGCTTTCGCCGGCTCATCGCGGGCAGGGAAGTCGACAGCGCTGCGTGCCATCTCGGCTGCGCTGCGCGACGCATTCCCGGACCTCCTGTTCGTGGACTTCAGTTCCGAAACGCAGACACCGACCGACCGCTATGAGCGTCTATTCACCCAGTTCATGGAGCAGCTTGCCAAAGGCAGTTCCCTGCGGCGACGCACCCAAGACTGCCACGCCTTGGCCAATTGCCTGATGTCGATGTGTCGCGACAGCGGTGCCGCCCACTGCGTCGTTCTACTCGACGAGGCCCAGAGGCTGGGCGTGCACCAATGGGAAGCACTCTCCATCCTGTGGAACCGCCTGGAGATGAACAACTTCGGGATGTGCGTCTTCTCCTTCGGCAGCGAGGAACTGCGCCACAAGTCCAAGCTCATCCAGGATGGAGCGGGCTCGCAGGGGGTGGCCGGACGCATCTTCGTGAAGGTGTTCGACTTCGATGGCTTGCGCTCGCGCGACGAGCTCAAGCTGCTTCTGGCGCAATTCGACGAGAAGCTCCAGTTTCCGGATGCGCAGTGGCCGTTCACGCGGTACTTCGCTCAGGCTGCCTACGACGGGGGTTGGCGCCTGGCCACCGAGGCGGACTCGTACTGGCAGGCACTCTGCACCCACTCGTGCATTGACAACCTGGGGAATGGACGCGGCATCTGCATGGAGTGGGTGGTCGATCCGATCCACTATGTCCTGAAAGACTGCCTGAACAACCCGAACTGCATACCCGGAACCACTCCACTGAACTGGGCCCGAGGCCTGGAGTTGCTGTGCCCCAAGAAGATCTATTGAAGCGTTCGATCTGGATCTGGCCAAACTCATACTGGAGGCCAGCGGAGAGCGCCTGGTTGACAGCGCACAAGTTCGGCTTCCTGAACGCAATTGATGGAAGAGTCCTCGGCCGCGTCCTGGCGAGCGTCGACCCAAGCGGTGAGCATCTACCCAAGAGTGCGCCTGCCCGGCTATTCAACCGTATCGCCGAGGAACGAAAGTACGGCAACAGGCCCGGCGGGCGACACGACGTGCTGCGGGCCCATACGCTGGACGAACTCTTCGGCTCACATCGGCGCGCGATATGCGCACCCTACGTGCGATTCTGTGCTGTATGTTTGGAAAGGTGGTTTCATTCGAGCATCCATCAGATAGAAGGACTGCGGACGTGCCCGTTTCACGGCGTCGACCTCGTTTCGGCCTGTCCGGGCTGCGGAATGAAGATCTTTCTCGACGGGGCACCTGAGTACCTACAGCAACCGCTGCACTGCCATGGATGCGGGCGTCCCTTCGCGGGCCGCGAGCCGCTATTCTCAGACCTTTTTGCCGTTGATGAGGACAAGGCTTCGAAGTCGGCAGCTTGCATCCAGAAAGAGATCGAGAGCATCTGTCGATCAAGGTCGGTGTCCGGCGTGGATTCGAGCAGAGCATTCCCAGGGGGCGATGCCGCTTACTTCGAAGTCCTGTTTGCTGGAACGCCTGTACGGCAACGGCTGGAAACGGCGAATGATTCGAGATGGCTAAAGGTTCAAGTGCATGAGGTGCCCTTGCTGCCCGTCCGACGAGCGACCTTGAGATCCGACTTCGCTGCAGCCGTCGCCTGGCTTCGTTCGATCGGTCGGCATCTCGCAAGGCGAGTGCAAGGTCACTGCGGGCATCGTCGGCCGAAGCCACTTCTCATCGATCGCGGTGATTGTGAATTTGTCGAACCTTGCTGGCTCAGCATCGGCGTCCCGATCGGTCACGCGACGAAACCCCCTGATCTTTGCGCATGCTGCCTCGTACTGGCGCGCTGGCGCGTTTCGTTCTCGCTCGTCTTCCACATGTATGAGAAATACCGCACAGCTGAGTGGACGGACGCGGATGAAGCGGTGGCGTGCCTTGAAGAGGCGTCGACTGCTTTGGCGGTGTTTTCGCTGTGTGTGGTTCAGACCGCCCATGCGATCGGGCTGGATCTTTCGGCCGCAGGGAGTCCTGAAGGCGGTGGGCACAACGACGAGCTCACGGCCTGTCTTCAGGTCTGGCCACCCCTCTCCTGGTGCATCCCGCGCAGGACGGACAGACAAGTCTTTCACGTCGCGGGGTATAACGCCGTTCAGGTAGATCAGCTATTAGCCAGGCTGGCCGGAATCAGCCTGCGGCCGCATTCCCGCCAGTTCGAGATCTCCCTTGGATCGACATCGACTTCCGCGTGGGGGCAGTGCATTGCGGAACATAAGTTGAAGCTCACTTGTTGAGCGCTCAACAGGGCTCCGAGGTGCTTTTCATCTTCGTCGCGGGCGTGACGTGCACCTGCTAGTGCAGTGCGCTTGAAATAATTGAACTTATTTGATGCGGCACACTCCGACTTGGATGGAGGTCGCAGCCATGCGCATTGCCCCAAGGATCGAACTGGATGTTGTTGTCGAACGAGAGCTGACGGCCCTGGCGCGACGAGGCCGCGTGGAGGCTCGTGTTCAGCAACGCGCCAAGATCGTGTTGTTGGCCGCCCAGGGCTGGCAGAACAAGGACATCGCCGCCGAGGTCGATCTGGATCGCCGCCAGGTGGCCTTGTGGCGCCAACGCTTCCTGGAAGGCGGGGTGGAGGCCCTGACGCACGATGCGCCGCGCCCTGGGCGTACTCCCAGCGTGACCACCGCCGAGTTTGAATCGAACATCGTGGACAAGACGCTGCATGACAGACCCATTGCTGCCACGCACTGGAGCACGCGCACGCTGGCCGCGCAGCTCGGTGTGGGGCCGACAACCATCCGCCGGGTGTGGCAGCGCAACGGCCTGAAGCCGCATCGCCAGAGCAGCTTCAAGCTCTCGCGCGACCCGCGCTTCGAGGACAAGCTGCTGGACGTCGTGGGGCTGTACCTGAACCCGCCCGAGCGTGCCCTGGTGCTCAGCTGCGACGAGAAAAGCCAGATCCAGGCGCTCAACCGCACCCGGCCGGGCTTGCCGATGAAGAAGGGCCGCGCCGGTACCGTCACGCATGACTACAAGCGCCACGGCACGACCACGCTGTTCGCTGCCTTGAACACCCTGGATGGCACCGTGATTTCCATGTGCCAGCAGCAACACCGCCACGCGGAGTGGTTGCAGTTCCTGCGCCTGATCCAGCGGCGCACGCCCAAGCACCTGCAGTTGCACCTGATCGTGGACAACTACGGCAC
>NZ_LMTS01000155.1 GCF_001541225.1 Variovorax sp. WDL1 | reverse complement strand
CCGTTGAAGTGGCAGCGCTTGAGCATGGCACCGCCCTCGCGCGCGTTGTAGAAGCTGACCATCGCGGACAGGAACATGCGTTCCCCGCTGCTCAGGACGCCGAGGGCGTCGTTGAGGCGCAGCATGTCGGGACGCAGATCCCATTTGCTCTTGGCCTGGTTCAGACCTTCACGGGTGCCATCGCCAAACCATTGCGGGCCGGCGATCTCGACACCACGCTTCCATGCCTCGAAAAAGGCTTGGGGCGCGGCGCTGAAATGCCGTTCTTCCCGGACGATCTGATCGACAACTTCCTGCGGCAGTAGCTGGTTCATGACGTGATTCCTCCAGTTGGATCAGGGAATGGCGAGCTGGGACCAGCCGCCTCT
>NZ_LMTS01000156.1 GCF_001541225.1 Variovorax sp. WDL1 | reverse complement strand
CGCTGCGCGGCCAGGACATTCAGGTAGTCGGCAGCGCCTTCCTGATAGCCGCGCTCGGCAGCATGCAGCGCCTGCTTGTTCTGTTCATACGAAACCAGCAATTCGGCATGTCGGTTCTGCTGGGCTGCCCAGGCGTCCAGGGCGTTGTCCACTTCATGCCAGGCTTGCAGCACCGTCTGCCGGTAGGCGATGGCGGCTGTTCTTTGCCGTGCCTCGTTCAGCGCCAGGCGCTGCTTCAAACGACCGCCCTGAAAGATGGGGAGATAGACCGTCGGGCCGACGGAGAAGAACCGGGAATCCCAACTGTCGAGGTCGTTGAACTCGAAGGCCTCGACGCCGACTCTTCCCCGCAAGCCGATCCGCGGGTAGAAATCGGCCTTGGCGACGCCGATGGCCGCCGTCGCGGCATGGAGCTGGGCTTCGGCGCGCTGTATGTCCGGCCGCCTGTGCGCCAATTCGGAGGGCA
>NZ_LMTS01000293.1 GCF_001541225.1 Variovorax sp. WDL1 | reverse complement strand
CGCTGTATGTCCGGCCGCCTGTGCGCCAATTCGGAGGGCAAGCCCACCGGCACGTTGGAAGGAAGCGAAGGCAAGGGCATCGCTTCAAGCAACTGCGCATCGAGGGCGCGCGGCTGCTCCCCCAGCAGCAGTGCCAAGGCATTCATCAGCGTGTTGCGGCGCTGCACCAGTTCGGGCACCAGCGCCTCGACCGTTGCCCGCTGCGCGCGCGCCGAAGCGGTTTCGAAGCGCGTGGCGACACCGTTGCGCTCACGGCTTTCGGCCAGGCGCAGGGTGCGGTCGGCGACCGCCAGGTTCTGCCGGGTGATGTCCAGTTGCGCTTGCGTACTACGCAACTGGAGATAGGTGCGCGCCACCTCGGCGGACAAGGCCACCCGCGCCGCCTCGCGCTCATACACCGTGGCCTCGAAGGCGGCCGCGGCGCCTTCGCGCGATCGCCGCGCGCGGCCCCAAAGATCGAGTTCCCAACTGGCGTCGAATCCCAACTGCCAGA
>NZ_LMTS01000297.1:242-5096 GCF_001541225.1 Variovorax sp. WDL1 | reverse complement strand
GGCTGGCGTTGATGAAGGTGGCGCCATCGACCGCGATGCCCGACGGGTTGGCCACGATGACCTCGGCGCGCTGGCCGCCGACCTCGATGGCGCCGCGCAGCTGCGTGGGGTTGCCGCTGACCACCTCGTTGAGGATGATGCGCGCCGGCCCGGTTGCCAGGAAGGGATTGGCCTGCACCCAGCCGCCCAGTTGGGTCTGCACATCGGTGCGGCTGTTGTTGAGGATGACGCCTTGCGGCTGGACGTCGAACTGGTTGTAGAGATTGCGCGAGACGCCTGCGGCGGAGGGCATCTGGATGTTGACCAGGGGCACGCCGTTGGGCGCCAACAGCACGGTGGGCCTGAGGCCCGGTGCCGCGCCGGGCGCGCCGACGATCTGGGCCGCCACGGACGAAGCGGCCAGAAGCCCGGTCAGCGCCGTTGCCAGCAACGCAGAGGTTGCCCCGGTGGCCTTGCCCGCGCTCCTGGCCGTCTCCTGAACCACCATGCGCATGCCGCGCGCTGCGTTGAAGACAACGCGGTGAAGATGCTTGTTCATGCCATCACCCGCATCTCACGCGCGCGTCTTCTTCCGAGCCGCAGGCCCGAAGCCTCCCTGGGAATCATCACGTCGACCCTTGTAATTCTTGAAAGGGCCGGATTCTGCTGTGCAGCGCCGCAATATCGGCGGCGGCGCCAGAAAGAGTCAGATTGTCGTCATCGAATGCGCGGCCCTGCGGCGGCCCCGTCGCAAGACAGGGTCATCGCAACAAACGGGACAGCGCGTTCAGCGTCAATACGCAAGACGGCTGCAGACGTTCTCCGACTGCACCTCGCCCTGCGCCGCCAGCACATGCTTCTGCGCCGCCATGATCAGCGCCGCGCGGTAGGCCGAGCGGCTCGCGATCTTCGTGTGGGCGATGATGGTCTGCCACTCGCGCTCCAGGCTCTGGGGTGAGCGGTCCACGCTGCGGTTCATCAGCGCCTGACTCACATCGATCAGCGCGGCGGCCGAGCCCAGGCATATGTTGATCGCCGATTGTGCAGCGCTGACCCGGAAGCGGTCGTCGCTACCAGCCGAGCCGGAGTCCTGCAACACATCCAGCGGCAGGTTGGTGGTTGGGCCGAGATACGGCGCGCCTTGAATGTCGTTGTCGGCGCGCGCCAGCACCTGTTCGATGGTGGAGAGCGCGCTTTCCAGCAGGGAAAGATCAGAGGGCTTGTTCTTCATGTCGGTCGCCGGGAGACATCCGGATCGATCGGCATGTTGCCACCGGTGCCTTCTTTCACCGCGTGCAAAAAGCCACGAACGACAAACAATAGTTCACACCAAACCTTCGGGCCATCGAAGTCGACCCGAGCGTGACTTACTACCTTCGTGCAAAGGCACCTAGGTCGCTACATTTTTCAGTCGATGTAACGAAAGGCCTCCCATGGATCGGTCACGCAGGCTCTGGCTGTGCCAGGCGGGTGCAACGCTGCTGCTGGGCAGCGGGCTGGCGCGGGTCGGCCAAGCGCAAACCGCTCGCCCCGCGGGCCGTACGGTGGTCCTGGGGCAGTCCGTCCCGCTGACAGGCGCCGCCAGCGAGATCGGATTGGCCTTCGCAGCGGGTTGCCGGCTCTACGCAACACAGTTCAACGACGCCAACGCGGCCAGCGGCCTGCAACTGAAGCTGCTGCAGCTCGATGACGGCTACGACGCGCAGCGCGCCGCGGCCAATGCGCGCAACATGCTGCTCAACGACAAGGCCGACATGCTGTTCGGCTTCGTGGGCACCGCCAGCAGCGAGGCCGGCGCCGCCGCCGCGGCCCAGCAGGGCACCGCGCTCTTCGCGCCTTTCGCCGCCGCGGACAACCTGCGCAGCGCGGCCCATCCCAACGTGTTCCATGTACGGCCCAGCATGGCCGACGAAGCCATCAAGATGGTGCGCCAATGCGCCACGGTGGGCCAGACCCGCATCGCGCTGGTCGGCGACGACGACGCCATGGGCCGCGCGGGCCTGGCTGCAGTGCAGCACGCCATGGGCGACCAGAAGCTCGGCCCGCTGGCTGCCCAGGCGCTGGTGCCGGCAGCCGGCGGCAAGCTCGAGGCCGCGCTGGCAGACGTGCTGAACGCCTCTCCGCAGGCCATCGTGCTGGTGTCGCTCTCGGGCACAACGGCCGAGGCCATCCGCAAGCTGCGCAAGAGCGGCTACAGCGGCAACTTCATGGCCTTCTCGATCGTCGGCATCGACCCGCTCTACGCCACGCTGGGCAAGGACATCCGCGGCATCGTGATCGCGCAGGTGGTGCCGTCGCCGCGCTCCACGGCCATTCCCATCGTCAAGGAGTACCTCGCGGCCCTCGACAACTCGGACCAGACGGCATCCTACGAGGGCCTCGAAGGCTTCATCGCCGCCAAGGCCGCAGGCGAGGCGGTGCGCCGCGCGGGGCGCGCCTTCACGCCCGCAAGCCTGCAGCGGGTGATGGCGGGCATGACCGACTACGACGTCGGGGGCTTCCGCATCAACCTGCGGCCGGGGCTTCGCGATTCGCAGCGCACCATCGACCTGGTCAGCATCACGGCGGACGGGCGGATCTTGCGGTAGCTGCGGGAGTCAGGGACAGGCGGACGCAGATCGCGTTCCGGCAGTCCGCTTTCTGAGGCGCTGCCGCGGCCGCTTGGAGCAGGAAAGGTCCTACGTGACAGCCTGCCGGCCAGCGCATAGGATTCCGCGATGTCGCGGCGCCCTGCCCGCGGCCCCTGCCATCCGGGCGCGAAGGACAACACCATGGCCGTACGTTCCATTGCTTCGTTGACGTTGAGTTTCGGGTTGGTTTCCATCCCCGTACGCCTGTACTCGGCGACCGAAAGCGGCTCCACCGTCAGGTTCAACCTGCTGGCCAAGGACGGCTCCCGCGTGAAGCAGCAATACGTCTCCGAGAAGGACCAGAGCGTGGTCCCGCGCTCCGAGATGGTGAAGGGCTACGAATTCGAGAAGGACCGCTTCGTCCTGTTCACCCCCGACGAGCTGAAGGCGCTCGAGGAAGGCAGCAGCCACATCGTCGAGATCACGGCCTTCATCCCCGAAAGCGCGGTCGACCCCATCTACTACGACAAGGCCTACTTCCTGGCCCCCGACAAGCGCGGCGGCAAGCCCTACGCCCTGCTCACCGAAGCCATGCGCAAGAGTGGGCGCTGCGCCCTGGCCAAATGGTCGTGGAAGGCCAAGCAGTATGTGGTCCAGATCCGGCCCGCGGAAGATGGCCTGATCCTGCAGCAGCTCCTCTACGCCGACGAGGTGCGCTCGATGAAGGAGCTGGACATCGAGCGGGTCAGCGTGTCGCCGGCCGAGCTGCAGCTGGCGCTCCAGCTGATCGAGCAGATCTCGGAAGACGCCTACGACCCGAGCCAGTACGAGGACGAGGAAAAGAAGCGCGTGCTCGCCGCGATCGACGAGAAGATTGCCGGCAAGCACATCGTCGCCTCCGCCCGCGCCGAGGAGACGGGCAGCGGCCAGGTCATCGACCTGATGGACGCGCTCAAGGCCAGCCTTGGCAAGAAGTCTCGCTCCACACCCGCAACCCCTGCCGCTCCCGCTGCGCCCGGCAAGACCGCCGCCAAAACGGCGCGGGGCAACGTCTCACCGATGTTCGAGGCCGCTGAGAGAAAGTCGCCCAAGCGCGCCGCCAAGAGCGACGAACCCGCCGCGACGCCCGCGCGCGCGCGTGCCAGGAAGGGATGAGCGCTGCCGGCACCGCGTCGCCGTACACGATGCGGCGCGTGCAGCAGATGCTCGGCATCTCGCGCGTGGCGATCCAGCGTCTGGTGAGCGCCGGGTTCGTCACGCCGACGCGCGGCACGCGCAACGAGTTCCGCTTCAGCTTCCAGGACCTGATGCTGCTGCGCACGGCCCAGGGGCTGCAAGAGGCGCAGATCCCGCCGCGTAAGATCCTGCGCTCCCTGCGCCGGCTGCGGGCCACGCTCCCCGAAGAGCTGCCGCTGACCGGCATGCGCATCACCGCCGTGGGCGCCGACGTCGCGGTGCGTGATCGCCGCGGCACCTGGGAAGCGGGTTCGGGGCAACTGCTGCTGGATTTCGAGGTCGCGCCGGTCGACGGGCGCGTGGCCTTTCTGGACCCGAACGCCGCCCGCTCGACCAGTGCCGTGGACGCGCAACAGCTGTTCGCCCACGCCGAAGCGCTGGAGGACACCGACCCTGCCCAGGCCGAAGCCGCCTATCGCGCGGTCATCGCCGCGGCACCCGACCATATCGACGCATACGTCAACCTCGGTGCGCTTCTCTGCGACCAGCAGCGCTATGAAGACGCGGCCCAACTCCACGAATCCGCCCTCCCACGCTGCCCGGCGTCGGCCCTGCTGTTCTTCAACTACGCGATCGCATTGGAAGAGCTGGGGCGCCTGCGCGCGGCGGCCTTGAACTACGAGCGCAGCCTGCAGCTCGACCCGGACTTTGCCGACGCGCACTACAACCTGGGCCGGCTGCAGGAGCTGTTCGGCGACGCCCGCGGCGCGCTGCGCCACCTCAACGCGTACCGGCGACTGACGCGCTGAGCGTCCTCGCCGCTTCGGCGGGCGCGGGCACGCGCGGTGCTTCGTCGTCGTCGAGCTTGAAGGTGCCGACCACCTGCGAAAGCTTGCCCGCCTGGTCCTGCAGCGAGCTCGCCGCGGCCGCCGCCTCCTCCACCAGCGCTGCGTTCTGCTGCGTCACCTGGTCCATCTGCGTGATCGCCTGGTTGATCTGCTCGATGCCCTGCGTCTGCTCGTGGCTCGCCGCGCTGATCTCGGCCACGATGTCGGTCACCCGGCGGATGCTGCCCACGATGTCTTGCATCGTCTGGCCCGCTTCGCCCACCAGCGCAGTGCCGGCATCC
>NZ_LMTS01000297.1:0-123 GCF_001541225.1 Variovorax sp. WDL1 | reverse complement strand
GCGCCAGGTTGCGCACTTCCGAAGCCACCACCGCGAAGCCGCGGCCCTGCTCGCCGGCCCGTGCCGCTTCCACCGCGGCATTGAGCGCGAGGATGTTGGTCTGGAAGGCGATGCCGTCGATGA
>NZ_LMTS01000143.1:2583-3404 GCF_001541225.1 Variovorax sp. WDL1 | reverse complement strand
CGCGCAGTGGGTGGCACCCGATGCCAGCACCGACGACGCCGGCCGCTGCCTGCAGCAGCCCGTCGCACAGCATGCCGCGCAGCAGATCCGCGCCGCGGGCAGTGCCCAGGTGGTGTCGGTCGAAACCGAGCGCGTGCGCGAAGGTCCGCCGCTGCTGTTTGACCTCGGCACCTTGCAGGAGGTGTGCTCCAAGCAGCTCGGGCTGGACGTCCAGGAGACGCTGGAAATTGCCCAGGCCCTGTACGAGACGCACAAGGCTACGACGTACCCGCGTTCGGACTCCGGCTACCTGCCCGAAAGCATGTTCGCCGAGGTGCCCACGGTCCTGGACAGCCTGCTCAAAACCGATCCCACGCTGGCGCCGATCATGGGCCAGCTCGACCGCACCCAACGCTCGCGCGCCTGGAACGACGGCAAGGTGACGGCGCACCACGGCATCATCCCGACGCTCGAACCCGCGAACCTCTCCGCCATGAGCGAGAAGGAGCAGGCGGTGTACCGGCTGATCCGGGCGCACTACCTGGCCCAGTTCCTCCCGCACCACGAGTTCGACCGCACCGTGGCGGATCTCTCCTGCGGCCAGCAGAAGCTGGTGGCCACGGGCAAGCAGGTCGTCGCCCGGGGCTGGCGCCTGGTGCTGACCGAGCCCGACCGTGAAGGCAGCGCCGACGAAGATGGCGACGCATCTGCGCGCAGCCAGGTGCTGCCTGCGCTGTGTGACGGGATGGCATGCCAGGTCGCCGGGGCCGACATCAAGGCCCTCAAGACGATGCCGCCCAAGCTCTATACCCAGGGCGAACTGGTCAAGGCGATGAAGGGCA
>NZ_LMTS01000143.1:1575-2501 GCF_001541225.1 Variovorax sp. WDL1 | reverse complement strand
AGGACACGACGGGCATCGGCACCGAGGCGACGCGGGCCAAGATCATCAGCGGGCTGATCGCCCGCGGCTACATCGTGAAGAAGGGACGCTCCATTCGCGCATCGGATGCGGCGTTCACGCTGATCGACGCCGTGCCCGCGGCGATTGCCGACCCCGGCACCACCGCCGTCTGGGAACAGGCGCTGGACATGATCGAGGCCGGCCAACTCACCCTGGACGTGTTCATCGGCAAGCAGGCCGCGTGGATTTCGCAGTTGATCGCGCAGTACGGCAGCACGTCCCTGTCCATCAAGGTTCCCCAAGGACCGGCTTGTCCGCAGTGCGGCGCACCCACGCGCCAGCGCACCGGCAAGAGCGGCCCGTTCTGGTCGTGCAGTCGCTACCCCGACTGCAAAGGCACGCTGCCGGTGGAAACCGGCACGTCCAAGCGTGGTGCCTCGCGTCCACGCAAGAGCGGCCGCAAGGGCGCCTGACCGACCCCGTTCCCCGTGAGCCGTGCCCGCCATCGGCGGCGTGGCCCGTGTCCCGCACGCCCTGCGGGACGCCCTAGCGCGCAACGCCTTCTTGATCCGTGTGCGCGTCCCGTCCGGCCGTCCCCGGCCGCGGGACCTGAAGGTGGCTTCTCCGCGAACCGCACCCCGCGCGTTCTCCTCGTCTGCATTCCTTCCGCCGCTGCGAAGGGTCCCCCGATGGCTTGCCTGTGCGAGCCATCCGGAGACCCTTCGTGGTCAGCGGTATTCGGTGCCGGTGCCCGCCGGCGCAAAAACGGGCTCCCTTTGTGCGCGGATGTGCGCCAGACGATGCCGGCCCCAGCCACGACATGGGCCGGGTGTGATTGCTGGATGAGCAGACGGTTCTAGCGACGACCGGGCCTGCCAATCAGCCCACGGGTGGTTCTTCTTTCCTCCCGAGCCGAAGGCCCCTGG
>NZ_LMTS01000143.1:1126-1565 GCF_001541225.1 Variovorax sp. WDL1 | reverse complement strand
TGCCGGCCCCAGCCACGACATGGGCCGGGTGTGATTGCTGACAGCGGACGGTTCTAGCGACGACCGGGCCTGCCAATCAGTCCACGGGTGGTTTCTTCCTCCCGAGCCGAAGGCCGCTGCGGCCTTCGGCGCCTTTCTCCTGCCTTTCAACGCCCCGGCCAGGGCGATGGCCCTGCGCCATACGAACAGGAGACCGACATGCACCCGAAACCTTGCGCACCGCCGCGCAATGCGCCGCTGCTCTACGGCAGCGTCTGCAGCGGCATCGAGGCCGTGAGCCTCGCCTGGCAACCGCTCGGCCTTGAAGCCGCGTGGTTCGCCGAGATCGAGCCGTTCCCGAGCGCCGTGCTCGCCCACCGTTACCCCCGCGTGCCCAACCTGGGCGACATGACCGCGATCGCCCGCCAGATCCGCACCGGCACCGTTCCTGCGCCCGACA
>NZ_LMTS01000143.1:484-1116 GCF_001541225.1 Variovorax sp. WDL1 | reverse complement strand
CCACCGTTACCCCCGCGTGCCCAACCTGGGCGACATGACCACGATCGCCCGCCAGGTCCGCGCCGGCACCGTGCCCGCGCCAGACCTCCTGGTCGGCGGCACGCCGTGCCAGTCGTTCAGCGTGGCCGGCGCCCGCCGTGGCCTGGATGACCCGCGCGGCGCCTTGACCCTTGCCTATGTGGAGCTTGCAAATGCCATCGACCAAACCCGCCACCAAGACCGCCGCCCGCCGGCAACGCTCGTCTGGGAAAACGTCCCCGGCGTCCTCAGCGACCGCAGCAACGCCTTCGGGCACTTCCTGGGCGCACTGGCCGGCGAAAGCCGTGCGCTTGAACCGCCAGGGCAAAAATGGGCGCACGCAGGTTGTGTGTCTGGACCCCGGCGCCGCATCGCCTGGCGCGTGCTCGACGCTCAATATTTCGGCGTCGCCCAACGGCGCCGTCGCGTGTTTCTTGTGGCAAGTGGTGGAGGTGGCGTCGATCCCGCCGAGGTACTTTTTGAGCGCCCAGGCCTGCGCGGGGATTCTTCGCCGGGCTTCGCGCCGTGGCAAGACGCTGCCGGCGCTGCTGGATCGGGCGCTGCGGCAGCAGGCTGGTACTCGGGATATGCAGGACTGAAGCAGCCCTACGGCA
>NZ_LMTS01000143.1:0-474 GCF_001541225.1 Variovorax sp. WDL1 | reverse complement strand
TGGTGGAGGTGGCGTCGATCCCGCCGAGGTACTTTTTGAGTGCGACCGCGTGCGCTGGGATTCTTCGCCGGGCCTCGCGCCGTGGCAAGACGCTGCCGACGCTGCTGGATCGGGCGCTGCGGCAGCAGGCGGGTATTCGGGATATGCAGGACTGAAGCAGCCCTACGGCGAGGCCACGGTGACGTTCGGATTCGGCGGGGGCAACACCGCAGGACCCATCGACGTCGCGGCCTGCCTGACCGCGGCGCCCGGCCCGAAGAACGACTTCGAGGTCGAGACCTTCGTGGCGCAGTCCATCGCGGGCAGCATCAGCCACACGCTCAGCACCGCCAACGGCGGCAAGGGCTGCAGCGAGGACGGCACCGGCAAGGGTGTGCCGATCATTGCCTTCACCGCACAGGGCTGCGGGGCGGATGCGACGACGAACCATGCACCGACGCTGCGTGCCGGCGGACATCGCCTCAGCCACGCGAA
>NZ_LMTS01000089.1:2189-28388 GCF_001541225.1 Variovorax sp. WDL1 | reverse complement strand
GGTCGACCACTGCCTGCACGCGGACCTGATGGACACGATGGTCTCCAAGCAGTCCTTCGGGCTGCTCTGGCTCAACCCGCCGTATGGCGACCTGTCCAAGGACGTCAACGGCAACATCGGCTATCAGGGCCAGGGCCGTGCCCGTCTGGAAAAGCTGTTCTACCAGCGCACGCTCTCGCTGCTGCAGTACGGCGGCGTGCTGGTCTTCATCGTCCCCGGCTACGTGCTCGACGCGGAGTTGGTCGGCTGGCTGACGCGCCACTACACGGACCTGCGGATCTACCGAGCGGTGGAGACGCAGTTCAAGCAGGTGGTGATCTTCGGACGCCGGGTGCGCCAGCGCGAGCAGGTGCCCGATGGCGTCAAGGCCGTGCGCAATCTGCTGCTGCAGGTGGGGCAAGGCAAAGTCGAAGCCGAGGAGCTGCCGAGCGAATGGCCGTTCCTGCCGTACATCGTCCCCGCCAGTCCGGCCGAGCCGGAGCATTTCTTCCGCGTGACGATGGAGCCCGAGCAGTTCGCCGACGAGGTTGGCCGGCTGCAAGGCCTCTGGCCGTCTATGGACACGCACCTGGGGGCCGCGCAGCAGTCGCTGCGTCCACCGGCGCGGGCCTTGTCCCACTGGCATCTCGCCCTGGCGCTTGCCGCGGGCGCGATCTCCGGCGTCGTGCGCTCCCAGGCGGGGCGCGTGCTCGTCCTCAAAGGTGACACCCACAAGGACAAGACGCTCCAGCGGGAATTCACCGAACGCGAAGACGGCTCGATCGCCGAGACCCGCGTCCTCACCGACAAGTTTGTTCCCGTCATCCGCGCATGGGACATGACGCCTGGCTCACCGAAACGGGGCGAGGTGTTGACCATCCGCTGATCCATCGGACGCTTCGCGTCCTGCCTTACTTCATCGAAGGAGAAAACACCATGCTCTCGAATCTGTTCAAGCGGCCGGCGCCGCATAAGCAACCGTTGTTCGCACCGAGTACGTTGAAGTTGAGCGAGAAGGTGCATTGGCTGGCCCGAAGAGGCCTGATCGACCCCTTGGCTTATGTCCAGCGCCATGTGCGCGGAGACTGGGGCGAGATCGATGAGGCCACGCGCCAAGCCAACGACGTGGCGATCCAACAGGACAACCTGATGATCTCGCAGTTCAGGATCACGCCGGACCTGGTGCTGATCGTCCAGACCAGCGAGGACCACCAGACCACGGTGGTCCAGCTTCCCGAAGAGCGGGACATGATCTGAGGTCCCACGTCGTCATCTTCATCCACCTGACGGAGCCACTTCACTCCGGCAGGGGTGTCGTGGCTCAATGACGCATCAAGGAGGAGCCCATGGCATCGCATCGCATCGAAACCTACTGCCAGCGGCTGGCGTCTCCCATCGGGGCGCTCGTCTTCAGCCGAGACATTGACCGCCTTGTCTGCGCGGGTCACCTGGACCCGATTCCGTACTTCAGGCGTCACACCCGTGGCGACTGGGGTGACGTCGATGTCCAGCAATGGCACGCCAACAGCGATGCACTTCAATCGGGTGCATCGCTGGAATCGCACTACGTGATCCATCCGGGGCTCGCCATTCGCATCGTCACCGATGCGCAGCGCAACGCCACCGTCATCGTGCTGCCGTCCGAAGACTGAGCACGGTTCACCTGCGGGCCGCCCAGGCCGGCACCTTCAACCACCGCCGGCCACGCGCCGATTTCCTTCCCACTGCGGGGCATGCCATTGCCCCGCTGGGGGTGGTGCATGCCCCATTTTCTTTGGAGCATCACCATGTCCCTCGATCTCGAAACCACCGCCGCTGAAGCTGCACCCGTCCAGGGCGAACTGCTCGACGCGGAATCTTCCCCTCTGACCCTGAGCCTTCAGGATTTCGTCGGCGAGTTCGGCGACGAACTGCTCGACGCCCTCAACAGCGCCAACCCGCCGGTCTATGCCGGCCAGCCGCAGGCGCATCGCCAACTCATCGTCGCCAGCCTCAAGCGCAAGCTGTTCCAGGCCCAGGCCGAAGTCGTCCATGCCGCCGCCGAGCTGCTGATCGACCGTGGCGAACGCGCCGCGATCGTCAATGGCGAAATGGGCTGCGGTAAGACGACCGTCGGCATTGCCACGGCCGCCGTGCTCAACGCCGAAGGCTACCGCCGCACCCTGGTCCTGTCGCCACCGCACCTGGTTTACAAGTGGCGGCGCGAGATCCAGGAGACGGTGGCCGGCGCCAAGGTCTGGGTGCTCAATGGGCCGGACACGCTGGTCAAGCTCATCAAGCTGCGCGAGCAGTTGGGTGTGCAGCCCACGGGCCAGGAGTTCTTCGTCCTGGGCCGCGTGCGGATGCGGATGGGCTTCCACTGGAAGCCGGTCTTCACCACGCGGCGCACCCGCCACGGCGACGTGGCGGCCTGCCCGGACTGCGGCACGGTCATCACCGACCTCGACGGCGAGCCGGTCAATCCGGTCGCGCTCGAAGCCGAGGAGTCCCGCAGGAAGTGCGGCCACTGCGCCGCGCCCCTGTGGACGCTGATCCGCCCGCGTAGCCTGTCCGGCAGCGACCAGTCCTCTGCCGTGCTCAAAGCCTTGAAGCGCATCCCGACCATCGGGGAAGTCACCGCGCAGAAGCTGATGCAGAAGTTCGGTGACGGCTTTCTGGCCTCGATGCTGGGCGACAACATCCATGAGTTCATCAACTTGATGGACGGCAACGGCGAGCTGGTGTTTTCCGACCGTCAGGCCACGCGCATGGAACGTGCGATGGCCAACATGGAGTTCGGCTTTGGCGAGGGCGGCTATCAACCCTCGGAATTCATCAAACGCTACCTACCGCAAGGCACGTTCGACCTGCTCATCGCTGATGAAGCGCATGAGTACAAGAACGGTGGCAGTGCCCAGGGCCAGGCCATGGGCGTGCTGGCGGCGAAGGCTCGCAAGACGTTGCTGCTGACCGGCACGCTGATGGGCGGCTACGGGGATGACCTGTTCTACCTGCTGTTCCGAGCCCTACCGGGGCGGATGATCGAAGACGGCTACCGCCCGACCACGAGCGGCAGCATGACGTCAGCCGCCATGGCGTTCATGAGGGACCACGGGGTCCTCAAGGACATCTACTCCGAGAGCACCGGCACGGCGCACAAGACCGCGAAGGGCACGAAAGTCAGTGTCAGAACGGTCAAGGCCCCGGGCTTCGGCCCCAAGGGCGTGTTGCGCTGCATCCTGCCGTTCACGATCTTCCTCAAGCTCAAGGACATCGGCGGCAATGTGCTTCCGCCGTATGACGAGGAGTTCCGTGAAGTCGCGATGGACACGGCGCAAGCCGCGGCCTACCGCGATCTGGCGGGTCGGCTGACCGCGGAGCTGAAACAGGCTCTGGCGCGACGCGATACGACCTTGCTGGGCGTGGTCCTCAACGTGCTGCTGGCCTGGCCGGATTGCTGCTTCCGGTCGGAAACCGTGGTGCATCCGCGCACGCGCAACACCTTGGCGTTCGTCCCGGCTCAGTTCAACGAGTTCGAGGTGACGCCGAAAGAGCGCGAGCTGATCGACATCTGCAAAGAGGAGAAGGCGCAGGGCCGCAAGGTCCTGGCCTACACGGTCTATACCGGCACGCGCGACACCACGTCGCGTCTGAAGGTGCTGCTGGAGCAGGAAGGCTTCAAGGTGGCGGTGCTGCGCGCGAGCGTGGACGCCAGTCGCCGCGAGGACTGGATTGCCGAGCAACTGGATCGTGGCATCGACGTGCTCATCACCAACCCCGAGTTGGTCAAGACGGGGCTGGACCTGTTGGAGTTCCCGACGATCGTGTTCATGCAGTCGGGCTACAACGTGTATTCGCTCCAGCAGGCGGCACGCCGCTCTTGGCGCATCGGGCAAAAACACCCCGTGCGCGTGATCTACCTCGGCTACGCCGGCTCCTCTCAGATGACCTGCCTGGAGCTGATGGCCAAGAAGATCATGGTCTCGCAGTCCACCTCGGGCGACGTGCCCGAATCTGGCCTGGATGTGCTCAACCAGGACGGTGATTCCGTCGAGGTCGCGCTGGCACGACAGTTGGTCGCCGCCTGATCCCCCACGCCAGCGCCGGCCTCGCGCCGCCCGCCCTCTCGCTCATTTCCATGTCGCCGTCATGTTCTCGTTCCCGAGGGCGTGACGGCGCATTTTTTCCATCCCATGACGACTTCCATGAACACCGACATCCCAGGCCAATACGGGCTCGGGATTGATCCAGTGGTATTCAATTTGCAGGCCCCGCTCTAGGTCTTATCTCTTGGGCGCTGCATCCACGAGGTGTGCACTCGTCTGGCTCAACCGGCCTTGACCTTTCTCGTCGTCCAGCTCTCCTGGTGCGTGTCAGGCCATGTCGACCCCGGCGGCATGAGACTTACCCAGGTCTCTGCAAGCTTTCCGTCCTCAATGCGATAGAGCTGAATACCCGCACGACTACAAGGCTGGCCGCTTTCTTTGTCCGTCCACTTGAAAGCGAAGCGGAACCAAGCGCGGTCTCCGCTGAAGGCGTATTCGTAGACCAAGACCCGGATGTTCGGACGCGCCGCTCGAATTTTCACGAGTTCGGCAGCGTAGTCCTCGCGGGAGACCACCCGATCGCCTTGTTCATCGTGGCGAGCGTACGTCCGACCGACGCATTGCGGCACCAGATCAAGACGCGCTTCGTGCTCTCCCATTTCTTGAAAAGCTCTTGCATCGATTGAACGGCCATCATTCTGCGATGATACTGTATGAAATACCAGCATTGACCACGAAAGCCTCCCACTGTCCCTCTGCAACGTCCGATGGAAGTAGCCGGCCGTTTCATTGCCACCGATAGCGACGCCGCGGCCTTCTCCGTAGCCCTGCCGATCGACTCTCTGGCGGCCCGTGTTTTGGCGCACTTTTTAGCCCCCCAATCCAGCTACCGGCATCGTCCACTAAGTTGTAAAATTTACTTACAACTTCCAGGCGCGATTTGCTGAAGGAGGCGAGCCTCGACCGATTGGTCGATCTCACCGTTGCGCTACTCAATGGTCTGGCCTTTGGCAGCGCATCACAAGTTTGATTCCAGAACAAGCAACCGAGGAAGGGCAAACAATCATGCCAACGAAAGCCGCTGAAGAATATCTTGCCGCACTGGCAGACGAACTCGCAATCAGCGAAACACGCTATGAACAGGCCAGTCGCAGCTACGCCTCACTCGGGGAGTGGCTGCACCGTCCAGAGTCCACCGTCCTTCGCTATAACCCGCAGGTCTACGTGCAGGGTTCTTTCCGTTTGGGAACCGCAATCCGCCCACTGAGCGACGATGAAGAATACGACGTGGACTCTGTCTGCGTCCTCGAATATCTCAGCACCAGCGATCTAACCCAGCAGCAACTGAAGACGCTCGTTGGCGAAGAGATCAAGGCGTACCGCCAGTCTCAGAATATGGTGAAGCCGGTGCGAGAGGGGCGTCGTTGCTGGGTGCTCTCTTACGCCGACGGAGCGCAATTTCATATGGACATCGTTCCCTCCGTGCCCAATGCGGCGCGGCAGCGCTTGCTGCTCGAAGCGCGTGGCCTAGACCTGAGGTGGTCCGAATCGGCAATTGTGATCACCGACATTCACTCGCCTGTCTACGAATACATGTCGGACGATTGGCCACGCTCAAACCCAAAGGGATACGCGGAGTGGTTCAAACTGCGGATGGGAGCCCTCTTCGAGCAGCGCCGACGCCAGCTCGCCGAGTCCATCAGGGCCAGCGTCGAAGACATCCCCGTGTATCGAGTTCGCACCCCGCTCCAGTCGGCCATCATGATTCTGAAGCGGCACCGCGATGGCATGTTTTTAGGCCGGTACGACGAGCGTCCGATTTCGATCATCATCACCACCCTCGCCGCCCATGCCTACAGCGGCGAGGAGAAGATCGCAGATGCGCTGTACTCGATCTTGGCGCGCATGGACCAGTTCATCGAGTGGGATGGCCGTCAGCACATCATCCGCAATCCGTCGGACCCGCTTGAGAACTTCGCCGACAAGTGGCCCTTTCATCCCGAGCGGCAGGAAGCGTTCTTCCAATGGCTTGCCCAGGCCCGTTATGACTTTGGCGAGCTTGCGGGCCACGTCGAGCGCCGACGGCTCATTGAGAGCGTTCAACCTCGTATTGGAGCCGCCGCAGACCGGGCGGCCGCTCGACTTGGGCCACCACCCACCAGCATGCTCAATCCGGCTGTCGCTGCGGCCGCAGCCGGCACGGCAGCGTCAAGCGCACTCGCGTTTCCGAACACTCGGCGTGAGCCGACATCGCCGAAGGGCTTCGCATGATTTGGTGGGCAGAGCAGCCCAATCGTGCGCTAGCGGAGCGCCAGGCGGTCGCCAACCTCGCAGAGCGCGCTCCATGGCTTGTGAACATTGTGTGGCGTTTTGCGGCGAACTTTCAGATCGCCGCCGACTTTGACATCGAGGTCGGTGGACAGACCATCCCGCTCACACTGGTTTATCCAGAGTTTTTCCCCGACGCGACGCCGTCCATTCTTCCGCGAGATGGTGTTCGCTTATCGGGTCATCAGTACGGCGACGCCGGGGAACTGTGCCTTGAGCATCGTCCCGACAACTGGACCCCCGACGTAACAGGCGCGATGATGATGGAGAGCGCCTATCGGCTGCTTTCGTCGGAGCAGCAAACGGGCATAGCGGCCCCTTCCGAACACCGGACGCTTCCGGCCCAGCGATCACGGCGTGCCATTCTGCGATTCCTCTATTCACAGAGGGTCTGGGCCGGCCTGTCTAGGGTTGAGATTGGCCAAACCGCCGAAGCAGAAATTCAGGAGCACGACTATGGGGGCTTCTTCGCTGCGCAGCTTTCGTACATTGGTGCTGCGGACGCGCCTATTTGGACGGAAGAACGCAAGCGTGGGCACGGCGCCCGCACGCTTCGAACCCTGGTCGTTCGTCTCCCTGGAGGTGCATCAAAGAGATGTGAGACCCTAGGCGAACTGATTTCATTGCTAGATGCAAGCGGATTCGGGCAGATCGCTTCGGCATTGTCCTCCGAGGCTGACTCCGTGGTGGTGATCATCTTTGACGGCCTCAACTTGCAGGTGCCGATCGTACTAGGCCAAGGCGAATCTCGGACGCTGCTGAACTACGACCCAGTGCTCACCGAACTCGACGCCGAGCGCCTCGATCCCCGATACGTACGCCTTAGAAAGAGCAAGGTGGCAGTTGTTGGCTGTGGCTCAGTCGGATCAAAGGTTGCCGTCCATCTCGCTAGGTCAGGCGTCGGCAGCTTTGTGCTGGTGGACGGTGACGTGCTTGCACCAGGCAATCTCGTTCGCAACGAACTCGACTGGCGTGCTGTCGGCATTCACAAGGCCCCAGCGCTTGCCGTGCGGCTGAAGGAAGTCAGCGCCAATTGCGCCGTAGTAAAGCGAACAACCGTGATGGGCGGGCAGGAAAGCGGGGGGACGCTGTCCGCAGCGATGCACGATATCAGCGAGTGTGACCTGATCATCGACGCGACCGCCGACGCAACGACATTCAACCTATGCGCGGCGATCGCGCGCCGCTCAAAGAAGCCGATGTGCTGGGCGCAAGTCTTCGGCGGAGGCGCCGGCGGCATCGTTGTCCGTCTGCGGCCGGAGATCGATCCCACCCCTCTGACTGCGCGACAGCGCATCGAAGGCTGGTATGCCCACCACGGAGTGCAGTGGCCCGACGATGGTTCCTCCCAGCCTTATGCGGAAACGACCGGCGTTGGGACGCCGCTTATCGCTGACGATGCGGATGTATCCGTGATCGCAGCGCATCTATCGCGCTTTGCCATAGATCTTATTGCCCGTCCGGAGGCAACGATCTTCCCCTATTCAGCCTATGTGATCGGTCTGTCCGAACGGTGGCTGTTTACCGCGCCTTTCGATGTGCATCCAGTCGATCTCGGTGAAAGCGATGCATGGGGTGCCGAGCCTGAGGCCGGCGCCGGCGACGCGCTTAAACAGTTGCTCGCTGACCTGTTCCCAGGAAAGACTGATGCAGGTTGAGATCGCTGACGACGTTCTAAATAAACTGCGCCGCGGCCTCAGGTGTGCTGGCCGACGTGAGATTGGTGGCGTCATCATGGCCGAGCAGGTCAAGCCGGGCCACTTCCGCATCGTTGATCTCTCGATCGACAAAGCGACCGGAGGTCGCGCCCATTTCGTTCGCAGCCCGGAAGCGCATAGGGAGGCGCTCGACGCCTTCTTTGAGCGCACTGGGAACGAGTACAGCCGCTTCAACTATCTTGGCGAATGGCACTCGCATCCCGGATTTCCGGTAGTGCCGAGCATCCAGGATATATCGTCTATGGCCGAACTCGTGCGGGGCGAGCGCGGCATCGACTTTGCGATTCTCCTGATTGTCAGACTGCACTGGTGGCGAAAGATTACCGCTTCGTGCACGCTGTTCCGCCGTGATTCCAGCCCTTCAGCCGTCGAGATTCTGGAGATTCGAACTTGCTTAAATACTTCTTTCGTTCGCTGATAGATTGGGTCTTCAGACGTCGATCCGTTGGGCTCACGCTTGTAAGGATTGGCGTGCCGCTGCTCGGTATCGTTCTCTTCGGGCTTACGGTCGGTGTGTCCATCCCGACCGCCAACGGGCCATTCGTTTTCAGTTGGGACTCTTCAGGCAGCTCGGCCGAACTGAGCTGGGGTGTATTCGGTGTTGTCACGCTCATCATCTTGCTTGGCGTGGCCCTCATCATCCGCGACATCCGCCGAGAGGACAGGGAGAAAGTCATTGTGATTGAGGCACGCGGGCTGCGAGATTGGCAGGGGGAAGCCTTGGAAAGAGCAGTACCTACCTCGGTACGGGGACGCCGGGAGCAGGTCATGATTGATGTCCGGCAGGGCTTGGTTGACGGCCAAATCGTCAGTCCTGAGACTGCAATCCGTCGGCTTTCCAGCCTGCCCGAGGACATCGCGAGGCGTTGCGACGGACTTGATCGCGCAGACCTCTCGTTTGTGGTTGGCGGGCTTGCACCTGTGCCGTTGCTTTTTCTTCTTGGTGTAATCGTCGACGATGAGTCCCAAACACTCATCATGGACTGGGACCGCCAGCGGCGCATTTGGCGCCCGCTTGACGAAGAGGATGACGGCAAGCGGTTCGCTGTCGCCGGCCTCGACGCCCTCACGCCGGGGACGACGCGTGTCGCGCTCTGCGTGTCCGCATCCTACGACGTACTTGAAGCGGACGTTCGCCTCGTCGAGCCGACTGCGCCCATCATCAGGTTGGTTTTGGACAGCCGTAGCACGGCATCCCACTGGTCTGAGCAAAAGCAGCAACAGCTTGCGCAGCAGTTCCTTGACATCGTGATGTCAATCGCGCGCCAAGGCGTGACCGACATCGCTCTGTTCCTAGCTGCGCCAGCGAGCATATCGCTCCGACTCGGCACCGTGTACGACAAGCGCAATCTTCCCCGTCTCGAGTTGAATCAATTCGAACAGGCTGATCCGAAGAAGTACCCGTGGGCTGTGCGGATGCCGGTCGCTGGAGTAACCCAGGCCCAACTCATTCAGCGCTAGCCGCTGAATGCGTGAAGAAACTTACGTTGCCCTGGTAACGTTGCAGCAATTCCGAGGCGTGCGTGTTCATCAGGAGTTGCCGGCATATCCGAGGCGCCTCATCGCCGCCGAGATCGACACCGCAGCCTTGTCATAGCCGTCCCAAGGCGCATTGCCCTGGCGCAGCCGATCATCTACCGTCCGGATGTTCCAGTGCGCCCCGCTCGTGAGCTTGCCCAGTTCCGCCCATGCCACCGGCACCGAGATGCCCATGCCGGGCCGTGAGCGTGCCGACCAAGCGCTGACCGTCGTGGCACCCCAGCCGTTGCGCAGGTAGTCCACGAAAACCTTGCCCACGCGGTTCTTGGGTCCGCTCTTGGCCACGAAGCGCTGCGGAATCGTGCGGGCCAGGTGCTGGACCACGGCCTGCGAGAAACCCTTGACCGTATCCCAGTCGTGCAGCCGCTTGATCGGCACCACGACGTGCAGCCCCTTGCCGCCGCTGGTCTTCAAGAAGGTAGGCAGGCTCAGCTCTTTGAGCAGCACCTGCACCAGCTGCGCCGCCTCCTGTACCTGCTCCCAGGACACGCCCTCGCCGGGATCCAGATCGAAGGTCATGCGGTCGGGCCGGTCGATGCGATCCTTCTTGGCGTTCCACGTGTGGAACTCAACGACGTTCATCTGCGCGGCCGACAGCAGGCCTTCACGGCGCGCCACCTCCAGCATGGCGGGATGGCCCATGTACAGCGCCGGGTCCAACTGCTCGACGCCGTCCATCTGCCCCTTGTCGAGGTGCTTCTGGAAGAACAGCTCGCCCTTGACGCCCTCGGGTGCCCGAACGAGCGCGACCGGACGGCCCTTCAGATACTCCATCATCAGCGGTGCCACCTTGGCGTAGTAGCGCACCAGCTCGATCTTGGTGATCCCTGTGGAAGCATCGATGACGCGCTGGGCGTTGGAGACGCGCAGCGAGGACGGCAGTGCAGCGCCCTGCCCTTCGGCCGCCGGCCCGTCGGCTGCGGCCAGGTGCTTCGGCTTCTCCCGGATGATGGCCTTGGCCGGCTTGTCGCCCCGAAGGCCATGGAACACGGAATGGCGGATGCGGTTCTCTTTGGTCCATTCCGCGAAGGCCACCTCCGCCAGCAGCTTCGGCTGCACCCAGTGGGCCTTCTTGGCGATCGAGCGCGGATTCGCGAACGGGCTCTTGTCGGTCACCAATGCGCCCAGCTTCTCGCGCAGTTCTGTCAAGGTGCGCTCATTGAAGCCGGTGCCGACGTTGCCCGCGTACTGCAGCGATCCATCCTCCGCATGCACCCCCAGCAGCAGCGAACCGATGCCGGTGCGCGAGCCCTGGGGGTCGGTGAAACCACCGATCACGAACTCCTGCCGATGGCTGCACTTGAGCTTGATCCAGTCCGCATTGCGCCTCGACGCATAGGGTGCGGACTTGCGCTTGCCGATCACGCCCTCGAACCCGAGCTTGCAGGCGGACGCCACCAGGTCGCCGGGCTTGGCCTCGAAGGCCTCGCTGAAGCGCACGCGGTCCGTGGGCGACTGCTCCGCGACCGCGCGCAGCAATTCCCGTCGCTCCACGACCGGCAGGTGCCGCAGGTCGCGACCGTCCGCATACGGCATGTCGAACACGTAGTACACGAGGTCCTTCGTGAAACTGCCGTCGAAGGCGTTCTGCAGCGCCTGGAAGTCCGGGATGCCCTGCGCGTCGAGCATGAGCACTTCCCCGTCCAGCCACCCCGATGTCAGCGGCAACTGCTTCACCGCCTTGGCGAGATGGGGCATCTTGGCCGTCCAGTCGTTGCCGTTGCGCGTGACCAGCCGTACGGCGCCGCGGTCAATGCGCGCCACCAGCCGGTAGCCGTCGAATTTCAACTCCCACAGCCAGTCCGACACGTCCGCTGGCGGCCCATCGACAAGAGTGGCCAGCTGCGGCGCGAGCGTGCCGGGCAACGGCGCCTTGGCCGCCTTGCCCAGGTCGCGCGCCGTGCTCGCCAGGGATGCCCTAGCCACCTGCGACCCCTTCGGGACAGCCACCGGCGGCAGCGTGGTCACGCTGTCCGGCATCTCGTCGACCACGCTGAACTCCGAGGCGGGCCGCACGAACTCGTCGTGCTCCTTGATCAGGAGCCAGGGCGGCTGCTTCTCGTCGCCGC
Organism: Variovorax sp. WDL1; assembly: GCF_001541225.1. GTDB lineage: Bacteria > Pseudomonadota > Gammaproteobacteria > Burkholderiales > Burkholderiaceae_C > Variovorax. The sequence goes on along the minus strand of NZ_LMTS01000089.1, from coordinate 16,730 downwards.
GCCCGTGCATGCGCACCAGCGTCCAGTGGCCCCGCAGCTTGTGGCCATGAAGCTCGAACTTGAGCTTGCCCTTGCGGTAGCCTTCGGCCGGGTTGCCGATGGGCACCCAGTAGCCCCGGTCCCAGACGATGACCTTGCCGGAGCCGTACTGGCCGGGCGGGATTTGGCCCTCGAAGGTGTTGTACGAGATGGGGTGGTCCTCGACCTGCACGGCCATGCGCTTGTCGGCAGGGTCAAAGCTCGGGCCCTTGGGCACGGCCCAGCTCTTCATCGTGCCGTCCAGCTCCAGGCGCAGGTCGTAGTGCAGTCGGCTGGCCCAGTGCTTCTGGATCACGAACTGCAGGGCGTCGGTGCCCGGCGTCCCGCCTTCGGCCGGCTCGGGGGTGACGGCGAAGTTGCGCTTCTTCTTGTAGAGGGCGAGCGCATCGGCCATGCCTGGACTCGCCTTGCCGATCCGTCAGGCCGCCCGGCGGCCGGTCTTCTTCGCCGCTGGCGTTTTCTTGGCAGCCGGCGCCTTGCGCGCCGGAGCCTTCTTGGCCGCGGCGGTCTTGGCCGGTGCGCGCTTGGCCGATGGCAAGGACGTCACCGATGCCGACGTGCCGCCGGAGGAAGACGCCGGCGGCTTCTTGCCGCCACCGGCCAAACTGCGCTTGAGCAGCGAAGTCAGGTCCAGCACCTCGGCGCCTGCCGGTGCACCGGCTTCGCGCTCGACCTTGACCACGTCAGCGATGTCGCCGGCCTCGGCCTTGGTCTCGATCAGCTTGTTGATCTCGTCGGCGAAGGAGTTGCGGAAGTTGTCCGCATCCCACTTCTGCGTCATGTCCTCGATCAGCTGCATCGCCATCGTCATCTCGGCCTCCTTGATGCCGGCGGCCTTGGCGTCCAGAGGCGGAAGGTTGAGCTGTTCGAAGGAACGGATCTCGCCGCCCCAGCGCAGCAGGTTCAGGATCAGGGCGCGGCCGCACGGGATCAGAACGGCCAAGTGCTGCTTGGTCTGGATCACCACCTTCGCGACGCCGACCTTGTTGCTCTTGCGCAGCGCCTCGCGCAGCAGCGCGTAGACCTTCTCGCCGCGCTTCAGGGGTGCCGTGTAGTACGGGCGCTCCAGGTAAACGAAGGGAATCTCGTCGGCGTCGAGGAAGGCCTCGATCTCGATGGTCTGGGTGGTCTTCGGGAAGGCGGCGGCGATCTCTTCGGGCGACAGGATGACGTACCGGCCGTCCTCGTATTCCACGCCCTTGACGATGTCGGCGGTCGCGATCTCCTTGCCGGTGACCTTGTTGACGCGCTTGTAGCCCACCGGCTCCATCGAGCGCTTGTCGAGCCAGTCGAAGTCGATGCCCGAACTCACGGTGGCGGAGTACAGACCGACCGGGATGTGAACGAGGCCGAATGAGATCGCCCCCTTCCACATCGTGCGGGTGGAGGTCGGGGCCATGCCCTCGTCCGCCATGGCCGGCTCCGCTATTTCTTGCCGGACTTCAGGTGCTCGCGCACCTTGTCGGCCGAATTGCCGACCGCGGCCACCGCACGGCGCAGTTCCTCTTCGGTAACGCCGAGGCTCTGGGTCCAGTCGCGAACCTCGTAGGGCTCATTCAGGTTGATCAGCTTGCGGTCATGGCCGGTCTTGGTCTTGTCGTCGCTCATGTGCGCCTCCTTGTGGAGGCACAACAGTAGCCCCGGCTCACCGTCCGGTCCTGTAGGACAGTAGAGCCGCAGGCCGAACGCCGATGGCGACGGTGTCAAGCGCATGGCCCCATGAACCCTGAAGCCAGCGCTGTTACAAAAAATTTGTCAGGCCCATGGGACGCGCCCCGCCCCGCGCGCCACGTGGCTTTGATGCTATTGAATTACAAATTGGGCCAGAAAACAGCCGCTGGGCGGACAGCGCGGTGTGGTTGGCATCCATATACTGATGTTTTATCCAGTATTGGTTTGCTCCCACGATGTCCGCCCTTCCCTGGCCCGAAGGCTTCCCGCCTTCGCTGGATTTATCTTCGTCCCAGGCGCCCTTGTCCACCGGCCTCTTGTCCAGCGCGATGGAGGGCATGTGGCGCGGCGACGAACTGGGCCGCGCGGACATGCCGACCGTCGGGACTGGCTTCGCGGCGCTGGATGCCGCGCTGCCCGGCCAGGGCTGGCCCACGCATGCCCTGACGGAAATCCTGCTGCCGCAGGCCGGGATGTGCGAATGGCGCCTCACCGCGCCGGGTCTGGCGCCGTTGGTGGCTGTCGGCGGGCAACTCCTGATGGTGGCGCCGCCCAAGCGTCCGCACGCCGCGGGCCTGGCGCAGTGGGGCATCGACGCCGACCACCTGGTCTGGATCGGCGCCGCCACGCCCGCCGAGCGCCTGTGGGCCACCGAACAGTTGGTGAAGTCCAACCCCAAGGGCGCGGTCCTGGCCTGGCTGCCGCAGGCACGGCCCGAGCAGATCCGCCGCCTGCAGGTGCATGCGCAGTCCTGCAGTGCGCCAGTGTTCCTGTTCCGCCCTGTGACGATGCAGCGCGAGGCCTCGGCCGCCCCGCTGCGCCTGTCGGTCGCGCTCGGCCGGGACTGGCACCTGCAGGTGCACATCCTCAAGCGCCGGGGACCGCCGCATGACGGTGTGCTCCTGCTGCGTTCGATCGCGGCGCCGATCGCCGCGGTGCTGCCGCCCCGGCTGAGCCGGCCCGAGCAGCCGATCGCGATCCTTTCGACCTCCGAGGAGGCCACCGATGCTCGGGTACTGGGCCGCGCTGCGGCCGCCCGCCTGCACCGGCACCCTGCCGGCCATTGAGCTGCAGGCGCTGGCAGTCTGGGCGCTGCAGTTCTCGCCGCGGGTGACCACCTGCGAGGAAGCCGTGCTGCTGGAGGTGATGGCGAGTGCGCGGCTGTTCGGCGGCCTGGAGGCGCTGCGCCAGCGCGTGGAATCCGAGGCGGCGGCGCTGGGCGTCGAATTCGTCGCCTGGGCGCCGAGCGGCGCCGCTGCGCTGGCCCTGGCGCGCGCAGGCGAAGAAACGGGTGTACTCGACGGCTTCGCGCAGCCCATCGCCACGCTGCTGGACCGCCTGCCCTTGAGCACCATCACGGCGGCCGCACGCCACGAACCCACGCTGGCGCGCCTCGGCTGCCGCAGCCTGGGCGACGTGCGCAAGCTGCCCCGTGGCGGCCTGAGCCGCCGCTTCGACAAAGAACTGCTGCTCGCGCTCGATCAGGCCTATGGGCTGCGCCCCGAGGCCTACGAATGGACCACGTTGCCCGAGACGTTCCATGTGCGGCTCGAACTCATGTCCCGCGTGGAAACCGCACCGGCCCTGATGTTCGCGGCCCACCGCCTGCTGCTGCAGATGGGCGGCTGGCTCGCCGCACGCCACGCCGGCGTCACGGCCTTCACCCTGCGCTGGCAGCATGACGCCATGCGCTCCCGGGATGCCGGCGAAGGCGGCGAACTCACCGTGCGCACCGCCGCGGCCACGCGCGACACCGTCCACCTGTCACGCCTGCTCGGCGAGCACCTGGCCAAGGTGACGCTGGCCGCGCCCGCGGGCGACCTCGAACTGCTGGCGGCCGAGATCGCGCCGCTCACCGAGGAAAGCCGCTCCCTGCTGCCCGAGACCATTCGCACCGGCGAAGCGACGGAGCACGTGCTGGAGCGCATCCAGGCCCGGCTGGGCAAGGAGCGCGTGCTACGCCCGCTGCTGGCCGACGACCACCGGCTGGAGTGGATGCAGTGCTGGCAGTCCGTGGATGCTGCCAGGCCGCGCAAGCGTGCCAACGGCGCCGACCTGCCCTTGCCCACTTGGGTGCTGGACGAGCCGCTGCGCCTCGCCGTGCGGCACGATCGGCCGATCTACCAGGGGCCGCTGCAACTGCTGCTCGGTCCCGACCGGATCGAGGGCGGCTGGTGGCATCGCACGCGGACCCAGGACGGCCCCGGTACGCACCACGTGCAGCGCGACTATTGGATCGCGCAGAGCGCGCACGCCGGGCTGCTGTGGATCTTCCAGCAGCGCCTCGCGGCCGACGAGACTGCGTGGTTCCTGCACGGGCATTTCGCATGAGCGGCATGGACAGCAAGACCACGGCCGCCCTGCCCGACTATGTCGAGCTGCGCGCGCTGTCGAATTTCTCCTTCCTCAAGGGAGCCAGCCACCCCGAGGAACTGGTCGAGCGCGCCAAGGAACTTGGCTACCGCGCCCTGGCGCTCACGGACGAATGCTCGCTCGCTGGCATCGTGCGCGCGCACGTGGCGGCCAAGGAGCACGGACTGCCGCTGCTGGTGGGCTCGCAGTTCGTGGTGCAAGCCGAGCACGGCGATGACGCACCTTTCACACTGGTGCTGCTGGCCTGCAATCTCCACGGCTACGGCAACCTCTGCACCTTCATCACCGCGCTGCGCCGCGCGTCCGAGAAAGGCACTTACCACCTGACGCGGCAGGCCCTGGAGCGCGCCGACCTTGCGGACTGCGTGGCGCTGGTGTCGCCGCAGCGCGCCAGCAGCGATGCGCAGCTTGAAGCGCTGGGGCGCTGGACGCTGCGGCATTTCCTGGGCCGCTGCTGGATCGGCGTCGAGCTGCTGCGCCGGATCGACGACGAGCGCTGGCTGCACCGCATGCGCACGCTGTCGGCCCTGACGGCCATGCCGCTGGCGGCTCTGGGCGACGTGCACATGCACGTGCGCAGCCGCAAGCCCTTGCAGGACATGCTGACCGCGACCCGCCTGGGCAAGCCGCTGACCGAGTGCGGGCGCGAGCTGCAACGCAGCGCCGAACACCATCTGCGCAGCCGCCTGCGGCTCGCGCAGACCTACCCGCAGGACCTGCTGGACCAGACCCTGGCCGTCGCGGCACGGTGCGCCTTCAGCCTGGACGAACTGCGCTACCAATACCCCGATGAGGTGGTGCCTGATGGCGAGACCCCGGCGTCGTACCTGCGGCGCGCGACCTATGAAGGCGCGGGCCGGCGCTGGCCGCAGGGGCTGTCCGCCAAGGTGCAGCAGCAGATCGAATACGAGCTGGAGCTGATCTGCGAACTGCGATACGAGCACTACTTCCTCACGGTCTACGACATCGTGGTGTTCGCGCGCTCGCGCCGCATCCTTTGCCAGGGGCGCGGCTCGGCCGCGAACAGCGTGGTCTGCTACTGCCTCGGCGTCACCGAGGTCGATCCGGACCGCATGAGCGTCCTGTTCGAGCGCTTCATCTCGAAGGAGCGCAACGAACCGCCGGACATCGACATCGACTTCGAGCACGAACGCCGCGAGGAAGTCATCCAGTACCTCTATGAGAAGTACGGCCGCGACCGCGCGGCTCTGGCCGCCACGGTGGTCACCTACCGCCCGCGCTCGGCGATCCGGGACGTGGGCAAGGCATTGGGCTTCGCGCCCGAGACCTGCGATGCAATCGCGTCGAACCACCAGTGGTGGGACGGCCGCGAGGTGTCGGCCGAACGGCTGGCCGAGCTGGGCCTGACGCCCGATGACCTGGCCGTGCAGCACCTGCTCCAGCTCACCGGGCAATTGATCGGCTTCCCGCGCCACCTGTCGCAGCACACGGGTGGCTTCGTGCTCACGCGCAGCCTGCTCTCGCGCATGGTGCCGGTGGAGAACGCCTCCATGCCCGACCGCACGGTGATCGAGTGGGACAAGGACGATCTCGATGCGGTGGGCCTGCTCAAGGTCGATGTGCTGGCCCTGGGCATGCTCACGGCGATCCGCAAGGCGCTCGACTGCATCAGCCTGCGCCGCGGCCACGTCTTCGAGATGCAGGACATCCCACCGGAGGACAGCAAGACCTACGACATGCTCGGCGAGGCCGACACCGTGGGCGTTTTCCAGGTCGAGAGCCGGGCGCAGATGTCGATGCTGCCCCGGCTGCGGCCGCGGTGCTTCTACGACATCGTGGTGGAGGTCGCCATCGTGCGCCCCGGTCCCATCCAGGGCGGCATGGTCCATCCGTACCTCAATCGCCGGCAGGGCAAGGAGCCCGTGACCTACCCCAGCGAAGCGCTCAAGGAAGCGCTGGGGCGCACACTGGGCGTGCCGGTGTTTCAGGAACAGGTCATGCAGATCAGCATCCTGGCCGCAGGCTTCACGCCGGGCGAGGCCGACGGCCTGCGCCGCGCGATGGCCGCCTGGCGCCGCAAGGGCGGAATCGAGCGCTACTACGCCCGCATCGTCGATGGCATGACGCAGCGCGGCTACGAGAAGGCGTTCGCGGAGTCCATCTTCGAGCAGATCAAGGGGTTTTCGGAATACGGCTTCCCGGAAAGCCATGCCGCCTCCTTCGCCCTGTTGGTCTATGCGTCGTCCTGGATCAAGCGCCACGAGCCGGCCGCCTTCCTCGTGGCGCTGCTGAACTCGCAGCCGATGGGCTTCTACAGCCCGAGCCAGCTTGTCCAGGATGCCAGGCGCCATGGCGTCGAGGTACGGCCGGTGGACGTGCTCCACAGCGCGGTGGACTGCACGCTGGAGGATCTTCCGGATACGCCGGCAGTCCGCCTCGGCCTGCGCATGGTCGCGGGACTCAAGGCAGCCAGCGCCGAGCGGATTGCCGCCGAGCGGCAGGCCGCGCCCTTCGACAGCGCCGAAGAACTCGCGCGCCGCGCCGGCCTGGAGCAGCACGAGATGAAGCTGCTGGCCGCCGCCGATGCGCTGACCAGCCTGTCGGGCCATCGCCGCCAGCAGGTCTGGGACGCCGCCGCCCTGCATGCGCCGCCGCGCCTGCTGCGCGGGGCGCCCGTGGACGAGGACACGCTGGAGTTGCCCGAGGCGCCCGAGGGCGAGGAGATCGTCTGGGACTACGCGGCCACGGGCCTGACGCTGCGCCGGCACCCGCTGTCGCTGCTGCGCCCGAAGCTCACGGCCAAACGCCTGCTGTCTTCGCAGGAACTGCGCCGCGCGCCCAACGGGCGCGAGGTGCGCACCTGCGGCATCGTGACGCTGCGCCAGCAGCCGGACACGGCCAACGGCACCATCTTCGTCAGCCTGGAAGACGAGCACGGCGCCGTGCAGGTCATCGTCTGGCGGCACGTGCGCGAGGCGCAGCGCCAGGTGCTCCTGAACGCTCGCCTGCTGGCCGTCAAGGGCAAATGGCAGCGCGAAGGCATGGTGTGCAACCTCATTGCAAGCAGGCTGGTGGACCTCACGCCCTGGCTGGGGCGCCTCGCCACCGAAAGCCGGGATTTCCGATGAACGCGACGCAAGGCAGCCTGTTCGATGCCGGGCCGGTCGAGGCCTCGATCCCGGGCCTGGTCTACCAGCCCGGGTTCCTGTCGGCGGACGAAGAGCGGGACTTGCTGGACATCATTGCCAGCCTGCCGCTGCAGGCCGCGCGGTACAAGGAATACCTCGCGCGCCGGCGCGTGGTGAGTTTCGGCGGCTCTTTCGACTATGACGCGAATCGGCTCCTTCCGGCAGCGGCGCTCGATGCACGCCTGAAACCCTTGCAGTCGCGCGTCGCAGCTTGGCTCGGCGTGGCCCCGGAAGCGCTGGTGCATGCCCTGGTGTCCGAATACGCCCCCGGCACCCCGCTCGGCTGGCATCGCGACGTGCCGGACTTCGAGCGCATCGTCGGCGTGTCGCTCGGCGGCAGCGCGACGCTGCGGTTCAGGCCCTATCCCTACGAGCCCAGCCTGCAGCGCCAGGTCGTGCGGCTGGAGGTCGCGCCGCGGTCGATCTATCGCATGGAGGACGAGGCGCGCTGGGGCTGGCAGCACAGCGTGGAGGCGCCCCAGGAACTGCGCTGGTCGATCACCCTCAGAACAAAGGTTCAGCCGCGCTCGCGGCCTTGAATGGCGTCAAGCCACTTGCATGCAAGCTGCCGTGGGCACTTGAAGTGAAACTACTCGTCCGCCTCATCATCCTGCGCGGAGACAAGCCCAACAGCGTTGTAGTACATATCGACAGTAGCTCGAAGCTCATCCCGCCCGGCGCGCCACGCCTTCGTCAGACGGTCTTCGTCTGCTTCCAGCCCAAGCTCGCGCCGAAGGCATGCTAGGACGCGCACATGTTGAAATCCGATACTGTCAAGCTTTGGCCGCAGCATCAGGTCATATTCCATTCGTGCACGCGCCGCTCGCTCAAAGAACTGCTGCGCCCTTTCGTATGCTTGTGCTCCCTTTGTTACAAGCCGGCCGTGCTCTGCGACAAGGGATTCGCGAGCCTGCACCGAGCCATCGTTGACGCCCACTTCCTCGATACGTTCGAAGATGGCTTGAGCTTGAGCGAAGAATTGGCCTCGCGCCGTCTCCAATGCCTCGCCTTCCTTCTGAAGGTTGTAGGCGTATTTGGCCTTTGCTAAGGAGACCAACGCGGCCTTGCCGAAAAGAGTATTGAGCTTCTGCACTTCAGCGGCGGTCTCGTGATCCGCAGCAACATAGAGTTTTGCAGAAAGCGCCGCGAAAGGTAGAAAACCATCGACAGGGTTGACGCTGGCTTGGTCGACACGAAAGAGTGTCGCCAGATGGATGTTTGCTCGCGACATTTCCGCAGCGGCTTCCAGATACATTTCGCGGCGCATCTCTGCTTGCCGCGCCAGTTCAGCCTCTTGCGCTTGATGGTCTAGCTGCATCGCTAGACGATCCGCGTCATGCAGCAATTGCAGAGCTTGCTTCTCCGCATCCGCCGCGAGCTGCTCCCTCGCCCTTCGATTGTGGCTCGCGTTGGTGAGGGTCACGCCCAGCAATGTGAGAGGGCCAACAATCAGCGCAGCCCAGAATGGACCCGGCACCGTGCTGACAAGGAGCCAGTCCACAGTGTTTCGACAAGCTAGAACTGTCAGTGCGCTCGCGCACAGCGCCGAAGCTATGCCGATGCTCCAGGCTCCAGAACTAGTGAGTTGCCGAGCCGGCTCTCCGGCGTGTCTTTGCTCTTCCAGCCGCCGCTCTAACCTCGACACATCATCATTGCTGTTGCTCATACTCTTTTCGCTTTGGGCACTAAGGCACACCGAAGAGGTTAGCGCCTTTTCTCACGAACGCCATTGGCCAAGGCCTGTCCAAGCTGCACTGCTCGGGCATCGTTAAAGTCGCCGCGGCTCGCAAAATGGGAAGACTCAAGGACGAGCGCATCCGGCTTTCGCGTGCGCATGTACGCCACTGCTTCTTTGCCATGGGCAAGAATTGCCTGCGGGCGGATCCGCTCCAAGAGAAACTCTAGAACGCCCGTGTCCCTATGGTGATGGGTTAGGTCGACCGCGCTCGCACTCGGGGTGGGATAAAGGTTGGTTTCCAAGCAGCGGACCGGCGATGCGCCTCGCAGCACCAATTCTGTTCTCTTGCGGGTCGTGCTCACCGGTTGTCGGCGCGTGCGACCCGGCTTCAGTGGCTTAGCCGACCGCACACGGCGATACTCATCGAACCATGCCGCCTTGTCGAACCCAAAGTTGCTCTGCCAATGACGCCAGAAGTCACCCTCCATGTCAGTGGCAGCATTGAATCCGACGATGAAAGCCGTGCAGGTCAACGGCGATCCGTCGCAAACGAATGGGCGTAACAAACTTGGCCGCCCAATCAAACGCTCAAGATCTCGTGCGAACTGTTCAAGATCTGTCATCAGTTCTACTTCCTGCTGCGTCTGAAGCTAGGCGAATGTCACAACCTTCTCGCACAAGCCATCCAGCGCGTGCGGGCGAATGCCGGCCTGCCAAAGATGCGCTAGCCGCGCAGCTATGTGCAACGTGTTCTTGTTCAGATCAGCGGCCATCCCGCATTGAGCGCTCGCATAGTCGGATGCCTTGCTCCAAGCTTCCTGTCCGACCTCTGCTTTGACCGCGGCACCCATATCATGTGGCCAAATCACATGGAACTCAGCCCACACCGTCTCGGGGGGAAATGGCACATCGTCATCACCACCCGAGACACGAAGCAAGGCGGTGTTGTCGCTTCTGTGCACACCTTCATTGTTCTTATCAGCATCTGCATCGAAAACCAGCAGAGTAGGAATGCCCAAGCCCTTGGCGATGATCAATGTATAGAGAAGCGCATGCTTTCCGTTGGCAGGCACAATATGAACGCCGCGCCGGCGAAACTCGTCCCAGCGGTCCGTGATAACCAGCCAAGCGTGGATGTATGCCATGTCTTCAAGGCCCTCCACCAGGACCAGTCGCTGAGCAAAGAACATCTCGTTCAACGTCGGCTGTAAAACTTGATGGACCTTGGCCAGCACCCCATCCGGCTTCATGGGCGCATGCCCCTTAGCATGAGCGAACACTTCTGAAAACTGCTCATAGCCGTAGCTGCAGACCACCGAGTGTGGAGCATCAATCGCACGCCTGACCACGCGCACATCTTCAAATGCCTCTCCTGAGACAAAATGCGGACTATGCGTCGTAACAATGATTTGGGCGTTTTGTTCGCTCAGTCGATGCAGGACGTTGGAGAGGTGCCGGGCTTGAGGAGGGTGCTGGTACAGTTCAGGCTCCTCGCACCCAAGAATGAGCGTGGGGCCCGCATCACCTGACTCGGCGAGTTCTTGCAGCAGGGCCAGGAGAAATGAACGCTGTAGGCCATGGCCAAAACGGGACAACTGCCCTTCGAACTCACCCTCTTTCGCAAGTACGGACGCCAAGGGCTCTTCGATCTGTACTGACTTCTTCGGATCCTCGCGCCACTCCACGCGCAATGCTGCTTGCGGATGAGCCCATTCGGCCAAACGGGCTGCAAGCGAATTGGAGATGTCATCCAGCGCCCCTTGGTTCTCCTGTAGCAGCTTCTTGTACTCGTCCTGGGCACTACTAGTAATCTGCCTGATGCGATCCGAGAAGTTCACCTTGCCTCGGACCGCTCGCGTCAGCAGCCTTCCTAGCGCGCTATTCTTCAGTTCAGTCTGTTCTTCCGTGGCGTCCTTGACGGCTGGCACGTAGACCCATTGGACATATTTCGCCAGCCGGTTCGCGCCTTTGCTGATTCCATAGAACTGATCTTCACTGGGGATCAACACGCATTGATCTGGTCGAGCCGCCTCGTACTCGCGCAATGCGGCCGCCATTGCATCTTTCGTTAGCGCTGCAGGCAGGTCGGGATGATCCGCCCGAAGTCCCATATAAATGGCCTTAAGTTCCGCTGCAGATTGACCATCAGAGGCGGCCTTGAAGTAGGGAGCAAGCGCAGGCATCGCCAAGCGCTGGCCATATTGCTTGACAACAGCGTTCCCAGTTCTCTCGTCGTATTTCGCCACTGCCGATACGACCAAAGCTCCATGCCGGTAGTAGTCTGCGAAGTCGGCTTTGGCCTCGTCACTCAGATCAGTGAACTCCACCACGATCTCAATCGGGTCCGCGACGTTGCGCCCATGAAAATCTTCGGCTTGCAGTGCGGTTAGATCAACGACCGCGTTCTGCGTTTCGCGGAAGAAGATATTCAGCGCACACAGAACAGTGGACTTGCCTGCGCCGTTTGCCCCTACCAAGCGGCTGTAGCGACTGAATTCCACTTTCTGATCAACGAAAGAACGAAGGTTCTTGATGCGTACAGACTTGATCCTCATTTCGCCTCCAGACTGAACTTGTCGCCTTCAAACGCAGGCTGACTCCCAGCTGCTAAGAGTTGGCTGAGCATCGAATGTAACTCAAAGTAACTCAGGGGGGTTTGAAGCCCGAGCCTCTCTGGACATATGTAGTGGGGCCGTGGCCATGCACACGAGACGGGCACATCCGTCAATCGGCATGGGAGTTCCCCGGTGCTCTCGAATCTCGCGAGGAATGTGGGCAACCCCGAATTCGCATTCTTAGCTGACCCCACGGCAGCGCGCAGCCAAGGTATCGGCATCGCAACAGATGAGCCGATGCCATGCCCGCAATCCATGTGTCCCTGCGTCTGGTCGGTATTGGCGTCCTGGCCGCAGTCCTGGCCAGCGGCTGCGCGACGAGCACGGAGCCGCTTGCACCCGACGCCATCGAGGAAGTCTCGGCCGCACCCGAACCCGAAACACTCGAATTCATTCCCGTCGCGCGCTACGGCCGATACACCTTCGTGGAACTGACGCCGACGGCGGCGCAGCGCGACCTGCTGCTGCAGACCATCGACGTGTCCATGCCCGAGGATGCTCGCGCCACAGTCGGCGACGGGCTGCGGCACGTGCTCAAGCGCAGCGGCTACCAGCTCTGCGAGACCGCGCATGCCCTGATCGAGCTGTACGCGCTGCCGTTGCCTGCGGCGCACCTGCATCTGGGCCCCATGACCCTGCGCGATGCGCTGCTTACCCTGGCGGGTCCAGCCTGGGAGCTGCATGCGGACGACCGCGTGCGGCAGATTTGCTTCGAGCGACCCGGTGACAGCGCGGCCGCCGAACGCGCACCCGAGCCGCCCGCCGCCGAGGCGGCGCAGGCGTTTCCCCTGATGCCTTCCATTTCGGGAGGCCAGCCATGAATACCGCACCGTCTGCGCAGCGCTCGACCGCGGCCGTCGTGGTGCAGAGCCTGCTCTGGCTCTGGCTGATCGGCCTCAGTGTCGTCGTGGCCCTCGGCTACCAGGCCATGAACGACGAGGCCGACCAGAGTCGCCTCGATTCCCGCCTGCAACGCCTCGAAGCGCAGGCAGCGGGCCTGGCCGAGACCATCGAGGCCATCCAGCAGCGTCCGGCCGCCGCAACGGCGGCGGACCTCAAAGACGCCCGCCAGATCCTGGAAGCACGCGCGGCCCAGATCGAGGAAGCGCTGAGCAGCTACGTCGCTGCCGACGACCTTCAGGCGCTGCGCACGGAGGTCGAGCAGATCAAGGCGCGCCAGACCGCCGCGCGTGCCGCTGCGCCGGCCCAGCCGCGCGCGCCGCGCAAGCCCGCCGCCGCCAAGCCCGAGCCGGCGCCGCTGCCGTTCCGCCTCGTCGGCGTCGAACTGCGCGCCGGCCAGCGCAGCGTGTCCGTCGCGCCGAGCGCCAGGGATTTTTCGCCCGACCAGCTTCAGGTGCTGCTGCCCGGTGATGCGGTGGGTCCGTGGCGCCTGCAGGCGATCGAGGGCAACGCCGCGGTGTTCCAGGCCGGCGACCAGACCCGTCGCATGGCGATTCCCTGACCGGAGCACACCGCATGAAGCCATCGATCATCCTTTCCGCGCTCCTGCTGGCGTCTGCCCAGTGGTCCGCCTGGGCGCAGCAACCGGCCACGGCGCCCGCCCGCAACGCGCAGAGCCAGGAGCGCCTGACCGTTGCCCGGTCCCTGGACGATCGGGTGGCGAGCGAATGGGGCCTGCAACCGCAGGAGTGGACGCGCTATCGCGAATTGATGGACGGGCCGCTCGGCATCCATTCGCCCAACCTGGACCCGCTGTCCGCCCTGGGCATCGAGGCGCGCACCGACGAGGAACGGCACCGCTACGCAGAGCTGCAGGTGCAGGTCGAAGCGCGCCGGGTGGAGAAGCTGCTCGCCTACCAGAGGGCCTACGACGAGGCCTGGCAGCGCCTGAACCCCGGCATGCAGCGGGTGAACCTGCCGGATGACAAGCCGGTCGCAGGAGCCACGCGCGGCTCCGGCCGCACGGCAGTGTTCGTCAAGGACGGCTGCGTGGCCTGCGGCCAGCTCGTGCAGCGCCTGCAATCCTCGGGTGCCGAGTTCGACCTGTACATGGTCGGCAGCCGCCAGGACGACGCGCGCATCCGCGACTGGGCCAAGCGCGCGCAGATCGACCCGGCGCGCGTGCGCAGCGGCAGCATCACGCTCAACCACGACGGTGGGCGCTGGTTGACCTTGGGGGTGCCCGGCGATTTGCCAGCCGTCGTGCGCGAGGTGAACGGCCAATGGCAGCGCCAGCCCTGACCACCTCGCGAGCCATGCCGGGTCCATGGGCGCTGCTTGCGCTGTTGCTCGCAGCCGTCCTGCACGCCGGCACGGCCGGCGCCCAGGAGGTTCCGCCACCGGCTTACCAGCTCGCCGCACAGCGCGCCGGCATTCCCTCGACGGTGCTCTACGCCGTGGCCCTGCAGGAGAGTGGCATCCGGCGCAACGGGCGCATCGTCCCGTGGCCGTGGTCCCTCAACGTCGCCGGCCAGTCGCGCCGCTTCGCCACCCGCGCCGACGCCTGCGCGGGTTTGCAGCAGGCGATGCGCGCCACGCCGCACACGCGCATCGACGCCGGCCTGGGCCAGACCAACCTTGGCTACCACCAGCACCGCTACGACAGCGCGTGCGACTTGCTCGATCCCTACCGCAACCTCGCCATCGCCGCCGAGATCCTCAAGGAGCAGCACACCCCTGGCGAGGACTGGTTGCAGGCGATCGGCCGCTACCACCGTCCTGCGGGTGGCGAACCCGCCGCCCGCTATCGGCGCAGCGTGTCGCGCCACCTCGCGCGCGTGCAGGGTGCGCGCCCAAACGCCGCGGTGTTCGCCGCGCGCCAGGAGACCTCCCCATGACGAAACCCCATCTGGCCCACCTCACGTTGACGGGCCTGCTCGTGCTGCTGACGAGTCTGTCACTGGCCTCGCATGCCGGCGAGCCGCTGATCGTGGTCGAGGACCGTGGCGGCACGTCGGCGCTGCCGTACTACGAAGCCCTCAACCTTCAGCCGCGCGCCAATGCCCCGGCCCGGCCGCCCATCCCGACGCCCAAACTTCCCGCCACACCAGCGGAT
>NZ_LMTS01000089.1:0-2179 GCF_001541225.1 Variovorax sp. WDL1 | reverse complement strand
AAGCCGCGATGCTGCCGGTGCGCAGCGCCAAGCTCACGCCCGGCACCGTCGCGCGGCGGGTGATCGAGGCGCCGGGCCTGCGGCCGTTCGTGGTCATCGGCGACGACGACGCTTCCCGGGCCTGGTTGCAGCGCCGCGCCGCTGCTTTGCGCGAACGCGGCGCGGTCGGCCTGGTGGTCAACGTCGAGACCATGCAGGGTCTGGCGCGGCTGCGCGCCCTGGTGCCCGGCGTGCCGCTCGCACCCGTGGCCGGCGACGACCTGGCCGAGCGCCTGGGCCTGCGGCACTACCCGGCGCTGATCACGGCCACCGGCATCGAGCAATGAAGCCATGTCGGGGAAACAGCCGGTCGAGGTTCTGCTACGCCCAGCGGTGGAGCTATACACCGTCGCGGCGTGTGCAGGCGCCGCGTTTCTGTCCCTGGTGGCCCCATGGTCGCTCGCGCTGAGTCCGGCCATGGGCGTTGGCAGCGCGCTGGCGTTCGGCGCCTACGGCGCCATCCGCTACCGCGATGCCCGCGTCATCCTGCGCTACCGGCGCAACATTCGCCGCCTCCCGCACTACGTGATGACCAGCCGCGACGTGCCGGTCAGCCAGCAGCGGCTGTTCGTGGGTCGCGGGTTCCTGTGGGAGCAGAAGCACACCCATAGGCTGATGCAGACGTACCGGCCGGAGTTCCGCCGCTACGTGGAGCCGACGCCAGCCTACCGGCTGGCGCGTCGCCTGGAGGAACGGCTGGAGTTCGCGCCGTTCCCGCTGTCCCGGCTGTCCACGCTCACGGGCTGGGACGTATCCCTCAACCCGGTGCGCCCGCTGCCGCCCGTGGGCGGTCTGCCGCGCCTGCACGGCATCGAACCGGACGAGGTGGACGTCAGCCTGCCGCTGGGCGAGCGCGTCGGGCATTCGCTGGTGCTGGGCACCACCCGCGTGGGCAAGACGCGGCTCGCCGAGCTGTTCGTCACCCAGGACATCCGGCGCAAGAACGCCGCGGGCGAGCACGAGGTCGTGATCGTCATCGATCCCAAGGGGGATGCCGATCTCCTGAAGCGCATGTACGTCGAAGCCCAGCGCGCGGGCCGCGAGGGCGAGTTCTACATCTTCCACCTGGGTTGGCCGGAGATCAGCGCCCGCTACAACGCCGTGGGCCGCTTCGGCCGGATCTCGGAAGTGGCGACACGCATCGCGGGGCAGCTCTCCGGCGAAGGCAACAGCGCGGCGTTCAGAGAGTTCGCGTGGCGGTTCGTGAACATCATCGCCCGCGCGCTCGTGGAACTGGGGCAGCGCCCGGACTACATGCTGATCCAGCGGCATGTCATCAACATCGACGCGCTGTTCATCGAATACGCCCAGCACTACTTCGCCAAGACGGAGCCCAAGGCCTGGGAAGTGATCGTCCAGATCGAAGCCAAGCTCAACGAGAAGAACATCCCGCGCAACATGATCGGGCGCGAGAAGCGCGTCGTAGCGCTGGAGCAGTACCTCTCCCAGGCGCGCAACTACGACCCGGTGCTGGACGGCTTGCGTTCGGCGGTGCGCTACGACAAGACGTACTTCGACAAGATCGTCGCCAGCCTCCTGCCGTTGTTGGAGAAGTTGACCAGCGGCAAGATCGCGCAGCTCCTGGCGCCAAACTACTCCGACCTCAATGACCCCAGGCCGATCTTCGATTGGATGCAGGTCGTCCGAAAGCGCGCCATCGTCTATGTGGGCCTGGACGCGCTGTCCGACGCCGAGGTCGCCGCAGCGGTCGGCAATTCCATGTTCTCTGACCTGGTTTCGGTCGCCGGCCACATCTACAAGCACGGGATCGACGACGGCCTGCCGGGTGCATCGGCCGGCGCGCGCGTGCCGATCAATGTCCATGCCGACGAGTTCAACGAGTTGATGGGCGACGAGTTCATTCCGCTCATCAACAAGGGCGGTGGCGCGGGCCTGCAAGTCACCGCATACACGCAGACGCTCTCGGACATCGAGGCGCGCATCGGCAACCGCGCGAAGGCCGGCCAGGTGATCGGGAATTTCAACAATTTATTCATGTTGCGCGTGCGCGAGACGGCCACCGCGGAACTGCTGACGAGGCAGTTGCCGAAGGTCGAGGTCTATACGACCACCATCGTCTCGGGTGCCACCGACAGCTCGGACATCCGCGGCGCGACGGATTTCACGTCGAACACCCAGG
>NZ_LMTS01000065.1 GCF_001541225.1 Variovorax sp. WDL1 | reverse complement strand
CCTCGGGCCGCGAAGACGAAGCCAGCATGTTCTTCGACGACGGTCGCCGCAGGCGGTACGACTACGACCAGGACGGCTCGCAATACTGGAGCCGGGTCGAACAGGATTTCGATGTGTTCGGCCGGGAAACCATGGCCAACATCTTCCATGACGATGGCGCTCGGACGCTGGTCGACTACAGCTCCGCGCCCGGCTACAGGCTCGTGTCGAGGTACAACGCGCAGGGTTACCTGATCCTCAAGGAAGAGGCCACCGCCTGGCTGCCCGGTGGGCCGCTTCCGGCGCCGCTGCCGCCGGCCGTCGGGCCTCTTCCTGCGATGCCGTTCTATGCCCCGCCGAGCGCCGCGCCGCACAATCCATTCATATCGCCCGCCTTTCCGTTTCCTTCCCAGCCTTCCTGGTCGCTTCCGGTCGTCGACGATGACCCCTATCCCGATGCCTATGTCGAGGTGGGTCCTCTTACGCCGTCCGAGCCATGGTGAG
>NZ_LMTS01000261.1:23235-25246 GCF_001541225.1 Variovorax sp. WDL1 | reverse complement strand
GGCGTCAGCTTACCCACTCAGATTTCAAGAGAGGCGAAAAACATTTGCGAGAGGCGAGATGGCGGTCGTGCCGGCTCTGCCAGGCCGTGTCAGTTTGTCGCGTTGCGGTGGTGCCCTCTTCTGCCATCTCTCGCGTCCTGCCGATGCGCCCCGGCCGATAAAGCTTGGGATGATCCCGAAGCCGTTCGGCCTTGTCCTCGATCCCGGCGACGAGCTCCAGCGCCGCATCGGGGTTGTCTTGCTAGATGTACTCGACGAGGGACAGCAGGTCGGCGCGAGCCGCTTCGCGCCATTCCGAGCACGACGACTCTGGGCAACTAGTGCTTCAGCCATGACTTGCTTGTGAGGCACCGTGGGCCGGGAGTCCTGCAACGCCTCCTGGACCTTCGCGCGAAACCACGCGTCGTAGGCAGAGTCGTCCACCGCCAGTCCTGCAAGAAGCCCACCTTTTCTTGTGATACGGGTCAGCAGGATACGGATGGCGTCGGAGGCTGTCAGGCCGACGTTAGCCAAAGCGGCGGTCGCCTGCGGTCCCCGCCGGATCTCCGACGGGCATGCCCAGAATAAGGACCAGCCACCACGAATGATTCTTTGGAATGTCATGCGCGCTTTCCACAATTGCCGCATGGCTCGCCCTCTTCTTTCCATTGCCCTCACCGTCGACCAGCACGAGGAAGGTGATTTCTACTGGGTGCTGATCGAGTCCTTTGACCACTCGATGGAGTTCGAGCCACTGATGGAATCGGGCAAGGGCTTCGCGACCTACATCGATGCGCTGGAAGCCGGTTTCCTGGCGCTCAAGGCCTTGTCGGAGGACCTGGTGACGGGCCCGCGCGACGAGGTCGACGAGGATGACTCCGGCGACGGGCCAGACGGCCAGTAGTACCGGATCAGGTGCAGCCAGCATCACCCGGCTGGGGCGAGCCGCATCGCCTCGCCCTGGGCGGAGCGCACACCGCGCTGCAGCGGTAGAACTGCTTGGCAAAGCACCTCAGATGTTTGAAGAACGTGTCGCCGTAGTCGTTAGGCAGGCCGAGGCGGCAAAGCGAAATCGCAAGGGGATCCAGTGCATCTGGGATGCAGAAGGCACGTCGGAGATGCCGACGGATCAACGGCCGGCGGCGATGCCAAACGCCTCGGCGTCGGCTATGTGCGGAACTATACGATCGAAAGAACGGCATGCATCCCGAGGGCGCCGACGAGCAGTGCGACGCCCAGGAATCCGAATGCCGCAGGGGTTCGCGTGGCGGGTTGAACGGCCAAGGCTACGATGCATCCTGCCAGTAGGAAGGGCAATGGGATGACGATAGGCAGTGAAAGCAGCATGGTATCCCCGAGGGCATGCCAGGCTGCCGTGCTCCCGGGGTAGGTCCAATGCAACCCCGCGAGTGGAAGGGCGGCGACCACTACGCACAGAAAGAAACTCGGGAACAGCCAATCCCACGGCGTCGGACGCGCGCTTCGGGCCAAGGGCGGCTGTCTGACAGCTTTCGCCACCTGCGTTTTCGCGTCCTTGCCATGGAGCGGCGCGTGCGCAGGAATGTTCGCGCCAAGTTGGCGTCCTCGGCGCGCGGAGGGCGCCCAGTTCGGAGATGAGGTCGAGGCGTGCGTGGTCATGGCCCGCATGGTGCCGGCGCGTACCGTGCGAGGCAGCTCCTTTTCAGCCGAAGTATCGAACGGCGATACGACACGTTGCGAAAACCGCGTCTGGTGCGGTCCTGGTGGACTTCGGCCTCAGGCGTGTGTCCAAGCCACGAACGACTCCGCATGAAGGCGAAATGCCCCGTTGCGCAGCTTCTGGGCGCGATGGATGCGTTTCTTTTTCATCCTATGAGCGCGCTTCGCCCAGGGTGATGGCGATTCCGGTCCCGCTCTTCAATGCGGCGACCACCGTTTCGTCGGGCGCAGTCGACGGCTTGTCCGGCAGGCGCACGATGAGCTCATTGCCCTTGAGTTCAGCCTGAAGAAGGCACAGGCCGACGACGGTGTAGGCGCCGCCAGTTCGCACAGT
>NZ_LMTS01000261.1:0-23187 GCF_001541225.1 Variovorax sp. WDL1 | reverse complement strand
AAAGCCGATGCACCGGCTGGTCCAGATGGGCGTCTATTTTCGCCAGCATTTCTCTGTTCATCGGGTGTGGTGGCCAGCGAGCAAGATAGTCTCGGACTTGCCTCAAGAAGGCAAGCGTTTCTGCATGTCGTTCGTCGCTGGAAAACTGCATCATTTCATCGGCGCTCGATGCGTGTTCATGATGGGGGAAAAAACTCGCGAATGTCCGCGAACGCAGCATTGGGCTGTGCCATCAGCGACAGCGCCTTGAGGGTCGTGGCGTCTGCGTAGGGGACAGGCACCGACTCACCGGGCACCAGCCTGCACAGCAGGTCGTCATCGTCGAGGTTCAGCAGCATGCGGCAGGCCAGAGGGCGATGGGCATAGATCGAGCAAGCGCCATCCGCCAGGAACGGGCAGGGTTCGCCGACCGGTGTCGCAGCTTGCAGCGCGGCCTGCGCGTCGTGAAGGTCCTCTGGCGTGCGCAGCTTCGCGAGCTCGATCGCGTGCGCGGGTCGCGCTGGCGATCGGCGAACGGCAGTGCCGATCAACTCGGCCTCGGTCCGCGAGATCGTCACTGGAATGTGGCAGCAGTGACTGCAACCGTTCCGGCAGGCCGACACCGCTTCCATCGGCTTGGCCCGGGCCGAGGCGGCCCGTTGCAGCCAGACCACCCGCTGTGCGGCGGTCCTGGCCTTCTGGGAGGCCCTGATCAAAGATCCGGCACTTGCATCGACAGTGAGGCTGGCCAGCTTGTCGCGCGCACGCTGGGTGGCCAGCGGCAGGCGCTCGCGCTGCTGCTGAGGCAGGTTCGATATGGCAACGCCGACGGTCATGGCGGTAGCTTAACGTCAGCCTTGGCTAACGGCTTGGGGCTGCGTGGAAGGGGAGGCGCAGCTGTCGGCCAAAGGGTGGCTTCGACAAGCCCGCATGGCAGCGCACGAAGTGGATCGCGAGGCGACCGCCAAGACGGGGCGCGCAGGCGGCAATCCGAACTTCGTCAATTGACTTGGCACGGGTTTTCGTTACCTCCATCGTGGCGCAAGGGCACCGGGCTGACGTTTGCACCGACCTGGCGGTGCGAGCTGAATCTCCAAGCCGCACGTCGAGGGCAGACCCGCAGAAGTGCATCGACGGAAGCGGGAGCCACAGGCGCGAGATGGCGGGGGCGCGCTGCGTGCCCTCGATGACCGAGCACGCGGTATCGGCAGGGAAGGATCGTGATCACTGGCTCTGCGATGCGCGGACCCAAGACGAGCAAGTTGCAAGGGCGCGCGGCCACGCTGGGTCAGAGGGCTGGTGTGCAGGATGCCTTCACAAGTGCGCCATCGGGATCGGCGGTGTTTTCCGGTGCCTTGGCATCGGTAAGGCAATTGGGGCCTTCGTTCACCATCGGTGCAGCTGGCCGCTTCCGCCATCTTGTGGAAAGCGGCGCACCCTACTGCTATCACCCTATCGCGCCGCGCTGTTCGCAAGGCTTGGCTATGGGGATAAGGCTGTGGACAGGCCTTTGGATAACCGGGTGATGCCCCGGCACTTTCATCTCGAAGCCCGCCTGGCTGAGCCCCTGACCTGGAAACACACGATCTAGGACAGGAACTGGTGAACATCCAGCCAAGCCATCTCCTACCTGAGGCATTAATACACTAACGGCAACCGTCTACTCACACCGACCCACATGCTGCCCCATCGCGATAAGTCACTCAACGACGGACAACACCCGCATGTCAAAATGAAGGTTCGCCGTTAGCGTAATTTCAATGCCCTCCCTAGCCCTCTTCGAAGAACCCCCTGCTGAAAACCATCGCTCGACGTTCGAACGTTGGCTGGCAGATCAGCGCGCGGTTGGTTCCTTACGTCAATCCTCGTCAATCGAGGTCTACCGGGACATGTGGGGTAGCTTCACCGCCTGGTGCCTCGGACAGTCCCCCGCGGTGACATTGACGTCACTCGACGCCCGTGACTTGTCCGCGTTCCAAGCCGCGCGCTTCGGCATGAAAAGCGCCGATCTGTCGCTCACACCACGTCACGCGCTTCGCCTGCTGCGCCTGATCGATCGCGTGCTGCGCCACCATGCCGCCGAGACCGGCACGCCGCTGAACATGGCGGCGAGCGACTGGATCGATGCCCACCCGGAAATCCGCTACGCCGAGGCCGCCCAGGCCGATCCGCTCCCGGAGTTCCTGTCCGTGGTCGAGGCCCGGCACCTGATCACGTTTCTCTCCAACGCGCGCCCACGCCCCGGCCTTTCAGGGGCACGCCGTGACAGCCATCTCGCGTTCACTTGGCAGCAGCTGCGTAATCGGGTGGCCGTTGCCTTGCAGATGGGCGGCGGTCTCGCACCAGGGGATGTTCGGGTGCTGACTCTCGATGCACCGACCTCGCGGGGCGGCCGCGTGCGCGAGCGCCCGTGGAAAGTCGCGGTGCCCGGCAACGGCAACTCGCCGGCGCGCGAAACGCCCATCGCGCCCTGGGCCGGCGAACTGCTGCAGCACTGGCTCGAGGTGCGCGCGGAGACTGGCATTCTGGGCAACTTTCTCTTCCCGTCGACTCGCAGCGGCAAGCCGTGGAGCAAGGAGTCGCAGTACAAAGCCGCCAAGCTCGTGCTCGAAGAAGCGGGCCTGGATTCCGGTGACGGTGGGTCGTTCCGGCTTCGGCATACCTTCGCATTGCGGCAGCTGCGCCGCGGGACAGATGCCGATCAGGTGGCACGCTGGCTTGGCGTCGAGCCAGAAGCCATGGGCAAGTACCGCAGAGTCGTGAGCAGTCCCGAAGATGTGGTCTAGCCTCTAACTCTGGCTGTCCGTCTATCCCTCCATCGAGTCGAGGTTGAACGCTGGCGAATGAAGTTAATTCGCTTCCATTGCGCACCGAGTAAAGTAGGCCCTCTATTCATTTAATGGAAGTATCCATGGCCCAAACGTACAAGCAGATCCAGAAGCAGATTGAGCAGCTTCAACGACAGGCAGAAGCTCTGCGCAGCAGCGAGGTCAAAGGCGTCGTCGACCGCATCAAGGTGGCGATTGCGCATTACGGTCTTACTGCTGAACAACTGGGACTTGGCACGAACAAGCCGGCCGCACGGCCCAGGAAGATCAAGAAGGCTTCGGGCAAGTCCGGTGCGAAGTTCAGCGACGGCAACGGAAATGCTTGGTCTGGTCGTGGTCCGCGTCCTGGTTGGCTCCGAGAAGCACTGACGTCTGGCCGATCCATTGAAGAATTCCGAGTGGGATCGCACAAGAAATCGACGGCGATCTCCTCAGAGATGGAGCTTGGCGAGACAGCTGCGCCTGCTACGCGCCGTGCCCGCAAGAAGGCTAAGCGCGCAGCGTCGAAGACCTACAGGGATGACGCCGGAAACTCCTGGAGTGGGTTCGGGCCCAAGCCCAGGTGGCTCAAGGCCCAGTTGGACGCCGGAAAGTCATTGGAAGACTTCGCCCAATAGCGTCACGGACCCGCCGCACACAGCCCCGATCGCGCCGGATGGTACCGGGACCGCTCGTCAACTGGCAGGTCCGAACCACGGTATGTCCGATCGTGCCCCTTGTCGCCAAACCCATGTGTGTCGCGTTCGTGTGCGCGACGTCGAAATAGCTCGCGCGGTCTGGAATCGATGCTGCCTTGCGGTTGCAACGCTCCATCTCAGTTGTTGGTCAAGACGCTAGCCGTGGCAGAGCGCAACGAAACAGGTGCGCGGCCGTGCCAGACCCTCTGCTTCAGATTCTTAAAGGCGCCTGCGCTCAGTCATCCCGTGCGTGTCCGGCTCGCGAGTTTGGCCATCTGCTTTTCGTAAGCAAGCCGTGCCGCCGCCAAAGCCTCGACAGGACCACGCAGGGTGAGTTCACCATCGTCAACCGAATCCAGCACGGCCTTTCGGATTGCATAGATCCGCTGCAGGATCACGCCGTACTCGGCCGACAGCAGCTTTGGCTTCTCGTGGTGGATGAACAGGCGCCGCGCGATCTCCAGCGTGCGGGGATCAAACTTGCGCAGCCTGGCGATGTGCTCCAGCTTTTTTTCATCAACGCTCGTGGTCATGCGATGGCAGCGTCATGAACAGGCTCATCAGTCCGAGGTAGAGCCAGTAGAGAATCAATGCGCTCACGGAGAACGCCAACATACCCCAGCGCGGAAAGCGCACATCGCCGATGAGAAAGCCGAAGATCAAGGTCACCAGAAAACTCAGGAAGGCGACCGGCACCAGCACTGCGCGCACGACGGGTTCGCCCAGTACCAGCAGCGCGCAGATCGCCCAGCGCGCGAGCTGCAAGCCCACGCAAAGACACCACCACGCTGCGGCCAGCAGCCAGTGAAGCGCCGTTGCGTCGCGCCAAGGCCGGGAATCCATTTCAACTCGCAGAGGATTCATGACGGTTCCTCCGTGGCCCAGCAGACCGGTCGCAGGTCCGCGAGCGGGAGGAGGCTGCGCGTGCCATCGCCAAACCTCACCTCCCCCACATCGCAGTCTTGCGCCTTCAGGCGCAGGGAGCCGCGTCGCCCGCCATGCTCCACCACCAGCACGGTCCGCCCGCCACTGATCACCTTGGGCGGCTGGACGATGCCGGCTGCCGGCGAAGCGACGGCCGATGGCGGCCGGGCCGAGTCGCCGAGCAGTGTCTCGACGCTGGACCGGTTGATCGGCGCGTTGCCCGCCAGCAGTTCTTCGACTCTCTGCGGAAAGCTGCGTGCTGCAGCGACGAGGCGGTGGAGCATTCGCACATCGGAGCCTAGGCGACCGGTTTCGACGGCAGTTCGGACCTGCTCGGGCGCATCGACCAGTGCCGCCGCCTCGCTGATGTAGGTGCGCGGCTTGGCCAGACGCCTGGCAATCTCGGACTTCGAAAGGCCCTCCTTCTCCCGCGCGCACACGAAGGCGGCCAGATCGAAGGGCGACATGTCCTCGCGATGCAGGTTCTCTGCGGCCTGCGCGAAGGGGTCGACGCGCTCATCGATGAAGGCCGGAACCGTGCGCAGGCCCGCCTTGCGCGCTGCGCGCACGCGGCGCTCGCCACGGTTCACCATGTATCGCCCTGGCAGCTGCGGGTGCGTGCGCAACGACACCGGCTCCAGCACGCCATGCGTGCGGATCGAAACGCCCAACTCCTCGATGCTGTCTTCCTTGAACGTGCGGCGCGGTTGCGAAGGGTCGTAGTCGATGAGTTCCACAGCGACTGAGGTAGGGGTAACGCGATCAGGACGATCGTCGGCAGCCGCCAACAGGTCGGAGGCGCGAAACTGCGAAAGACCACTGAGATCCAGCTCGAGCGCACTCATGCCGTGACTCCCGTCGACGAGGCGCCAACGCCAGCCGCATCCATACGCTGCTGGAGGAGACCAAACAACGCCTTGAGTTCGGCGCTTGCTTCGCGTGCCGCGCTCTTGGGCAGATCCCACACCGGAAGACCGTGTGCCAGCGCCTCCGGAATGGCCGAACGCGTTGAGATCCGCGCCGGGATCACAAACTCCCGATAACTGTCGAGCAACTGCCGCATCGCGGCCTTCTGACGCACCGAATGCGGGTTGAATCGATTGAGCACGAGGCCCGCCAACTGAAGCCCGGGGTTGTAGCGCTGGCGCACCCCGAAGATCGTCTTGAGCATGTCAGTCACGCCGTCGATGCTGTACTCCTCCAGTTCGATCGGGCAAACGACAGCCGTGGCGGCGATCAGTGCAGAACTCATCCGCAGTCCAAGCGCCGGCGGCGTGTCGATCACCACCGCGTCGAAGCCCTGCGCCAGACTCGCCACGTTCTTGCGGAACGCGGGAATCACAGTTTCCGGCCGCGCCAGCTCGATGTCCGACAACCGCTTGCCGCCCGGCACCAGTGCAATTCTCTGTTCCGACCCGCCTGCAATCCCACTGTCGAGCTCGGCGCCGAAGAGTTCGACAGCGCTGACCTCGGAATTGAATCGTCGCAGTGTCTTCGAGCTGTTGGCCTGCGTGTCGAGGTCGATCACGCACACCGATTGGCCATGCACGTTGGCCAGCCAGTAGGCATAGAGCACCGACAGCGTCGATTTGCCGACGCCACCTTTTTGATTGCCGAACACCACCACATGGCTCATGAGGCACCTCGCGAATCGGGATCAGAAAAAGCCCGCACACCTCCGCGCACCAACGGCCCAATGTGGCGGCACGAGCTACAAAACGTAAAAACTTTCTCCAGATGAATTCGACAGGACTTTGGTTCTCAGCCCATTGCCAGCACCGCTTTGGACGACGACTTTCCAGAGAGATCGCGCACTTAGAGTAGTTCGAGATTTTCTGTTTGTCTAGATTTCTATAGCTTCGCTATAGAAATTAAGAAAAAGGTGCTTTATTGACAGGCGCGACCTCGCAGGCGGACATTGCGCCCCATGCGAGCAATGGACCGTAGTCACTACTGGGTTGTCGAGGCGGGATGGCGAAGCGTTTCGCCCCAGCGCGTCGCGGTCCTCGCCTCCTTGGCTTGCGCCTTCGGCGCCCTGGCCCAGTCGTCAGCGGCACCTTCGTACGTCATCCCATCTGCGGAGCAAACAGCACGCGACAGCGAGCGCGTGAAGATCCTGAAGCAGGAACTGAAGGATTCGGAAGCGCGGCTGGAAGCGCTCGCGCGCCGCAGGGCTGAACGGCTGGCCGCCGCCGATGTGCAAGCCGCCAATGACGCCGAAGAGGAGCGCGGGCGCACGCTCAGCGACATCGCCGGCCTCAGGCGCGAATTGGCAGCGGCCACACGTGCCGCCGCGCCCGCACCGAGCATCGAGGCTGCGGTTACGACGAAGGCGGCTTCCGCCGCGCCTGCACCGCGGTCAGTGAAGCCACCGCCGCCGGCGCCGTGGTGGGACGTCTACAGCAAGGCCCGACCCACGGAGGCGCCCTCGGCCACTCCCTCGCCTGTTTCTTCGCCCGTGTCCATCGCCCCCGCCGAGGCGGGGGCACGCACCGTTTCCGCCCGTCGACCGGAGTAGCGCCATGATCGCGAGCACTTTCGTTCACAATTCCGAGCCCATCCCTTGTTTCACGGAATTCACGCACCCCCATGGCCCCCACGGCTCGGCGCAAGTCCCAGACCGCACAGACCCGGGACCCACCCGCCAACCCGGTCACGCAGCTCGAGCTGGTCGAGTTGCTGCACAAGCGCGCGGTCAACGAACTGGTGATCGTGGAGGTCGAGCCGACCCGGTACCAGATCCATCCCATCGTCGCCTGGAAAATGGGACGCAGCGTTTTGCTCGGCTCGGGCGGTCAGCCTCGCACCTTTCGCAGTCTGGACACCCTGGCCACGCACCTGAAGACGCTCGGGACGGGGCACACGGTGGTGCGGCTGGAACTGCTCTAGCCGATCCCCCGATCACGGGGACTGCACGTGGCGCCTTGGCCACACGGCTATGGCCGGCCCTTCTCGCCGCGCTTTGCATCCTGCTGCCGGAGCTGGCCCTGGCCGGTAGCCCGTTTGCCACGGGCGCCAACGCCACCCAACAACAGCTCGTGGCCATCCTGACGCCGCTGGCAGCGGTGGCCGTCATGGTCTCGGGCGCGATGGCCTGGTTCGGGCGGCTTAGCTGGTGGTGGATGGTGGCGGTCGTGATCGGGACTGTGCTGGTCTTCGGGGGCCCGCAGATCGTGTCCTGGATCCGAGGCCTGTTCGGGGTTTGAAGGCACGACAAATGAGCCGCAACCAGGGCATCGTCGCCGACCCGCTCTTCGTCGGCATGACCCGGCCGTCGATGGTCTGGGGCGTCACTTACTCCGCCATGATGTTCAACATCATCATCACGACCGAGTCGTTCATCGTGACGAAGAACCTCGCCTGGTTGCTGGCCTTCGTGCCGGTCCACGGGGTGCTCTACCTGGTGTGCCTGTACGAGCCTCGGTTCTTCGACCTGCTGCAGCTGTGGGGACGCACGCGTCTCCCGGCCATGCTCGGCGGCAACCTGCGGTACTGGCGCGCCAACTCCTACAGCCCGCTGGCGATTGATCTGCCAGATACCCGGGGGCGGCGCCGCCTGCGGACGTCGCCCGCGGCGGTGACCTGAGACGGGATGCGCCATGCAACTGATCTCCCGCCCCGAGAAGACGATGCGCCGCGAAGTCGGTGCCGCGGCCATGATCCCGCTCGCGGCGCATATGGACGAGCACGTGGCCCGCACGCGTGCAGGCGACTACGTCCAGACGCTGCGCCTGGCCGGCGCCAGCTTCGAAAGCGCGGACGACGAGGACATCAACAGCTGGCACGAGCGCCTCAATGTCCTGCTGCGCAACATCGCCTCGCCCAACCTGGCGCTGTGGACCCATGTGATCCGACGTCGTGAGAGCGGCTACCCGGCTGGTCGAACGATCCCCGGCTTCGCCCACGAAGTCGAGCAGCGCTACCGCCAAAAGATGGCCGGCGAGCGCCTGATGATCAACGAGCTGTACCTGTCGGTGGTGTTTCGGCCGCAGCCCACCCGGATCGGCAACGCCGCACTGCGACTGCTCAAGCGCACGGATCCGGAGGGCGCTACGACGGAACTGCGCGACTCTCTGGACGCCTGCACCAAGCTGCGGCAGGAGCTGCTTGCTGCACTGGAGCGCTACGACCCGGAGGCTCTGGGCATCTATCGGCTGGAAGGGAAGGATGTGCTCTTCTCGTCCCTCGTGGAGTTCTACGGCCTGCTGGTCAATGGAGAGTGGCAGCGCATGCCCCTGCCCCGCTCGCCCCTGAGCGATGTCCTGGCCACCACCAGGCCTTTCTTCGGCAACGAGGCCATGGAGTACCGCACCGGAACGCAGACCCGCATCGGCGCCTTCCTCGGCATCAAGGAATACCCGACGCCTACGGCGCCCGGCATGTTTGGCGCCCTGCTGACGGCGCCCTTTCCGTTTGTGTTGACCCAGAGCTTCACCTTCCTGGCCAAGGGCACCGCCACCGACATGATGGGCCGCCAACATCACCGGATGGCGGCTGCCGGGGATCTGGCGGTCTCGCAAGCCGAGGAGCTCAAGGAGGCGCTGGATGACTTGATGAGCAACCGATTCGCCGTGGGCGATCACCACTTCAGCCTCCATGTGCTGGCCGACACCTACGACGGCGTCAGCGAGGCCGAAGGCCGGCCTCGTCTGAAGCAGCTCAACGATAACGTGGCGCGCGCCCGCTACCTCCTCGGCGACACCGGGATGGTGGTGGCGCGCGAGGACCTCGCGTTGGAGGCGGCCTTCTGGGCGCAGCTGCCGGGGAACTTCGCATACCGAAGTCGCAAGGCGCCCATCACCAGCCGCAACTTTGCGGCCATGTCGCCCTTCCACAATTTCCCAACCGGCAGGGCGACCGGCAACTACTGGGGAGACGCGCTCACCATGTTCATGACGCGCGCGGGCTCCCCCTACTACTTCTCGCTGCACGCGAGCGATCCCCGCAGCCCGGACGGCGGCAGCCGGCGGGACGTGGGGCACATCACCGGCGTCGGGCCGGTCGGTACTGGCAAGACCACCCTGCTGGGCTTTTGCATGGTGGCGATCTGCAATCGGCTGGATGCGACCCAGGTCATCTTCGACAAGGACGAAGGCCTGCACGTCCTGGTGCGGGCGCTGGGCGGCCGGTACCTCCCCCTCAAGAACGGGGCTTCTACCGGCTGCAATCCCCTGCAGCTCGACAACGCAATTGCCGACAACGTCGAATTCATGCGCCACTGGCTGAGGCGCCTCGTCATGCGCACGCCAAGCGACACGCTGACCGTCCGTCAGGAAGACGATCTCGACCAGGCGCTGCGCGGCACGCTGAAGCTCGACCCCGCCTTCAGGCGCCTGTCCCGGCTCGTCGCCTTCCTCGACATCACGGACCCGGAGGGGATGTACGCGCGCCTTCGCAAGTGGTGCGCGTCGGAGCACGGGGACTATGCCTGGGTCTTCGACAACGACCATGACGAAGTGGCGCCGCTGCTGACCCACCACTCGCTGGTCGGCTTCGATGTGACGGACTTCCTGGATAACGAGGTGGTCCGGGCACCGCTGACCATGTACCTCTTCCACTTGGTCAACCGGATGGTGGACGGCCGGCCACTGGTTTGCTGGATGGACGAGTTCGCCAAGCTGCTGAGCGATCCGGCCTTCGCCAAGTTCGCCAAGAACGGGCTGGAGACCTGGCGCAAGAAGAACGCCAACATCGCCACCTTCACCCAGAGCACCAGTCATGTGCTCGATTCCAGCATCGCCCGGGCCATCGTCGAGCAGACGCCAACGAAGATCCTGTTTCCCAACCCGGAGGCGGACTACGACGAGTACACCCTGGGCTTCAACCTGACGGACCGGGAGTTCGCGCTCATCAAGCAGGAACTCGAGCCCGGCTCGCGCCAGTTCCTGATCAAGCAGAACCACGTGAGCGTGGTCGCGCAGCTCGATCTCCATGGCTTCGATGACGCCTTGCACGTCATCTCGGGGCGCACCAGCAACGTCCGCCTCATGCGCGAGCTCATCGAAAAGCATGGGCCGCATCCCGATCGATGGCTGAGTCCTTTCCGAGCGGCCGTGATCGGGCGCCCTCCCCGTCCGACCTTGACCCAGGAGGTCTCCCATGCGTAGGTACCTTCTCCCCCTCTTCATCGCCTCCGCGGCGTTCCTGGCGCCGCTGCACGCGAAGGCCGGCATCCCGGTGATCGATGTCACGGCCGTCGCCAACTTGATGCAGCAGGTCATGTACTGGCAGCAGCAGATCTCCGCGATGCAGAAGCAGTACGACCAGCTCAGGCAGTCGAAGGACCAGCTGGCCATGACCTATGGCGCCATGACGGGGAACCGCGGCATGGAGCAGTTGCTTCCGACCTCGGACCTCGCGCGCAACTACCTGCCACCGAGCTACGGCGAACTGATGAACACGCTCAACGGCTCATCGGCGAGCTACACCGGGCTGGCCAACCACATACAGTCCATCATGAAGGCCAACAGCGTCCTTTCGGGTAGCCAGATGGAGGCCCTGAGTCCGGAGATGCGCCAGATCGTCGAGCAAGGCCGGCAGTCCTCGGCCATGCTGAACGGATTGACCCAGAGCGCGTACCAGAGCACCAGCCAGCGCTTCTCGGCGCTGCAGCAGCTGATCAACCGCATCGCCACCGCGCAGGACCCGAA
Source organism: Variovorax sp. WDL1 (assembly GCF_001541225.1). Taxonomy (GTDB): domain Bacteria; phylum Pseudomonadota; class Gammaproteobacteria; order Burkholderiales; family Burkholderiaceae_C; genus Variovorax. The sequence continues at coordinate 12,129 of NZ_LMTS01000261.1, read as the reverse complement.
GGCCATCCAGGATCTGCAAGCAAGGATTCAGGCGGAACAGAACATGCTCACCAATGAGCAGACGAAGTTGCAGAGTCTTTATCAGATGGCGCAGGCCGAAGAAGCTGCCCAGCAGCAGCGCGTCCGAGAGCGCGCGATGAGAGACGTGGGTAGCGTTAGATCCACGTCGCCTGTGAGCTACTAAATCAATCGAAGAGGATGAGATGTTCAAGAGCACATGGACATACATAGCGCTCGGTTTCATCGTTGCCGCCGCGGGCGGCGCCGCTTACTACTACATCACTCATGCCACGATCGAAAAGCAAGCGCCTCCCAGTGCGGCCGTTCCTCCGTCGGTAGCACCAGCAGTGCCTCAGGACGATGATGTAAAGCGCAAGACCTTGGAGGGCATTGGAAGCATCAAGAATCTAAAGCCAGTTCCATTGCAGCCTAGTCCGCAGCGATAGACGTATCGGAGGTCGTATGGGCTTCTTCGAGCAGTTCTTCACTTGGCTGAACGGGCAGTTGGCCACCTATGTGAGTGCGAATGCGTCGCGGGTTGCAGCCGCAATCGAGCCTGCAGCAGTAACGCTCGCAACCATCTACGTGATGATGTGGGGCTATCTTTCCCTTACAGGAAGGATTCAAGAGCCCATATTGGAGGGTGTGAAGCGCATCCTTGTGATCGGGATCGTGCTCGGCATTGGCTTACGGCTCTGGACATACAACGATCTAGCGGTTGACACCTTCACCCGTGGCCCCGACCAGCTTGCCGCTGCCGTTCTCGGATCCCCCTCAACAATGTCCGTGGTGGACCAGATCTGGATTGACGGGAATTTGATCGCAGAGCAGTTGCTGAGCAAGGGAAGCATTCTCAACGCGAACTTTGCCTACTATCTCGCGGGTTTCCTCGTCTACTTTCTCGTGGGCCTGACCGTCGTTGTGACAGCCTTCCTGATAGCTCTGTCGAAGGTCGCGCTCGCTTTAATCCTCGCTTTGGGGCCGATCTTTATCGTGCTTCTGTTGTTCGACGCCACCAAGCGCTTCTTCGAGGCGTGGGTAGCACAACTCGCCAACTATGCCCTCGTGACAATCCTTGCAACGCTGGCGGCAGCCCTCTTGCTAAGCGTTCTCCGCTCGTACACCAAGAACGCTGCGTCGCTCGGCGGTGCGATCACCATTGCTGAAGCCGCCCGAGTGTGTATCGCCTCAGCATTGGTCTTTTTGGTAATGCGCCAAGTGATGTCGATCGCGGCAGGGTTGGCGAGTGGGATAGCGCTGAGCTCGTTCAACGCCGTCAGCAGTCTCCTCAACTGGGCAATGGGCGGTGCCAAGCGCACCAGCTACGAATTCAGCCGCGGCGTGCTCGACGGCCTGCGGCGAGAGCCGAGCAGTCGCTGGGATTCGTTCCGCCGCCTGGCGGGCAATCGCGTTGGCGCAGGCGTGGCCTCCATCGGCCAGATCGGCACCTCACGCCGCGGCGGCACCGTGCTTCCAAGGGAGCAAGTCATGCCGACCCACTCGCGCAATCGATAGCGGGGACCGTGCGAATGAAGCCATCGATCGCGCTCTTCCTGCTGTCCTTGCTCTTGGCGGCCTGCGGCACTCGTCCGCCACTGCCGCCGGAGTGCGAAGGGCCACTCACACCGATCAACGCCTCGGCCGGTGCTTCCAACTCAGGAGCGGTCAATGCCACGGGACGCCGCTCTTAAGAACTACCTGCTCGAGGCCCAGACCTGGGAACTCGATCGCGCACGTCGAGCCGAGCGATCGGCCAAAATCGCCTGGACCGTCGCCGCAGCGGCAGCTCTCATTGCGGTGCTCGCCGTCGCGGCGGTCAGCGGCCTCACGCCGTTAAAACAGCCTGTTCCCGTTGTCATCCGGGTCGATAGCAGCAGCGGGATCGTGGACATCGTTCCCACATACGAGGGCACGACCGACATGGAGCAGGTGGTGACCCGCAACCTGCTGCAGAACTACGTGATCGCGCGCGAGCGCTACTTCTATGGGACCGCCGAAGCCGACTACGAGTTGGTGGCTTCGCAGAACTCTCCCCGCCTCAACCAGGAGTGGGCGGCCCTCTGGGCGACCAACAACCCAGCCTCGCCCCTGAACGTCTACAAGGATGGCACGACTATCCGCACGCAGGTGCGGTCGGTCACCTTCCTCAAGCTGGAAAGCGGCAACGACAAGCTGGCCCAGGTTCGCTTCACACGCTCCACGCGCGCCGGTGGCACCGGCGAAGAGCAGGCGAGCCACTGGGTTTCGACGATCGAGTTCGCTTACGTGCCGCCCTCGAAGGACGACAAGACGCGCTCCCTCAACCCGCTGGGCTTTCGCGTGGTCGAATATCGCCGCGAACCAGAGGTCGCCGCCCCCGGCGTTGCACCCAGCAGGCAGGATGCGCGATGAGGCCTCAAGGCGCACACCGTACGTTCCCGTTCGCGATCGGATTGGCGGCCAGTCTGGTGCTCGTTGCGCCGCCCGTCCACCCCGCGACCGTGCCTCCCGTCGGCAAGGTGGATGCCCGGGTGCGGGTGGTCGCCTACAACCCCGACGATGTCATCACGTTGCAGGGCTACGTGGGCTACCAGATCCATCTGCAGTTCGCCGAGGGCGAGGAGTTCGTGAACCTGGGCTCGGGCGACAACGGCGCCTTCGACGTCGGCGCCGAGCGCAACCACTTTTTCATCAAGCCCAAAGAGGCGCGCGCCTCGACCAACCTCACCGTCCTTACCAACCGGCGCGCCTACCACTTCGACTATGTCGTCTCCGCCAACGCACCCACGGGAGCGGCTGCCAGGCGCATGGTGTATTCGGTCCGCTTCAGCTATCCGGAGGACGAGGCCCGCGCAGCGGCTGCGGATCGGGAACGTCAACGGACGGAAGCGCGCATGAGCCGAGATGCAGCCGAGCGGCCGCGCAACACCGACTATTGGTTCTGCGGCAGCGACTCGCTCAAGCCCATGAGCGCCTACGACGATGGGGTGCAGACGCGTCTGCGCTTCCAGGCACGCTCCGAGTTCCCAGCCATGTTCGTGCAGAACGACGATGGGTCCGAGTCGCTGTTGAACTTCAACGTCGATGATGACGAGGTGGTCATCCACCGTGTGGCGCGCCGCTTCGTGCTGCGCCGGGGCAAGCTGGTCGGCTGCGTCGTCAACCAGTCCTTCGCCGGCGGCGGCGCACGCACCCCGGCCCACACCAACGTGCTAGGTGTGCAGCGGATCACCACGGGAGAAGGACCATGACCTGGCTGGATCGAACCCGCCGGTCCTCGCGGACCGATCGAGCGGAGGATGACGACACGCCCGACATCGACCCGGACACCGGTGAAGTCCTGTCTGCTGGACGTGCTTGGGACGCAAGAAACGAGGCCTCCCAAGCCACCGCCGAGAGCACCACGATCCAGGGCGAGCGCGCCATCCCATCTGTCAATCGCGAGCGCTCTATTCAGTCACGCATCAGCGGCGCCCTGGCGCTGGCCACGATCATCCTGCTGGGAGCCGGCTTCCTGTTCTGGTACTACAACACGCAGTACAGCAAGACCCGCGAGGCCGAGGAGGCCGCGAGAAAGGCGGCTGTGGCACGTGCCGGCGGCGAGATGAAAGTGCCACCGCTGGGGCGTATCGAGCCGCCCAGGGCCCCTCTGGACCCGACCCCGGTCTCCACGAATCCCAGCCCACCGCCGCCTCCAGTGCCAGTGAACACCGCCAACGCGGGCCCGCCGCCGAAGACGCCCGACCAATTGGCGCTGGAACGCCAGCTGGGCATCCCTGTGCTTCGCCGTGCGCAAACGGCACAACCGGCAGGGGCGCCAACGCCCTATGCGTCCGCAGAAGCCGCAACGCTGCCCGGCGGCGTCCCAGGCATGGCGCAGCTGCTCGGCGCGCTGCAGGCGCCCGGTGCGGCCGCAGCGGCCTCTCCCGGCGGCAATCTCGCCTCGAACCTCAAACCAACGCCCACCCCCGCTGTCGCCGCCCAGACCCTGCCCACGAGGCGCATGCTGCTGCCGAAGGGCGCCTTCATCGACTGCACCTTGGAAACCGCCATCGATAGCACCTACGAGGGCATGACAACCTGCATCGGCGCGAGCGACATCTATGGGGCCGATGGCAAGGTTGTCCTGCTCGAGCGTGGCACCAAGTACGTCGGCGAGCAGCGCGGAACACCGCGCCAAGGGCAAGGCCGGGTCTTCGTGGTATGGAATGAGGCCCGCACCCCGACCGGCGTCGTGGTCCAGCTGGCCTCACCGGGCACCGACGAGTTGGGCCGCAACGGTCTGCCGGGCTTCGTCGATACTCACTTCTGGGACCGCTTCGGTGCCGCGATCCTGATCTCGGTGATTGACGGCACGATGCAGGCCCTCGCCGCGCACCAGCAAAGCGGCACTAACGTCGGCAGCGGCGGGGGCGTGGTGCTCGGCCCCCAGGGCAGCCGTGACGTGATCACGGAGGTGCTGCGCAGCACGGTCTCGATCCCACCCACCGTCATCAAGAACCAGGGCGAGCGCATCCAGATCCTGGTGGCGCGCGACGTGGATTTCAGGAGCGTCTATGCGCTTCGAACCGACTCGACCACCCCTTGACGGCGCGCCTGGCGCCGCCACAGGCAGCTGGCCGCCGGCGAGCCGGCCCGCGCCTCATGCTGCGTCTGCAGAGCCGCCCTCGTCCCTCGCGCTTTTCCTCGGGCCGCTCAGCCGGCTGCTGGACGATCCCGAGGTCACCGAGATCTGCATCAACGAGCCCGGCGTCGCCTTCGTGGAGCGCCAGTCCGGTTGGGTGCGCGAAGAACTGCCCTTCGCCAGCTTCGACTGGTGCCTGTCCATCGCCAAGCTCGTGGCCAACTTCACGCGCCAGCGCGTCTCGGCCAACGAGCCCCTCCTGTCCGCCACCCTGCCCGGCGGCGAGCGGATCCAGATCGTGCTGCCACCCGCGACCCTCGACCAGACCGTTTCGATCACGATCCGGCGCCCATCGAACACCCTCTGGACCCTCGAGGACCTGGAGAACCTGCGCATTTTCGAGCCGACGCGCAGCGTGCCCGCGATGCAGGCGCGACAGCCCGACCTGGAGCACCTGTCGCCACAAGACAGGGAGCTCACGGGCCTGCTCGCGCGCAGGCAATTCGTCTCCTTCCTGCGCCGCGCCGTCCACCTGCGCAAGAACATCCTCCTGTCCGGCGCCACCGGCTCCGGCAAGACCACCGTAAGCAAGGCGCTGATCCTCGAGGTCCCTTCCGAGGACCGCCTCATCACCATCGAGGACGTGAAGGAGTTGTCGCTGCGCAACCAGCCAAACCACGTGCGGCTCTTCTATTCCCAAGGCGCTCAGGGGCAGGCCGAGGTCACGCCCGGCCAACTGCTGGCCAGCGCCAAGCGGCAGCGGCCCGACCGGGTGTTCGTGTCCGAGCTACGCACCGGCGAGGAGGTCTACGACTACTTGGTGTCCGTGAACACCGGCCATCCCGGTTCGATCACCAGCGTGCACGCAGACAGCGCGGAGATGGCTTTTGTCGCGCTGGCGCAGCTGATGAAGCGCAGCCAGGCCGGCCAGGGCATGAGCACGCGCGAGGGCGTGGAACTGGCCCAGCTGAGCGTGGACATCGTCGTGCAGTGCGCGCGAGATCGGCGCGATGGCCGGCAGCGGCGCATCGTGCGGGAGATCTGGTATGACCCGGGCACCAAGCACAGAGGGCTGGCCTAGCCCCTTCAGGATTGCAGTCGCGCTGCTGGTGGCGGCGGTGGTCGGCCTGTACGTCGCCGGCTATGCCTTTCTGATGGCCATGAAGCTGCCGCCGCAGCAGGCATCGCTGCTGACCATCCACCAGTACTGGCGTGCCTACGGCGAGCGGCCGGACGTTCGCCGCACCCTGATTGCGACCTTGGTCGGCTCCCAGGGGATGATGGTGGGGCTGGTGGGCTTCGCGATGCTGCCCCGACGCCGTCCCCTGCATGGTGATGCCCGCTTCGCCACCCGTCGCGAGATCGCGCAAGCGGGCCTGCTCAACGAACATGGCATCATCCTCGGACGCCTGGGCCGCCGCTACCTGGTCCTGCCCGGCCAGCAAGGCGTCGAGCTCGAAGCGCCACCGCGCAGCGGCAAGGGTGTCGGCGTCGTCATCCCCAACCTGCTCAACTGGCCCGGCTCGACCATCGTCAGCGACATCAAGGGCGAGAATTTCATCCGCACGGCCGGCTTCCGCCACGCCCATGGGCAAGAGGTCCACCTGTTCGATCCGCTCTCCGAGCGCGAGTGCTCGGCCCGCTGGAATCCGCTTGGCTACGTGTCCGAGCTGCCCTACCGCTGCATCGACGACCTGCAGCGCATCGGCACCATGCTCTTTCCCGACCCGCAGGTCGGCGACCCGTTCTGGACCTCGTCGGCCCGCTCGCTGTTCCTGGGCATCGCGCTGTATCTGTTCGAGACCAAGGGCGCGACACGCACGCTGGGCGAGGTGCTGCGTCAGGGCATGGCGAGCGACGCCGAAGGCTTCCAGAAGCACTGGAAGCGCGTGATCGACGCCTGCGAGCGCGCCGGCTATCCGCTGTCGCAGGAGGCGGTGCAGAGCCTCTACGACGTGATCGACCTGGCGCCCACCACGGCCTCGAGCATCCGCAAGACCTTCACCAGCCGACTGGATCTGTGGCTCAACCCGATGATTGATGCCGCGACATCGGCCAACGACTTTGACCTGCGCGATCTGCGCAAGCGGCCGATCTCCATCTACGTCCAGATCAACCCGGACAACATCGCCCGCCTGCAGCCGCTGCTCAATCTCTTCTTCCAGCAGGCGATCGGACTTCAGACGCGCGAGCTGCCGGAGAACAACCCTAAGCTTCGCCACCAGGTGCTCCTGATGCTGGACGAGTTTCCCGCGCTCGGGCGCATCCCCGTCATTGCCGAATCCACGGCCTTTCTGCCGGGCTACAACGTGCGCACCGTCGTCATCGTCCAGTCCAACTCGCAGCTGGTCGAGAAGTACGGCGTCGAGGGCGCGAAGTCGATCCGCAAGATGCTGGCCGCGCGCATCGTCTTTCCGCCCAAGGAGTACGACGATGCGGAAGCGATCTCGCGCGAGCTGGGCACCTACACGGTTCAGCAGAAGAGCGTGAGCCGTCCGATGTGGAGCGGCGCTGGCGGTGCGGGCAAGGCGCCGACGGTGAGCTTCAGCGAGCAGCCGCGCCGCCTGCTGCTGCCGCAGGAGGTGAAGGAATTGGGTGCGGATCGGATGATCCTGTTCTATGAAGGCCTGCGCCCCGTGCTGGCGCATCGCGTCTACTACTTCCGCGACCGGTACTTCGCCAAGCGTGAGCTGCCTCCCCCGGCGGTACCGAAGCTGGATGTGGACAGGGCCAGTCGCGGCATCGCGGCCGCTCGGGCGGCCACGCCCGATGACGAAGAAGATCCCGTGGCAACAAATCAAGGATCCATCACCAACGCCACGCCACCGGTTGGCGGCTCTGCACTAACGAAGGAAGGTCACACGATGGCCAGCGATGTCCTGAGCGACGACCTGAAGCTGGACGACTTCTCATTCGACTTCGACGACGTGGAGATTCCCACAGAGAGGCTCAGCGACGAGGACATGAAGCGCCGTGCCGATGAGTTCATGGCGCGACTCCTCGACTGAAGCCGCATCGAGCATCTTGATCAATCGGATCGCCACCCATCACGCACGCACCCCAAAGGAGCCGCGATGTCCACAGACCACCCCTCCGAAAACCCACCAGCGGGGACCGACAGCACCGCTCCCGGGGACTTCGCCGGCTCCATTCAGGGAGACGCTCCTCCTCCAACCCTTGGCCGTCCCCGCGTGCCCGATGCCATCGAGCGCCACTACCTGCACGTGGATGATCGCTACTTTTTTCCGGACCGGACCCTCGCCTTCATCGACGACGGCGACCGCATTCGCGTGCGAACCGACAACCGCGAAGTGCTTCACAGCGTCGTCGCGATCGCGGAGGCGCGCGGATGGCGGGTGATCGGGCTCAAGGGGACCGACGCCTTCCGCCATGGCATGTGGCGCGAAGCGGCATTGCGGGGCATCGAGGCCCGAGGCTACGAACCGAACCCGGCGGAAGTTCTTCAGGTGCAGCGCGCGCTGAAGAAGTGGCAGCCGTCGCATGAGACGGCACAGGGTCCGCCGCCGCGAGCGGCGTCCACGGACCGCACCGCAGCGAGCGCCCGGGACAGCTCCGCGCCTACTGATTCCGCCGAGCCTAGCCGCAACGCCGGCAGTCATCCACCCGAGGCGACGCAAGACAGTCGATCGCTCCGCGAAGGCCCGAGACCGCCCGTCACAGGCATGCTGGTCGCGGCGGCCGCCGCGCCGTACCAGTTTGATCCGGCGCAACGCATGTCCTTCTACGTGATGGTTCGCACGGAAGTCGGAGACCGCACCGTCTGGGGTGCAGACCTCGAACGCGCGCTGGCCGAGTCGGCCTCGCAGCCGCGCATCGGCGATCAGGTCGTCCTCACCCAGCGCGGCACCCGTCCGGTCAACGTCCGCGTGCCCGCCCGCAATGCGGAAGGCGAACTGGTGGGCGAGAGAAAGATCGTCGCGCAGCGCGCCCGATGGGCCATCGAGACATCGGATCACCTCCGCGAGATGGAACGCCGCGCCGGTCTCGTGCGCACCGGTCAGCTCTTGTCCGATGCGGCCTTGGACCAGCACCCGGTCTTGGCAACGGTGGCAGCGGGCCTCAAGCTGGCCGAGCAGTTCGCCCGGCGCGTGACGGCCGACCAGACCTCCCAACAACACCTGGTGGAGATGATTCGTGAACGGATGGCCGACGCGCTCGCGCGCGGCCAGGAGATCCACCTACCGGATCGCCGCACGCCGCCGTCGCCCATGCAGGTGCGCCAGCGAACCGGCCGAGGCCGAGAGGAGTTGAGCCATGAGCGCTTCTAGTCATCGTTGGGGATCAGGGCTCAAGTTCGCGGCCCTGGCAGCAAGCCTCTCCTTCACGCTGACGACGCCTCTCGCAAGTCGTGCGCAACTGGGGCCGCCCGCGCCCGCCCCCACGCAGGCGACCTCGTATGCGGCCGCGTTCACACCCGGACAGGCCCTGCCCCTGGTGCTGGACACCATCCGGGGCGCCCGCTCCACCCTGTTGGTCGCGGCCTACTCCTTCACCAGCCGGCCGGTGGCCACCGCCCTGCGCGATGCGCAGCGCCGCGGCGTAAAGGTGTTCGTGGTGGTCGACGCCGGAGAGGCGGCCAAGGCTTACTCTGCCGCACGCTTCCTGGCGAACGAACGGGTGCCGGTTCGCGCCAATGCCCGCCACGCGCTGCAGCACAACAAGTTCATCGTTGCGGACGGCACGGCCGTGCAGACCGGCAGCTTCAACTACACGGCCTCGGCGGCGCAGCGCAACGCCGAGAACGTGCTGGTGGTGCGCAACGCGCCGGCGCTCGCCGCGCAGTACGGCGCGGAGTGGCGACGGCTGTGGGACGAAGGCGCCGAGCTGCCGCCTGCGTATTGATTCATGAAAGGCACTCGTACTCCCACCGCCAGGGCCCGAGCGCTCCAGTCGCCCGTCCGCGGCAAACCCCCAACGTCGACAAACGCCTGGTCGATCTCGAACGGCTCGCTGGAAGCCCTCAAATGGCTCGGCCTGGTGCTCATGACCGGCGACCACGTTAACAAGTACCTGCTGCATGAAGCGAGCCCGGCCCTCTACGCGTTGGGGCGCATGGCGATGCCGCTCTTCGGCTTCGTGCTCATGGCGAACCTGGCGCGGCCCGGAGCTCTCCAGGCCGGCGTGCACCTGCGCGTCATGCAGCGTCTTGCCATCTTTGGACTGCTGGCGACACCGGCCTTCGTCCAGCTGGTGGGCTGGTGGCCATTGAACATCCTGGCCACGCTCTTCCTGGCGACGTTGATCGTCTGGCTGCTTGAACGGGGCGGCACGGCCCACCGCTGCGCGGCGCTGATCGCCTTCCTCTTTGGTGGCGCGATGGTGGAGTTCTGGTGGCCGGCGCTGCTCTGCTGCCTGGGTGCCTGTGCGTTCCTGCGCAGCCCTACCTCGCTTCGGCTGCTGCTGTGGGCCTTGGCGACCGCGTCACTGGCCGTCATCAACGGCAACTTCGCCGCCTTGGCCGCCCTGCCCTTGATCTGGGGCGCGAGCCGGGTCGACATCCCGATGGCGCGCAGCCGCTGGGTCTTCTACGCCTTCTATCCAGCGCACCTCACACTGATTGCGCTCGTGCAGCAGCTGACCTGAACGGCCGGCTGGCACTCCCGAGCGCTGGCAGCTGACCTCCGCAGCCTGGCTTCAAGCTGGAGAATCGATCTCGCGGGTGCGGCATTGGGGCTGCTATAACTCGCGGTCGAATGGACAGCCTGAATTTTCACCTCCGCATCGACCGTGCCATCGCGGAAAAAGCCATGAAGATGGCACACGCACGCGGCATGGAGCTGCCGGACGTGATCCGCATGATGCTCGCCAAGGCGGTGCGCCTCGGCGACTTTTCCATCGACGAGGATCGGCCGCGGGTCCACCAGGTCGCGGAGTCCACCCGCCCCTACTTCGCCTACGACGAGCGGCAATGGGACACGATGAAGTCCGTGCTGGACGCCGAACTCGCGCTGGCACTGCTGGACCAATACATCGCCGCCCACACGCTGCGGATCGAAGATCTGGTGGCCGCCGCCGAGCCCGACGCCAGGGAGATCACGCGCCTGAAACAAGAACGCGAAGATGCGCGCAACGTCCTCGCAACCGTAGATCCCGTCGATACGAACGCGATCCGCGACATCCTGGCTCGCTTCGGTGTCCCCCGCGATGCGGACCCAGCAGAGGATCAGGCATGACGCACGCGCCTTCCCCTGCTCCTGGGGCGGGGCCCTCCGTTGTGTCCGATCGCGAACTGCGGCGACTGTACGACCGATGCGTCGCGCCGGACCTCCTCGCCGAGGCTCAAGCTGCCGATCGACCTGTCGCCATGATCGTCGCCGGGCAGCCTGGCGCAGGTGTTAGCTACGCTGCGGTCCAACTCCGAAAGCAGCTGGTTCAGACTGTGGCAACCGCCGCCCATGTCTCCATGAACCGGCTGCGCGCCTACCATCCCGCCTGGGCGGCAGGAGGCGACATCCCGCCGGTGTCCGCTGACCGAATCGCCAGCGACTGCAAGACCTGGCTCAGCCGCCTGATGGAGGAGGCTCAGAAGAAGAGCTTAAACCTGGTCGCTGAAATCGAGACCGTTGACGTCAAGGTCATGCCGAAAGTTGCTGCCGAACTGCGGCACAGCGGCTATGTCGTTCAGGCGGTCTTTGTGGGTACATCGCGTGAGGAAAGCCGCTTGGCCATGTTGGCAGGGTACGAGATGCGCCGCCGGGCTGGCCTTGCGGTCGAACAGCCCTCCGTGCAGAAACACGAACTGGCGTTCGCGAATGTCAGGGTCTTGTTGGGCACCATGGAGCACCGACGTGCGGTGGATGGCCTGCGCATGATTACCCACGACGGTGCGCAGATCTATGAAAGCCGAGTCATCGACGGCGACATCAACCGCCTGCCCCGAGCGCAGGAGACGCTGGACGTGCTGCTGGACCAGCCCCGATCACCCAGGGAACTGGTCCAGTTCGCCATGCGCTGGGAAACCCTGGTCCAGCGACTGGCCAACGACCCGGGGGTGCCCCGCGACGTGGCCAGCCAGACGCTGACCTGGCGCAACGAGGCCGTGTCGCGCTGCGAGCGCGATCCGGGCACTGCCCAGATGCTGCAGTGGGCGCGCGAGGCAGGCGCCTTCCGGGCGATGAACCGCTTCGAGTTCGAGAAGGAGTTTCCGCACCACGCCCGTGCCGTCAATTCCCTGGGCCTGGCGATTGTCGAGGCCGAGAAGTACGGCGGCGAAGAAGCCAAGCGGCTTCTCTTTCACGCGCGCGAGAACATCGCACAGCGGATCGAGCGAGGCGACATGGCGCGGATCGCGTCACGCGAGAAGGCTCAGGAGCAAAAAACCAAGGAGCTGCCGCCCAGAGAGCCGCCCACGCGCTGAGGTTCATAGAACGGATTTAAAGGCCCTCACCCTCGGTACCGTGGAACTACCGCATTGCAGCAGCGAAAGCCGTCTTCCGACCCGGCCGATGCAGATGACTGCACCTTGGTGCCCGGCGTCAACTATTCTGAGCGGCGAGCGTCAATTA
>NZ_LMTS01000181.1 GCF_001541225.1 Variovorax sp. WDL1 | reverse complement strand
TGCCTTCGCTGGTCGCAGGCCATGTGCCCCGCAACGTGCGGTCGTTCAAGTACCGTGTGTTCGATGACCAGCCGCTGTCCTCAACGCTGGGCTTCGCCATCGATCCCCAACCCTTCGACGGCAAGGTGGTCGCCGCGACCGACGATGCCATCGTCGTCAAGCTCAAGCCTTCCGAGTTCGCGGTGCTTGATCCCAGCCTGGTGACCACGGTTCCTGCCGAAGGCGCCAAGGTGCATGTCCAACCCTATGCACGGCGCCGTTTCGACGGTCAGCGCGCGGACACCCCGCAGGTCATCACCGAGAAATCTTCGGACGGCACGCCTTACACCATCACGAGCCACATCCTCGGCTCCGCGCCGGCCAAGCTGCCGATTCCCACGCCGCAGTGCATGGAATTGGGCCAGCTCATCGAGCAGATGGAGGAAATGCCGGCCCCCGATCGCTTCCGCCGCATCACCCACATGCTGGTGGACGCTGGCGCAAAGGACTTCACCTGGGTCGATCCCAAGCCGTCCAAGATCATCGAAACGCCGCCGGCGATCAGCTTCACGGTTTCGACCGCGAAGTTCGAGGGCCGGGTCACGGTGCTGTACGACCGCGGTGGCGACACCTACGTGGTGGAGTTGCACCGTGACGGCGAACTGGTCGATCGGCACGACGAGGTGTATTTCGACATGCTCGGCGAAGTGTTGGAGCGGCTCATCGACGACGGGCGCTGGCGCCAGATCGACGTGAGCATCCTCGACGCGAAGGCGGCCCGCAAGCGCCAGGCCGTACCGGCATGACGCCCCGCGGCAAAGCCGCGTGGTCTTTCGGCTGACCCGAGGCACCTGCCACGGCGTTCCAGCCATTCCGGCCGCGTCCCCCCACAGGCCCTCCATCCCATCGGGTGGAGGGCCTTTCTCTTTTTTTCCACACAGGAGATTTCATCCATGTCACTGCGTTTCAAAGGCGCCGACTTGCGCCCCGTGCTGACCGAAGCCATCGCCAATCAGTGTCGCGTCGTCCTGGTCAAGGACCAGGGCGTGTACATCCTCGCCGAGTGCGGGGAGCGTCGCCCGGACGGGCGCCAGGCACTGCTGGCATACGCCGTCGGTTGCAACCCAGACACCGACCCGTTCGATGACTGGTGGCACCTCGCAGGCCGCGAGCTGGGCGGCGATGACTTCGCGGAGTATTTCGACCCGAAGGACGGCCTGTTCACGCGCCTCCTGCACTCGGCGGACGATCTCGTGCTGTCCGCCACCGCCACGCACCTGTCCTTGGCCGTGGTGCCTCCCGCCTGAAGCGGCAACCGCCGCGCAGCCCTCGCAGCCCCCGCACCGGGGGCCTTCTTTTGTTCGCACCGCGGCCATCGCCGCGCGTGCGCGTTCGTCTCCAGCCGCCAAGGCATGCCCCGCCGGCCACAGCGCCGGCATGCCACCGGAGACGACCGCATGCACGACCCGTTCAAGATCAGTCGGCCCACCTGCATCAGCTTTTCGGGGGGACGCACCAGCGCCCACATGCTCTGGCGCGTGCTGCAGGCCAACGGCGGCCTCCCCGCCGACACAGTGGTCTGCTTCGCCAACACCGGCAAGGAAGTGGAAGCAACCCTGCGCTTCGTGCGCGACTGCGCCGAGCAGTGGCAGGTGCCGATCCACTGGCTGGAATACCTGCCCACGGAGCCTGGCTTCGCGCTGGTCGATTTCGACCAGGCCAGCCGTCAGGGCGAGCCATTCGAGGCGCTGATCCGCAAGCGCCAGTACCTGCCCAATCCCGTCGCACGCGGCTGCACGACCAGCCTGAAGATACGCCCCATGCACCGCTACCTGCGGCATCTGGGCTGGACGGACTGGGACCAGATGATCGGCATCCGCGCCGATGAGCAACGGCGTGTCGCCAAAATTCGCGCACGCGGGCACTCCACCGAATCGACCCACGAGACCATGTGCATGCCGCTGGCGGACGCCGGCGTCACCGTGCGCGACGTGAGCGCTTTCTGGCAAGCGCAGCCGTTCAACCTCGACCTGCTGACGGTCAACGGGCGCACGCTCGAAGGCAACTGCGACCTGTGTTTCCTGAAGCCGCGCGGGCAGCGCCTGGCCCTCATCAAGGCCCGGCCCGAAGCCGCCGTGTGGTGGATTCGCATGGAATCCCTGAACCTGGCGAGCAAGCCCAGCGGCGCCAGGTTCCGTGCCGATGGCCCCAGCTACGCCGACCTGGCGCGCTTCGCCGCCGACCAGGGCGACCTGTTCGACGCCGCCGATGAACCGATTGCCTGCTTCTGCGGCGACTGACGCGCATGGACAAGACGCCGACCTCGCCGAGGCTGAACCTGCTGCCGGTGTCGCTGCGCACGGCCAATGCCTTCGTGCTGGCACACCATCGCCACCACCGCGCGGTTCAGGGCGCGAAGTTCGCCCTGGCCGTCACGCTGAGCGACAGCGACCTGATCCGCGGCGTGGCCATCGTCGGCCGG
>NZ_LMTS01000188.1 GCF_001541225.1 Variovorax sp. WDL1 | reverse complement strand
AGGCCGGTATGTCCGAGCAGCAGCACGTCCGTGCGGACGGAACGGTCACCTTCCTTCCGCACCGGCTCAATCGCCATCCCGTTGTGGTGCGCGGCCTCACCGCCGACGAACTCTGGATTTGCTGCGGCCTGTCCGGCGCCGCCGGCCTGCTGGTCGGCGCGCCGCTGTCCTGGGTATTCCGCACGATCGCGCTGGCGCCGACGTTCGTCGTTCTGGGCGTGGCGCTCGGCGTCTTCATCGGCGGCGGCATCCTGCGCCGCCTCAAGCGCGGGCGTCCCGACACCTGGCTGTATCGGCAACTGCAATGGCGCATCGCCACGCGCCACCCGCTGATGGCTGGCTGGGTGGGCGGCCACGTGCTGATCTCGCGCTCGGGCT
>NZ_LMTS01000318.1 GCF_001541225.1 Variovorax sp. WDL1 | reverse complement strand
CGGCCATGGACCTGGCCGAGGGCATGTCACTGCCGCTCTCCGTGGTCTGGGCCGCGATCAAGAACTGGGTCGATCAGGGGTTGGGTTGAGCCATGGCCGTGGACGACGCCGCACCGCGAGCCCAACGCCTTGGCCCCGTCTCACTCGCAGACCGGTTCGACGCTGCGCTGAAGGACCTCGCGCCCAAGCCCAGCCCCAGCGCGCCAACGCCCATGCCGGCGACGCCACCAACGTCCCCCGCATCCGGCGATGCCTTCCTGTTCAGCGGCAACCGGCACGAGACCGTGCCGCGGCGGCTGTTCCTCGACCGTCGCCTGACACCGATGGAGCGCAACGCCTGGCAGGTGTTCCGCCTGATGCTCAACGACGACGGGATGACGGCGTTCCCCACCTATGAGCAGTTGCGCCCCTGGCTGGCGTCCATGCCCTGCGCGGGGCAGGCCTCCCATGAGACCGTCGCGCGGGCGCTGACGCTGCTGCGTCTGACACGGTGGCTGAGCCTCGTGCGACGACGGCGCGACCCCAAGACCGGCCGCATCCTCGGCAACCTCTACGTCCTGCACGACGAACCCTTGACGCCGTTCGAGGCGATGCAACTCGACGCCGACTACCTCGCGCTGGTCAGCCAGTCCCTGGGCCATTCGGCCAAGGCCGTCCAGATGGTCGGCTTGAACACGCTCGGGGAGATCGCAGAAGACCCGCTGCTGTCCGGCCGCACGCTGCCGTCGCGGCTGCAGGTCCTGGCCGAACGCCTCGCCAGCCAGGGCATCCTGACCACCGGAAGTTATCCACAGGAGGATGCCGTCCACGATTCCGAAGAAGGGGCTTCGAGCCTTCTTCGGAATGCTGATGACCCCTCTTCGGATTCCGAAGCAGGGCTGAAACCTGCGCCAGACGGCGCTCTTCGGAATCCGAAGCAGGCCCGTACAGTACGTAGTAGTCGTATTAATGAAGTACGTACTACCGCGCAGGCGCGCGCGCTGGGCGATCTGCAATGGCCCAAGCGCTTCGCGGAACTGAAGGCGGAACAGCAGACAGGTGCCAGGGTGGCATTGCAGCAGGTCGATGCCTCGCTGAGACAGGCCGTGCTGGACGACTGGGCCACACGATGTAGCAGCCATGGCATCCGCAATCCTGCGGGGTATCTGTTCGGCATCATCCAGCGCGCCATCCACGGTGAGTTCAACGCCTGGGCCAAGCAAGACGCGCCATCAGCATCCACTCCGCCAAATGAGCGGCCACCACCCGCACCGCCACCCCAGCCGCCCAGTAAGCCGGTGCCGCCGGAAGTCGCCAAGCAGCACATCGAGCGGCTGCGCAATCTGCTCGCCAGCAACTGATCCGGTCAGGCGGCGAAGTGGATGCCCATGGCCGCCAGTGGAGCTATCCCCTGGGGATAGCTCGCGCCGCATGCAGCCGCAATGCCTTGAACCGGGGCCTTGCGGGTTTCGGTTTGTTGACTGACTGCCTTCCGCTTCCTGCCGAAGCTGGCCGCTCCTTTTCCAACAACGAGCGGACACCATGGCAACCAACAACGAACCATTGCAACTCAACCTCGGCTCCCTGCGCAGCGCGATGTCGCTGACGCTGCACACGCATCACGCCTCGCGCATCTGGCATGGCCGCGCTGCCGCCGAGGGGCGACCGGGCATCGTCGGCCTGAACGGCT
>NZ_LMTS01000036.1 GCF_001541225.1 Variovorax sp. WDL1 | reverse complement strand
GGACTTGGAGTCCAACGCGCCATGGCGCGTACTTGTGTGGGATGCAGGTTGGCGTGAGCTTCGGGTCCTCGCTGACGTCGACACTCGCGCACACGCACACGCACACGCATACGCATACGCACACGGACATGCTTGTACTCGTACTCGTACTCGCGTTCGCATGCGTACGCACGCACCTGTTCCAGGCCTCGCGCAGCGAGGCC
>NZ_LMTS01000204.1 GCF_001541225.1 Variovorax sp. WDL1 | reverse complement strand
GGCCACGACGGCGTCGCCGGCCACCACCGTCACGCGCGTCGGGTACAGGTGCGTGCTGACCATCTGCCCGGCCAGCTCGCACGGCACCGAGTAGCGGTTGCGCGCCACCGAGACGAGACAGGTGCTGCTCACCCTGGCCACCTCCTCGACGTAGCCATCGAACGCGGCCGGCATCGGCATCAATTGCAGCCGCTCGTGCTCGAGCATCTCGGCGACGCTGAACTGCTTGTGCTCGGGATGCTTGATCTCCTGCCACAGCGCCCGGCAGCGCTCGCCCAGCCAGGCATTGAGCTCGTCGAAGCTGTCGAAGCGCCGCTCGCGCGCGTCGATCCAGATGCGCCGGCGGCTGTCCTGGACGTTCTTCTCGACGACACCCTTCTCCCAGCCCGAGGCCACGTTGCAGAAGTCGGGGTCGTACAGGTAATGCGCGCACATCACCGAGAAGCGCGCGTTGACGTGCGGCCCTTGCCCTTGTGCACCTTGTCCACGGCCGTGCGCATGTTGTCGTAGATCCCACGGCGCGCCACGCCGCCCAGCGCGGCGAAGGACCGGGTGTGGGCATCGAACAGCATTTCATGGCCCTGGCTCGGATACGCCACCAGCCAGAACGCCCGGCTCGCGCACAGCTTCATGTGCGCGACCTGCAGCTTGCGGTAGATCCCGCCGATCACCAGCGCCTCGTCGCTCCAGTCAAACTGGAACGCCTCGCCCAGCTCGAACGCCAGCGGCACGAACGCCTTACCGACCGCCACACCGCCTTGCTGCGCTCGCCACACACGGATGAAGTCGGTCAGTTGCGTATAGCCGCCTTCGTAGCCGGCCTCGGAAATCTGCTGCAGCAGTGCCTTGGCGGTTCGCCGCTCCTTGCGGGGGCGGCGCGCGTCGGCCAGCAACGCCGTCTTCACCGTCTCGACGAACGGTGCCAGCTTCGTCGTCGCTGCCTTGCGCCGGTACTTCGGTGGCTCCGCCACCGGCGTGCGCAGGTACTTGCGCACCGTGTTGCGCGACAGGCTCGTCGCCCTCACGATCTCTCGCACCGACTTCTTCCCGCGGTGGTGCATCCGCAGGACCTTGCCAATCATGGCCATGGTGATCACTCCTCATACCCCCACCGCTTAAAAAAGCAGCAGGGTAGGCTGAACACCCGGGTCAAATTTGAAGCGGCACAACCCTCACAGGTGGGTCAATTTTCGGCCGGCGCCAACAC
>NZ_LMTS01000264.1 GCF_001541225.1 Variovorax sp. WDL1 | reverse complement strand
GCATACAGCGCCAGTCCGTGCAGCCGTATGTGGGGCGGCAGGAACTTCAACGCCGCCATCATCAGCACGGGAATCATCGTGCCGCTGGCGATGCCTTGCAGGAAGCGCATGGCCAGCAGCAGATCGAGGTCATGGATGAAGGGAATGCACACCGCCAGCAAGGTGCATGCGCCGATCATCCACAGCTCGAAGCGGCGCACTGAGAGCGTGATGGCGAACCATGCCGCAAACGGCATGGCGATCACTTCGCCGGCGCTATAGACGGTCGTGAGCCAGGAGGCGTCGTCCAGGCTGTAGCCCAGCGCGCCACGCACGTCCGCCAGCGCCAACGCGCCCACGCGGTTGTTCAGTCCGGCCATCATGGCCGCGATGAGGATGCCGACCAGCCCGGCGATCGCCCGCTTCGGAGGGGCTACCGCAGCAGCGGGTGCGGGTGGCGCCGCTGTCGGCTGCAACGCTGCGGCACTCAT
>NZ_LMTS01000053.1 GCF_001541225.1 Variovorax sp. WDL1 | reverse complement strand
CCGGTGCTGAGCACGCGGCCCCAGGCGCGGCGTTCGCCGGTGGCGGTGCTTGCAGCGGTGATCGGGGCGCCGGCCGCGGTGCGCACGTCGTCGTCGCCGATGCGCTGGTGCAGGCTGCTGAGCATGACCAGGTTGCCCTGGCGCAGTTGCTCGGGCACGGCTGCGAACAAGGGCACTTCGCCGCGGTAAGTGGGCACCTCGATGGGGGCAGCCGCCGGTGCCGGGAGCTCCGCAGGTGCCGGCGGGATGATGGTGCTGGTGGAGCGCAGGTACCAGT
>NZ_LMTS01000179.1 GCF_001541225.1 Variovorax sp. WDL1 | reverse complement strand
GTATGCGTCCGGCAATCCCATCTTGAATGCGGCTTAGGAGCAAAGGATGCTCGTATCCACTACGACTGTTGGTGGACACGTGCACACTATCTCTCCTCAGGCTTCGGGCGACCGGCGACGCCGCCGGTTGCATAGCGACGAATTCAAGGCCCATGCGGTCGCTTCAGCCGCGCAGCCCGGTGTCTCCATGGCATCCGTGGCGATGGCGCTGGGCATCAATGCAAACCTGCTGCGCCGCTGGGTGCGTGACGCGGAGGTGTCGCCTGGCGGAATCGTGGAAGGCACCGCTCGCAAGGCTTTGCCCCGCACTGAGGCTGCGTCGTCGTCCTTCGTGCCGGTGCAACTGCCTGCGCCGGTCACGCCGGCGAGCGAAATTCGCATGGAAGTCAGGCGAGGTTCCACGACCATCGTGGTGACTTGGCCGGCGGCACTAGCCACCGAGTGCGGCACGTGGCTGCGCGAGTTGCTACGGTGATCCGCATCGACGCCATCTGGCTGGCGGTCGAACCGTTGGACATGCGCGCCGGCACTGAAGCGGCATTGGGCCGCGTGGTGAAGGTGTTCGGCGAAGCCCGTCCGCATCACGCTTACCTGTTCGCCAACCGTCGAGCCAACCGCATGAAGGTCCTCGTGCACGATGGCATCGGTGTGTGGCTGGCCGCCAGAAGGCTCAATGCAGGCAAGTTCGTCTGGTCGGCTGACAGCGCCAACACCCTGAGCCTGAGCCGAACGCAGTTCGACGCACTGGTGCTGGGTCTGCCGTGGCAGCGCCTGGGCGAAGCCGGCATCATCCGCGTAATCTGAATCAAATCCATCGGCGTTCGGCAATTGCCGGATGTGCCGATGCCCTCGACGGCGTGATGCGCGACGATCACGCTCCATGATCAGCGAGCAGCAGCTAGAGGCCTTGGATCCGCAGGTGCGGCAGGCCATGCTGTCGTTGATGTCCGAGGTGGCCGCGCGCGACGAACAACTGCGCGCCAAGGACGCGCTGATCGAGCGGCGCGAGCGCGACGTGGCGTTCAAGCAGGCGCTCATCGACAAGCTCACGCACGAAGTGGCGGTGCTCAAGCGTATGAAGTTCGCCGCGACGAGCGAGAAGTTCGCCGGCAGCGCCGAGCAGAAGAGTCTGCTGGAGGACACGCTGGACGAGGACCTGGCCGAGCTCGGTCGGGAGATCAAGCG
>NZ_LMTS01000288.1 GCF_001541225.1 Variovorax sp. WDL1 | reverse complement strand
TGGTCCTGGCGGCGGTGGCGGCGGTCCTGGGAGGTGACGCAAGCCACGTTCACCGCGTCGCGAATGCACCGTGCTGGCAATGGAGGCGAACATGGCACTCGAAGGCATGCACCGCGAATTGCTATGCCATCTGCAAGCGAAGCGAGCCGCACACCTGTTAATCGGTGCTTGGGAGGATGCTTGGCGCGAGGCCCTTGCAGATCCGGCCGAGGCGGTCCCTTGTCCTGAGTGCTTTCTTAAAGGGAGGACGTCAAAGCTCCATGCGCTCTCGAGCTACGGCAATCTTGGGCAAGCGCGGTGCCCGGACTGCCACACCGTTTTCATGTTCGTTAACAACTGACGTCGACTGACCATGGCGGAGAGGCGTGTGCATTAGTCCATCGCTCGCATCTGATTCCGAACCGTCTGTCTCACTGACATCACGGCGTATTGGGTGGGGCAGCTTCACATAGCATCAATCGCTGCCTACATTGGCACGCTGGTGCCGAGACACCGAAGGGAGCGGCGAGTGAATTTGTATCCTGGCGAAGACATCGAAGCTTCGGGAGCGCCTTCTGACTGGACCATGACTATCGTTGCCCAGGGGGAAGGGGAAGGCGCGAGCTACTTTGCAGACATCCAATGCGCCGGCAAACATTTTTGCCCCCTCGTGATCACCGGGCCGAGGTCTGAAGAAGAGGCTCGCCGGCTCTTGGCCGTCAAAGCTCGTCTGTGGATTGATGAGTACTTGAGGCGCCCGCATACGGGGACTACAGGGTTCGGCTCCATAGCTTGATCGCAGGTGCCACGGCCTAGATCAGGATCATTTCAATTTCGTCGAGCGAAACCTGGTGTTCGCGGCGGTAGTAGAGCCCGTTCGTTCTTGAACTCTCATGGTTGCGATCTGCTGCGCCATGTCGAGCTTGCCACCGTTGCGCAGGCACTAGGTGATACCGGTGGAGCGGACACTGACATGCTTCGCGCCATCAATGTTCGGGTAGGTCTCAGTGCTCTAAAGCGGCCACCGACGAACTTCCGCTTCTATGAGGACTTGTTTGTCAAGCGGTATCGGTCACCCGCCGCCTCTTGGGATACCTTCGAACCAGCCGTCACCGCTCCACGAGGAGTCCATGAACGAGAAGGTGCAGAAATTGCTGAGGTCCGCCCGAAGGTCGAATAGCTTCATGGTCGGAAATGTATCCCTGGACGGCCGTCTGGGGGACCCAGCCTCGGGTCCCGGTCACTGTTCATCTAGGCTCACTGCGAACGTAGGCAACCTGGCAATTTCTGAGGCGTGGTCGAACGACTGGTGTTGGCTGCGGATTCAACCGGTCGATGCAACACACTGAAGACTGCCATGAGCAGAAGGAGTGTTGCAGATGACGTACCGGACACGAACCTACTACACGGATTGCCAGAAGGCGTTGATGTGGGAGCGCTGGAAGGCAGGCGACAGCCTTCAACAGATTGCCCAGCTGTTCGATAGATCACATTCATCAGTCGAAGGGATCTTGTCTCGAACAGGCGGAATACCGCCGCCAGAGCGTCGCCGTTCCCCGTTGGCCCTGAGCCTGGAAGAGCGAGAGGAGATCTCGCGTGCCACGGTGGCTGGCTTCTCGATTCGTGCGATCGCCAGCATCCTCGGGCGAGCGCCATCGACTGTCAGCCGGGAGATCAAGCGCAACGGCGGTCGAGAGGGCTCTCGAGCCATTCACAGGCCAAGCTGAATGCCGTTGCAAGACAATTGAACGAGCGACCCAGGAAGACCCTCGACTTCCACACACCGGCTGAGATGTTCAGCCAAATCGTTGCATCGACCGGTTGAATCCGCAGCCGCATCCTGCCACACCCCGTGCCGGCGCCACCGGGCCCATACCGGCTGTACGCATTTCTCTGAAGCCGACATTGCGCAGCCTCCCGTATTCGGAGGGTCCCTCCTGTCCGAAGCGGCCACCCAGCCCTCACAAGAGTGGCCTCGCTGGTTTGATGGTGCAAACAGCGAGCAGCGAAATCTAGAGGGCGCGAAGCGCCCACCGCAAGCGAATTGACAAAGTTTAAGAATCCTCGTCGGCCAGCTCTCAGGACCCGTGTAGCAGCGAGCCGACAACAGGAAAAAAATCCATCCATTCGAATAGTTTCGGCTTACTTAACCGGTTGTAAGAAGCCCGGGCGGCACCTCATCATTCGCGAGCAATGACTTATGAGGAGATGCATTCGATGAGGGCCACCGCATCGACGCAGGCACTGTCGCGCTGGAGCCCTTCGCAGGCCTGGCCCATGTGCGTGTGAAGACCGATGCCTTCTTCGAGCGCGGCGGCCTGGCCGCGCTGTACGGCGACGGCGGCAGTGTCGACGCGACCTTCTCCACGTTGGGCCTGCGCGCGAGCACGCAGCTGGGCGAGCGCACGCGCCTGCGCGGCCTGCTGGGCTGGCGCCATGCCTTCGGCGACACCACGCCCACCAGCACGCATGCCTTCGGCGGCAGCCTGCCCTTCACGCTCTCGGGCGTGCCGCTGGCCAAGAACGTGGCGGTGCTGGAAGCGGGCGTGGAGACGCAGCTGCGGCCGAACCTGAGCCTGGGCGCTTCCTACTCGGGACAGTTCGGCGACCGGCTGCAGGACCACGGGTTCAAGGTCAACCTGAACTGGACGTTCTGAGCCTTGCTGCGGACGTAGCATCAACGGATGACAAGCGTCTTCAATCCCATGCGTGCGTCCCCTCGCCTGCCCACGACGGTGGATCTGCTGACCCGGGCACTTAAAAAGGACACCTTGCGTGCATGGGCCCGCAGGCTCGAGGTGTCCGAGGAGGCGCTGCGAGTTGCTCGCTTCAGGGGTAGGTTGTCACCCGTGCTTGCCGGCTGCATTGCAGAGGATCTGCAACTGGACGCGGCGAGGTGGATCGTCGTCGCGGCGCTCGAAACCGAGCGGGATACCGCTTGCAAGTCCAGCATGGTCCGGCACTTCAGCAAGGAATGGTCTTCGATGGGCGAAGAGATCAAACTGCCTCCGCCATGAGTTTGCGTCCAGCGGCCCCACCGCGGATTTCCTCACCTTGCGCTCCTAGGACGAACAGGAATTTACCAGGGGGAATAGTCACGGCCGCGATGTCGACCGAGCGGCCCGACTGGCAAAGCAGGCTCAGGTTCCCGCCGCGCAACCTTCAGGTTTGAACACGCGCGTGGTCGAACCCGGGTACTTCCCAAGCTTGGCCGCCGGCCTCAAAGGGCGCGGGAGCAATTCACCGTCGCAGTTTGGGCACGTCCATGCGAGGCGCCGATTCGAGCAATCGCTGCAAAACGTGCACTCGAAGGAACAGATGCGGGCATCGGTCGAATCCGGCGGCAAATCTCGGTCGCAGCACTCACACCCTGGGCGCATTTGAAGCATGGCGGAACCTCAGAAAGCTTGGTCGATGAAGTAAACGAAGGCAAACTAGGCGCCGCCGGCGAACGTCCGGTCTTGGCCGAGCCTGTGTGAAAACGGGTTGAATAGGTGACGGTGCTCGCCTAGATTGTGGCAACGCGATTGAAGGGCAGCCACATGAAGCGATTCATCGAAGGCGAGGACCGTCATCAGGTCACTCTGCTGCCAGAGTGTCTTGACGACTACATCGGCGAAGACAACCCGGTGCGAGTTGTCGATGCCTTCGTCGAGGAGTTGGACCTCTACGCATTGGGCTTCGACGGCGTCGATCCGGCAGCCACCGGCCGACCCTCGTACCACCCCGCGGTCCTGCTGAAGCTCTACATCTACGGCTACCTGAACCGTATCCAGTCGAGCCGCCGCCTGGAGCGCGAGGCGCAGCGCAACGTCGAGCTGATGTGGCTCACCGGCCGGCTCGCTCCGGACTTCAAGACCATCGCCGACTTCCGTCACGACAACGCAGCGGGCATCCGCAATGTCTGCCGCCGCTTCGTCGCCCTGTGCCGCGACCTCAAGCTGTTCTCTCACGCCATCGCTGCTATCGACGGCAGCAAGTTCAAGGCGGTCAACAGCCGCGACCGCAACTTCACGCCCGGAAAGATCGATGCGCGTCAGCGGCAGATCGAGCAGAGCATCCAGCGCTACCTCGACGCGCTGGAGACGGCCGACCGCACGCAGCCGGCTGAGGTCGAGGCCAAGACCGAGCGGCTGCAGGAGAAGATCAAGAAGCTGCGCGAGCAGATGAAGCAGCTCGATCGCACCAAGGAACAGCTGAAGAATGAACCCGACGGGCAGCGCTCGCTCACCGATCCTGATGCGCGTTCGATGAACTCACAAGCCAAGGGCTCCGGCCTGGTGGGCTACAACGTCCAGGCGGCGGTCGATGCCAGGCACCACCTGATCGTGGCGCACGAGGTCACCAATGCAGGTCATGATCGCGCGCAACTCAGCAAGATGGCCAAAGCTGCACGCGAGGCGATGGGCAAGACCAAGCTGCAGGCCCTTGCCGACCGCGGCTACTTCAACGGCACGGAGCTCAAGGCCTGCGAGGACGCAGGCATCACGACCTACGTGCCCAAGCCGATGACCTCGGGCGCCAAGGCCGAGGGACGCTTCGACAAGAGCGACTTCATCTACATCGCAAAGGCCGACGAGTATCAGTGCCCGGCGGGCGAACGGGCAATCTACAGGTTCACCACGTTCGAGAAGAACGGCAACAAGCTTCGCGTCTATTGGACCAGCGCCTGCCCCACGTGCCCGCTCAAAGGTCAGTGCACAACCGGCGACTACCGCCGCATCCGCCGATGGGAGCACGAAGAGGTGCTTGAGCGCGTCCAGCAACGCCTGGACCGCAAGCCTGTCGCCATGACGCTGCGAAGGTGCACGGTGGAGCACGTGTTCGGCACATTGAAGTACTGGATGGGTTCAACCCACTTCCTCACCAAGACGCTGTCGCACGTGAGCACCGAAATGAGCCTGCACGTGCTGGCATACAACCTGAAGCGGGTGATCGCGATCCTGGGTATTGCCAAAACGATGAAGGCGGTCAGGCTGGTGGGGGCGTGAGCCTCTTCAAGTGCCCTTTGCAGCTTGCGCAGCGACTCTGTCGCGAGGCAAACCACTTGTCTGTGCGACGAGACCACTGGATGACTCCGTGGCGCTGATGACGACCACAAGGCCGCGTCTTCGGCATACTCGCAAGTCAGAAGTCGTTTGCACACAACCTCGGCCGGAAGCGGCTGGCCGCGAATTGTTGCCCGCCACTGGGTCAGTGCGCACGCGCTTCGATGTGATCGGGTCGCGCGATCCGCACCGCCCTACCCTGCCCGGTGTTTTCGTTCGTCCAGGACGCGAAGGCGTTCAAGCGACCGAGCGGGCCGTTTCCTCATCGAATCACGACTTGCGCGCGCCGCCGCCAAAGTTAGCCAGTGGCCGCTTCCGCACTCCATTGCCGGGCGTTCTGGTCGCCATCGCCTTTTCGCTGAGCATGGCGATCTCGTTCGAGGTCCTCAGGAATGTTGACTGCATGGTCGCGGACACGAAGGCGATGCAGGCCAAGGGTGAACAGATGGCGCGGCTGATCACGCGCAAACGCAGGAGAAATGCGGCGCCGAGGCCGCCTTCGCGTCAAGAACCAGTAAATGGACCCCCGAGCGCGAACGAGGAGCTCTCGACCATGAGTTGCCAGGCGCTACTTGAGCAAGGCTCACGAGAGCGGCGGAGGGGCTGCTTCGGCCGGGATGATCTCGTACTTCTGGTTCGGCATGTCGATCACTAGGTCGAACCGATCGCCAGGCGCAACGCCGGCTTTGTCCGCCGCCAGCGCCAGGCTGAAGAACTGCTGGCTGTTCGCCTTGATGTTGATCGCAGGGAGGCTTGCGCCTTCATGCGCGAAGGTGCCGTAGACCTTCCCGAGGAGAAACTTCGGCAGGTACACGACCTGGCGCGGCAGTGGTGAGATTGACGCCGACTGCGTGACGCTGAAGCGGAAAGGGCGAGTCAGGTCGACGGCCACTTCCATGGGGGCATTGCGCCCGACTTCGACTTCCCTTCGCCGGCGGGCATCAATCAGGCCTTGGGCAGGGATCGGTCGACCGCGGATCGCATAGATGGAGTGCTCGAGCTTCTGAATCGCAGGTGAGCTGCTGAGCGCCACCGAAACCGCCATGTTCGAGACGCCACCTGGAACAACCAAGCGCGCGGCAATTTCGGTGCGCGTGGCCGCGCCGCCGTGTTCCTCCATGATGCTGACGATCGTGGCTTCTGTCGCCGAAAGAACATCGCGCGCGACGGCCGCTTTCGGTGTGTACTTGTTGTGCGCGTTTGCCGTGAGCCAATCCCAGCCCGCGATGAGGGCGGTCATCACGTGCAGCGGGGGCATGGCCAGCCCACGTCCCGCGCCGTCGCGATAGAACCAGGCATCGTCGGTCACCAGTGCGGAGATCACGGCGTCGATCTCAACGCTGCCCACGGCGACGCTCATGAGCTTGCGCATGCGCGCCGCGGCGGCACTGATGTCGCTATCAATGAGGGTGAACCACCCGGACTCGGCGTCCAGCATGCGAAACCCGGGTGCGCGCTCAAACAGCGAGCGAAGCGTATCGTCGTCCTGGGCCACGCCCTCCTTGATCGCCAGGATGCCCGCGATCCGTATGAAATTGGTACAGCCGACGAAGGTGCAGTCGCGTCGCGCTTCCGCAAGGGCCAGTTTCATCCAAGTCGACGGCTCGACGGCGAGGTCCAACATCGCGATGCTTTTGATGCCGTCGCTCGTGCTCGTGCGCGCGGCGACAACCTGGATCGTCGGTGAGACGCCAAGCTCCTTAGCGAAGTCGATCGCTGCAATGATCCCGGCGCCCTCTCCGAGGAAGCGTTGCAGCTGCTCGTTGGCCGCTGTGGCAGAGAGCGGCATGACGCGCGCGGCCGCCGCGAATAGGCGGTCCAGAGCCGGCAGCGTGAGCGGCCGCGCACGCAGCGAGGCCAAGAGGCCATCACAGATCTGCCTTACGCGCTCGCGAGTGATGTCATGCACGTCGGCCACCGCCTGCAAGGTTGCTCCCTCCAGGCCGCCAAAACGGCCGAGGAAGAGTTCCCGGCGACGCTGCAGGCCTGCGTGATCTGGGCGCAGGCCGGCGTCGACCAGCGCGTGGCGCAAAAGGTCCTCGAGCTCCTGGGCCCAGGTAGCCTTGTGGGCGGCGATCAGGCGCCCGCAGAGTTCGTGGGCGAATCCTGACAGGGTTGGTTTTGTGATCTGCTGGGCGAGCCAGGGCGCAAGCGCGGACCCCGCCACACCCGGAAACCGCAAGTCGTCGATGTCCAGCCCCTTCACCCAGGCCGCGTCGAGGCAATCGGTGACGGCGGCGCGGAAAGCGTCGTCGATCTCGACGTCGGGCGAGCCCTGGGGCGACAGCGCCACCATCCTGGCGCGCACAGGCTGGCCAACCCAGTAGATCGCCTCGATGCGTGCGAGGAGGCCGAGCAGCTCGGCCACCGGCATTCTGAGGGCGTCCTTCACCTGGCGAAGCGTCATAAATGGGAATGCATCGGTGAATCCCTCCGCCCGCGTCAGCGCGAGAAGCCGGGACCGCTCGGTGCCGCTGACCGCCAGGTGCCAGTCATCGGTAAGGCGCACGCTGATGGGCGAGTTCCAGATCACATCGAAACTTGCACGCCGACGCGCGACGATCATCTCGCGCATCTCGGCGGCAAACCGCGCACTGGGAAGGCCCGGGCGCTGCCAATTGAAAAGCTCGTGCGCCTCGACGTCGCCGTGCACCGATGGCAAGGCGCTCTTGATGAAGGGCCTCATGAAGCTCGGTACTACCCTGGCATGGCGGGCGACAGCGCTGTTTGGAGTATGTGCAGGCTGGCCGGAACCTGCGAGGTCGGGCTGGGGTTCGGCGTCGAGCTGATTCAATGCATGCCCTTATTCGAGGTCTTCGTTATCGTCTTCGGCGTGATCGTGGGCCTCGGCGGCCGGCCAAGAGAGAAACACTTCTGCAATCTGAACTCGCCAAGCGCGTCGTACAGGGGGGCCTCAACGCCCGGAAACGGCCGACCGTAGCCAGGTCGTGTGCGTCGGGACCCGGCGGTCGCGGCAACTGTAGCAAGCTCCTTTACGCCGGAATCCCTCGATGCTGGCGATGCCCGCTGCGCCGTGACAAATGTCCGGTCCTGGGCCGGGTGCCGCCCCATGGCCGGAAGCGGCTGGCGGCGAATTGTTGCCCGCCACTCGGTCAGTGCGCACGCGCTTCGATGTGATCGGGTAGCGCGACCTGCACCGCCCTACCCTACCCGTTGTTTTCGCTCGCTTCACGACCCGATGGCGTTCAACCGACCGTGAAGGGCCGATTCCTCATCGAATCAACGACTTGCGCGCGCCGTCGTCAAACTTAGAACGTAAATTTGATGGAATTCCGGTCTAACTTTGAACGAACTCAACAGGCCTCCGAACAAAAGATTCCCTCCGAACAGGATCATCGGGGGGTCCTTCTCTAAGACAAAGAAATTCCGTGCCTCCTCGCCCCTCTCGGATCTCACCCGCGCCGCGGCGTCAGTCTTGCCGTGGGCCGTTGCACTTTAGAGAAGTCGGCCTGCAGCGCAATCTCGCACTCATAGAGAACTCCGGCCAGGCAGAACATCAGCTGCCATCGAGCGCCAGGCGCGCGCGGCCCGCGGGTCTCGTCGTAGTAGACGATGATGCCGGCGTCACGCAGATCCCTGAGGGCGAACGACGCGACCAGGCTGCTGTCGAAGGCGTTGGCCTTGAGCGTCACGACCCGCGCGGCATCGTCGTACTCGACCGCCTCAATCTCCATGTCTAGAAGCGAGGAGAAGCTGTGCTTCATGGTGCACGGACCTGGGCGTGGCTGGAAGACCGGCGGCGTAGGGGGTGTGTTGGCGGCGCTCATGAGTTTTTTGTTGGCGACAAGAGATTGATGAAAACGGCTGGTTGATGAAAGCGAGGGATTGTTTCGCTCTTTGTTGCGCGGAGCAACAATGAACGCAACAAAGAGGTGAGCCAGCTTGGCCGATCCACCCTGGAGTCGCGCTTACGCCGGTCGGCTCTCCGCGGCGACCTGGAGCAGCTGCTCGGCCGTGGGCTGGTCCCAGCCCTCACCTCTCGACCTGAGCCCGTAAAACCGGACCATCTCGCCGCGCACGAGGTTGTGGTTCCAGCCGCTGGTCTGCAGCCGCTTGAGGATGCTCGCGTGCGCGTTACGTCGCGTCAGGTCCTCGAGCAGCTCGCCGGCGATCACGGCCTGTTGCTCCACCGGTAGCGCTTGCAACTCGGCGATCAGCTCTTCGCGAATTCGCGTCTTGAACTTCTCGCCCCACTCCTTCATCCGCGCCTCCTGTTCGCGCCGGCTCTCTGGGCTGGTTGGGTCAGCACGCGCTGCTTCCTCTTCGATCTTGGCAACGACGATCTTCGCCTCGCTGGGGAGCATGCTCTTCAGATAGCGATAGCTGTCGCGTACGGGCTCGGCGAAGTCACTCTTGACCCGACGCTCCAAGCCGTCGAGCCCGCGCTGGAAGGCTTCTGGGCCGAACTCCGAGATCAACGTCTCCGCCTTCTCGGGGTCTATGTCGAGTGCCTCCGCCCGATTCAGCAGCGCCAGGTCGACTGGCCCGTCGAGCGAGGCCAGCAGAGAGCGTTGCTTCTTCGGCCGGATGAGGAACTGGATGTCTTTGACGAACCGCCCTTCCTTGTAGTCCTTCAGTTCGACTTCGAGGTCGCTGATATGGTTGATCTGGGCCACCGCCTTGTTCAGCACGTCCCTCTTGAACATGCGGTACTCGAAGTTGGCCGTCCTCTCAACGTCGGGCTTGCCGGTGAGCACGGGCCTCCACCAGTTCCAGTCCTGCCTCGGAGTTCGACCCACGCCCTTGTAGCGGGCGCAGATCTCGTAGAGCGCCAGCGCGGGATGGTGACTGAACTGGAACAGGATATCCATGTCGAGATCAGCCCACACGAAAGGCTGTAGCAGTTCTTGGCGCATGTTCACTGCGTACGACCACTCGACCCACACCTCCCCGCCGCGGCGCTTCTCCAACTTTGCATGCGCAAGCATGGCGCACGCCTCCCACGCGGCCCCCTCCCCTTTTGTCGGCGACTGCCATTCGACAAGGGTGGTGATCATGGCTCGCAGGTGCTTCTTCACCTGCTCGAAATCCTTGGAGTTGAAGTCGATGCCGCGGACGATCTCGCGCAGCGGAGAACTGTGCGTCTCCTCATCCATGCCCTGCTGCTGCGCTTCCTTCAGGAGCTTGTTCCAGACCTTACGGCCGAGCACCGTGATCCTGTGGGACTTCGGCTGCATCGCGAGCGTGTTGACCGGCTTTCGCAGTCGCGTGTCCTCGACCTCCGGCTGGTGGATCACTACGTCGGAGGTCTTCCTTTTCGGCTTTGGACGGGGTGGTGGCGGCGCGGGCACGAGGTCCATGGCGGCTGACTATATGACAGCGCCAGCGATATGTGAAATCAGGGGTTCACGCGAACTGGCGGGGAAAGCCATTTCTGATCGGCGAATCGGTGGGCTTGAGTTCTGAGAACTGGAATCTTTAGCATCCATGCTCCCCGAAAACCTTCACATATGCAGGCCTCGGTCCGGAGCGTTCCCCGAAAAGCTTCACATGAAGGCCCTCCTGCAGGGTCCGATGGGGTCGAAATTCACCCCAAACCAGGGTCCCTACCGCTCTTCCTGGGCTTCATCGACCGAATCCCGAACTCACTCTGCTCCACCCCGAAAAGCTTCACATGTCGCCCCGGCTCCTCTCCGGTTCTCCCCGAAGAGTCTCCGAAACTTCCCGAATCAACACCAAAACTACTCCTAACTAGTTGATTCATAAGGACTTTTCGGTCCGTAAAGGTTTTGGAGTTGATGAAGGGTATTGAACTATCGAAACCCAGCGGAGCAATCTGGAAGGAAAGCAGGGACACCGTCCCGCCGCAATGTGAATGTTTTCGGGGAAGGATGCGTGATTTCCTTTGCAAAACCAAGACGCGTTGACACAATACGCGCCAGATTCAGTTTTTGTGTCAAAGGACGGGAAAACCCGTTCGCAAGGAGAGTTGTGTTGACGAAGCTAAAACTAAGCAGACTGAAGTCGGTGTCGATCCAGGACATCACCGACCAAGCTGAGAAGGCCACCGACATGATGGGGAAGATCCGGTCGGCCATGCTGGCTCCGACGGCCAGGAAGAGCGCCCCGACATTCAACCTTAGCCAGCTGTCTGCTCTTTGCGGCGCTGAGAGGGGCTCGATTCTCCATCGTCTCTCCAAAGGCGGATTGCCGTCTGGAAACTTGAACCCTTCCGGCAGTCGTCGCGAGTTCACGCTGGCCGAGAGTCGCGAATGGATCCGTGAGTATCGGAAAGAGCAGCGACGCCCGCAAGGCGCCGAGGCGGTGACGATCAGCGTCGGAAATTTCAAAGGTGGCGTCACGAAGACCACGACCGCTGTGACTTTGGCCCAGGGCCTCTCGCTCAGGGGGCACCGCGTGTTGATGATCGACGTCGACCCGCAAGGTTCTGCGACAACGCTCTTCGGCATCTTGCCCGACACGGAAGTCGAGGAGGATCAAACCGTCCTTGGTCTCGCGCTAGGAACAGAATCGAGTATCAGGTACGCCATCAGGCCGACATACTGGGACGGTATCGACATCGTCGCGGCAGCACCATTGCTGTTTGGCGGGGAGTTCGCCCTCCCCGCCCGCCAATCGCGGGATCCTGAATTCGAGTTCTGGAGCGTTCTCGACCTGGCAATAGATGACGTGAGAAGCGAGTACGACGTGATCATCATCGACACGCCCCCTGCCCTCTCCTATATGACTATTGCTGCTTTCATGGCGTCGGATGGCATCATCATTCCGCTGCCGCCGAACCCCCTGGACTTCGCTTCCGCCGCACAGTTCTGGAATCTCTTCTCGGACATTGCGCAGGGATTTAAGGCGCAGCGTGGTTACGACAAGAATTTTGCGTTCATGCACATCTTGCTCGCGAGAGTCGACTCGTCAGATTCGGCAAGCAATGTGGTGCGCCAGTGGATCGGCCAGACATATGCAGAAAAGGTTCTGCCGGTCGAGATTCCGAAGACGGCGGTAGCGTCTTCGTCGAGCGCCGAATTCGGGACGGTGTATGACGTCGCCAAGTACGACGGAAATGCGCGCACCTTCAAGCGCGCGCGCGATGCATACGACACCTTCGTCGAATACGTCGAGGGATCGGTTCGCGAGGTCTGGGATACCCAGGTCGAAGAGGGCGCCAACGCTGCCCCAGTCAAGCCAGTTTCGTCTGTGATTGAAGGAGTCGCGTAATGGCAAGAAACCTGATGGAGAAGTCGCAGAAGATTCAGGTTCCTGAAGCCAGGTCCGCGTCCACCCCTCAAACGCCTCCTTCCAAACCCAAGACAGCACCAGGCACTCTGATGGGTTTCATGGAGGGCCAATCAACCGTTCATCAGGAGAACAAGGTTCTGCGCGATCGGGCGGAGGAGGCCGAGCGGGTGGCGGAGGAATTTAAAGGCGCCACGCCGGTGAAGATGCTCGACCCCAAGCGCATCCGGAGATCCGACTGGGCCAATCGGGACCCAGCGTCTTTCGATGGCCTGACGTGGGACGAGTTCAAGGACGACATCCTCAAGAACGGCGGGAACGAGGTGCCGATCCGGGTACGGCCCCTTCCCGACGCGGTAGAAGGCTGCGAATTCGAGATCATCTACGGTCATCGCCGTCACCAAGCTTGTCTGGAACTCGGGCTTCCCATTCGGGCACAGGTCGAGGACGCCACCGAGCACATGCTGTTTGTAGCGATGGAACTGGAGAACCGATCGCGGAAGGATCTGTCGCCGTGGGAGCAGGGCATGTTCTACGCGAAGGCGCTCGACAAGGGTCTGTATCCATCAGCGCGCAAGTTGGCTGAGGCCATCCGGCGAGACTCCAGTGGTGTGAACAAGGCGCTTGGCATTGCAAGGCTGCCGACAGCGGTAGTCGAGGCGTTCGCAAGTCCGCTCGAGATCCAGTACCGCTGGGCTCAGCCGCTCCATGAAGCTCACCAATCAGATCCTGACGGCCTGTTGGCCCGAGCGAAGGCGATCGCTGCCTATGGGCGCCGGCAGGCTCCGGGGGCGGTGTTCGCTCAGCTGGTCTCCCCAAAGGTTCCTTCAGATGGGAAGTCGCGCACGACTGCCGATATCGAGATCGGAAAGGTAGGGCGAAAGGCAACTGCGGTCCTGACCAGCGACAGGAAGGGGCGGGCTATTCTGAAGTTCCAAGTCGACCTGCCCGCGAAGAAGCGGCAAGCGCTGGCTGCCTACGCGGAGAGGTTGCTGCTAGAGGACTGATCCTTCATGGCAGAAAAGGGGGTGAGGAACGGTTCCTCACCCCCTTTTTTATTGCCGCGGCCTGGCCGGTTGCAGAGAGCTTCTGGAACGGCTCTTTCACCCGTTTCTGTAGACCCTTGGACCCATGCGGGAAGCCGAAGAAAGAGTGAGGAACGGTTCCTCACCCCTTGTTCCGACTTCGCCGAGCTATCGGTCACCGGAAATGTAGGGGCGCATGAGGAACGGTTCCTCACCCCTTTTTTTGGCGGGCCGGGCCGGTGCCGGAGAGCTTCTGAGTGAAGAGGACTGTTCCTGGCCTTCTTCGAACGGCCTTGACCGGTTCTCCCGGCGCCGGCTGCTTGGCCGTAGGGATTTGCGATGTGAGGAACGGTTCCTCACCCGGATTCCTCTGGCGCCGAGTTGTCGCCCGGGGATTCGACGCGTGAGCCCTTAGAGCCGTGAACGGCACGACTCTCGCGCAGCACCTCGACCACCTCCTTGTGCATCGCGGTTATCTTGCGCTTCCTGGAGTCCTGGCCGGCCGACTCGGCGGCTCTGCAGGCCGGGTGATCGGCAGGGTATGCAGGGGAGGGCGGGTGCCCAGCGGGTGCGATCTGGGCCATGCGCGACTGATATTTAGGCGGTTGGCGCGGAGGGGCAGGTGAAGCTGGCGATCTACACGCCCCCTCGGCGACGAAGCGCTGGCGGGCCGCAGTGACTTCGGGATGGTGAGGAACAGTTCCGCACCGGTATTTCTACGGCGCCGAGCTGTCGGTCACCGGAATTCGGGGGCGCATGAGGAACGGTTCCTCACCCCTTTTT
Organism: Variovorax sp. WDL1; assembly: GCF_001541225.1. Taxonomy (GTDB): domain Bacteria; phylum Pseudomonadota; class Gammaproteobacteria; order Burkholderiales; family Burkholderiaceae_C; genus Variovorax. The sequence continues at coordinate 78,048 of NZ_LMTS01000288.1, read as the reverse complement.
TATCTACGCCGGGCCGGTGAGAGCTTCTGGTGGGGAGGCCCTGTTACTCGCCTCCTTCGACGGGCGACGGCCGAGCGTTTGACGTTCAAACACCGCCCGCTCGACGGCGCCGAAGTAAGTGCCGCCCCGCGGGTGTTTAGTGTCGCCTTACTTTTTGCACAGTGCCTCGAGGATCTCAGTCAGCATCGACTTAACAACGCCAATGTCCCGATCGCGCCTGGCCTCCACCAAGGGATCTGGTCCGCCGCTCACGCGGCTTCCCGTCGCCGCCATCGCCTCTTGAGTTCGGGCCACGGCGTCGTCGAGCTTCGTGATAAGGTTGTTCCTCAAGGCCGCGAACTGCACGAGCTCGCGCTTCACCTCGACGAGCTCCTTGAACATCGCCGTCATCTTCCGGTCCAGCTCCTGTAGCGTCAGTTCGGCGGTCGGTGTAGGGTCGACAGCTCGAACTACTGGGGCGGCTGGTGCTGGTGCGGTGGCAGGGGAGGGCGGGTGGCCGGCGGGTGCGATCTGGGCGAGCCGCGACTGAAGGCCCTCGGCCACCCGAGCGACCGCCAAGTCCAAGAGCGCCTGGGATCCGGTGTCCGCCAAGTGTGGCCATAGCTCATAGACCCTGCTGATAGCCGAGCGGGTGTTCAGACGCAGGCCCGGGCGGCCCGCGCGCTTCCCGCGGCGCAGCATCTCCTCGCGGGTGAACGCGCGCGGCTCAGGAGCGAGGGCAGCGGCCGCGGCTTGATCGGCTGCGACGCATGCGTCGAACTCTCCGGCCGCGCTCCATTTCTTCAGGGACGACTCGGTCGGAGCCTGATGCCGGTGCATCATCGTCAGTATTCGAGCAAGCTCGGCCAGCGAGCAGAAGGGCGGCCATCCCTCTCCAGATTCGAGCGCGAGCAAAGCAAGTGGGGTTTGCCCCGTCGAACTGGTCCAAGGGTGCGTTTGCAAGGGTGGTGTAGCGCTCACGACGTGCCGGAGATCGGTTTGGTTATAAGTAACTAAATTATGAACCGTTCGCTGCGAATCGGTCGTAGCGAGCTTCGTTTCCGTGAAACATTCTGCTCAGGGCGGATGGGAAAAGCGGTTAAGTCCTTGTCGTGCAACAACAAAAACTGTGTCCAGAGATTTCCGTGAAACATCCGGTCGAAGATCGTGGTCTAAGTTGGAAGCGGGCGCATCACAAGGCGCCAGTGCGGTGTGAAAGACACCCGCGCGGCCGGCGCCGAGCACCGCTCGAGATGTACCAAGACGCCGAACGCCGTGGAGAGACTGCGCGGGGCCCCCTTTGTTGCGCAGTTTGTTGCGCGGCGCAACAATGACCGCAACAATCCTCACTCCACGAGCAAGGGCCCAGTTGGCGCTTCCGGCGAGTCACCGGTCCCGCCCGATTCCATGGGCAATTGCGGAGCAGCGCGATCTGCGGCCTGGTCGCGCTGGTTCTGGGTGTCGGCCAGCCCAGGTGCGAATCGGCCCGCGCCGCGGTAGGCGCGATCAGCCCCCGCGTAGTTCGCCTTGATCGTGCGCTTGCGCTTCATGTAGTGACCCATGACTGCAGCTGCCGCCTCGGGCCCGATGGTTGCCTGCATGTTGGCCGCGGCCGTCGACCTGGTGTCATACAGCGAGTACAGGCGCTTGTCGGGGAAAGCCTCGAGACAGGCGGTGCGCAGGGCAGCGCGGCACCCGTCGTAGTACCGCTCAAATGTTGGCGGGCCATGCTTTCCGGGTGCGCTGGACAGATATTGCTGCAGGTTCGTCAGGTGGGCGTCCACGGCACCGACCCAGCGGACGGGCACTTCGATATCGCGCCAAGCCAGCCCGGCGTTGTGCAGCTCCCAAGCGCGCAGCCGCCGGAGCGTGTCGATGCCCTCGGCATTGCTCGCATCGGTCCCTGCCTCGGCCTGGTCGAAAAAGGCCAGATTCCGAGCGAGCAGCTCGGAGTGGCGCTTGGCGGCCGAGACGACGCTCGAGATGTTTTCGCGGTCGGCCTCGGCCATGGAGACCAGGTCGGCGTCCGCACGGTTAAGCAGCCGCTCGGGAATATGCTGCCACCTGAACGGGGCTTGCTTCTTCAGCTTCGCGTTGGGTAGCCGAAGGATCCGCCGATCTCGGTCGAACCAATACGCGGACTCCCATTCGCCGGGTCGCGCGCCCGTCGCGATCCCGGCATTCAGCCAGGACGTGGTCTTCGTGGCCCATGCCTGCTGGGTCACGCGTGCACCAAGCAGGGCGTTTAGAAGGGGGCCGAGATCCTCTTGGGGAATCGTGCGGCCAGACACTCGGGTGTTCCGGATGATTTCCTGGGCTGCTCCACCGGAGGGGTCGAAGTCGCTAACGAGCGCCAGGCCCTGCGTGCGGACTGCCGGGGAGAAGTCGAAGTCGGGTTGCTTCAGGGCCCAGGTGATTGCGGCCGCGTAGGTGTTCTTGGTGCCCGGAGTGATCGTTGTGTCGTCCCGCAGCTGAGCGAGGAGATCCTCGATCGTCACGAAATCGGGATCCAGATTGAGGGCCGCCGCGGCTCGATCGACCATCATGCGGTAGTTGCGCAGGTAGGCCTTTGCAGTCTGCGGGGCGACCGGCTGGACTGCCTGCTCGAACCAGTTGCTCAGGCTTTCGGCCGGTCGGAAGTCTTCGTTCGCCAAGGCTCCGTCGGCTGACGAATCTGTGTTTGCAGCGTCGAGCGACTCCGGAAGATCTGGTTCTCTGCGATTGCTGTTCGGGTCGAATTCGGGGTTCACGTCTGGATTGCTGCTCATCTTGGGGTCTCGGTCCCGGCGCCAGATGGGAGGAACTGGGCTCGGCGGGTCTGGTTTCTGGGTGGGGTTCTGGATTGGGGTGGGATTGGCGCTTCTGGGGCTCGGCGCTCTCAAGGGCTCGGGTCCTCTGGAGATGCCTCGCTCGCCCGGTTCAAGGCTCCCAAACAGGCGTTTTTTCGCGGGTTTCCACCCAAAAGGCTGATAAGTGTGAAGAGTTCTGTTAGCAATTTCGAAAAACCCGCCAAAAACGGCCTCAAATCGGGGTGTGCACCTAACTGTGAATAATCGCGACTATTCACAGTTGTCTGGAAAATTCGGCCCAAAAATGCCCAAATTCAGGGCCGCGCCTAACCGTGAGTAATCGCGACTATTCACAGTTGCTTGGCAGATCGCATCCAAATTCCAAAAAGATCGAATACAAAGCTCATCTGACGTTCAACTGCTAATAATCGCGACTATTCACAGTTGCTCGCGCGGGTGGCTCGGCGTGGTCATCGCATCTAACTGTGAATAGTCGCGACTATTAGCAATTAGCTGCCAACCACCCAAGTACCACTCTGGACGGTTAACTGTGAATAGTCGCGACTATTCACAGTTAGCTGCAGGGCGGAATCATTCGAACGACTCACCGTCCAGCATCCGCACCGGTCTGACGGCGCCGACCCGTGGAGGAGGGCGATCGTCGTCGCCAACTGGGAGCGCCGCAGGGGCCCGAACCGCGGCCGGCGAAATTTGCTGAGCGATTTGCGAAGGCGGCGCTGTTGCCTGATGAGGCCGCGGCCGCGCCGATTCAGTCTCGGTCCAACTCGGGCTCGTCACGACTGAGGTCGGGAGCGACGTGGCCTGAGCTGGAACGATCGGGGCAACCTGATCGATTCCTGCCGCGGCCCGCGTTTCAGGGGTCGCCTGGATCGCGGCAGGCAGCCCGGACGTGCGCGCCATAGCCACGGCGGAGGCGGTGACCTCGTCCGTGAGTCCGCTGGATACCCGGATCGGGACACCGTCCTGGCGGCGCATCCGTTCCTCCATCATCAGGAGTCCCATCTCGATGAGCTGGCGCACAAACTGGTTTCGTGTGCGAACGCCTGGCGCCGACTCCATGCCAGATAGCGCGCGAAAGAGCATCGGGCTTTCGTCCCGGTGGAACCGCACCCTGATGTCCATGATGTTGTCGTTGACGCTCATTTCCTGGCGCCTCAAGCCGCTTCGGCGACGCGAGCCTCGGCCTGCGCGATGCCTTCACCGATCAGCTGCAGGCCTTCGACGTTGCTGAAGACCGAGTGCTTGGGCACGTAGATCGGCATGTCGGGCATGCGCTCAGCGATCTCTTCGGCGTAGTGCGACGGGTGGCCGCCGACCATGACCACCATGTCGATGATGTCCCAGGCCCCCTTGATGCCGTTCATCATGATGCTCACCGGATCGCGAACGGCACGGCGAGCGGCGGCCAGGATCTCCGGATCCTTCATGTCGATGGCGCGGCCGTCGAGCTTGAAGACGGCGCCGGTGCGCAGAGAGTTGTTCAGGCGGGTCAGGTTCGTGGGCGCGATGGCCCGGCCGAGCTTGGCCTCCAGATGTTCCTTCACCGACACCATGACCCGATGGCGTCCAGCGTCGCCAGCGGCGCCCGAGACGTCCGTGTTCGGCTTGCCGTGGTTCACCAAGAGCCAGTCCAGCGTGTATTCGCCCGGATCGACCGTCACGACCGTCATGGTGTCGACCAGCTGGTTCCAGTCCGCGAGGGGCTTCAGGCCCGATTGCGGGAAGCGCGCGATTGTCGCGTTGATGCCATCGATCTGGCGATCCAGGCTGTAGAAGCCGCCCATCGGTTGCGGGCGCACGATCACCTTGTCGATCACCATGCTGCGCTCGCCGTCCAGGCTGATCTTGCCGGTGTAGGCCTTCTTGAGAGCGGCGGGCTTGCCGGGATCACGGAAGTGGCTGACGGGCAGCCCCAGGACGAGAACGTCGAGGTGATCCTCGTCCATATAGGCGAGGGCGCCGCGCATAAGTGCGTGATAGGGCGCGCTCTCGTAGTACTTGTCGTCCAGGTGCCGTCCAAAGTCCGAGCTGGATGCGGCGCGGCTCATGACATCGGGGCCGACGACGAACGATTCACCGTTGTACGCCACCACCTTGACGTCCTCGCTTCGCCGCTCCTCGAGCTCATAGCGGCGGCGATCGACGCCGAAGGCAACCGAGGGGAAGAGGTCGTACTCGACGGCCCCACTCGCGGCATTGCGCCTCGTGAACTTGGTCAGGCCGTAGCCGAGGTCGATGGCGGCCACGATCGGCGCGCCGGATGCATTGCTCATGAAGAAAATCCTTACTTCGCGGGAATAGACTGTCGCGAACAAGAATCTCACATCAGAACAGGTTTCGTCAAGCCAGGGCACCGGACATACGTGAGACTTGCGGCGACCTTTGACAAAGATTGCCGATGGCGGGGATGCCCCTCCCACTACGAGCAGACTTTGGCGAAGCTTCGACAAAGACTGGCCGATGACGCGGGGCGATCAACGTCGCGCCGCGCTCCGGGCAAGCCGCCTACAGACTTCGACAAAGCTTCGACAAAGGTTGGCCTGGTAGGCGAGGACAGCGCCGACGTATGCCGTGGGTATTCGTCAGACTTCGACAAAGTTTCGACAAAGGCTGCTTGGCCGTGAGAGGAGATCGAGGCTGCGCGCTCGCATCTATCAGACTTCGATAAGAGTTTGTCGAAGTCTGAGCGGCCGCTAGCTTCATTACCTTAGCCTTCGACAAAGCTTTGACAAAGGTTTCGGCGCGGCGCTTGGCCGACCTTTGCTGCAATCAACGTCCCGACTTCGACAAAGTCTGGCGGAAGTTCAAGTCCTCCGAAGCGTGGGAAGCGAGCAAAGAAAAAACTTTCGTGGATGTTGCGAATGTGCAACCTATACTTCTCTTCAACGATTTCCCCGCAGCAATAGACATCTACGAATGATCAATTCAAAAGGCGACCGCTACTGCTACCTGAACGCGCGCCATACGCTCGAGACCGTCGGAGAGACGGGTGATGCCGGCTTCTTCTCGAAGCTGCATCACCTCCTGATCAATGGCAATCAAGGCAAGGGGCCGCCCAAGCAATGGGCGTCCATGATCCGGGCGCTACAGACCAAGGGCGTGAAGCGCTCGGAACTGGAGGACAGCAAGATCCTGGAGAGCCTGGAGGCATCAGTCGACAAGTCCCTGACCAAAGAACAGGTGGCCGGCCTGGTGCTGTCGGGCCTGCCGACGGTGAAGGAGCTGGAGCTCGCCAGTCCACGCTACGCCAGCTGGCGCCATCCGGGCGGCAACTACAAGGAACTGCTATACGTGCTGAACTCCCAGCGCGACAACGTCCAGGACGAGCTGAGCGAGCTGGAGTACCGCCTCGAGGCGATGCAGTACGACGCGGCCGACCTGGCCTTCAGCCTGGAGTCGCTCATGGATGACCCGGAGCTGCCGAGCAGGATGCAGGCGCAGATGAAGGCGCTTCGCGATCTGCTCCCGAAGGCCTGGGACTATGCGACGCCGCACTTCCGGGACGCGCTCGACGGTACCGTCGACAAGAACATCATGGCGCACGCGCGTATCACCGAGCGTGGCGAGCTCTTCTTCGTCGAGGAGATCCAGAGCGACTGGGCGCAGGCCGGGGGGAAGGCCAGCCGCGCCGCCGCCCGGGAAGCTGTCATCCGCCTGCTCATGGCGCGGCTGGGGGAGGGCGCCAGCCACTCCGACCGGACACTGCTGGAGAACGCCATCCGCTCGAAGGCCTCTGTCGAGCTGCGCGGAGTGAAGTACGACCCCAAGGACCCGGAGATGATCGCCGCGGCGGAAGAGGGCAGGAAGGCCGGCTGGTCCGGGAACACGCCGGCGGCTCCGTTCATCACCAACACCGAGGAGTGGTCGGGCCTGATCCTGCGCCGCCTCATGCAGCGTGCCGCAGCGATCCCTGCTGTGAATCAGTTCGCCTGGATCACCCAGTCGATGCGCAACGGCGGCCGGGCCGGCGGCGGCGCCAGCCTGGACGACTTCTACAAGAACATCCTGCCCAAGCTGGCCGACAAGCTGCTCAAGCCTCTCGGCGCCAAGGTGACGATGGGGCAAGTGAGCCTCAACGGCACGATGCATGACGTGCCCCAATTCGAAATGACCCCTGCCGTCAAGGAAGCCCTGCGAGGACCTATGCCGCTCTACAGCATGTCGCCCGTCTGGAAAGGTGCCCGCAACGGGCAAGCCGAAGTGAACCGCGTCCTCGCCGAGTGCGAGCTGATGATGGGGACCGCCCGTCACGTGAAGCTGATGGACGCGCTGTACGACATCGCCACGCACCGCCAGGTCGCCGGCAAGTACATCAACAACGGCATCCTGCTCAACCTGCACGCCCAGAACCTGGACCGCGCGGCCCGCCACGAAGCCTGGCACTTCGCCACCGAGAACATGCTGACCGTCGAGGAGAGGGTGGCGATGCAGCGCGAGTTCGCTTCCCACAAGCCGCTCGCGCGCCGCACGCAACAGACCCTGATCGAACTCGGGGAGATCGAGGCCGCGCGCCAGTGCTCCCATCCCGAGGAGTGCGCCGCCCACGCGTTCGCGCTCTGGACCAGCGGCGAGATGGAGATCACCGAGCCGGCACCGAAAGGTCTGTTCCAGGAAGTGTGGGCCGTCCTGAAGGATTGCGGCCGCTGGTTGGCCGAGCGCGTCTCGGGCGAGAAGGCGGTGACGACGGAGTCCATGTTCGAGGCGTTGCGCACCGGCGAGTTGGCCAAGATGCGGCATTCGCGCGCGCGAGGGCCGCAGGAGATGGACATCGAACACCGGGCGCCGCGGATGGTTGCGTAGTCGGGGCGCAATCCTCGGACGCCAGCCCGGTCTTCGAGCGAGCGCACTACCGTGGCGCTCGTGTCGAAAGATCGACATCAGCACCGCGAATGCATGCGAAAACAGCGGGTTGCCTTGCCGCGCATTTCGCCGTGAGATAGTATCGGCACGAACAGAAGGCACTCGCCAACCCCAATCGTACCGATATGACCCACTTCTCGCGGACCCTCGGCGCTGGTGCAGTCGCTGCAGCGCTCCTTGCACTCGGAGGCTGCGCCACGCCGCCGGCACCACCCGCTTCAAGCGACCCAGTGGCCGTTCAGCTCGACCGGCTCTTCCAGAAATCGGCCAATCAGGCGGCGTTCACGGGTAGCGCTGACGCGAAGGCGCCGGCTCCGCGCATGGCAGACGGCAAGCTGTGGGTGACCTGGCGCGGCGACGCGAACGATCTTTTGAAGAACCTCGAGCCCGTCACGGGGCAGAAGGTGTCCGTCACAGGCCCGACGCCGCGCCTCCCGCTCTACGTCCAGGTGCATGCCCTGGGCGTCCCTGTCGACGAGGTGATGCGCGACATCGGCTACCAGCTAGGCCAACGCGCCGACCTGGTGCTGCTGCCCTCAGGCGTCGAGATTCGCTACCGCGCCTTCTGATCTGACCTCATGACCAGGACGACTCCCTCCCTGCGGATTACTTTCGCCGTGATGGCGCTGGCGCTCGCCGCCGCGCAAGCGGCTTCGGCGCAGACCCAATCGCTCTCGATCGATTCGCTCATGAACGCGCAGGGAGCTACCGAGTCGGAGAGCCGGCTGAGTATGGTGCGCGAGACTGCGCTGCGCGAGACGGCATTCGGCCTAGGCACGCGCCTGGGCTTGCTCCAGCGCTCGCGCGAGATTGCGGCCGAAGTTGCCAAACGCGACCGTGAGCTCGACAAGCGCTTCGACTTCGGCGGCCTGATGATGGGGCCGGGCGTGCTGCCTCCCGTCATCATGGAAAGCCACGACGCGATCTCGCTCGAGGCGACTACGATGCGCGTCTCAGGTGCCATCTACAAGATCGAGGAGCCCGCGCGCTTCGTGGCGATAGCTCCGACCTGGCGCGACTGGCTGCTGCTGGGCCTGCCGAACGAAGACGCTGCGGACATGTCCGCCGTCAAGAGCCTTCTGCCGCGCGACAGCGCCGAGCAGGCGTTCTGGAAGAAGGAAGTGGCCCAAGCCGTCGCCACTGGCCGCGCGCAGGCGCAGCAGATCTTCGACCTGAATGTCGCCAACCTGGAGAAGACCTACTTCGGCATGCGCCTCTTCTACGATCTGTGGAAGCGCGGCATGGTCACCATCCCGGTCGTCGCCAGCGCGCAGACCATGGTCGACCACGAGAACCCGAACACGATCTCGGTAGGCAACACGATGTTCCGCATTACGCGCCAGGCAGGTTTCGAGGATTCGAGCCGCTGGAAGCCACTGGAATAGGCGCGACGTGCTCGACGCAGCAGAAAAGGCGATCCCTCGCTTCCATTTGCCGATCGGCAACATCCGGCGCCAGGACCTCAATGAGTTTCTGTCCAACGTCTACGACCTGGGCGTCTCGGACATCAAGTTCTCCTCGACCGACTACGTGTGGGCCGAGGTGAACCGCATGTGGCAGCCGGTCACCGATCGCCGCCTGGACGACTCCGAGGTGAACACCATCCTGGCACTGCTCTTCAACGAGAGCGGACAGACCGAGATCGGCGCGGCCAACGCGATCGACTCCCGAGTGGATGCGGTGATCTCCCGGGACAAGGTGGTCTCCTTCCGCTTGAACGCCACAGGCTGCTCGGTGGGCAACACGCCCTCGGGGGTGAACATCACTCTGCGCGCGATGCCGCAGCAGATCCCGACCTGCGCGCAGCTCGGGCTCGAGCCGGAGCTGATGGACAACCTGTTCCCTCGCTACGGCATGGTGCTGATCGTCGGGACCACCGGCTCGGGCAAGTCGACGCTGCTGGCGGCTGCGCACCGGTACCGCCTCGAGGAGCGTCGGGACGACCCGGTGCACATCCTGACCTACGAGCAGCCGGTCGAATACCTCCTGAAGGGTTACGCCGAAGGTTTCATGCCCGAGCCCACCCAGACCGAGGTGGGCATGGGCGCGCAGCTGCGTTCGATGGACATGGTTGGCCCGAACGCCATGCGCCGAAAGGGCCAGGTCATTCAGATGGGCGAGATCCGAGACATGGACAGCGCCCGCGCCGGCTTCGAGCTGGGCGCCACCGGCCACGCCGCATACGCCACGATGCACACGGAGACGCCAGACCGCGCGCTCTCCCGGACGCTGCAGCTCTTTCCACCGGTGGAGCATGCTCGTGTCGCCAACGAGTTCATCGAGCAGGCCCGCCTGGTCATCGCCCAGAAGCTCGCCCGCCGGCTCGACGGAAAGGTGATCGCCTTCCGGTCCTGGTGTGTCTTCGACCGGGAGGTGAAGCGCAGCATCGAAGACTTGCCGACGCACCAATGGGGCAGCGAGGTGCGCAAGCTCGTCGCCAAGCGCGGCAACGATTTTGAGTCGAAGGCCTTCGCGGCGCTCGCCGACGGGCTCATCAGCTACGAGAGCTTCGTCGAGGTGTCGTCCATGACGCGCGGTGAGGCCAACGAATACTGCGCGCACCGGGGCTTCAACCCGAACGCTGGACCGGTGGTGACTTCGTTGCCGACCGAGCTCCCGGTGGCCACACAGAACGCAGCGCCGAAGAACGAAGCCATCGTAGAAGCGGAGGCAGCATGAGCAGCAGCTACTGGCCGCGCACCGGCAAGTCCTACCGCATCCCCGGCACGCCGCTGCCGCCGCAGGCCGGCGCACCGATGGTGCTGGCGCTCTTCTATTTCTCTTGGTGGACCCTCGCGATCGCCTTCGCCGTTTGCGCGGTCTTCGGATACGCCTCGTACAAGAACCGGACGATCCTCTGGGCACTGCGGCGTCTGCGCAGCAAGATGCGCTCGGGCGTCATCGCCGCCAGGCCGCGGTTCTACCGCCAGCGATTCACGTTCGACCAGCAACTGGCCGACATCGATTTCCGCGAGTGGGGCAAGAAGTAGCCCCTCGCCTCCCTGCAAGTCTCTCCCCTCGGCGCAAACCGGCTCACGGCCGGGAGAGCGTCGCTTGGCCTCCGACTTTGAACGAGTCGGCGGCCTTTTCTTGGGGCCGAGCCGGGCCGGGATTGTTGCGCTCATTGTTGCGCAGCGAAACAATGATCGAAACAATCCCCAGGCAAGCCAGCTTCGATCAACCCAAGGTCAGGTCAATGGCGGCGCCTGGCGGCATCCGGGTCGACATCACTGATATCCATCGTGACGCGCGTGCCGCGGCCCTCGACGGAGGTGATGGTGATCTTGGTGTTCAGCGCGTCGGCCAAGCGCGCCACCATGGACAGTCCTATCCCCATTCCTTCCGGTGCGAGGCTCGCGGAGCTCTCGACCCGGTAGAACTCCGAAAAGACGTGCGGCAAATTGGCCGGCGCGATCCCAATGCCCTGGTCCCAGACTTCCACGCGCAGCTTGCCTCGGTGGACTCGCGACGCGAGCAGGATCTTGGTGCCCGGCTTGCTGTACCTGATCGAATTGGAAATGACGTTTGCGATCATCCGCCGTAGGCGCGTAGGATCGGTTTGGAGGAGGGCGTCTTTGACACGCACGCGCAGCTCGATCCCGGCTGCCTCCGCCTCTTGCTTCTGAGTCTCCACCAGGCCTGCGATCACTTCAGAGATCCGCACGGGCTCGACAGACAGCTTGACCTCGCACGTGTCGAAGTGCGCAAGATCAAAGAGCGAATTGAACAGCTTGCTGACCGCGGCCGAGGCGCGCGCGATCTTCGGTCCGACTTCTACATGGCTTTCTGGGTGGGACTCGAGGTGCTCCGCGTAAAGCGACAAGGCGATCACAGGCTGCCGCATGTCGTGAGCGGCAGCGGCGAACGAACGATTCTTCGATTTCACCTTGTCGTCGGCGGCATGCTTCTGGGCTGCCAAGTCGAAGATCAAGCCGTACTGCTCAGCTTGGGCTCGGTGTGTGTCGCGCGAGACGCGCAGCGTCAAGATCAACTGCGCTAGACCCACTGGAATGACCCAAAGCAGAGCGGTCCTCGATGAATCTCCCCAGACCAGGTAGCTGATACAGAGGAGGGTCGAAACGAAAAAGAAGCTTGCGTAGAGCCGAAAGATGATCGGGATCAGCGAAAAGGTCGGCATAGGCGCGTACAACATTCTCGCCACCAAGAACCAGGAGGCGAATTGGTGCAGTGAGCTCGTTCGACCGAAGAAGAGCAGCGTGGAGCAGCCCCATACCGTCGCGACAAACGGGTATATCGGCGCGAAGCGCTTCAGGTACTCGGTGCGCGTCTGCGCTGAAGCTTCGAGCAGCGAACGGGAGCACTTCCTCTCGGCAGCAAATCGCACGCCGTTGCCGAGGAGGACCAAACCAAGCCACAGGAGCGCCTGCCAGTATGGGATCCCCGCCCCCACGGCCATCGCCGCCATAGCGAAGCATATGAGCAATCCAGCAGGCATGCGGCGCCTTGACTCCCAGACGTAGCGGTTCATCAAGCTCTGCCTGATGAAGTCGCTGCGAGGGACAGCCGACCCTGTTTCGGTGTCGCCGGCGACCTCCTGCCGGCCGGGCGCGGTGACCGTCGCGATGATGGGCCGTTCGGCGCAGCGGTGGACGTCTGGGACTTCTGACATCGGAAAAGTAGGTCGAACGCGAGGCACCTGCAATTGCCAGTGCGCTAACGATCGTCGAACACGACGGACTCGATCGTAGGCCGAAACGCCATTTCGTACACGCGTCGCGGTTGGAGCGGCCACAGCCAAGATCGTGTTTACCAAATCAGTACATCGGCAGGCGTTCTGTTGCATCAAAGCAAAACAAAAACAAAAAATAGAAAAAGCTCGCAGCGACGTATCCTCACGAACACTTAAAGCAATCCGGAAGCGCAGAAGCGCCGAAGTTCGAAGGATTGCGAACCGATTGAGGATGCGAACGAGATGGAAGAACTGGACCGCCAGCTGACCGCCGACGACAAGGCAGAGATCACCAAGAAGGTGTGGTCGCTCGTAGACGCGCTCCCGCAGCGCGACCTGATTGAACTCTCGGACGCCCGTCAGTGGATCGGCCGTGTGGTCGAGCTCCATGGCGAGCAGGCCATCTGGCACGCGATCCGCCTGAACGGCTTCGGGGGCTCGGAGATCGGCGTCCTGGTGCGCAACCAGCACGGCGTTCGCGCCGATCACATGGCCAGCGCCCACGACATCGTGCTGGGCAAGCTGATGCGCAAGGTTCCCGACGAGACCAACGAGCACATGACCCGCGGTCACGAGAACGAAGAGCCTCATTCGCGCAAGTTCTACAAGAAGTACGGCGCCCACCGCGATCTGGAGGCGTTCGGCATCCTGTCGAAGGCCCAAGGCTCGCTGCCGTGGATGCGCTACAGCCCGGACGAGGTGGCCATGCTGCCTTCGAAGGTGCTGGCCGCGACCCGCCCGATGGCCGCCGAGCGCCCCATGTCGCGCTGGCTCATCGACTACAAGGCTCCCAGCAAGATCGAAGAGGACGACGAGATCCACTTCCAGTACGGCTGCCAGCTCGCACAGGGCGCGATCCTCTGCGAGGAGAACGGCGTCGAGATCCATGGCCTGATGCTGAGCCAGTTCGACTGGGCCGGCTGGCGCCTGAAGGACGACGTGGTCGAGGTCGGCGAGGAACTCAAGCACCTGGTGCGCGAGGCCGGCAATTGGGCCTGGAACTGCGTCATGACGAAGCAGGTGCCGCCGTACGTGCGCACGCCGGTCCTCACCGACTCGGAAGGCTTCGTTGCCAAGCACGTCGACCTGGCCGAGCGCCTGGCCAATGTCTCCGCTCTTTCCAAGGCCGCCGATGCCCGTGCCCAGGAACTGCGGGCCGAACTGCTGGTGGGCCTCGACGGCCGCAAGCTCGACGGCTGCAAGATCGTGCTGCCCGGCGCTGGCGCGCTCACCGCGAACCTCAAGATCGACACCGAGAAGCTCCAGGCAGAACTGAAGCCCGAGCAGCTCGCGATGGTCACCAAGAAGGACGGCTACGACTCGGCCGCCATGGCGCGCCACCTGAAGTCGCTGGACGTGGACCTCAAGCAGTTCAAGGCCGACAAGATCGACGCAGACAAGCTCGCCGAGCACGCAGAGTCATTCGGCATCGACCTCGAGGCCTACATGGCCGAGCAGCACGTCTTCAAGATCGACAAGCCCATCAAGGAAGAGATGGAGCGCTACATCGACACCCACTTCCCGCTGGTCGCACCGCCCCAGGCTGTCGCAGACGAGCAAGCCGCGGACCAGTTCGCGGAGGAACCGATGGCGGAGTCGCCGCGCGGATAGGGCGCGCTCCATCCCCAGACGTGTTCGCGTGGCCAAAGATGAGGCCGCACAAGCCTCGCGAACATCAAAAACGTGTGCGGTCTCATCTTTGTTCTCATTTTTAGGAGCTGAACAAATGGCTATCGTCAAGGCAAACACCAACCGCCAATCCCTCACCTTCATCTCGCTGGTCGAGCGGACCAACAAGCACCTGTCGGCGGCCGAGGTGGAGAAGAATCCGGAACTGAAGGTTCCCGGCTTCCTCTACAAGAACCCGCAAGGCCAACACGAGCTGGCCCGCCAGTTGTCGGGTAGCGTCGTGAGCGTGAAGGTGGGCACCGACAAGTACGAGCCGGTGGGCCAGCCCGCCGTCGTGTACCCGATCGCCACTGTGCGCCTGACCGATGGCGAGAGCGTGAAGATCCGCCTGGACCAGCAACTCGGCCGCACCGTGATCGGCCTGCTGGCTGCGAACGCCCTGTCGCACGGCGACGGCCCGGTCGACATCTACGTGAGCCACGTTCGCGCCGGCGACCGCATCGGCAACGGCGAGCCGTTCGACCGTGATCGCTCGTTCATCAGCGTGAAGCCTGAAGGCGCGGCGAACAACATGAAGTTCGCCCCGATCTATGCCGGTGAGGACGGCCAGATCCTCGTGGACGGTGAAGGCAAGCCCGCCGGCCTGCCCAAGGCGAAGACCGTGCGCTTCCAGGGCCAGGACCGCCTGGACTGGGAAGAGATCAACAACATCGCCGTGTGGACCGCCGCTGGCCTGGAGAGCTACTACAAGGACAAGGACGCGCAAGCGCATACGTCCAGCCAGGCCCCCGACGACCACGAACAGCAAAACGACGGCATCGACCTGAACGAAGCGGCCGCTGCTGCTGCTCCCCGCGGCTGAGAAGCCGGGAAGGAAGCTGGCGGATTGACGGGACCGCCAGTGACCTTCGGATTCCGAACGAATCCGGTTTCTCCTTGAGTCATCCCTGAACCAGCCGCACCCCTGGGCCCCGATTCCCGGGCAGCCCAGTGGGTGCGCACCTTTTTCTGAGAGTAGGGCGCGATGCCAAAGTGGATTGACCTGAACGATGCGTCTGGTGCGCGTCTGAAGATTGCAACGATCGAGGTGGGCGGCGATCCCCATCTGCACCTGTTCGTCACGGGCCTGTCCTACCTCAATCCCGCCTGGAACAAGGCAATCCAGCAGCTCGGCTTCCATGCGGGTGGCGCGCGCAAATACCTCGTTCGCCGTGTGAAGGCCGGCGAGCGTCCGAAGCCCTCCGACTTCCGCCCCGTGTTCCCGAACGCGGCCGTGCGCGAGATGGCGCCGGAGAGCTACATGCTCAACCTGCAGACCGCGCGCAAGCCCGACGAGCGTCCGGCCAGCAAGGAAGAGCGCGCCGCAGCGATCGACATCAACAACGCTGTCCTGCTGGGACGCAACTCCGACGGCGAGCGGGTGTTCGAAGCCGCAGGATCGCGCTACGTCGTCAAGGTGACGGGGCAGGGCGCAGAGCTGCGCGTCGACGAATCAGAGTCGAGCCAGCCGCACGTCTTCCTGCGCCTGCCGAAGGACGCGACGGACGAGTTCCGCACGCTCTCGATGGTCCAGTGCGCCGATGGCTTCGTGCGCTCGATGGTGCTCGGCGAAGTCCAGCATACCGAGGACATGGACCGCTTCCTGCAGGCCCTGCACGGCACCGTCAGCGCCGATCAGCCGGTGTCCTTCACGACCGAGCAGCACGACGAAGTGCACGCCGCAATCGAGACCGCGCTCCTGCGCTATCTGCGCGACGGCTTCGAGGTGGCCCAGGACGCTTATGGCGAGTCGGCCCGCCTGACGGACATGCTCCCACCGTACCGCGGCCGGCTGCGCGGTACCGGCACGATGCCTGCCCCGATCTCGGTGGCCAGCCAGCGCCTGCTGGGCGACACCGAAGGCCTGACCGTTGTTGTGCCGAACGCCTTCGACGGCGCGAGCTTCGCGTTCCTGCCCGAGGGCACCAACGTGCGCGCCTACCGTGGTACGAAGGACATGTCGGCGCTCTCGAGCGTCGTCAACCTGCGCGCCAGCACCGAGTGGCAGGACGGCGAGTTCTCGCCTGGCCGCGAGGTCGGCGCCGATGCGATGTTCATCAATGCGGACCCGGTGCTCGGCGCCGATGGCCGCCGCACGGACTACATGCTGGCGATCAACTCGCTGCGCTCGCTCAAGGAGGGCGGCCGCGCCGTGATCGTGCTGGCCGCCGACGCGGTGCCGGGCGAACTCTCGGTCGCCTCGCGCAACTTCCTGCAGATGGTCAACGAGCGCTACCAGATCCAGAGCGCCTTCGAGACCGCACCGATCCTGTCGCGCAAGGCCGGCGTGCCGGACAACAACCCGGGCCTGCGCGTCGTGTCGGTGGTCAACCGCCGCGTGGACCTGCCGACGCCGATCACGACCCTGCCGGTCATCTCCTCGTGGGACGACCTGAAGACCACGGTCGATGAAGCGATGGCCCGCGCTGAGGTCCTGGACGCCCAGGCACAAGGCGTCGATGTCGAGCGCGCGGCGCTTGAAGGCCGCGTACAGCGTCCGTACATTGCCTTCTCCCGGGTGGGCGAGGCCCGCACGATGGTGCCGTCGAA
Organism: Variovorax sp. WDL1; assembly: GCF_001541225.1. Taxonomy (GTDB): domain Bacteria; phylum Pseudomonadota; class Gammaproteobacteria; order Burkholderiales; family Burkholderiaceae_C; genus Variovorax. The sequence goes on along the minus strand of NZ_LMTS01000288.1, from coordinate 61,491 downwards.
CATGCAGGCCCCCCTGCAGGCGACGATGACCCGGATCGAATCGCTCTACGGCCAGATCGACGAGCTCGTGACCCGCGAGCTCGGCTGGGGCGAGAACGCATTGGCGAAGCGCCTGTCGCCAGAGCAGGTGGACGGCATCGCCATGATGGTGGTGCGCCAGCTCGAAGGCTACGCCAGCATCCTGGCCGACGAGACCGGGATCGGCAAGGGCCGCCAGCTGGCCGCCATGATGGCCTGGGCGCTTCGTCGCAACCAGCCGGTCTTCTTCGTCACCGACAAGGCGAACCTCTTCTCCGACCTCGCGCGCGACCTGAAGGCGATCGGGGAGTGGGACCGAGTCCGCCCGATGGTCATGAACACCGACGGCGAGATCACCTGGGAGCCAGGCCCCGGCGAGCCGCCGCTGGTGCTGGCCCAGGGGTTCGCGTCTGCACGCACGAAGGCCATGGTCGACGGCGGCATGAAGCTGGAGGAGGCGGGCCTCAACACCTGCTTCCTGACCTACTCGCAGATCGCCGGCGCCGAGAGCGACAAGGCGCAGTGGGTGAAGAACCAGCTCGGCAACGCGCTCATCATCTTCGACGAGGCCCACGTGGCCGCGGGCTCCGACAGCCAGATCGCCAGCCACATTGCCGAGATGGCGCGGCTTGCGAAGGGCGTGCAGTACGCCTCGGCGACCTGGAGCAAGACGGAAGACAACCTGCACATCTACCAGCGCGCGCTGCCGGACAGCGTGAACGTGGCCTCCCTGGCCGCCGCGATCAAGAAGGGTGGCGAGTCGTTCTCGGAAGTGCTCAGCTCGATGCTGGCGTCCGAAGGTGCGCTCATCCGTCGCGAGCACGACCTCTCCAAGCTGGACGTGAGCGTCTACACGGTCGAGGAACGCCGCGCGCACAACGAGCGCGTGAGCGATGCCGTGGCCGAAGCGCTGGGGGCCGCCACCTACCTGGCCGGCGATATGTCGCAGATCTTCATGCGCGGCAACCGCGAGGCGGTGAGCGTTCTGCGCAAGGCCAAGGAAGCTCGCGCCGCGATGGTCGACCAGACCAACGCTGCCGCCGAGACACCTGTTGCTCGCGCCAACATCATGAGCTCGAGCTTCGGTACTGGCTCGGTGCTGTACCAGGTCATGAAGGCCGTGCAGGGCGCGCTCAACGCCGACCAGGTCGCCGACCGGGCCATCGAGCACATTCGCGCCGGCCTGAAGCCGGTCATCGTCTCGGAAGCGACGAATGAGGCGCTGACCCGCATGCTCATGCTCGAGGCCGACGTGCAGGCCGAAGCCAACGGCGCTGCGCCGCGCACCGCCGGTGGGCTGCCGTCCGCGATCAAGATGCCGACCATTCGCGACGCCGTGCGTGCCGTGCTGATGCCGCGCCTCACGACGGTGGTGCAGCGCGAGATCACCGAAGAGGATGTGCCCGACGAGCCGGAGGAAGCACCGGCCCTGGCCGACGCCGCCGCCCGCGCCGCAGCGGAACTGAACGCCGAAGGCGAAGACGCAGAGGAGGGCGCCCAAACCGCCCCGACCGCCGAAATGGTCGCCGCACAACGCGAAGCGCGGATCCTGCGCAACCTGCAGCGTCAAACTGAGGGCGAGCAGGCCGCGGCAGAAGAAGACGCGGTGAGCCTCGACGAGGCCCTCGCGGCCGCCGCGCCTGCTGACACCGCGCCAGGCGAAGGTGGCGAAGCCGGCGAGCGCGGCAAGAAGGTTATCTCGGGCCGCCGCACGGTCTCGATTCTGGACCTGCCCGATATGACCGATGCGGACCGTCAGCACTTCAGGGACGGGGTTGCTGAGCTGGAGCGCTTGATCAATGCGATCCCCGAGCTGCCGGTTTCAGCCTTCGATGTGATCGAGCAGAAGCTGCGCGACGCGGGCATCACCGTGGGCGAGATTACCGGTCGCTCGTTCTCGCTGGAACGTATGCCCGCTTCGGCCGCGGAACCAGCGGATGGCCAGGCCGCGGGAAACCCCGTTTCGACCGCGACGGTCCCGACCACCGACCGGCTGGACGGCGCTCCCATGTGGAAGGTCACCCCGCGCCTGCGCAGCAAGCGCGCGGTCAACGCCGTCAAGCGCGCCTTCAATAACGGCGAGATCCAGGCGCTGCTGATCAACCGCTCGGCCGCGACCGGCGCGTCGATGCACGCCTCTCCTCAGTTCCTGGACCGATCGCGCCGCGTGCTGCTCGAGCACCAGATTCCGGAGAACGTGACCGACCGCATCCAGCTGATCGGGCGCGTGAACCGCTACGACCAGGTCACCTTCCCGCTGGTGGAGACCTGCACGACCGGCATCTACGGTGAGCTGCGCTACGTGATGATGCAGAACCGCAAGCTGGAGAAGATGAGCGCGAACGTCCGCTCGAGCCGCGAGAACGCGATGCTCATCAAGGACGTGCCGGACCTGTTCAACTCCATCGGCCTGGAGGCTGTGCGCAGCTACGTGCAGGATGAGCCGCTCGTGGCCAAGAAGCTGGCGTTGCCGGAGAACTTCCTGGAGATCACGGGCGTCGCCGCGGTGAACATGTTCCTGATGCGCTTGCCGCTGCTGAAGGTGGCCGAGCAGCGCCAGGTGTACGACCAGCTCTTCAACCGGTTCGACGAGAGCTTCAACCGCCACGAGCTCCTGGGCACGAACCCGCTCAAGACCCGCGAGTTCGACTGGCGCGCGAAGGAGGAGTTCTCGGGCGTCTTCTTCGGCGACACCTCGGGCGAGCGCGAGAACATGGTCGAGGCCCTGATCAACGAAGCCCTGACGACGGCGGAGGCAGGCGAGCCTGCCACGGACGCAGCACCGGCCCCGACTGGCGACACCACGATGGACGTGAGCGCGCTCGCCGCCGGCGGCCAGCCCGATGGTGCCGCGTCGGACCAGGACGACTTGCTCTCCGCCTTCGACCGCCCGGTCTACATCAAGAAGATCGCCTACAACGTCGACCTGAAGCCGATGTCATGGACTGCCTGCGTGGCTGCCGCGACCGTCAGTGGCGAGCTGCTTGCCGCGGAGGGTGGCCATTTCGAGCTGGATGAGAACGGCAAGGCCTCGTGGAAGCAGGATGTCGTGGCCAAGCTGAACTCGGGCATGCAGGCCATCGTCAAGATGGCAGCCGTGGCCGCGGGGTTGACCGACACGAATGAGGCGGTCCTTACCAACCCGCCCGCGCAGCGCGCGCACCTGCGCGCCGATTGGCTCAAGAACCACGTTGCCGGGCTGGTGCCGGGCGGGATCTTCCAGGAAGACGCGAAGGTCGACAGCAATGGCGTCGTCTATCAGCAGGCCAAGACCGGCGTGATCGTGAACATGAAGCTTCCGACCGAGGTGCGCGAGCTGATCCTGCCGCACAAGTGGAAGATCGCGGTCGTGTTCCCGGGCGAAGAGCGCCCCGTGGAGTATTCGCTGCGGGCGCTGCTCTCCGAAGTCCGCGGCGACGTGAAGAAAGGCGAGGTCGCCGGCACGCTGATGACCAACGCCTACTCGCGCCTGCGCCCGGTCAACTACCAGCGAGGCACGGAGCAGGGCTGGCGCTTCGCGAACGTGCTCGGTGAAGCCAACCCGCGCATCAGCTGGACCCGCGACGAGTTCGACCTGGCGCCCGTCGGCCAGCATCGTCGCTCCGGCTACGTGCTGGGCGGCAACATGTACATGGCCTACGACTGGTCGGTGAAATCGCGCGTCGGCCGCTCGATCATCTACACGGACGACAAGGGCATGCGCCAGCGCGGCGTGCTCCTGCCGGCCACCATGAGCCACGTGGGCGCCCAGTTCATGCCGATGCGGGTCTGGGGCGGACAGATCAAGCCGTTCGTGAAGAAGCTGGTGGAGGCACAGGGCGTGAACGGCCTGCAGCTGGAGACCGAGTTCCTGTCGTCGAACAAGCCCTACGGGATCATGATCAACGACAAGGGGCTGATGCTGTTGACCAAGGCCCGGGACGCGCGCCGCGCGCTGCGCCTGATGCGCGGCGAGCAGGTGAAGATGCGCAAGGAAGCTCTCGGCGAGCGCGCGACCGCAGCGCGCGACCCGCTGAACGTCACCCTGGGCGTCCTGTCGCGCAACGGACGTCTCGGTACCGGACGTGCTGCGGCAGGCCTGAACGGTCGCGTTGCGCTCGGCGACGAAGCAACGGCAGGCTCGGCGACCGGCATCCCTCAAGGCTACGTTGCGGTGAAGCTTGGCTTCGACCCGACCAAGCCGGCGATGCTCGACCGCGCGCTGAGCCTGCTGGTGCACGGCACCGGTCTGGAGATCTACGCCAAGGGCATGCAGCAGCGCGCCCTCGCCAAGGAAGTCGGGCGGGAGTACTTCGCCCAGATCCGAGAAGAGACCGCGCAACGGCGCGCCCAGGTTCGCCAGCAGATCGCTGCTGCGGCTGCCGGCGCGCCAGTGGTGCCCCACCTCGAACAGGAAGCACCTGCCGAGGAGGGTGCGGAAGCCGAGGTGCCTGCCGCCAACGACGAGTCGAACGCCGAGCGCGCGGCGGCCTGAGCCACTGCCGCCGCGAACCGTTCGCGGCGGCAACACCACCCGAACCATTCTGACGATCATGACCCTTCAAGCAATCGAACTGTCTCCCGCCGAGTGCGACGAGCTCCTGGCATCTCTGTCCGGCTCCGCCCCTTCCGTCGCCGAATGGCGCGCGGTGGTGCAAAAGGCCTTCGCGAAGGGACTCGCGGCCGCGTCTCCCAAGGACAGCATGCCCGCGGTGCTCGTCGAGCCGCTGATCGATATCGCCGAGACCATCGCGCGCGAGCAGCTGGTTCCCGCCGGCGACTCGCGCGGGCGCTATGAGCAGTATGCGCAATGGGCGAAGGAGTTCCAGGAGAGCTTCTCTCGCCGGCTGGCAGCTGGGGAGGAGCCGCATTCCAGCTACTACGAAGACATCGAGGCGTTCACGCTGAAGAAAGTTGCGGTCAGCGGGTTTGTCTCGATGAAGCGGCCGGTGCCTGCGACTGCGGTCGAGCGCAGCGTCTTCCGGGAGTACGCCATGGCGGGGCAGAAGGAAGGCGAGCTCGAGGTCGATGCGAATGCGAAGGTGAACATCTCGCGAGACGATCCCGACCTGCCGCCCCAGGGTGCTTACATCGAGTGCTGGACTTACGTGAGCAACGACGAGATCTCGGGCTTCCTGACCAGGATGATGAAGGACGCGCAGCTCGATGCGGAGACGCTCGACGAAGCCGTGCACTTCGCTGCCGCGCGGAGCGTCTCGACTCGGCCGCGTGAGGAGGACATGGACCTGATCTCGATGAAGGCCTCGGACGTGAACAACGACGGCGTCGACACGCAGATCCAGTACCTGGTCGCACGCGTCGGGCCCGAGGCTGCCTTCCAGGCCGTCGAAGCCGCCATCTCTGCTGCGCAGGAGGAGAACGAACAACCCGCCCCGCGAGGCTGATCTTGGAGTACCGGCTCAACTGCGGCCAGTACGTGCTGCATGCCAAGCGGCCTTTGAGCGACGACCTGGAGCCAGTGCTTCGGCCGTTGGATCAGATCTCCCTGGCGATCGACACAGCCGAAGGCACCCTGCATAAGCACGGGGCGCCGGAGCGCGTCGCCGCCTGGTACGCCGATACCAGCAGGAAACTGCGCGAGGGCGGCTGCGGGGAATGGGCCGACAACTTGGTCGTGGTCACCGGGCGATTTCCGATCGATGAGGTGAACAAGTGCGTCGGCGCCATGTCCTATGCAGGCATCTTCTACAAGCGCCTGGTCGCCGGTGAGATCGAGGAGATGCCGTTCATCAGCCCGTCTGCCGAGGAGGCTGATGAGCGCGACCGTCCGGGCGGCGGGTAGGCTGCCGGCGTGGACTTCCGCCCGGCGCTCGGCACGTCGCAAACGCAATCGGAGTGGCGACCAAGGCGCCCGTCACTAGGAGCCGAAGCGACTGCGGACCCTCACGGGACTTTGCCTTTTGCGTTGCTGGACGTTGCCAAGGCAACGAAGGCCCTCGTCCAACGCGCCACTCAACTTTGCTGGTCTCGCAGGGAGGGAGCCAGGAGGGATTGCCTCGCGGGGGTAACGGAGTGACTCCGCATCAGAGGCGGGCGGCGCAGAATGCCGCCACAGCCGGAAACGGCCCAAGCGGACATCCGCGAACACACAAAGTCACTCGCGTCCAAGGATAGTCTAGTGGCCCATTGCAACCGCAGTCTTCTGCACCTCGCGCGTGTTCACCGCCCAACCCACGACGATGGCCGCGATCAGCAGCAACGCCGACCCGGCCATGAAGGCGGCAGAGTAGCCGGAGGCGAGAGCCTCGGCCGCCTGAGCGGCCGTGGCGTGGTCTGGGCCTGCCAGCCGGGTGGCCGCCTGTGGCATCTTCGCTCCAGCGACGGACGTTGAGATCGCCGTCATCGCGGCGATTCCCAAGGCCGAGCCGATCTGCTGCGCCATGTTGACTACTGCAGAAGCCACTCCCGCGCGCTCCTTGGGCACGCCATGGACCGCCGTGAGGGTGGTGGCGATGGCGGTGACGCCCAGGCCCGACGAGACCGCAAAGACACCGGGCATCACGTCCGCGAAATAGCTCGAGTCCATCGACAGCTGTGACAGCCACAGCATGCCCGCGGCGCCGATCAGCAGGCCGGGAACCGCGACAACTCGGGGGGCGAGTTTCTCCACGAGTTTGGAGCTCAGGCCAGCTCCGAAGACGATGCCGATGGCGAACGGGAGGGCAGCGATGCCTGCCCGGGCCGGGCCGAAGCCGAGCACCTGCTGCAGGTACAGCGTGAGCAGGTAATAGGTGCCCATCATCCCTGCCCCGAAGAGCAGCATCGCCCCGTAGGAACCGGCTCTGTTGCGCTCAGCGAGCAAGGTAAGCGGCAGCATGGGATCGGAACTGCGTGCCTGGATGGTCACGAACATGGCGAGCAGGACGGCCGCTGCCCCCAACCAAATCAGAGTGGTGGGGTCTGCCCAGCCGCCTTCGCCCGCGTGCGTGACGCCATAGGCCAAAGCCATCATCGCGCCTGTGCCGACAACTGCCCCGAACAGGCCAAGCTTGCCGCGGCCGCGTTCTCCTTCGAGCAGGGCGCGGCTGCCGAGGAGGACAGCGAGCCCAATCGGCGCATTGATAAAGAACACCCACCGCCAGCTCAGCATGCCCGTGAGCACGCCCCCGAGCAGTACGCCCGCAGTGATGCCCAGGGCCGACATGGCGCCGTAGACCGCCATCGCCGTGTTCCTGGCCGGGCCCGTTGGGAAGTTGGTGGCGATCAGCGCGAGTCCGTTGGGGGCCGCGAGGGCGGCGCCCACGCCTTGGAGCGCGCGCGCGGCAATGAGCGACTCCATATTCCAGGCGAAGCCGCCGGCGAGGGACGCGAGGGTGAAGAGGCACAGGCCGGAACGGAACGTCCTCAGTCTGCCAAACAAGTCGCCCACGCGCCCGCCAAGGAGGAGGAGTCCGCCAAAGGCGAGGACGTAGGCGTTGACCACCCACGGCAGAGCCGAGGAGGACACCTCGAACTGGCGCTGGATGCTGGGAAGAGCGATGTTGGCGATCGAATCGTCTAGCACCAGCATCAGCTGCGCCGCGGCGATGACGAGTAGAGCGAGGCCAGAGCCCGGTCGCGTTGTCGGATCCGTCGAATCTCTCATGGGAGTTCCTCTTGATGCTTCCAGGCTCCAATGTTCAACCTTGACACCATGGTAAGGATCAGAATGCTCTCATCCACATGAAAGGAGCCTCAGATGATCGAAATGAACATCCCGGCCATGAGCTGCGGCGGCTGCGCCCGTGGCATCCTCCGGGTCTGCGCGACGGTGGACCCCCAAGCGCGTGTTGAAACGGATCCGAAGAGCAAGCGCGTGACGGTCGAGTCCGCCGAGCCGCGCGAGAAGTTCGCCGCCGCGCTCTCCGCCGCCGGCTACCCGCCAGCGCCTTGAAGAGAAGCGCGTCGAAGTTCGGACGCGCCGTCGGTGGCAGCACCGCGAATTGCAGTTGGCAAGTACTGACGCCGCGCGAGGTCCGCCGGCGTGCATTGACGTCCGCTTTGAGCCCAAAGATCCTGGGCCGTGACCGGCTACAGTCGGCCCAGAAGCAGTCACGGGCGCAAAGCAGCCTTAGCTAGGGTGCCGATTGTCGGCAGGCTACGTGCCCTGGCCACTTTGTCCGGGAATCGAGGAGCGCTGAAGAGGACCACGGCCCGCTCCACGCGTAGTCAGACCTGGGTGATCGCTGTGTCCGTTGGCTCCAACGTCCTGTTCGATGCAGGGAGCCGTGGAGATGGGTAGTGTTCAGTCCGTGTTTATTAAAAGGGTGAGCGTAGGCGGAACTCATGAGACGTCATCCGTGGAGAAATCTGCAGGAGACGCAACCTCAAGGACCTCGACGTCTTCAGAGTGCTCCAGCTCCGCATGTGGATCCGGTGCCTGGAAGATGGCGTCACCGGCGCTGAGCTGAAACGTGCCACGGTCCTTGTAGTGGAACTTCAGCCATCCCTTCAGTACGTAAAGCAAACGGAAATCTGCATAGTGCACATGCCAGCTTGCTGTGACCGGAAGCCCTGCATGTGCGCGAACAACACGCGCCACGAACCGGCCTTCCGTCGCCTCACTAACTCCCAAGTCGCGGTATTCGAAGTAATCGCGCAGCCCCAGTGTCCTGAACTCGGCATCCTTGAGAAGGGAGACGATTGTCTCGGTTAGGGCCTTACCCTGGCCATGCAACCTCTTCACGCTTCCTTCCGCCTTGCGTGAACCGACGCGATCCAGCCAGCCAAGCAACATCCTGGCAACAAGTTCGGGCCTGTCGACGTTCGGAGAGTGCCGCCCTGAAATTGTTTGCACTTCCGCTTCCGGCAGAACTTCCTTGATCTTCGACGGCCATCCTGGTTGGCAAGTGGGATCCTGCTCCGGTTCGATCAGCATTAACGGGATTTCGCAGCCCTGCAGCGAACCGGGATACGCGTCCGCCTGCGCGGATTGCGCACTTTGCTCCCACGGGGCCTGCAACCGTGCAGCGGAAAGTGCAGCATAGTGGCCCGGCACTAGTGCGCTGGCATGCCGTTCCTTGATGTACGTTTCGGAGTCAAACCCTGGATATCCCGGTTCTGCGATCATCGATACCAGCCTGGCGATCGAGTCCACGGAGCCATCGAAGTCAGCCAACTTGCCCATCGCTTCGGGGACCCGCCAAGGTCCTCCAGTCCCAGCGATGCTGCATGCGCTCGCAACCGGCCAGGGGCATGGCTTTGCGGCCAACGCTCTCATCAGCAAAGTGCCTCCGAACGACGTGCCGACGAAATGGGCGCTTGAGCAACCCACCGCAGCACAGAAGTCGGCTACGTGCTTCATTCGGAATGCGACCGGAGATTTATCGAAAAAGTACGCCTTCTCAGTTCCGCCGAAACCTAGCAGGTCTGGCACGAGGAGGCGATAACCGGCCTCGAGCAGGATGGGCGCAACGCCACCCCACGTCGTCTCAGCGCGAGCGCCCCAGCCGCCGTCGTGCAAGAGAACTACCGGAACGCCATCGACGCTTCCTCCTTCGAGGTAGCGGGTTTTGAAGCCGCCGGCGGTAATGTACTTTTCAGTCAATTGATGTTGGTTCATAGGTTTCGTCATTGAAGTGGTGGAGGGAATCCAGGGTACGCAACAGGTCCGGCAGGATCCTTTGCACCTGGTTGGCGATGAAAGGAATGGCAACCGGGTCACCGAAGGCGCCAGCGGTGGGCGGGCCGATCACGCGAAGTGTTGGTTGCGGCACACCGCGCGAATCGAACGCCTCGCACTGCTCGGATACGTCGAACCCAATCCCTGTGGGATGAAGCCGCAGCAGTCCTTGCTCTAGCAGCGAGCGCAGCAGGGCGTTTCTTCGCCAGGCTGATCCCGCATCCAAGCCCGTGCAGTTGACGACGAAGTCGAATTGATGCCACTTGCTTTGTCCTCCGGATCCTTCCGAGAGCAGCACGTTCACATGGCTGGGTGACGCCTCAACACCGAGAAGCGCCGCCGCTGCATAGCGTACGTCGCCTCCTCGTTCCGCAGTCGCCACCAGTTCTTCGTTCATCGGGGGCGTGCGAAACCGGTGCACGTCATAGAAGACGCGCAGCCTATTGAGGAACTTGAGCTTCTCGCGCGTCGACAGTCGGGGCCAGAGCTTCCACACGACGTCCCGAACCGAGTCGAACGCCGCAAACCAGGTTTTGCCTTCGGCCACGTCGCGCCTGATTTGCTTGCGCAGTGCTCGAGTCCAGGCGGCAATCGTTGCAGGTTCGCCTTCAATGAAAGGGGGGATTGCTGTACCCAGTTCTACCGGCTTCGGCGGAAGCCTCAGGCTCTCAGGCGATTGAGAGCTCGGCCGATAACCTCGACGCGAGACCACCAGGATCCCCCCCATGTGCTGGCGGCGGACAAACGTGGACGCGATGTCCAATGCGGTCAACCCACTTCCGACGACCAGCACACGAGCCGACTTCGGGATGTGGTCGAGGCAACCGGGCTCTAGGGGATTTCCAATGATGCGTGGATTGACCTCATGTGCGGGGCTGAAGGGCGTTCGCAAGGCTGGCACCGGATTGCCCGTGGCGATGACCAGCATCTCGCCGTCGATGATCCCGCCCTTGGCGCATTGCACCTGATAGACGCCCCGATCGAGTGCAACGGACGTCGCTGTGTCACGAACGTGGCGGATCGAGGAGCCCGCTGGTGCAGCTCTGGAGGCGCCATCGATCGTGTCGGTTAAATACTTGCCTAGATCCGACCGCCGCAGGAATACTAGCCCATTGCTGGTCATGCATGCAGGATCTGCTTCGAGAATGCCGCGCTCCTCAAACCAATGACGCAGTTCAAGAGGCCTATTGGGATCGATCCAGTGAACGTCGAGCGGCGCATTGAGGCGATAGTCGCTGTCCGTCGCCGAGTAGGCTAAGCCGCAGCCGACGTTCGCACGCGACTCGACGATGACGATTTCTACCGAAAGGCGCGCGCAGCGCAGGAGTTGGACCACAAGGGATGCCGCGCTAAAGCCTCCGCCGACGACTATCAGCCGTGGCCGCCTGGAGCTGCTTGGCTGGCAATGCTGTTCCGTCACGTATTGCGTCCTAGTCCACGGCCTTGAATCCGGACGCTAGCACCACCGATTTCCAGCGCTCGGTCTCCTTCTGCGTGAAGGCAGTTAGATCGGAGGTACCCATCGACTCCGCATTTACCAGCATGCGGGCAAAGCCGCCCTTCGAGTTGTCGACCGATGCTGCAAGCTGCGTGCGAAGCGTTGCCACGTGGCTGTCTGAGACTGTGGCTGGTACAAAAACGCCGAACAACTCGCGGGCAGCGAGTTGCCCCATCTTGTACTCACCGATCGCGGGAATGTCCGGCAACAACGGGGACCGGCGTTCGGAAAACACGGTAAGCACCCGCAAGCGTCCTGCCTTGTGGTACTCGAACGCGTTCGGCAGCGGATCGATGATGGCCGGGATCTGGCCGCCAATCAGGTCTTGCAGCAGCGGCGCTCCCCCCTTGTACGCGACCGCCGAAAACGGCACGCCAGTTGCACCAGCGAGGAGGTCTCCAATGAACTGGGGCGTGGATCCTGCAGCGGGGATTCCGTACTGGTTTCGCTTCTCGTCTTCGCGGCACCACTGGATGAACTCGGGAAGGGTCTTCACGCTATTGGGGACGGACGGGCCTACGGTGAGCGCGTAGTCGAAAGATGCAACTGCGGCAACGGGCTTGAAATCCTTCAGTGGGTCATACGACAAGTTGCGGTAGACGTGGGGATAAAGCGTGAACGTAAAGAGCGGGGTCAGCAGCAAGGTGGAACCGTCTGCATCGGCTCGCTTCACAAACTCCGCGGCAATCCGTCCTCCAGCACCTGTTTTGTTTTCGACGATCGTTCCGGCCGGATAGGCGCCCTTCATCCCGTCAGCGATCAGCCGGGCGACGTTGTCAGTAAGGACACCCGCCGGGAAGCCGATGACTAACCGGAGCGGTTTGGTTCCCTGCGCGAGCAGCGGTGCGGCGAAGGCTGCGAGCGTGGTCGCAACGCTTGTTTGGGCAAGGAATTCTCTGCGAGAGGACATGCTGTTTCTCCTGATTTGCGGTCGGTGTCGCCGGTGCAGGAAATTTACTGTACCGAACGTTCGGGACGAACCGGGATTTACCCGTACCGAACGTTCGGTCATAATCCCTGCATGAAAGAGATGCGAGAACGGCGAAGCCGAGCTGAGGTGGTGCGAGACCTGCGTGAGGTCTTTCGCAGATTTGGCTATGAGGGTGCAACCTTGACCCGCATCGCTGAGCAGACCGGCCTGGGCCGAGCAAGCCTCTATCACCACTTCCCGAACGGAAAGGATGAGATGCTGCATGCGGTATTCGAGCAAACCGAATATGCCTTCGACGAGCAGATCTTGAGTCGCTTGCGCGGGGATCTGCCGCCCCAGGAACGCTTGCGTGACGTTCTTGAGCACCTGTGGGAACACTACAAGGGCGGAAGCACCACTTGCTTTGTTGCGCTCTTGGCCCTGACGTGCAACGAGGGAGAGTTGGGCCCCGGAATCCAGAGGATCTTCCAGAAATGGGTCGCTGCCTTCGCGGGAGTTATCGAGGAGAGTGGGGTTGGGGTCGAGGAGGCTCAACTCCGCGCCGAGGATGCGGTGTTACGCATTCAGGGGGCCCTCGTTCTCACCCGCGCGTTGAATGACCCGGGGCCGTTCGAACGCGTCATGATGATGTTGAGCGAAACCCTCCTCGCACGAGAACGGAGTGAGCCCGTATCTCGAGCGGCAGCCCCGCGCCTGCTGTCTAAGCGCTCAACTGTGGCGCACGCAAGGCAATGACCTTTTTTGGCCCTTCGCCAGGACATCGGTGAAACCAGAACGGAACCTGATCGGCGCGCGTGGTGCCAGGCTACCAGCTTCGACGTGAGGGGGGCAGAAGTTCGTTCTATATCGAGCTAAAAGCAACGACCGCTGTGAGCGCGGAGCAGAACTCCGAACGACCTGATGCTGGCATCTGACGTGTACTACTGTCGCTGCCGTGCTGAGCTTTCGGGAAAAGCCTATGTTGGCTATGGGCCAAAACCGGGCTTACAGCGGACGTCATGATTGCTGGAAAGCGGTCGTCCACTGGCGTTCCGCAGCCACAGGTCATTAGGTGATTTCCGCCATGCGCGGCGTTTCGTCCGAAACTGCGCTGTCCGCCTCTCGGGCCGCGGCGAACCGCTCGATATCCGGCAGCCTCAGGCCGTATGCGGCCCCGACGAAGGGGTTGCCGAGGCAGGCGCCCACGAGCTCTGTGACGCGATCGATGAACCCTGACGTATCGGAGGGATCGACGCTCGACGGGGCGGTGATGGCGCCATTCTCCAACACCACGGCGCGAATGACCTGGCGCAGCTGGTTGTCGTAGCGCAGGTCGATCTCGTCCGGATCGCGCGCCGCCTGGGTGATCGTGAAGCTCTCGAAGGACCGATGGCAGGCCTGCACATACACCTCGGCCAGGATCCGGGGATCGCGTTGCTCGTAGACCGCGGCCAGGCCTACCTCCATGTCGTCCTTGTTGACGTCCAGCCAGCTGATCGGAAGGATGCCGTTGCGCAGGAGCGGGACGTTGGTGCACAGGCGCGCGACGCGCTTGTTGCAGTCGTGGAAGGGCTGCAAGTAGGGCAGGTGAACCAGCAGGAACAGGGATTGCTCGTACGGGTTCTTGATCTCGGAAGCTTTCTGCACGACCTGGCTGAAGAGCCGCTTGATCTCGTCGGGGATGACCGGAGGGATGTAGCTGCTCGAGCCGATCTTCACCGCCGTGTTGCGCATCGCTCCCTGATGCATCGGGTTGGTGAGCAAGCCACTCGACAGAATCGCGTGGATGCTGCGGATGTCATGCTCATTGATGCCCACGTCCCCTTCGCGTGTCGGCTGGTGGATGCCTTCGATGATGAACTTGGCCGCCTGGAAATGATTCATGAGCACCTTCCGGTCGACCGGCGCCATGTTGCTGATGGGCGTGTCCTCTTCGAAAAAGCTCTTCGTGGCGAGGTGCCCGTAGTCGACACCTTCCAGGCGACTCGAAGCGTAGGAGAGGTCGCTCATGAAACGGCGCATGTCCCGGTCCTGACGCTCTCCGCGTTCCAGGGTGCCAGGCGCGCATGCCAGCTGGAGGCCTTCCAGCTCGGCGGAGCGGAGATACCGGGTCTCGTTGGGGACGTAGCCGTCCAGCAGGCCGCGGTCGTAGGCGACATGGGGCCGCGACTGCGAATCGCTGGAGAGATGCATGTGCAGCGCGGCCCTGCGCAGAGCATCCGTGGGAATGTAGAAGGCGCTGCGCCGGCTGCCGGCGTCGATCAGCTGCACGAGGCCTTCCTGGCTCAACTGCTTGAGCCGGCGCCACACGGCGGTACGCTCGAGCCCGACATCCGCGTCCTGAACCGTCGAGCACTTTTCCATCAGCTCGCCGATGGAGATGCCGTCGTTGGCGCCGGCCATGCCGATGTGGTACGCCAGCTCCCGCTTGTGCAGGTCGGTGATGTGCTTCAGATCCATGTGCATTTCGTGGTCGCCTTCCTTCGTCCGTGAAAGGGACATGCTACGAAAACACACTTCTTCTGCGTGCGATTATTTCGAGCATTGTTGCGCCGAGCAACAATGAGCGCAACAATGTGGCGGGCCGGCCTCCTACCTGGCGCTGAAACATTCTGTTCGATACGGGCGTGTGTCGAGATAATCCGTCCGTATAGCTACAATTCTGCGAACGAATAGAAAATGATCATGCCGCCGATTCAGTCTTACTGCCAAACCATTCTCTGCCTGGACTTCGACGGCGTTCTGCACCGGGCCTCCGATGCGATCCATGTCGCGAGCGGCCCCACGAGCGGTCCGCTCCTTGCGGTGCAGATGAAGGCCCAGGGCCGCCTCATTTGGCTGGGCCACCTGGTCGACGTGCTGGTCGACCGGCCCGACGTGGCGATCCTCGTGCACTCGACCTGGCGCAGGAAGTTTGACCAGGCAACGTTGGCGCATCTGCTGGGCGAGCTGAGCGATCGCGTCATCCAGCCGCCAGGCTACTTCGTGGACCTGGGCGCCCCTGCGCCTGAGTTCATTCGGCAATCGCTGGATTGGGTCAATGAGTCCCGTCGCGAAGCCCACTTGGCAGAACTGACGCTGGACGAGATCGTGGTGATCGACGACCGGCCGGAATTCTTCGCCAGCGACGAGGGCGTGGCCGCCCGGCTTCTCCTTTCGGACCCGAATCAGGGCTTGTCGGTCCCTCAAACGCGCGGCCGACTGGCTGCCATGCTGGATGCGGCCCGAAGTGAGCGTGTGGCGCCCGAGCACGGCGCCGGGCCGACCTCGAAGTTCTGAGGGCGGCGCTCCCAGTGGCGATCTCCGCGGTCTCCGATGGCGCGCTCGCGCCGCGGCCTTCCGTGATTCAGCCGGTTCAGGCTGTGGAAGCCGCGGCATCACCTGCGGTCATGCGAATCATCTTCGGCTTCGACGATCCACTGCTCCAGCGCGGCCAGCAGGTGCCGGTGGCCTGGTCCGAGGCGGACGCCGTCAACGGGCACATGCTTCTGGCCGGCAAGTCCGGCAGCGGGAAGACGTTCACTCTTCGCCGGATCGTTCGCCAGATCACCCGCGCCCAGCGCAACATTCGCGTGCATCTGATGGATGTGCACGGGGACCTCGAGCTGGACGACTCCTCCACCGTCATCTTCTCCGAGTCGACGCCATATGGCATCAACCCACTGAAGATCTCGTCCAACCCGCACTACGGTGGCGTGCGAAAGCGAATCCAGGCTTTCATCGAGATGGTGAACGACTCCAGCCGCACGCCGATGGGCGACCGGCAGGGGGCCTCGCTGCGAAACCTGCTGCAGGACCTCTACGCAATGCACGGCTTTCGCGCTGACGATGCGTCGACCTGGCACGAAGAGCACGGCGATCTCCCGCCGGGCGAAGGCCGCATTTACCTCGACATCCCGTTCGAGGCGAAGGACAGCGCGAAGGAAGCCGCCCGCGCCGCCGGTCTCACGCTGCAGTTCGATCGCGAAGCGCGTTGCTGGTGGACAGATCGGCACGAGGGGCCTCTTGAACGCTACTCGCAGAAGCGGTTCGGCAAGCACTATCCCTCGCTCGCAGAGGCGGCCGCGTTCGCCAAGACACGTCTGCGAAACCTGACCGTCGGTGGCGGAACCAAGTCGACGCGCCTTCTGGAAGAGCACAACAAGCGCGTTGTGTCATGGCAGGCGAAGGCGCGGAAGTTCGGCGCCGGCCTGGGCAATGGCGAGGATGTGGAAGAGGCGCGTCGCGAGGTCGAGCAGGGCGTGGATGGCGTGATCGAGTCATTCAGCGAGTACGTGGCCGGCATCGCCACCGGCAAGGAACTCGATGCGCTCATACGGTTCGACACAATGGAGACCGTCCGCTCGATCGTGAATCGGCTTGAGACCATCGTGGCCAGCGGAATCTATCGCAGCGCCGAGCCTCCCTTCGATGAGGCAGCGCCGGTGTGGCGCTACAACCTCACGGCGCTATCCGGTACCGAGCAGAAGATGTTTGTCTGGACCCGGCTCACCGAGATCTTCGAGCATGCGCGCGAACGCGGAATTGTGAAGGGCGCTGCCGAGCTGCGGGACGTGATCGTGGTCGACGAAGCCCACCAATTCTTCGCCGACAAGGACACCAATATTCTCGACAGGTTGGCCAAGGAGGCTCGCAAATTCGGGGTGGCCCTGATCGCTGCGAGCCAAAGCCCGACGCACTTCTCCGAGGACTTCCTGGCCAACTGCGGCACCAAGATCCTGCTGGGCCTGGACTCGCTCTACTTCGATGGCACCGTGCGGAAGATGCGCATCGACAAGGAAGTGCTGAACGCGGTCGTTCCCGGCAAGGTGGCGGCCATTCAGACTTCGGTGCGCGGCGAGCAGGCACCGCAGTTCAAGCTGGTTCGCGTCTCGGGGTAGTTCCGGGCGGGCGGCCGTATTGTTGCGGGCTGTGTTGCGCAGCGAAACAATGAGCGCAACAAAGAGGGCCCACACCGCTGGAGATTGTTTCGCTGTTTGTTGCGCGGAGCAGCAATAAACGCAACAAAGAGCCCAACGGGGGCGTGATCTCTTCGGCAATGCCGCCTTTGGCGACGATGACGGAGGCCCGCTTCATCCAGGCGGCGCCGGTTCGCGAACTCCGTCTTGTTGCGGACTTTGTTGCGCAGCGAAACAATGAGCGCAACAACGAGGGTCCGCTACGGGGCCTCGCGCTGGCCTGCCATCTCGCGCGTGCGCTGCTCGTGGAAGGCGGCGACGCGGCCCAGCACCGACGCTGCGCTCTCCTTCCAATCGTTGACCGAGCCATTGAAGGCGGCTCGCGCGCGATCTGGTGATGGGACCACGATCGCGCGCTCCGGCGCTGCGGCGCGTGCTTCGCGTGCTGCACCTTCCAGGATGAATCGGTCCAGGTCCTGCGTCGAGGAGACGGTTCGGGGCGCTGCCGCCTCGGTGGACCGGCGAACCGGTGCCGCTCGGTCGGGCTTGCTGTGGGTCGGGGCGGCAGCGGCCACTTTCATGGCCTCTCGCAACGACGGCTTGGTCGCCGCGGCCTTCGCGGGCGCCTCGGTCGCTGCCGGGGCCTGAGCCGCCGTATTCGTCGGTGCCCGCGCTGCGGCCGCCACAGGTGAGGGCGCTGGCGCTGCTGCCTTCACGGCCGGTGCGGGTGTCGGCGCAATGACCGTGGCCACGAGCGCCGTCGGGACCGAGTTGGTCTGCGCCATCTGTTCGACAGGTGCGTTGGACTGGGCCGCCGGCTCCTGGAACTTGCGACCCGTCAGCGCCATCACGGCGTCGACTCGCTCTCTCGCCAGCGGATCGGCACGCGTCGCGGCGTGGGCAGCCACGGCGATCGGCTGTCCGAGCTTCTGGGCCTGCGCCAGGTGCTGCTGGTGCGTGCGGTGCGCGACGTCGTAGAGCGCGGCACCGTAGGACATGTTGGCCGCATGGTTCTGCACGGCTTCGAATGACCTGGTCTCCTGTTCGTCGAGCGGCGCGCCCGCGAAGATCTTCTCCCGCAGGTTGCTGCTGACGTTGTAGGTGGCGGAGACAGCGACCATGCCCAGGCGGGGGTAGCGCTTCATGTTTGCCTGGCCTTCGGAGAGGAACTCGGCAGCCTTCTTGGCGCCGCGCACCGGGTCCACGTCGGTGGCGCCGGCGTGCTGCTGGTCGATCTGGAACAGGCCGTAGCTGGCCTTGGCCCCGCTCCTGAAAACTTCATCGATCGACTTGCCCTTGTTGAGCAGCTCGACACCTTTGCGATCGAACCCGACCTGCACGACGCCGCGGCTTTCCGTGTAGTAGGCACCTGCGATGAGGCGTGGCTCGACGCGGATGCGCCGTTCCTTGTAGAGCTCGGCCGAGGCCTGGTCGGCCAGGCGCGCCACGTCCCATGGATGCAAGGTCCAGTGCGTCTCGTTCTGCTTCGTGCCGTTGTTGAACACGCGGGTAGCGATCGGTGCGAACTGACCATAGGCGAGCACGGCGGTCTGCTCGGCCGATGGCATCTCCACCTTCGCGTCTGTGGGCAGCGGTACCGCGCGGGCCATCTCGGCCGCGGCTCGCGTGTCCGAAGGAACCGGTCTGCTCAGGATCTCAACGCGGACCCGGTCGGTCTCGTGCATGACGGGCGCCGCGTGGACCGTGGTGGTCGCGCTGGTTTGTGCGGCAGTGGCCGCAAAGGCCGCGGGTGCGACCTGCTTCGCTTGGTGGCCGCGCGCCTGCATGTCTCCGATCACGTCCGCAATCTTGTGGGCACCCGGGCCCATCATGGCGGCCGTCGCCGCGACCCCGGAGGCGAACAAGGCTGCGGCCTTGAAGAGCTTGGAGCTCTTGCCACGGACCTCGACATCTGCGGCCGGCGCCGGCGTCAGTTCTCCTGCATTCACGAGCATCAACCCTTCATGCGCTCGGTGGACACGGGAGCGCCGGTGTCCTCGTCCAGTTCGGCGAAGACCAGGCCTTCGTCGGAGAGGAGCTGCTCGATCACTGCAGGGGCGAGCGGCTCGGCATCCGATCCCAGTTCCTCGGTGGTGCCGTCCTGGCCGGTGACGGTCAGGTGGGTGGCGTGCACCTCGACCTTGCTGAAGGGGAGCCGGCCCGCACGGGGCAGGGCGCCGATGGCGAACTGGGCAGCCTCGCCTTCGCCCAGGCGAACGATAGCGATCTCAGGGGATTCGGGTTGGGTCATGGGGCCTCGCATTGGTAAAGCACCCCCCCTCGCGGGCGGGAGCGATCGGGCGATGCTAGGCGGGAACGCGAGATTCGCGGGAGATGTTTTTGAGGTTGCCCCAGCGCTTCACGTTGAGGACTCCCGCGGTCGAATGGACGTCGACTTCGCGACACTTTGCTACAGGCGAGCGATCGGGCTGCCGGTGGTGGGACGGGGACCTACGCGATGCGTGCAAGAATTCTGGAAGCCAGCGCATGGCGGCAGTGAACGCAACAAGGAAGGAAGAGGAACTGTGGGCTTCATCAAGAAACTCTTGAGCTCGGCTGGAGAAAAAGCGGCCATCGGCGACGCGGAGAAGGTCCTTGCCGTCGTGCGATCGCTGGGGCCACGCGAGCTTGGTGACCTTAGGGCGGCAGCGACGATGGCGCTGGCCTTTATGGCAATCGATGGGAAGAGCGAGGGAGATCCTACATTCGCGACGGCCCTCAAGCATATGCAGTCTCGGCAAAATGTCCCCTCCGCTGTCTCCGGCCGAATCTCGATGCTGAGCATGCGCATGCAGCACCTGCAGAAGCAGGCAAACGCTTCAACCAGCCCCCTCAATCAGCGCATTGCGAGCGGCATGCCGATTTGGATCATGTCCTTGCGCGCGCTAACCTGCGTTGCCGTGCTGCCGCATGCGCGGCAAATGTGGGCCTTGTTGGAGCTTGGTGATGCATCGACGGCGTCCGATATCTTGGATGCCGCTACGGCACAGCTGACGGGGCATCCACTTACGGACGCAATCTCGGCGCTGCGGGATCTCGGCACACCAGAGATTTTCGTGCCCGTCTGAGGATCTAGTCGAAGGCACCTACGTTTTCGTTGCCCGACGTCATCGGCGCGGGAACCGAATAGCAGGGGCGGCGATGCGATCAGCTACCACGCTGCCAAACGTCAAGAACTCGGCCGGCAGATGGCAGTTCGCGGGAGCGTCTTCGAACATCGGTGCGATCTCGGCGTGCTTGTAGCCGGCCAGCCCGCAGCCGATGGGCGTCACCTCAAACTGAATGTCCGGCCTGCTCGCTGCAAAGGCGAGAAAGCGGTCGACGCCGGCTCGGATCTGCTCCAGCGGAAGCGTGAAGAGCGAACGATCGGGCCGCTGGCCTTTCGTGGGGATTGCGTAGGCATTGCCTTGCAGGCCTTCGCCTTGGCCGTGTATTGCGCCGTGCTGTTGGCGCGCGAAGAGGGCAGCACCCTTTCCGTGCCTGCCCGCCGTGTTGCTGCCGAAGACGAAGACCGGCACGTTATGGCTGCGCCGGAAGTGGCTTGGCTTGGAGATGGACGACGCGACCGCCCGCCGAGCCCAAATTGAACAATGAAACTGGCGTGAGCTCGCCGTACTTCAGGACGAGGTTCCCGAGTGATGCCTCGTTCATGCGCGTTACTGGCAACTCGACCCGTGATCCTTGCACCGTTTCTTGGCGCATCGCGACAAGGTCAAGAAGCTCTGCCGACACGGAAACAACTACTCGATCGTCCAAAACGGCAGTCGGCGTGATGAGGAGCGAGAGTCCTTCGTACAGGGTCTCTTTCTCTTCGACCGCTCGACCTTGGGCGTCCCATCTCGCCCGCGCAACGAACTGACGAGCCTTGCCGCCAATCCTTGTATTTTGTCCAAGTGAAGCTGCGGTCGTCTCCGTCGCGGTTGCCCGGCCGGGCGTCAAGACGGAAAGCGTGAGCTCAACCTGGCGGGGTGGGTTGTCAGCCGCGAGGACGGCAAGAGGAAGGGCGATACAGATCGCGCTGAGAAAGAGTTTGCTGAGTTTCAAGATGGGACGTTCCCCGGGGTTCGCGAGCGACATTGCTCTGTTCTCAATAGGTGGCGTCTCTTGGCGATTTCTTCAATTCGCGCGGCCTGAATGACCCTCAAGACCGCCAGCTCCGCACCCGCCCCGAATCGGTGTGGGTGAATGATTTCCCCACGTAGACGCCGACGCCGCCGGCGCCGAGCCACTGGGCGAAGCGACCGAACTGCTCGATGGGTACGCCGGGGATCCGGGCATCTACTGCTCCGCCGCGCATGTGCCAGCTGTCGCGTGCCGAGCCTTCGGTGATGGCGTTGGTGATGGGGTGCCTGAAGGCGCTCGTCCAATCGATCGGCCTGGCCATGTTGAACCACCCGAGCCAGCTCGTGATGGCGTAGTGCACGTCGAAGATGATCGGGTTCATCATGGTCCACTGGGAAACCTGCTCCCTGGTGAACCGTCCCGAATCGAGCGCCTTGCGAATGTGAGGACTGTTCTCGCGGATGAGGCGTTCGAGCGTCGTGTCCCGCGCGAACCAGCACAGGCGCTCGTACTCGCTCTGGACAAGCTGGCCGTTGCGCCAGTACGTGCTCTTGATGACCTCGCCAGTGGAAGTGCGCCGGACCCAGACGGTTCTATCGCGCGTCCAGAACTCGTCGCGTTGAGCCGCTGAGGGGAGGGCGCCTGCGGCGGCGGCGATCGCCTGGGCGTGTGCGACGCCGGGCTCCTGCAGCAGGAGGATGGTCCCGAGGCCCAGGCCGCCAAGACCACGAAGGGCCGCTCGGCGGGTCATCGGTTCAGGTAGACCCGAAGAGGCCGCCCCTTCCAGTTGAACGTACGGGTCAGGCGACAGCATCGACTTGGTACCCCTGCAGCGCTTCGTCCGCGACTTTGGCGGATGGCTCGGGTGAGTGGACTAGAGCGGCGAGCTCGGCCTGGTCGGACGCTTCGCGCAAGGAAGGGCGGGGAATGCGTGTGCGCTTCTTCCGGGAATTCATGTTAAAGCGGCGTTGCTCGAATAATTAATGCGATGCTATTATCTCCGCAACAATACCAAGCCGCAAACGTGGTTGGAGTCGCGAACGCAGCATCAGAGCTTGTTCGCACCGATTCTGGGGAAAAAGCATTGAAGACGGACACACCTGAGGGTCGCCCCTCAGCTACGGGGATCGCACGCACCGGTCGGGCGAGCGTGCCATCGCGCGGGCAGGCCGTAACGTCGGTCGACTGGACGCGGGCGCTGCTTCGCGCGGACGTGATCGAGCTGCCAGGCTTCGCCGGGCCTGTGATCTCCGCAAAGGGCGTTCCCTGGATCCGTTTCGGGACCGAATCAGCCGACACGGCGGCTCTCAACGCAAATTCGATCGCCTCCCGGATTCGCATGCGCACGGTGGTGGTGCTGGCCGTCGCTTGCACGATCGCGGCGTTCGCGTTCGGCTCGCTCCTGCAGATCCACCTCGGGTCATCGGCCGTCGAACAGCGACGGACCGCGACGCTGCCCGCGTGGAAGGTCGTTCAGGTCGAAGCGGACGGGGTCACGATCGCCCTGAAGGACGCAGCCGGCCGGCCCTTGCGCGTGCAGCTCGGCAAGGCCCTACCCAATGGGGAGCTCCTTCTCCAGACCGATCCAGGTCGCCGGATCTACCGGACGTCCTCCGCAAGCGTTCTCGTGCGCGAAGACGCGAACTAAATCATCACCCCGTCATGAATCCAGCACCCCTCAGCGCCCATGCATCCGCTCACCCGGATGCGGAGCAAGCCGTCTCAACGTTGCGCCTGTCCATCGAGGAGCACGCGATCGGCATGGTGATCCCCCCGAAGGCCGTGTTCGACGGGCACCTGAAGCTCGACTGTGGCGTGGTCATCTATGGGACGTTCCGTGGAACGCTGGAATGCGCGAAGGGCACTGTGATCATCGCCCCCGGCTCTCACTTCAGCGGGCGCCTGACAGCCGAGCGGATCGCAGTTGCCGGCAAGGTGGGCGATCCTGCCAAGGCGGCCAAGGACAGCGCGCTGCTCATCGCGAGTGAGGACCTGCAGATCGGTGACGGCGCGGACATCCATGCGGTCATCCGTGCGCCCCTGTTCAACATCCCGATGGGCGCGAAGCTGAATTCCAGCGTCATCAAGTCGATGCTGGGCACCGGGGCAGGCTGATGGCGACGAATACTCCAGGGGCGATGAGCGTCGTCAACCGCGTTCGGTTCACGGCTTGGGCGTGGCTCGCCTCGGCGTTCCTCTTGGGCGCGACGGCCGGAGGCTCGGCTGCCGGCGTTCCGCTCTGGAAGCAGCTGCAAGCCGCAAAGGACGACGCCGCTCGGCTGCAGCAGGTCGAGGCGCTGACCCGGGCGGTTGCGCCTGGGCGGGATGTCGATGCGCTCGTTTCGCTGGAGGAGCCTCCGCGGGCAACTGAACCGCGGCCAAAAGACGAGGCAAGGCAGCTGCCAGCGGTTACAGACCCTTCGCCGGTCGTCCCACAGGCGCTCCCAGCTGCGCCGGTCGCGAAGGTCCAGCCCACAACCGCAGACGATGCCGCCCTCGCGGCGAATGCAGCGCGTGCGGCCGAGCAGGCAGCGGCCGAGCGGAAGGCCGCTGATGCGCGCAAGGCTGCAGCCGAGGAGGCGGAACGGAAGTCCAAGGCAGAGCGGGCGAAGCTCGAGCATGAGCAGAAGCTTGCCAGGGCGGCACAGGAAGCGCAGCAGCGAAGGGAGCGCGAACAGGCCGAAGCACGAGCTGCGGCGGCGCGTGCCAAGCCGCCGGTCGACTCGCCCGAACGCCGAGACCCCGTGGTGCAGGTGGCCGCACCTGTACCGGTTGCTGGAACCAACGGGCCGACTGAGCGTGTGACAAAGGAAGAGGCCGGCCTGGCCGAGGTGCTCGCCGGCGGAGTGACCTTCAAGAGCGGGAGGCGGGTTGCCATCGGCGACAGCTTCCCCAGCGGCGAGAAGCTCATCAGCGTCGATCCGCGCATTGGCGAGATCATTACCAGCAAGAGGCGAATCGTGCTCAAGCAATAGCTTGGGGCCCTCGCCCGATCCCGACGGTCCTCTTCACGACTCGACGCTGGGGACGCACGAAAGCAACACCAAAACCACATCATTCCGCGATGTGATTAGCTTCGTGCGCTACTATCGCCACAAACGTAACAAACGCAAGAAGCAAGTAGCACGCAATGGCAGGCGAACAAGTCGTATGGATAGCGGAGAAGCCTTCGGCGGCCAAGGATCTGGTCGCGGGCATGAAGCTCGCCTACGGCGTCTCCTGCACGAACGAGGCAACGGCTTCGCGTGATGGCTATTTCGTCATCAGCAACGGCCACGTGGTGCTGCCCTTGGCCGGGCACTTGCTCACCACGGCGCGGGTTTCCGAGTACCTGTCCCCTGAGATGGCCAAGCTCGAGGAAGAGCGGGCGTTCGACCGGTACAAGGATTTCCTGCCTGTCCTTCCCCCCAAGCTGATCACCCACCCGCGCACCGACGAGAAGAAGGGCGCCAAGGGGAAGTCGGCTGGCGCCGGGAAGCCATTCGGGCCCTACATCGTGGCCAAGAAGTTCCTGCGCCGCGGCATCAAGGTCATGAACGCGGGCGACACGGACCGAGAAGGCCAGCTCATCGTGGACGAGCTCCTCGAGCACTTCGGGATCGACCCGGCAGGCCCGAACGTCTTCCGCGTCGAGCTGGTGTCCAACCGGGCTGAGGACATCGCCGAGACCCTCAAGAAGCCTTTCGACCGCAATGGCGCCCCCAAGTGGGCGAACCGCGGCGAGGCGGCGCGGGTGCGCCAGTACCTGGACTGGGTCTGGGGCCTGAACCCCTCGATGGCCTATCAGGCGCTCCTGCGCAAGTCGAACGTCGGCGTCGGCCGGGTGCAGACCCCCGTGTTGGAGATGGTGGACGCTCGGCGCCGCGCCATCGAGAACTTCAAGCCGACGGACTACTTCATTCCCGTGATCACCCTTCGCGATGGCACGGTCATGCGCTGGCACAAGCGGGAAGAGGCTGCCGGCACGCCCGGCTTCGACCTGGAAGGCCGGATCATCGACGAGCAGGTGGCCAAGCAGATCGTCCGCGCGATCACCGGAGGCCTGAAGGGCACCTGCGTGCAGGCGACTGCGAAAGAGCACAGCGAGAAGCCTCCGCTGCCGTTCTCTCTCGGAGCGCTCCAGGCCGAGGCGGCCCGCCAGCATGGCATGACCCTGGACGAGGTGACCGATGCAGCTCAGAACCTCTACAAGTCGAAGGCGATCTCATACGTTGGTACCGACTGCCGGTTCCTGCCCGAATCCATGCACGCCGACGCTCGCAAGGTGATGGGCCAGCTGGCGAAGCTCTTCCCCGGCCAGGCCCAGGGCGCGCACATGGAGATCAAGGGTGCCGCCTTCAACGACGCGAAGCTCGACGAGCACTTCGCGATCGTCCCGGTGGGCCTGCCGAACAGCAATGCCAACCGGAACGAGCAGGCGGTCTTCCGCACGATCGCCAAACGGTTCATGGCCCAGTTCTACCCGGACTACGTCTACAAGCAGCATTCGCTGATCGGGCGGTTCGGCCAGGACGAGTTCCGGGCAAGCCAGAAGCAGGAGATCCGCAGGGGCTGGAAGGAAGTCGAAGCTGACGGCGAGTCGAGCGCAGAGGCGGAAGCTGGCGCAACCGGCGACGGCGAAGTGCGAGGCGAAGTGCAAAGGATTCGATGAGCGACCCCACTGACAAGTTCGCCGGTTACCAGACTGGCGCCGTGATGTACGCGGTGAGCGCGAAGATTGAATCGAAGCGCACGAGCCCGCCGAACCCGTACACGGAAGACGAGCTGATGGACGACATGTTGTCGGCCCACAAGTTCGGGCGCAACGACCGGGAGCGCGAGATGCTCAAGCGCGTGCAGGGCATCGGCACATCGCGCACGCGCGGCACGATCATCACGAACCACCTGGACCGCGACCTGATCCGCCGTGTGAAGAAGGGCAAGAAGCACCAGCTTCACATCACCGACTTCGGCTCGCATCTGCTGAGCCAGTTGCCGGACTCGCTCAAGAGCGTCTCGATGACCGCGCTGTGGGAGCTTGCACTCGCCGACGTCGCAGAGGGACGGGCGAATTCCGAGCTTCTAAAACAAAAGATATCGGAAATGGTGAAAAGGTTGCTCGCCGAAGCGTTCGCCTCGCGTGGCGTTTTGCCAACAGATGGCGCTCGCAGATGACTCCGATGAAAATCCGTTTGTTCGTGTAAGCGTCACGGCACAATTTGAACGGAGAGCCAGTTTATGAACTTCAATTTCTCGCAACAAGGTAGGGAACATCAGATGACAGCACTTTTGGGAGGCGTGGCGATGACGATGAACGGCATCGCTCCATCGCCGGAACGGGCCGCCCAGCTCAACAAGCTCCTCGATCGCATCGCGGTGGGCGTCGGCGTCACCGTCGAGAAGGTCAAGAGCGTCCTGGCCGTCTACTCGGCCGGCAGCGCGCCCGCGCGCGCTGATCTCCTCGAAGCCAGCGCCGAGTGGCGAGCCCAAGTGCCGGTCCTGCGCCAGGCACCCCAGGCTGCGCACGAAGCCGACACCGGCAACGCTCCGCGAGGCTAATTGGTATGCGTGGGGCCGTTGCAACTCAAACCTCGGTGAGCCGGATGGGTCGGGTCCTGGCGCGCGTCGAGCAGCTGCCTGATGATCTCCGGGCTCTGTTCCACGCGACCATCGTGCGGGGTGAGCCGAAAGCCACGGCATGCGTGACCGCCCAGATCGACGGTGCGTCCTTCGATCAGCGCTATGCGCGGCTGTTGCGCGAGTTGAAGCGCGACCCCTCGCGCTTCGTAGTGCCGCAGGTCCCGCGCCTGCGTTTCCCCTTTCCCCCGAAGAAGCTGTAGGCGCAGGAGCTCATCATGACTAGGCCGTGTGTAGGTTGGGACAACCCCGTCGTGCTCGACGACATCGAGCTGTATCACTTCGCCACCGAGGGCGAGCGCAAGCTTGCCGCCAGCCTCATTCGATCGAGCATCGAGGACATGGTGCTGCTCCAGAAGGTCAATCGCGGCGAGCGCTTCCTCAACAGGAACCTCGCCGTCGAGGAGCTCGAGGTGGGCCGCGACTGGGTTGCAAGCAACAAGGGCATCCTCTCCTTCGAGGAATGCTGCAACATCTGCGCGCCGGACATGGACTGGCGCTCGGTGCAGCAGGCGATCCTGGTGGATCCGGCCGCGGCCCTCGAGCGCATCCGCAATCAGAACTCGACCATCGTCGACAACGAGGTCGCTCTGCCCCAGACCCAAGAGGAAATCGCTCGCGGCGACGACCCGGTCACAACTGGACGCCTGGCCATGAGCCTCATGCAAATGATCCAGGGTGACCTGGACTTCGGCCCCGAAGAAGAGGTCGCAAACCGTCCGATGGCCTTCTGATGGTCTCGGTCGAACGCCTTCTGATCAATCTCGCCGTCACCAACAAGGCCACGTTCATGGCAGGCGGCGTTTCCTACGCTGCGGCCGAGATCTTCGGCGGTAAGGAATTCTCTTTTATGCCGGCCGTCGTCGCGCAGGCCGTGCGTATCGCTCGCGAACTGAGCGTGGGGATCGAAAGCGACTTCGACATGGAGCTGGTGGGGGCGCAGGCCTTCCCGGCTGCCGACGGCTTCGAGTTCACCGTCTCGGTGCGCCCGCTGGGAGACGACGTCGGTGTCCTGCGCGGGCTCCTCTTCCAGCAAGCGGCAGACCGTCTGTTCGGTTGGAACGAAGACAAGGTTGTCGACCTCATGACGGTATTCGCGCGATTCAGGGAAGACGGCTACGAGCGCGAGCGCCAGTCCCTCGACAGCTATACCGCCGCTCTGGCCGCACGCGCCGAGGCCCTGCAACCCCAGACATCGATGGCCGAATGAACCCCACTTCCGACACCCCCAAGGCTGCGCCGGCTCCCGCATTCGGCTTCGGTGGCAACAAGTTCCTCAAGCACCAGCTCAAGACGGGCCGACTTCACACGAAGGGCTCTGGTACGACCGATACCGGGGCCGGCGCATATCCGGGCGGCGATGACGATTACGAGCCCGTGCAGGCAGCATCGGCTGCACCGGCCCCAGCACCAGCACCAGCAGCTTCCAATGCTGCACCCCCCCAGGCCGCACCCCGTCCGCCCGGATTTGGGTTTGGCCGCCCGGCGCAGGCGTCAGCGGAAGCGAGTGCTTCGGAGCGCGCGGCGGCACCGTCGCCTGCGAAGGCCCCAGCCCCAGCGGCTGCCGCTCCTGCTGCGACCCGTTCCGCGACTCCACCCGCCGCGGCTCGGCCCACCGGCTTTGCCCGCGCGCCAGCACCGGCTGCGGCTCCCCCTGCGCCTACGCACTCCGCCGCCCCTGCGCGTGTGACCGCACCAGCTCCGGCAGCAGGCTTTTCCGGGGCGGTTGCCTCGCAGCGCGTTGCAGGCAGCACCAAGGTTCACATCTCCACGGTCAAGCTGCTGACGCGGCTGCTCGGCGCAGTGGCTGCCCGCCCCGGGATCATGGCGGAAGAGCATGTGCGCAGCGAAACCCTGCGCGATCTGCACCGGCAGGCGCTCGAGTTGGGCACGTCGCTCGCTCAGCGCTGCGTGCTCGACGGCCCGGCACCCGATTGGCTGCGTGCGCAGGCGACCGACGCTGCGGCCAACACGATCTGCATGGCGTGGGAAGGCGGCATGAGCGCCGACAAGATCAAGGCTTTCAATGAGTCGCTCGCTGTGCAACTCGGCGCGATCGCCCAGGATGCAGAGGAGATCGCGGGCCGCGTGGGCTTCGACGGCTATGCGGTCGCGGACACCGTCGAGACTGCCCAGGCGCGCCTCTACGTTTCTGTCACCGCCGCGATCGGTCGGTTGAGCGTGCTGGGTGTCCCGCCGGTGCGCGCCGCCCAGTGCATCGCCGAGGTGGTCGACCACCTGCAGTCCACCGAGAACCACGCTGGACTGAAGCTCGACCTTCGCACGGCCTGGTTGCAAGGCAGCCTGGGCCGGTGCACCGATCTGATCGCCGCCATCCTACAGTCCCAGACGCTGGTGCCCGGCGGCGAGGACCGCCTCACATTCGCGCAGCGCCAAGCGCTGAGCCTCTTCCACGAAGTCGAAAACTATGCGCAGCAATTCATCAATCGCAAGCCCGCTGATCCCATCGAAGGCATTCCCGATGGGCAAGAGCCTGATCCTGGCTCTATGCCTGGCGCTCGGTAACCTCGGCATTGCACAGGCCGCAGTCGACTACTGCGGGCAGGCTACCTCGGCGAGCCAGGCAGCGCTGGACCGCGCAATCCAGCGCCAGAACACGGCCAACACGAGGCTGTCGAACGCGATCAATCAGGCCGCGAACTGCCAAAGCACGGTTACAGGCGCGATTGCGCGCGTGATCCCCACCATGGCGAACTCGACGGGTTCGTCGATCCTGGATCAGATGGTCAACCAGGCGTCGAGCCAGCTCACGAGCGCCGCCTGCTCGGCTCTCAATCAGGCAACCAGCCAGGTCACCGGCGCCATCAACAGCAACGTGAACTCCGGCCTCTACGGTGTCAACAGGGGCGTCAGGGACGCACTTGGCGGCGGCACGGCGGGCAACATCGGCAGCAGCGTTGTGGGCGCGGCCACGGGCAGCATCACCAACGGCATTCAGACGGGCGTGAACCAATCCGCCAACGCCGCGACTGGCTCGATCTGGGATCGGCTGTCGTGCTCAATCAGCGGCAAGTGCTGAGCATCATCGGAACCCGGTCGACATGAATCTTCGAGACATCTTCCTTCGTCGCCTTGCGCCAATGCTGGCGCTGGCGGCCATAGCGGGTGCGGCGCACGCGCAGATCCCCGTCACCGACGGCTTGCTGATCGCAACGGTGCAGCAGGCATCGCAGCAGATCACCCAGTCGATCGAGCGCGGTTTCCAAGACCAGACCGACACGCTATCCGACAAGATCGCAGACCTGAAAAGGGGCCTTGCCAATGCGATCTCTGGCGCTGCCGAGACCACGTCGAAAGCCTCCAGCGGTGCCGCAAAGGTCGTGAGCGAATCCGCGCAGCGCACGGCGTCCGAACAGGCCACGATCCGCGACGAGCAGCGCTTCAGCGGCATCGACCCCTGCAACGTCCTCGTGAGCACCATCGGCACCGCGGAAGCCAGTCGCGGCGGCGTAACCGCAACGGGCGGTGGCAGCGGAGGCGGCGGCCCGAAGCCGGCGCCTGGTGGCAGCGCCGGCATGAATGAAGTGCTCGACGTCGCCGAGAAGCGCAAGGCCGCCGGTCTTCCTGAAGTCGAGGCCGCGAAATCAGCCAAGGCAGCGTGCTCGACCTTCGCCAGCAGCGGTCTGCGCGCCGAAGCTTGCTCCGACTCAGGATTCACGGCTTCGAATTCCGCGGGCTACCCGGATGCGGACATCCGTGCATCGACCCTCTTCGACGGTCCACAAAAAGATGCGGACGGCACCAGGTTCACGCGTCGCCTGACGGTCGACATGGCTGGTGCCGAGGGGACGGCGCTGCGCGCGCTCATGCGCAACCTCGACCAGCCAGTGCAGCTGCAGGATCTGACCAAGGCGCAGCGCGCGACGGACGCGGGTCGCCAGTTCATGGCGCTGGAGAACGTGTTCGCAGCTCGCATGAGCGTGGCGAAATACCCGCAGGAGGCGCAAGCGAACCTGCTCGCGGCCAAGCCCGAGTTGATCGAGATGGTCAAGCAGATGCTCAAGTCCGAGGACGGTCCGTTCGTCCAGAAGTACCTGGACAACAACGTGCCGACCTGGTCGAGCAAGGGCATCTCGATGGCGGAACTGATCGCTCTCGAAACACAGCGCCGCTACATGAACCCCGACTGGCAGCTTCGACTGCTCGCGATGTCCGACACCGACATCGCGCGCGAGAACGTGCGCATGCAAGCCATGAACGCCTGGCTCCAGAGCCTCGCCTTGGACCGCCAGATCGTCGCATCGGTGATCGACTCGAACGCCGCCCAGGCCGCCATCCGTTCGGAAATGATGCCGCAGCTCGTTGCGGCGAACAAACGCGCCGTGAGCCGCTGACTTCAGGAATCAACCAAGAATGACCAGCCCCCAGACCTCGTGGTTTCCGGACCCGGCGCACAAGCCGCGCGCCAAGGACAACCTCGTCATCACCGACTTCGCAACGATGGAGCGCGGCGACGCCGCGTGTCTGATCGTCAAGGCGGAGCCGGGTATGCAGCCTCCGGTCAGCGCTCGCTGGCTGGCGTCCGCCCTCGAGCTGACGTTCCAGCAGCCGCCGGCACGGACGATGCTCTTTGTCGCGCCGAAATTCCGCACCAAGTGGGTCAACACGGTGGTCGTTGCGCTCTTCTCGGGGCCCGGCGACATCGTAAAGGGCCG
Source organism: Variovorax sp. WDL1 (assembly GCF_001541225.1). Taxonomy (GTDB): domain Bacteria; phylum Pseudomonadota; class Gammaproteobacteria; order Burkholderiales; family Burkholderiaceae_C; genus Variovorax. The sequence continues at coordinate 30,212 of NZ_LMTS01000288.1, read as the reverse complement.
CATCACTATCAACGACATGGTGCCTGTTCCGATCACGCGCTGATCCGCTGACTCGAAGTTTGGGCTCGCTGAGCGGCCTGCGGTGTAGCCGTGTGCGCACCGCAATCTTCCTCCAAGTCGCACCCGAACGCCACTGCTTCGCTGCGGTGGCGCCTTCGCGATTGCGCCGTTGCGCTCCGGCAATCCGAGCATCTGATGCAATGAAAAATTCCTTTGCGAAAAAACATTTCCGCAGCAAATTGAATCTGCGCGGATGATTTGAAGCATGCGAGCCATATCGTCCAAAAGTTTCAGCGCGAGAGAGCGTGCCTCATTGCAGAGCATGCTCGATGCGCCCGGGCGCGTGGAGATCCACGGCTCGGATCGCGCCTGGCGCGCGGGCGTGCTCGCGGCAATCATGTCGACCGCAGGCATGAGCTTCGGCCTTGCTCGCGCTGACACAGACCCGGCCTACCTCTCCCACATCGAAGCGCCCTCCGTTTCCTTCTTTGCCAAGAAGGCGGTCGTGCCGAATACGGACGCAGCCGCCGGTGAACTGATGCGCCGCGCCGGTGCGCAGGAGATCGCATCCACCGCTGTGAGCGTGAAGCCCACCGTGTACCCGTTCGCCTTTCCTGCAGGATTGACCGAGGACCAGGTGCACGACAAGGTCGTTCAGTTCGTTTTCAGCGGCCGGGTCATGGAGCCTGCCCTGGGTGGTCCGATCCGACTGCAGAACAACCTGGTGGCCGACGTTCCGAAGACGGAAACCCCAATTTCTTGGAGCTATGTCGCGAAGGAACAGGGTCGCACGGGCTGCACTTTCCTGATCAGCGACCAGCATGCGCCGGCCATCGCATCACTCGCGCGGGCCACAGGCCTGAGCACCGAAGCCGCCCTCGAATTCGCGGTCATGCACGAGAGCGCGCACTGTGCGCAGCAGGCTGAGACGGTGACCGCTGCCTACGACGTGATGAGGCACGGGCGCGTGCTTCCCGAGCGCATCGCATCGGGCATGCTCGGCGCCCAGGCCGAGGAGGCGATTGCCAACGGCAAGGAAGCGGAGGTGTTCATGAGCGGCCTGCTTTCCGGCCGCTCGAGCAGGCTGAGCGCCGAGCGCTTCGCCGATGCCTTCGCGATGATGGCCCTGATGGCGCAGAACCGCATCGACGGGCAGCAGATCGAGGGCCTGATCGCCTGGCGGCTGGGCGACGCCGCCACCCACAACACCGCCAGCTTCCTCGCGTTCGTGCGTGACCAGGTGCGCCGGGAGCCATCCTCGCTTGCGGCGATGCAGGCCACCTCCGCGCCGGGCTTCGATGCGCAGGCGATCGCGGCTTTCCTGCGGCCCCAGTGGAACGCATTCGAGAAGGCAGAGCTCGCCGCGCGCCGCGAGAGCAGCGAAGGTCTCAAGGACGTGCTGTTGTCTGGCATGAAGGCCCGCGACGCCGTGGCCGCTCAAACCGTTTCCCCGTCTGCGGCCACTCTCGGCCGCTCCGTTTCCTCATCCAACTAGAAGTCCCGCAATGGCTACTCAGAACCGCTTTTCTGCCGCACAGCGAGCGCAGCTCGAGGCGATGCTCGCCGAACCCGAAGTCGTCGAAGTGCACGGCAACGACACTGCCTGGAAGAGCGGCGTAGTCGGCGCCATCATGGCGACGGCTGCCATGAGCTTCGCGCCAGCGGCACATGCGGACAGTCCCAGCCTTTTCGAGCGCACGATCTCGAACGTGGTCTCCAGCGTCGCCACGAACGCGGTGACGACGGGCGTGCGCAATGTCATGAACGAGGGCGTCACTGCCGTCTCCCAGGGAACACGGGATCTCGTCAAGGGCACTCGCTCGGACGAGAGCGCAATGGCGGCCCAGAACGGCTACCCCGCGAGCCGCACAATCTTCAACACCGGCGGTAACCTGCGCACGACCACGCAGGCGAAGCCCTCGCTGGCGCAGGCGCTCGGCATCGGCCGCACAGAGGTGCCCCAGTCGACGACGGAGCTGGCCGAGGTCATGGTCCGCAACGACGTGGGCTCGATCGCCGCGACTTCGAAGCTGCGCCCTGTGCTGTTCCCGGTGGTCATCTCCCCGGGTGATGCATACAGCCAGTTCGACGAGGCCGCCAGGCGTGCTGCAGCCGCTGTGCCGCCGGCGGGCCAGGGTGGCCAGGGCCTGCTGCGAGACAGCATGATGCAAGCCAGGGTCAACGGTCCGACGGCCATGATGTACATGGGAGAGCAGCCGAGCACCTCTGCCTGTCTGATCGTGGTCCATGCCAGCCAGACGGACTTCGCGCAGCGGATGTCTCAGAAGACCGGCCTCTCGCCGAGGGAGTCGATGGACTTCGCGGTGCTCCACGAGGCAGCGCACTGCGCACAGCAGGGCGAAGCGATCGCTGCCGCGATGGATGCCCAGACCGGCCGCGCCGCACGGGCACGCCAGCGGATCTCGGTCTCCGGCCTGGTGGACGTCCATACCGAGAGCGCGATCAGGTCTGGCAATTTCGAGCGTATGAGCGACCCCCAGGTGGCCGACAAGTCCGTTCGGTCGTCGGAGCGCTATGCCGATGCCTTCGCCGCGCTGGCCATGAACGCCCAGCAGCCGCTCAACGGCCAGCAGTGGAACGGGATCGCCTCCTGGCGCATCAACGCTGGAGGCCACGACAGCTCGAACTTCATCAGGTGGGTGCAGGACCAGGTGCAGCGGGACCCCAGAGCTCGCGAGGCCATGCGGTCGACCGAAGGTGGGGGCTACAACGCCCAGGCCATCGCCAGCTTCCTGAAGCCGGTCTGGAAGACATTCGAGGCTCGCGAGATGGAGCTCGAGCAGAACCGCCAGTTCGCCAACCAGTCGACGCATCCTGCTGAGCGCGCCGGGCAGGTCCCGGCGGAGCGGGTGAGCCTGGCTGCGCAGTTCGGGATCCGTCCTGCCGGCGAGGCCAGCGGCGTTCCTCAGCGCAGTGATCCGCGCGGCTACACCGACGAGGACATGCAGCAACTGCAGAGCGGTGCGCCACGGCTACGATAGGGCCGGGGGCGAGTCGAGCAGAAATCCCGCAACGATCACGCCCGTTCCAGTACAGTGTCCCATGACCGCTACCGCCCAACGCTTCACCGACCAAGAACGCATCGCCCTCGAACTCATGCTCGATGCGCCTGAGGCCGTGGAGTTCCATGGCACGGACATGACCTGGCAGAAGGCGCTGTGTCAGGTAATCGCGCCCGCCCGGGCCAAGCCGTCTCTGAAGGACGTGCTGATGGCGGGTGGAGCACAGGCTCCTAAAGCTGACGCGCCCCGCGGGTAGTCCCGGCACTGGACGCAGCAAAGCGTCTCGAACTTGGCTGCTTGTTACCGCCTACGGTTCTCGCAGTTCATGTAGTCGATCATTTCGTTGTGGTACCGCACCAATTGGCGCTTGTACTCCACCAACTCTTCGATCTGGGTGTTTGCCTCCGCCATAGCGGACTTGACGCTATTGGTGAACTGCTGAGCTTGAAAGGAGTCGCAACCGCTGATGCATATCGGTGCTTGGGGCGTTGAGCTGTAGTTTGACGGCGTCACCGGTGGACTGGGTGCCATGCAGAAGGCAAAGCTTTGGCTGCCCAACGTCGTGAGGGCGGCAAGGGAAAGAAAACGCTTTATCGGCCGGGGTAAGGTCATGATTCGCATGGTGTTTGGTCTAAGTACCTTGGTTTGTAGCTTCGGTGAGATGCAATTCGGACCGACCTGCCTTAAAGCCATCCAAGGAATTCACACTTGGCCAATTTCTTTGCCGGCGGACGTCGCAGGCACACGACGAGACCGTTTAGGCGCCCAGCTCGCGCAGTTCGCGGATGTAGTCCGCCGTCGAGATCTCGCCGCTCGCACGCTGGGCCTGCAGCTCGGCGCGCACCTGTTGCCGGCGATAGATTTCGAAGAGTTCCGCATGCGAGAGGAGGGCGTCACGTGCGAGGAGCCATTCAGGCGTGCCCTCGGCGGCGCGCTGGGGCGGCATTGTGTTGTCCAGGGCGTCCAGATCCTTCTGCAGGCGTAGCTCGGCTGGATCGTCCAGGTCTAGCAACCCGACGATCTCGTCGCGTACCTGGAGCGCCACCTCGGGTGCTGCGCGGACGGCATCGCGAAGCTTGGCCACGATCGAGCTTTCCGCAGCGGTGAGCAGCGGTGCCCGCGTCGGGGTCGTGACGGCGGGTCGGCGGTAGCCGAAGGACTGGAAGGACTGGCTGCCAGCGGGACCAGGCTGAGCACGCCCGGCCTCGCCACCGGTGAGCACCTGCTGGAACATCTTCCAGTATTCCTTCGCCAGCGTCTGGTCGGCGCTCATCAGCTTCAGGATCTGCTGGAAACGCTGCTGGAAGCGGGCGCGTTGCTCAGGCGAATTCGCGCCGCCGCACTCCTCGATCAGCTGGTCGCGCAAGAAAAACGAGAGCGATTTAGCTGAGCCTTCTACGAGCTGGTCGAAGGCGTCCCGCCCATGGCTGCGGACATAGTCGTCGGGGTCCTGACCGTCAGGAAGTGTCAGGATGCGAATGTCGTGGGTCGCCCGCACCAGCGGCAGCACGGTCTCTGCGGCCTTGCGGGCAGCCTTCTGGCCAGCGGCGTCACCGTCGAAGACGAAGATCACGCATTCGGTGAAGCGCAGGAGCGTCTGCAGCTGGCTCTCCGTCATGGCCGTACCCATGGACGCCACAGCGTTCTCAACGCCGTACTGCGCCAGCATGACGACGTCCATGTAGCCCTCCACCACGTGCACGCGCTTGGCCTTGCGGATCGCCTCCCGCGCCTCGAACAGGCCGTACAGGACGTGGCTCTTGTGAAAGATCGGCGTCTCGGCGCTGTTCAGGTACTTGGCGCCCGAACTGTCCTCGATGAGCCTGCGCCCGCCGAAGGCGACGATCTTCCCGGCCGTGTCCCGCACCGGGAAGATCAGCCGGGCGCGGAAGGTGTCGTAGTAGGAGACGGGCTGCGCCGCCGGCGCCGGCGCAGCGGCTGGTGCCATGCTCATCGGGCGCGCGGCGCTCGGGAATCCAAAAGGCTTGCGCACCGGCGCGACAGGCGCGGGAGCCGTGGCGGGCGTTGTGCTGGCCTCGCGCTCCTCGCGCGCCCGAATCAGGTCGACCGCCGCGAGCGTGGTGGCGGCGTCAGGCTGGCCGGGGGCGAACGTCTCGCGCGGCCAGTCCAGTTCCTTCAGCGTGTCCCAGCCCTCCGGCGCCAGGCCGATGCGGAACCGATCGATGGTGGTCTTGTGGATGCCGCGCTTCGTGTGCACATAGCGGGCACTGTCCGCCTGAAACCCGGAGGCGTCGGGCCGGGCTCGGATCAGGTCAAGAGCGCCAGCAAGCTCGCTGGAGTAGCGATTCGCTGCGATGTCCATCACCAGGTGCATCGCCTTCTTCACATCGGGCGGCGGGCGGCGAACGACCGGCGCATGCGGGTCTGGTGCGGGGATCGCGACACCTGCCGCCTGGGCCATGTCCTCGATCGTCTCGCGGAAGGACATGCCCTCCATTTCCATCAGGAACTGCACGGCGTCTCCGTGAGCACCGCAGCCGAAGCAGTGGTAGCTCTGGCGCGACGGCGTGACGGTGAACGAGGGCGAGCGCTCGGTGTGGAAAGGGCACAGGCCCTTGAACAGCGCTCCGCCGGCGCGCTTCAACTCGACGTGTCGTCCAACGGCTTCAACGATGTCGACGCGCTGCTTGATCTGGTCGATCACCGACCCGTCGATGTTGCGGCTGCCGCCTGGCCCGGTGGCCTGTTGCCGCTCGGGCGCCTCGTTGCTCAGCATCCCATTCCTCAGCGCGTCACTTGCGAGTAGACCGCCTGGTGGTGGACGATGTCAGATGGGGCCAGCACGCGGCCGGCGAAGTTCTTCCCGTCGAAGATCCAGCGGGCGCCGTCGAGGCTCTCGATGAAGTCATGGATTGGACGATTGAAGAGCGTGCCGATGCGCGGGCCCGCGCGGCGGGTGCGCAGATTGGCAAACACGGTCGCGGCGGAGCGCAATCGCTCATTCGTGTCAGCCACCACGACGCTCTCCCGCGAGCGGCTGATCGGCCTCAGACAGGGCCGCGTCGGCTTCCAGCTCGAGTTCCGGTGCATGGACGGCGATACCGGCAGCGCGCGCCGCAGCGATGATGGGCTCGATGCCGGCCAGCGCGATCTCATGTAGCGCCTTGTTCCTCGCGAACGCCGTCTCGCCCTCTGGCACGAGCGAATGCTCCACCGGGTCGAACTCTCCCTCGAATCCGAGGTCCACCTCGGTCACTCCGATCGCTGCGGCTTCCTGGAGGTCCGTCAGCATCGAATGCTGGCGCAGGAGCACGCGTGCGCTATCCGACTCGCCGTCGGGGTAGGGCAGCGATCCGTCGTTCCGAAAGGCGAAGCCGTCGTCGATCGAGGCCATTCGCGTTGCGATCAACTGGCGCAGGGCATCGAGGGCAGTAGTGGAGGTCGTTTGCATGAGGCTGATTCCTTCTTGCGTATCAGTCTACTGACGCGGATCTCTTTTGCGCTAGGGCATATGCGTGAAACAATTCACTAGAGGTCAGGACTAGGCCGGCGATGAGCAACTAAGTTCGCATACGCCTGCATGGGGGGGCTGCGTGTCGGCGAGAGGGATCGGCGAGAGTCATCGGCCACAATGGACAACCCCGGCCCAGCGTGCGGTGCGCGTCGGAAGCGCTCGTGCGCTCCGCTGTGCCGCCCGGCAGGCCTCCAACTATCCACGTTCATCTTAGGAGTCACACATGAACAAGGCCGAGCTCATCGCCGCAATCGCCGCCGACACCGACCTCTCAAAGGCCGACGCCGGCCGCGCGCTCGATTCCGCGCTCGAGCAACTGGCTACTGCGCTGAGCAAAGGCGAGGGCGTCCAACTTCTTGGCTTCGGCAACTTCTCGATCTCCGACCGAGCCGAGCGCGCGGGCCGTAACCCGTCGACCGGCGAGGCAATCACGATCAAGGCGACTAAAGCGGTGAAGTTCACGGCGGGCAAGGCGCTCAAGGATGCAGTGAACTCTGCGGGCTGATGAGACCTGCCTACGGTCGCGCGTGCTCAACGCACGCCGTGGATCCTTCCAACAACCCGAGTAGATCCAGGTCCTCACCTTCGTCGGCGACGATCCCGATGCGGGCGGCCGCCATCGCGCCAGGGTCATAGCCGGCAAGGCGATCCACCGCGCAATCCAGGCCGCGAGCCAGAAAGTGCTCGACCGGCTCTCGGAAGCCGAGGTATTCCACCTGGTGGCCGTCCTCCGGCACGACGAATCCCGCCTCCGGGCATGCCGGCACCCCCAGAGATCGGGCCACGGCCAGGGACGCGGCGTTCGTAGCGCGCGCCTGGGTGTTCACGAACGTCGGGAGCGGCGCGCCGGCGAGCACCTGGTGGGCCATGCATTCCGCCACGGCGCAGTAGGCCAGCAAGCGGCCCAGCCCGGCGCCGCGGTGACCAGATCCGACGCCGTAGCTGACGTTGATGCCGCGGCAGCCGCCCTTGGAGCGGATCGGTCCAGCCCAACCGCTTCCGACCATGCGGGCGGCGCATGAACGTCGCGAGGCGCTGAGCTCCGGAAGGAAAGCGTCGACACGAGCGAGCATGCCAGCATAGTTCCAACTCACCCGAGCCATGACTGCTCCGATATTCGGCCCGATCAGGTCCGTGTAGGCAGCCCAATCCACAGCGGCGGCGTCTCTGGCGAAGGGCAGATCGAAGGTGCAGTACTTCGCCAACGCCTCCGTTGCGCCCGACGAAGCATCAATGAGAGGAGGCCTCATCGGGCTCAGCCCTTCGGCCGATCCTCTTCGGAGCCGGCGTCCTCGATGTTGCTCAGCGTCTCGGGCAGGTTCACGTTGACGCGCTCCACCAGCGTCGTGTTCCGGGCGGGAAGCTTCGTCGCGGCGATCTTGCGCAGCTCGGCGTCGTCGCCGTAGATCCAGAGGCCTTCGCGCGCGCGGCTGGCGCCCGTCAGGAACATGTTCGCGTTCATGAAGGATGCCTGGCCGGGCGTCATGACCAGCATCACGTCCTTGTATTCGCTGCCCTGGGCCATGTGCACGGTCGCTGCGTAGCTGTGCTGCAGATCCTTGAGCGAGTCGCCCGGAAACTGGATGAAGCGTCCGTCGTCGAGCTTGATGACCACGTACTGCGGGCCGCGGTGCTTCGGATCGTTGTGGGGCTGGAAGCGGATGATCGTTCCGGTATCGCCGTTGACCACTCGGATGTCCATCCCTTCCTCGTCCTCGCCGAGCGTCATGTTGTCTCGGATCACGATCCGGTCGTTCACATGCAGGGAGGCGGTGCCGGGGATCTTGATGGCGTGCGGATTCAGCAGGTCGCGCAGACGGGCATTCGCATAGTCGGTGCACCAGGACGGCTCGTCTGCCGCGCCGTTGCGACGCGACATGAGCAGCACCACGTTCTCGATGCCGTTGGCCTGCGCGCGCTCGACGTACTTGCCGGCGACGGTCTCGAAGTAGCTCTCTGCCGACGGCAAGCTGTGGGAGAACGCGACGCCCGGACCATCCTCGCAGGCGAGCGAGTACTGGCGGATCTGGTTCACTGTCTCCAGAATCGCCCCGGAGTTGCGCTTCGTGGCGGTCAGGTGGTGGTGGTCCACGCCGGGCAGGCGGATGATGTCGCTGAGCACGCGGCCGGCGCCGATGGAAGGCAGCTGGCCTGCCAGTCCGTCGACACCAGGGTCTCCCAGAATGATCAGGTGCGCATCCGGCCGCAGGGCAGCGGTAGCCGCTTCGAAGAGGGACAGGGTCGGCATCGTGCCTTCGTCGACCACGAGGATCTGGCAGCCGAGGGGGCTGTTCCGGTTGACCATGAACCCGCCCTCGGGGCTGCCCTTCAGCAGCGAGTGCAGAGTTGAGGCCGAATAGCCGTTCCGCTCGACGCGCGCGGACAGGACCTTGGCGGCCTTGCCTGTCGGAGCGGCGAACGCCCAGTCCTTGTGGGACATCATGGCGCTGAAGACTTCCATGATCGCGGTCTTGCCGCAGCCGGGACCGGCTGTGACGACGTGCAGGCGCGATTCGCTGGTGGCGATGCCGTAGAGGGCCTTCATCTGGTCCTCGTCGAGCTCGTAGCCGAGCAGGCGCTGGCTCACCTCGATTGCCTTCGTGCGGAACTGCTCGTAGGTGCGCCTGCGCAGCAGGGGCTTGGCCGACACGAGCATGCCGTGCAGGTCCTCGGCCAGGCGGACCTCGGCCTCGTAGAGCTTGGCCGGGTAGATCCGGCGATTGCCTCGCTCGTCTTCCTCGATGCGCAGGTTGCCGCTCTCGGTGGCGTACTCGATCAGCGTCTCCAGCGAGATCATCGGCTCGGTCTTTGCCAGGCGGTTGCGCAGCTGCGGCTCGCCCACGAAGACGTGGCCGGCCGAGTCGCATTCCTCCATCACGAGGAAAGAGGCGAGGGCGGTCAGGCGCACCGGAGCGTCGCGGGGGATGTTCAACGCCTTGCCGATCGCATCGGCGCTGCGGAAGCCGTAGCCCGGGATCGTGCGCATGGGGCTGTACGGATCCTTTGCGAGGAGCGCCGTGGCGACCTCGGTAATCGGCCGGGTTTCGTCCTTGAGCGCCTTCGCCTGCGAGCAAAGCGTCATCGCCAGGAGCTTCATTGCGGCGGCCTTCAGCTCCCGCAGCGCGCCGAACTTGGTGGCGAGCATGCGTTCGATGTAGGGGATCTCGGGAGAGTCGGCGAGCGTGGCGGGGTTGTCCGAATCGGCAGGAGGCGCGTTCTTGTCCCCGAAGCTCGTCTTCCGGTTGGAAACCGATTCGAAAGTGACGGTCCAGGGCTCGTTGACGAGCTTCAGGCGCAGGGCCTCAAGGCCTTCGTCGCCGCCTTCGTCCTTGACCTTCGTGAGGTACTTCTCGGCGAGCTTCTTGCCAATGCCGGTGAAATTTGCGGCGATGAAGCGCGCCATGGAGGGCACGTCGGGCTGGATGTGCGGCTCGAAGCTCACGACATCGAGCTGCACGCCGTGGCTGGGATGAACCTTCATGCGACCGGTCAGGGCGTACTCGAGACCTTCCTTCAGGTGCGCCACGGCCGAGCCGGTGATCTTCAGGGATTCGCGCTCCTGTGTGTCCATGGAGCCGACCGCCCAGTCGCCGTAGATGGCGACGCTCTTGACGATGCCCACGTGGGTCTCGTCGGGGGAAGGCTTGGCCATACCGCCGAAGCCAAGCGGAAGGGCGGACTCCCCCGCGACCGCCTTGAAGCCGAAACCGAGTCCCTTCGGCACGGGAGCGGCGGGAGGAGGTGGGGTCAGATCTTCCAGTTCTTCCTGAGCAGGCGCAGGCGCAGGCGCAGGCGCAGGCGCAGGCGCGGGCGCGGGCGCAGGCGCCTGTGCCGGGGCTGAGGCTGGGACTTGAGCCGGTGCCGCCGTCGGAGCGAGCGCTTCCGGGGCGGGAGCCGGAGCAAGTGCGGTGGCCGCGGCCACGGCTGGCGCGCGGCCGACCGAGAAGGAGCGGAATCGGAAAGGGGTAGGTGCCGCGGCGGCCGATGGTGCTGTGGCAACTGCAGGGACGGAAGCTGGGGCAGGAACGGGCGGGACCGGGGCATGGGCGACGGAGGGCCCTGCGGGTGTACCAGCCGCGCCAGGGAACCGAAGCCCCAGCGGTCGGGCGGCAGACGCAACGGCCGTCGCCGGCGCTGGAACTGCCGCGCGGGCCGAAGCGGGTACCGGAGCCGCACCCGGAGCCGGCGCGGAGGCGGTGGCGCGCGTGAGCCGACGAAACGGTGCGAAGCGCAGAACGGCAGGCGCCGGGGCCGGCGCCCGGGCTGGTGCGGTTTCCGCGTCGGTGGGCACGCTTGCTGACGTCATCGCCATGGTGATGGGCTCCAGAAAACAAATAAACGAATGACCCGTAGCATAGTAATAATGCAGAACAGTTGTTCAAATGAATTGCTTCTCGACGAATTGCACACAAACCCGTTGAGAGACTCACGGACGACGAAGGCGACCACTCACCATGACCACGACGACCTCCGAACCCCATGACCCGCGCATCGAGCGCATCCTCGACGCTGCCGAGCAGCACGGCCAGAACGACGATCCCGATCACGAAGTCGGCGACCTACAAGATGTTTTGCGCGCGGCCTGGTCCCTGATGTCCTCCGAGCAACGCAACCAGCTCATGGCCGCAGCGGAAACGGTCAATGTGCTGCAAGCAGGAGAGGACTTTGTCGAGGTGGCGCAACTGCGGGCGTACCTGTTGGACGAAAGCGGTATCCACCGTGTCCGTATCGAAGTCACCCGCGACGGTAGCGGCGGGGATCCCGAAGTCTCGGCGCTGAAGGTCTTTGACGCCTCTGGCGAAGAGCTCCGAGCGGGCAATAGTGACATCGACACGGGAAATCTGAAACGCCTTGGCAGGCGACTCGACCGGGAACTGCTGAAGGCGATGCCGCCTCAGGCCGTGGAGCCGGCTTGGGTTTCAACGATCGACTGGGACGTTGGCCGTGATGTCCTGACGCACTCCGTCCGGATCGAGGGCATCGATCGAAACATCCAGCCGCTGCGCTGGCGCAACGCTTCCGATGCGCTCGATCGGCACCTGCTGCCGGAACTCGGCGACGGCTGGCGGGAAGAGCGCGTCGTCGTGATGGAGCTGCAACCAGCTCTCGGCCGGGCGATGCCGCGCTGGGCCGAACTGACTCTGAACAGCACCGCGATCGGCCAGCTGCGCGAGGGGCGCGGACTGCCGCTGGGCACTCCCTCATTGCCCGTTCGTGCCGGCGGTGCTGCTGATGGAAAGGACCCATCGGTTCATTTCAACGAACCGAAGCTCGTTGTGCGCGACTTCGGCGAGACCGTACAACTCTGCGGAGCCAACGAAGATTTTTGGCCGATGACCAGCGCCAGAGTGCCGCTTCGCCTCTTTCTGCAATGGGTCGACGCTCGGCCCGCGCGTGAGACCCTGTTCGTCTCGGAGTCTGGGGAGCTTCTCAACCACGACGACGACTTCGCACGGCACAGCCTGTGGGTCGACGAATACCACCGGTGTATTGCGCCTGGGCTACTTGAGCCTGAAACCGAGTTCGACGGGGAGCGTCCCCGTGGCTAAGACCTGGCAAGAGATCGAGCCCTCCCTGAAGGGCCAGCGAACCGGCATGCGGCTCTTGCTGAAGCACGACGGCGTGGCCATGGTGAAGTACCGCTACAGGGGCGAATTCATTTGCGCCGAGCTTCTCGACGCGGCCGGCAATCCTGTTCGGGATGTCACCCCGCCGGAAGCTGACAACCTGCGTCACATCGCGGCGTCCCAGCTCTCTGCGAACCCGGGCGGTGCCGAACTATGGCAGCGCTCTGCTGGAGTCCTGGAATGGCTCTTGGACGGCGACGTGACGATCGCGAGTCGCAACTATCCCGGCAGCGAGCACGACCTGGTGATGGGCGAGGACCTCCGCGAACTCGCAGGACGGGCAACAAGCCCCGCAGAAGATCAATCCGAGCCCGAGGCCGAGCGCCCGCGCATGTACGCGTGACAAGAGATCCCATCATGAGCAACAACGATAGCGCGCGCGACAGCGTGCTCGCAGCAACCCTCGCAGCGCTGGGCAAGTCCGCGCCGGAGCCTGGTTCGCCTCGCTACGGACACCTTCAGATCCAGATCGCCGTTCTGCTGGAAGATGGCAAGGATGACAACCCCCGATTCCTTTCCGGACAGGTGCGCGACGCGCTGATCTGCGCCATAGCAGCGGACCGGCGCCAGGCGGACGACTTCGTAGACATCGTCCTGAATGGCCATCATGGCCTGGCGTACGCCAGCGATGAGCATGTAATCGAGGCGGCACTGGAGCTGACCTACGAAGACATCCTCGCCGCTGGCCTTGAATCGCCCGTGAGCGGCGCCGGCGCCTTGAGCGTGAATATCCTGGAGGGGCTTTCGAGCCCTCAGGCCGTCGACATGGTGCTGCGAGGAACTTTCGATCCCGGGAACCCGGACCTTGGCCTGCTGGGGAGCCTCAGCGCCGAACTGACCCGGCGTGGCATGCCCAACCCCTTTCAGTCCGCAATCGCCGAGGCCCTCACCGAGGAAGCAGGCACGAAGGAGTCGGCCCGTGGCTGATCTCGCACCCCAGATCGCTCAGCTCAACAAGGCTGTCGAGTTCGCGCACTACCTCGCGAAAGGCGCGGAAAGATTGATCGAGGCCGCCAACGCGCGCGATCTGATCCAAATGCGGATCGACGAAGGCGAGGAGACCGAAGAGGATCTCGAAGCGTCGCTGTCGCACGCACAGGAAACTGTGAGCGAGTTCACGCAAGGGCTTCGCGGCGACATCTACGAGTTCAGGAAGCGGGCGGATCGCATCGGCCCTATCGCTGTCCCGGCTGCTGCACCCGTTGCCCCCGCACAGGCTCCGACGCTGATGGCTGTTGCGAGTGAACAGGCGGCGACACCGAATTCAGCACAACCTGGCGGTCTCGCCGAGGTGCCCGACTACGTGCCGGCGGCGCAGCGCGGCCCCGGCTTGACCACCTACTGGCTCTGGTACGGCAAAGAATGCGTGAGCACCGTCCGTATGCCGCCAGGCACCGGCGCCGTCGACGTGCGCAACGAGGCCGCGAAGGACGCCGAGATCTTCTGCGATCGCGCTCGGGGCGAGAACCCCGGCGAGCGCAGAACGAAGATTCGGCATTCGATCGTGAAGGTCTATGACGACAGGCCGGTGCAGGAAAGCATGCGCCGGGAGCGACCCTTCGAGTTCCGCGGCCTGTTCCCGAGCGAGCTGCCGTTCCTGGAACTCACCTTCCGCAGCCCCGAGCCCGAGAGGGTGGCGGAGGTGCACGTGCGCGACATCGCCATGGGCCTGCAGAACGTCGCACTGTCGGAAGGCCTCGAAGTGAGCTTCAAGGCGAGCGAAGGCGCCCAGCGCCTGGTGCACGTCGAGAGTGCGGATCGCGAGGCCATTGGGCGTGTCGAGCTTGCTCTGAAGGCATACCTCGCTGAGCGCGGGGCTGAACTGGTGTCGGAGTTCGGCGTCGGTTACCTCCGCGTCGAACCCGACGAAACTGAACCTGAAATGGAGCGCCCGAGGGGCTGAACGAAATGACAAACCAAACCCCAAGCAAGCCCCTCGCCCTCACCGGCGACGCGTTGGTGGAGGCCCGCGCCGCCTTGCGCGCGCAGCTGATCGCCGCCGGCGTCGTCACCGTGCGATTTCTCATCGAGGAAGCGAATGATGGAGGGCATCAGGCCGCACAGGCCGCGATGGTCGATCGTAGTGGCGCGGTCGTCGCAGACCGGGATCTAAACGCTCTGGCCCTGCACGTCCTGACGCGTTGGGTCGATGATCGCGTGCAGGACTGGAACGCAGGAGATGGTGGTCGCAGCCAAATCGATTGGGCCGTCGAGGTGGACGGCATGGACCATCGGCACTACGACAACGTGAAGCTCGAGCGCCGGCGCGTGATCGATGCCGCATCCTCGGCCGACTCGTCCACGATCCTTGCGGACAACGCGATCGCAGCGGTGCTGCTTGCCATGGGCAGCGTGGCGCCCACAGATCGCGCGAGCATCCAATACCTGCGAGATGGCCTGAAGGTGCTGGAGGACAACACGCGGACGGACCAGGTTCGTTTCCTGACTGCTGCGCAGCGCGAGCTCTTGGTCGAGGGTATTGCCGGCACGCGGACGCGCAATGGCTCTGAACAGGAGTGGGTCACCGATGTTGTGTCGCACGGCTACCACGGCTACGAGCACGCGCCTGACATCGAACTTGTCCAGAAGCTCGCAACTGAAACCCTGGATGACGTCGTCGAGGGCATCTGTGGCCCATTGCACATCACTGGAGGCAGTGACCATGAGCAAGGCAAGCGATTGGGCTTGATCGAGATCTTTACCCTGCCCCAGAGCCGGGAGGCCCTCGAGGCTGTTGCCGAAGCCTGGGGCGACGAAATGCTCCAGTCGCTTCCCGAGCCGGATGAGGACGAGCCTGAGGCTGTCGGCCAGGAGGTACCTGGCGCATGACTGCTCCTGGCATGACCGCCCGCAACCGAAGCGCCTCGAAGCAACCCCCTTCAACCGGAGAACCCATGCCCGTCGACGTCAAGGCCGTGCCCGGCAAGCCCTACGGCAAGACGCCGCGCGTCTGCCTTCAGATCGAAAGCGGCCACCGCGCCGGCGAGCGGCTCGAGCACCATTGGCTCAGCCGGGCGGAAGCAGAGACATGGGCCCGCGATACCGGCTACACGGTGCTGAGCGCCGATACCCCCACGTCGACCGCGCTGCTCGTGAACTTGTTCGAGACGTTCAGCGACTTCCAGTTCGAGGACCGCGAGATCAGCGGCGGCGACCTGGTGGACGAGCTCGGGGGCTGGCTGCGCAAGCACAAGGCTACCGTCGGAAGCATGCCCGCACCAAAGTCTGACCCTGGCGCCCGCGTCCTCAAGGAGCTCTTCCGGAGCAACCGGCCGCTCCACGCAGGAAACGGCGACGTGAATGGCGGCGACCTGGTCGACAGCTTCGGCGAGTGGCTGCGTGAAGCGCAGGATCTGATGCCCAGCATCACAGGTGGCCCGTTCGTGGCGAAGGTGGCCCAGTCTCCCGAGGGCTCCCAGTACTGGAGCGAGCGCGACGGGTGGGGGGAACTCGACGATGCCACCGCCTTCTTCGCGAACGGACCCTGGGGCCTGACAACGGACCCGCTCGCACAATGGGAAGTAGTTGAGCTCACTGTCGCGCAGGAATCCGCGGCGGAAGTGGAGGCTGGCCCTCGGGGCTGATCGGCGAACCATGCAAGCAAACTTCGACCTCTTCGACGCAGCGCCCGCGCCGGCGCCTGCTCGCCCTGTAGCCACCATCGCAGCCCCTTTCGCACCTGTTCCGAAGGTCCGCGCCGGCAGGACCCGGCACCCGACGGTGGCATCAGCCGTTTCACATCCGTTCGGCCCGACCAGGACTCGCGCGGAGTTGCGCGAGGAACTCCTCGCCGCGAACGTGGCCACAGTGAAGTTCGATGCAGAAGCCGGCGAACTCACACGGATCTCGCAATTTTTACCCGCTGGGAATCAATGCATCGGGCTCTATCCGGGCCCGCTGATGGCTATCGGGCAGGCCATGTTGCGCGAACTGCATCTCGATTCCGGCTTGATCGAGTGGGACGTGGGAAACGATCAGCCCAGGTGCGTCCCAGCCGCGGAGTCCGAGATGGATGGAAAAGCCGAGAGGCCCCGCGCATGAGCATCGTTCGAACCCCTCAAGAGGTGGAGCAGCTTCGCCTGCGCCTGGAGCAATCTGGCATCGGCCGGACGAACCCCCGCGCGCACAGCGCGGTCCGGGACTTCGAGGAAGGCCTGGATCTGGAGGAGTCGGCAGCCCGTGCGGTGCGACACGAGGCCGCCTCGCGCGAGATGTGGATCTCCAGCGCACTCGATCCTTGGGCGAAGCGGCATGGCCTGACGCGCGCGCAGGCGCTGTCCGTCGCCTTCGACGACTCGGCGTTCAACCCAGCGAACCCGCAGCGCGACCAGGTCACGCAAGAGAACCTGCGACACGTACACGTCCAAGGAGACCTCGGTTTCGGCCGGCGGCATGTGTGGCTATGCCGTCGTGCAGGTGAAGTGCACCGTCAGCCACTGAAGGCGCTGGCCGCCGGCCGGCCCCGCAGTGCCTACTCTGAGGTGCGCTTGAACGCCACACGGTTGAAGACCGCGACGCGATAGGTTCCGTAGTTCACAAACGTCGCTGGCATCTGGGCCCAGTTCAGGCTGAGCGGGATCGTCTCGTCGAAATCAGCAGTGAAGGTACGCTCGAACACCTTGATCGACTCGTAGCCTGGTTGGCTGTTGATGAAGGTCGGTCCCTCGAGGGTCACTACCACCGTCAATGATTGGTCCAGTTCCCAACCTGGCGCCACATTCGCCGGCTGCATGCTGCCCTCGATCCGGTACTGGAGGACGCCACCGGTGGAGAACTGCTGAACGTACGCCGCGTTCATCCAGTGGTGGAAGTCGGTTCCTGTCGCCTTGCCCGCGGGAATTTTGGCCAGCTCGATAGGCTCTGCCGACAACCCGAAGCCGTAGCTGCTGATCGTACTGACGTTCGCCCAAGTGACCTCTGACTTGCCCGAGATGCCGGAGCTGCCGAGGTATCGCACGTTCAAGGCGATATCGCTCAGCTGCCCACCCGAGTTGCTGCCGCGCCATTCAAGGTCGGGCACGCCCGGCTGCGAGAGGAAACAAGGCATGGGCTCGAAATTGGCGAAGGACCAGAAGTTCGAAAAATTCACCGTGTTGCGGAAGTAGCTGCAACCGCCGACGGACACCGAAGTTCCGACATTGAGACCGCTGGCCTTGAAAGTGACGAACGGCGGCAGGACGCCGGGCGCGACTGCTTCGATGGTCGTGTATGCCGGCTCACTCGTCTTCCCGCCGCTAGAGACGACCAGCTTTAGCTTGTAGGTACCGACGACGTCCGGCCAGAGCATCGCCTGTTGCGTGGTCGTGTTGTTGAGCTGCGCCGTGCTGGACGACGGCTTTGTTTCCAGGGTCCACAGGTAGCTGACCGCATTTCCCTGCACGCCGGTGCTGGCCGAGCCGTCGACCTGCACAGTCGCTTGGGTGAGTGCATCAACCTTGCTCGGGACAATGGCGACTGGCAGCTGAGGCGTCGGTTGTTGGGGGTCCGGAGGTGCATCCGGAGCTGCCTCAGGCGGGAGGACCACAGGCGCAACTGGCTGTGCGGCCGCCGGCGCCGCGGGTACCGGCCCGGCCGTGACGAGCGGATACCCGCCTCCTCCGCCGCCACCACCTCCTCCGCCACATGCGGTCAGGAAAACCAAGCTCGAGAGGCAAATCGCAAGTTCACGGAGTCGATGTTTCAAGATGCTCTCTTTGTAAGAAAAAAGTGAGCATTGTATGGAGATGCGCGGTCTCTGCACGCCCGGATTGCCCTGGTTTCCCCCGTTTGTGAAGGTAGCGTCCGTGTCTGACGAGCCTGGCGGCCACCGATGTCTACGATGACACTGCGCGCTCGGCCCGACCGGGCGTTTGCATCGCCTTCGGGCGTGCCAATGACCAGGCGAGAGCATCCAGCACAGTGTCATCGACTGCAGGCAGCAAGCGGCGCTTCAAGGCGCCGTTTGTCTGTGCGGCACCGGCTATCGACGTCTTCAGGCGCTGAAAGCGTAGCCCCAGGCGAATGCGAGGAGCAGCACGCTGCCGCCCGAGCCGAGGCCATGGCCGAAGACGCTCCACAAGGGGTCCCTGCGCGTGGCCAACGAAGAACGCGAGCCGCCCCGCAAGGAAGAGCACCATGAATGCCGCGGGCACGGCGCCGAGCTGCGCCGGCGCGGTCGAGACGAAGGCTGCCAGTGCGAGCAGCGCCAGAAGCGTCTGGGTCAGCGTGTTCTGAAGCAGCCGTCCCGCATTGCGCACCCCGAGTTTCGCGAGCCCCATGGCGCCCAGCACCGGTATCGCGAACCACCCCGCCAGGTCTCGGATGACATCCGCGCGCGCGGTGGGCATGTAGACCGGTTCGTGGAAGGCGCCGACCAGCATGGCGGCGGCGCAAAGAATCGCGGCGGCGGTTTGAGCGATGAAGAGGTGACGAGCCTGCAAGGTGAGCCTTCCTGTGGTTGTTCAGGGGTATAGCGTTGCGACGCGCGGCCTGGTTTCTCATCAATGGCCCGACGTCCCAACGCCCGCGGACGTCGCCTCCCGGCAATTGCAGTGCCTCCGGGCACTGCATGATGGCCACAGGCATCAGTCAATGCAACCTCGCGAGTCAGGTCAAGGCCGAAGTCCGAGTCATCCGCACCTACGCGGCGAGAGTCAATCGCCCCCGTGCGGGCCTGCGGCCCTGAGTCATCCGTCCTCGCGAGGAGCTGCGCCTGGCCAGCGAGCATCCCCGGGCCCACAGGGCCTCTGGGCAGGACCCCGCGCCTCCCGCGGCAGTCCTGGGCGGCCGTGACGCGGCCTTCAGTCCTTGACCGCTTGGCGCCTGGTCGACATCCCTCCATGCCCTGGGTCCTCGAGCGATCTTGACCCGGTGCACACATCGGGCCGGCGGCCTGGCGATCCGCAACTATTGCGCACTCGAGGCGCGCCCGGGCCTGGCCACCCTCGAACCAACCGGCTCCCCCCGGCTAGACTCCGGGCGCCTCAAGCAAATAGAAACTAACGACTGACATGACCAAGAATCTGAGCATCCTCCTTGTCGCCCTCGCCCTCTGCGCGCCTGCGCTGGCCGAGAAGCCGCTGCCCGCCAAGAAAGGTCGCGCAGCGGCAGCCGCTACTGAGCCTGCGCCGGACGCGCCGCCAGCGCCGCGGGTGTGGACCGAGGAGCCGACGACGTTCTTGGGGCTCGAGCTGGGCGCCCCCATTGCGAGCCAGGCGGCGGTGAAGAAGTGCCCCACATTGAGCGCGAGCTACCCCGGCGGCCTCGAGACGCTCGACTGGGATGAGATGAAGCGGTCTTCGCCTTTCTGCTTCGCGAATGCACCCTTCTACGAGTTCTGGAACAAGCCGGCTCTCGGCTTCGCCTATGAGCTAATGTTCCTGAAGCTCAACGATGACGGCCTGCACGGCGTCATGCTCACCTTTCCGCGCAGCAACCTGGCGCAGATGATGGACCTGCTCGTGGGGAAGTATGGGCAGCCGACGACGTCGACCAGCTCTCAGCAGTACCAGAACGGCTTCGGCGCCGCGGTGAATGGAGCCATCCACGAGTGGAAAGGCTCCAAGGTCACCATCACCTTTATGGAGGTGGGCGGCAAGCTCTCGCAGTCCGTGCTCCTGGTCGGCACTAACGAGTATTTCGAGAGGACCGCGAAGAAGGCGGCCGAGAACAAGGGCAAGTTCAAAGACAGCCTCTAGCCACCGGTGGCCAGCAACACCTGGCCGTCTCACCTGCAGCTCTTCCAGCTCCACGGCGCGCCGGCGCCTCTGCCCTTGAGCTCTGGTCTCGCTTCCGCAGAACTCCCAGGCTGAGCGCCACCCTCGAGCAAATGCTCCGCGGCCGAGTCGCCTCGCCTCACGAATCCAGCCGGCCGCCCTGGAAGGCACCATGGCTCGCCTCAGGTCTGCGGCTGAGAGCGCGATAGCGCGACTGCACTGCGCTGGCACATCGACGCACCAGCACTCCTTCTCGATTCGAACCCACCCGCCGCTATGGTTCACCGAGCCGCATCGACTGGAAGCCGCACAGCCTGTCAGGCGCCTCCACTCCCTCAGCCTGTATCCAGGCGCCCCGTTCTCGTATCCCCCGCCTCTCAACCGTCCACGGCCTCGACATGACGCCGAGATGCCTTCAGGCCGTGCGTTAGCACGGTCGCAGCCCTTCCCTCTTCCACTCTCCCCGCGTCCGCTGATAAGCGGGCGCACGCATGAGGCACACAACCACAGCACTTCGCACCCTACTCATCACCTCCCCGAGAGGGCTCCACACCAGCCACTCCAGATGGCACCTTCCCTGCACAGCACCTTCACCCCCTCAAGGGCCACATCGCGTCCAGGTAGGCTCGTACCCTTTTGCAGGCCCGGGCCTGCACTGAGTTCCGTTCGGCGTGCCGCTTGCCAGGGCCGCTGCCGCGGCGAACAGCCGCGGTTGCCAGCCTTCGGGGTACAGACCAGCCACTGGACATCTACGGATGGAGCGGGCAGGAGCATGGCTTCGCCGCCTATCTAATGGGAGAAGGGCGGGACGAGGCCGCGGACGAGATTGCGAACGAGCCCATGCCGCGGCCCCTGTGCTGAATGCTGGCAGGAGTGGCCGCTGTTGCGCCCCTTAGCTTGCTCTTCTTACACCCGACGCTTCCCGAGGCTCGGAAGCCCACCGCTCAAAGCTCGCACGCTGTCACTCCTCGTTCGCATACATACGTGGGGCCCAACAATGTTCCCCAACGAGTCGACTTCAAAGCCTTTAGTGCCGTTCCTTTCGACGGGGAGCCACGCCATTGGTCGAGCGCAGTTGCTGCATTTCGCGAGCGTTCCATGAAAGAGCACGCCGAAGCCCAGTGCTAGGAGTCGCTCGGCACGGCGCCCTTGGGGCAATTTCGCCACACTGGGGCATCGGTCGTGCAAGTGCTTTTTTAGCCTTCGCGTGCTGATTTCACATTTGCAGGCGGGGCAAGTCGCCTGGCTATCTGGTTCCTCATTCACTGCTCATTTCTCCTGGAAGCATGCAGGCGTTGCCCGTTACTCCGGGCCTCCATGCACGAGCGAACCGAGAAGATAGCAACTGCCGTCACATCCCCTCGGCCGCGTCTCGGCGAAAAGGCGGTCGGCCCGGAAAAATCGCACCACTTACTGGCCTGGCCTATCACAATCGCCCGTAGCGAAACTGCTCCGCGAACAAGAGACGCCGTCCTGTACGGTGTGGGCAAAATGACCAACGACCACTACAAGACCTTCGAGGATGCGGCCAAGCCGGCCATCGAGAGCGCGATGGAAGCTCTCAACGCCCAGCTGAAAGCGAGGGGCCTGCGTTGCGGGCGCGTCGTCGAGATCGAACACGACGTGGAACGAGGCATCGGCTTCTCGGTCCACTACGCTGACCTGGACGGAGCTGTGCACGTGGAGATGCTCCTGACTGACGGAGATGAACGTGCTCTCACCAGATTGTCGTGCGAGCCGGCTTGCGGCCTGCTGCTGAGCGTGATCGGGCCTGACGGCACCTTTCTCGGCGAATGGTCGCCCTACAACTACACCCCCGACGTCGGCACCACTGATCCGAAGGAGATCGTGCGTCGCGTCGGCCTGTTGAGTCCGCCGGATCTCGCAGAGAGCATTCACGGCCGGATCGCAGACTGGACGAATAGTCGAGTCGAGCAAGCCACACCGCGCGGCTGATCCCCCAAACCCCAAAGCAAGGAGCCACCGTGCCCGCACCCATCATTGCCGAAGTCCCCGTCACGCCGTGGACCCTGTACCCAACCATTGCCGACATCCCTGCGAAGGGATTCAAGGGCGTCGAGGTCGAGGCGATCGCCATCGAGAAGGACCATGGTGGCAAGGTGTACTGCACCCGCCTGGTGTTCTCGCCTGAGGACGGGCCGCTCAAGATGTGCTCCGTCTATCTTCGCGAGGAGGGCGGCGGCGTGGTATGCATCGCCGACCTGCCGACCAAGGAGGACGCGATCGCCTACGCCGCGGAGGTCGCCGCGGCACGCCGTTGGCCGGTGAACGGATCGATTTGGCATCTGCGCATCCGTGAGGTCGTAGGCAAGGGGTACGTGTCGGATCCCCGGGAGTCGGCGCCTTTTACGCTCGAGCCCGCGAAGGCTGCGCTCTACCACCACACAATCGCCAAGGCGGATCTTTTCGCGGGGGGCCCGGCAGAGCACGGGCGCTGGATCTCGTTTGCCGATGCGGGCAACCATGCGGTCGACCGCGCGGCAGAGCGGGAGGCACTCTTGAGCCGTGTCTTTGACGCAGCAGTTGGCGCCATGGCTGGAAGCGCGCCGGCGAAATGCTCCAGCGACGCCGAGCGCATGCGGGACATGCTCCGCGCTGCCGTAGAAGCGAACCGCGCGGACAGGCTCGTGGTGTTCGACGTCGAACAACGCTCGGTGATCGAGGAGACCCTGGACGAGGGTCGTTTCGAGCTGACGGGCAATGAGTCAGACGAGGACCTCTGCGACTTGATCCTGGCCGCCCATCCGCACGATCTCTTCGACAACATGGACGAGGACTTCGAGATCGGCTTGCTGAGAGCATTCGCAAGCGAGTCGGCCGTCGTGGCCATCGAAGGCGCCATCGAACGATCGCCACTCGCGGCCGGGCGAATGCTCAAGTCGATTCATCTGCGCCTCGATCGCCAAGGCATCGAGAGCCCCTTTGCGCGCCATTTCGCGCAGGCAGATATCGAAGCTGCCCCAGCGCCACGCTGCTGATCGGACGGGACACTCACCATGATGCAAGTATTCCATCTGAAGGTGGCCAGGGCAGGCCAGCTGAACCCCGCAGTCGTCGACATGCACGCGCGCATCGCGTTCCGCGTCGATCGCGATGCGCTGGCAGAGATCTTCAGCGAGGAGGTGAAATGGCGCGAGGTCGGCCTGTCGTTCGAGCTGGTTGCGGAAGTGGAGGGCGACAACCTAGAGCGTGCCTTCTCCGCGACGAACCACATCGACAGTGACTGGTCCGGGAACCCCGGTGTGCAGGTCAAGACAACCGCTTCACGTCGAAGCACGTCCGTCGGCGACCTGGTCATGCGCGATGGGACCACCTTCGTCGTCGACAAGTTCGGCTTCAGCGAGATCCAGCGGCCCATGCCAATCGAGCCGGAAGACGAGCCGGAAACCGCAGAGCTGCCGCGCTGCTGATCACTGTTTTGAGCCAATTCCATGAGCAACGAATCCAACCCTACCGTCGAAGTCCTGAACGTTCTACGCGAAGAGATCGCGACCTGGCAGGCGACCGCAGCCAGGGGGCGCGCCGCGCTACTCGGCGAGCGCCACATCATCGTCGACGCCCTGGACCGCGCGATGACGTTCGAACCCGGCCAATACCGGCTCGAGCAGGCTCAGCCTGACCTGGTCGGAGTGAGCTTCATGACACTGGAGACTGCTTTGCGCACAGTCGAGGGGCTACCAGGCATGTTCCTGACGGTCCACGACGCGTTCGTCTATGCGAGCCAGCAAGCAGCCAAGGCTGAGCGTCTGCTGAACACGCTCCTCGACAAGGAGGCGCGCCGGGCCGGTGATGCTGTGGCGCTCGCTGCCGCGGGCGGAAATCTCGCCCAGGCCGAACGCGCGCAGGAGGCTAGGGATGATGCAAATCTCCGCGCGCGCGTCCTGGCCGCGGTTGTTCGCGAGATGGGCCCGGCCGCGCCGCCCGACGGCTCCAAGTCTCGCGGTGAGCTTGCGGACCGGCTGTTCCATGCCGTATCGGCTCACAGTCTCGCTCGAGTCGAGCTGCTGAGCGAGGGCCTGCGATCTGCGCTTCAGGACGCCTACTTCCGCAGCGAGAACGACGCTGGAGCGTATGGGCGCGAGTGGCGCCGCGAGATCGCGATCAACGGCAAGCGCGGCCTCGCTGACGAGTCGGACGCGGCGTTGCTGGAGCGAGTGATGATCAACGTTGGCCACGACTACCTGGTCGGCACGGACGGGATCTGGCTTGGCGACAACGAGAGCGAATTCCTGGCGGTGATGGCCCAGGAGGGCCAGGTCGAGATGGTGCGCGCTGCGATCGTCGATGAACTCCACGACCATCCGCTGGAAACTGCTCAGGCGCTTGGCGACCGCTACGTCACGCTCGGCATGGCCAACCCCTACGAAGCGGTTCTGCAGGAGCACGAGCACAGCCCGGCAGCGGCACCCTCTTTCTGATCACAATGCGTATGCCCGGCGGACCGGATGAGCCGCCAAGCAAGCAACCGACCTAACAATGACCATTGCGCGCGACATCTCTCCCGTCGTCTTTCGCGGCGAGCCCGACAACCGCCTTCGTGAGCTCGGGGACTCGCAGCGACCGTGGTTCTTCACCGAGGCCTATTCGCAAGCGAAGCTCTATGCCGGGAACCAGAAATGGCCGGATCCGAAGGACGAGCCGGTTGCCTGCGTACTGACCGGCCGCACAGTGCTGGATCTGACCGTCCCGGACAGGGCCGACGCGCGGCACCGCGCGATCATTGATGCGCTCACGATGGAGTTTGATGACTGGACATGCCGGCGCAGCGGGGAGCCGCGGGACCCGTGGAGCTTCATCGAGGCTGGCGATCTCTACGACTACGAAGGCACGGGCAGTGGAGAGCGCTGGAACGCCCTGTTCCGCATCGCCTTTGAGCAAGCCGATGCCGTGCGAGTGCTCGACCTGACGGACGGCACGAGCGGCCAGCCGGTGCCGGTATGGGTGACTCACCAGCGCGACGCCATTCGCATGGCCACGTTGGGCGAGGAGCTCGGCGCCCGACTCGAACAGCAGCCCTGGGAATCGATCGAAGCATGGCTGGAAGGCCATCACCCGCAGGCCGGCGTGCTGGAGCGCGCCGACCGCATGCGCCGTCCCGACCACGACCACCGGGCAGATCGCGTGCACCGGGTCGTGCCCCCGCGCAACTTCGACGCCATGGGGATTAACGGCGCGCCGCAGCCGGTGTATCGCGGCGTGCCGGCGGCCTACGAGATACTGCCTGGCGACTGGATCGCCCTCAATGCGCGGTACGCCAGCGAGCATGGTGGCCGCGGCCAGGCTGCGTTCGTCAAGAGGCTGCCGCTGGTGCATCCCGAGGACATCTTCTGGGCGGGCACGGATGAGAGCGAGTTCCTGTACCTGCCGGCGGCCTGGCGCCGCGAGGACGTGAGCCGCGAGGAATACCTGCGTTCGCTCACGACCGACCAGCTGCGCATGTTCTGCGACGGCGAAATGGCCAGCCTCACGCGGTACGCGCGCGAGATCCGGGCGGTCGAGGACCACGTGCACAACGCCTTCGATGCGGAGGTGTGCGGCCTGTACCACGGGCCAGATCACTCGGCACGCGTGTCGCAGCATGCCCTGGCGGTGTCGCGCTCCCTCGGCATCGATCCGCTGGTGCCGTACATCTTCGGCCTGGTGCACGACAGCCAGCGCCTGGACGACGGCGCCGACCCGGAGCACGGCCCGCGCGCAGCCGCGTTCGTGCGCGAGCGCCGGGCTGACCTGTTCGGCTTCCTCCCTGACGACGCGCTGGAAGCGCTGGCTATGGCCTGTGACCTGCACAGCGAAGGGCAGACCCAAGGCGATGCTTGGGTGCGTGCGTGCTTTGATGCTGACCGCCTGGACCTCGGACGGGTGGACATCGTCCCGGATCCGGACTACCTCTGCACCGAATACGCCCGACGGCCGGAGGTGATCGCCGCGGCGCTGGCAATGAGCGGACAAGGAGGCGAGGACTTCATCGAGGAGGACGACTTAGAGGGGCGCCTGCAGCGCTTCGGGGCTTGAGCTATTCCGGACGGTCCTTGCGTCGCTCGGCTGCCCCGGCTAGCTTGACACGGTTAGCCTGACGGCATAGATTAAATCCAGCGGTTTCCCGAGATCGCGCCTCCCGCATGGCGAAGCCGTACCGGCGTCGGTTGTTGGATGGTTTGGCTTCGTCGACAAATCTCTTTTGTCTGGCGTGGCGAAGCGGGATCGTCACGCCCTTTGGCCAAGGAGATCGTGATGAAGACCACGTTCGTGCCTGTAGTTCCGCACTCCATCGAGCGAGCCAAGCGTGCCGCCAAGGCGCTTCATGAAGTCTATCCTTCACGTCCGCTGTCGTTCCTCCAGGAGGTGACTGCGCGACTGTACGGACACGCCGATTGGCATGCGCTGCAAAAGGCCGTTGAGGCTCATCTGCCCTCGGCGCCTCTCGATGCGGATCTCCCGGACGACGAAAGGGCCGATCGACTGATTGCGCAAGGCCTTATCGTCTGTCGAGAACTCGAAGGCTACGACCCGGACACTGGAGGCGATGAGCAGGTTAGGGCCGAATCGGTACTTGGCGCGTGGATGGACCCTGGAATCTTGATCCGAAAAGCAGAAGGGGCCTACAAGGATCAACTCGCCTTCGAAGTGGTGATGGAGCTTCAGCCCACCGCGAGAACGCCGCGCGCGAAGCGAGAGAAGCACCTTTTTATAGACGATACGTTCTGCGTGTGCACTATGGCCGAGCTGGAGCGGCTCCCGGCCCGCCTCGGGCAATGGTGGTCGTTGAACGTTCGCCATCAGCTAGAGGTCGGTGAGTGCTTGAGTAACTACAAACTCAATCCGCGAAGCCGGGTTGCACTGCTTCAATTCGGATCCTATTGGGCCCAGTTATCGACCTACTATGCTGACACTCTCAACTCTACGATGGTGCTGGGGCCCGCGTACCTTCTGGCGGAGCGCTACGCCGCCATTTGGGTTCGTGGGATGCCGGAGCTCCTTGCCTACATAGACGCCTTGATCGAGGGCGGCGGAAATCTGCCGGAGCGCCGCCAGGGCGATCTCCTGAAGCCGGTGTTCCTGGAGCATTCGAATGAGGTGAAACAGTTCTTCGCCTCCTACCTGCGCAGGGATCTCGCCGATGTCTTCGACGGTCAACCCGAGGCGTTCCTAAAGGCCGCTGAGCGCTGCCTCAAGATCTTCCGCAATCCAAAATCGAAACAGGGGATTCAAAAACTGTCTTGAGTGAAAACATTTGAGAAGGTTCTGCCGAGCCGTTCGAGAATCTCCGCGGACGGCGATTTCCGCCGTGTTGATCACGGAGCAACAGTGGCTCGATATGAACTTCCCGCCGTCGGCACCTGCTACGACCATTGGCGCCTCTGCAAGTCCCCAGCATTTGACCCGACGCCGCGCCAGCGACTGGTGATGGAGGCCGCCGAGCGGGCGCTCGATGCGGGTCGCTTCTACAACATCGAGGTGAACGCGGCCATTGCGAAGGATCTCGGCGTGACGAAGGAGCAGCTGGCGCGCAACACCGAGCGCGTGGATGGCGGCGATTTTGCCTACGACGTCTACTTCGCCCGCAGTGCCGTCGAGGCGATGCGGCACCACCGTAAGCTGGTGGCCACGGCGCAGGCTCTCGCATTCCAGCCCGGCGACAAGGTTGGCGCGCTGATCTTCAACGATGGCAAGCGCAATACGGGGATGGTCGTCACCAAGGTGGGCGCCACCGGCATTGAGCTGGAGCTTGAAGGCAAGCGCGCCGGAAAGCCGATCGGGCTTCGCACCAACGTGGGGGCCATCGCGAACGCCATCGCCACCGCATTCGACCGCGGGGCGCGCAAGGACACCTACGAGAACTTCAAGCTCATGAGACTGCGCCACACCGCTGGCCCGCTCACCGCGATGGTTGCCGAGCGGCTGGCGCTCTTCGGCGCACACGAGCTCGGCGAGGCCGAATTCCTCACGGCACTCATTCGGCCGGAGGCGATGTCGCAGCCGGTGTACCGGGCGCTGCAGTCGATGGCCGAGTCTTTAGACCAGGCTGTGTCGCGCGGCGAGGACTGCTCGGCGAACTTTGACGCCATCCACGGCGAGGTAGTCCGTCTCCTAGATGCTTCCCCATGGACGATGCATCCCGACTATGGGTGCGTGCTCGCCGCCGATGTTGAAGACCTGGACCGCCAGGCCGTGGCGACGCCGGCCGGGTGATCGTCTCCTGCGCCCGTACCCTCATTGCCGGGCGCCATTGCAACTTCCATCGGTACAAGAACTATGTCCTCGATCCAAGCCCAATCCAAACCGCTGACGGTGGTGGCCGCTCGAATGCTCAGCGCCGACGAAATTAGCGATCTGGCGTACATCGAAGCATGTGAGCTGGATTCGCCCAACAGTCCAGATTTCGACCGCCTGCGGGATAGCATCGAAGAGCGTATGCAGGACGAGCAGAGCAGTGTGGCGGTCGAGGCGCCGCGGGGTTGAGGATCGCGCGCCAACAAAGAAGAAGGGGCGTCCCTCGCAAGGAACGCCCCTTTTTCTTCGCCGGTTGCATCAGCTGAGCCTTGAACCTTTCGGCAGACGGCTCGCGAGCCACTCGTGCACATCCGCGCGCACGTTACGGCCCGCAAGAAGAAAATCCTCGAAGCGGCTCGGCTTGTAGGGCAGATAAACCAGCTTCATGCCAGCTTCCTCAGGCGTGCGAGCGCCCTTGAGCGAATTGCAGGCCTTGCAGGCGCTCACGCAATTCATGAAGTCCCACGCGCCACCGCGGCTCTCCGGAAGGATGTGCTCCACGGTCAGGTCCTGCTCGCGAAAGCGCTGCGCGCAGTAGGCGCAGGTATGCCGGTCGCGAACGAAGAGCTTGCGGCGGCTGAAGGACGGTTCCTGATCGAACAGGTTCACCCTTGCGCAGCCCTTCAAGGCGATGATCGGTGAGATATCGAAGCGGGACTGGACGCCGCGGGCCACGTTGAAACCCCCACGCATCGTAGCCAGCGGGCCTGCGCCGTCCTCCCAGACGACGGCGCCGGTGGCATAGTGCGATGTAGCTTGCTCTTGCGAGATCCAGGCCTGCGGCGTTCCCTGGATGTCGAGCTGTAGGACTTGGGGTTTCATCAGTCGGCCTCCTTTCTTGGCCCGGGGGTGGGGGATATCTTCTGTGTGTTGGGCCAGCCGGCTGGATCCGCCCCAGCGACCTCGCGCTTCGGAGGCGCGCGCGCTATCTGACTGCGCTATGGCTGGATGTGGTTTGGTGCACGACCCCGGCCTCGAACCGGGATGTCCTTTCGGACACGACGCCCTCAACGTCGCGTCTGCCGATTCCGCCAGCCGTGCAATGGTGGACCTCCGAGGCATCGAACCCCGGACCTTCGCCGTGTAAAAGCGCCGCTCTACCAGCTGAGCTAGAGGTCCGTTCTGATGTACTGGTGCGGGCGGAGAATTTTGAAATCTCGGCCTCCCGATTAAAAGTCGGTTGCTCTGCCTCTGAGCTACACCCGCGAGTGTTCCTGGTAGTGCTGGATGGGAACGATCCATCGGCCCCGTCCTTATGAGGGACGTGCTCTTCCACTGAGCTACAGCACCGGAAAAAAAGCCATGCACCTGGTGGTCCCCGGGATCCGATCTTGAACGGACACGCCCTTGAGGGCAGCTGCTTTTGAGGCAACCGCGTCTGCCGATTCCGCCACGCGGGGATGTAAGGAGTGAGAGGATGGGGCGACTGCCGGGACTCGAACCCGAATCAGCGGGATCACGACCCGCGGTTCTAGCCCTTGAACTACGGCCGCCATCGAACTGGTAGCCACAGATGGGAACGATCCATCGACCCCCGCCTTATCAAGACGGTGCTCTGCCCTGAGCTATGCGGCTGGGAACATTGGCTCCTCGACCTGGGATCGAACCAGGGACCTACGCATTAACAGTGCGCCGCTGCTGCCAGCTGAGCTATCGAGGAAAAATCCATGTGCGTGACGGCGCGAGGCCGCCACAGTCACCACTCGCCGATCTCGCGCACGCGCTGATCGAAGTCGAGCTTCTCGAAGCGCTCACGAGCACGTTCGGCCTCGCGGTGGCGCTTGCCCGTCATCGTGCCGAACCCGTGAACGACGGCTTGCACGACGGGGTTGCGGGGCTTGGAGGCGGGCACGGCATTGCGGTTCGCCGGCCGGCGATGGCTGGTGGTGAGTCGCATGTGGTCCTCCAATCGAGCTGATGGTGAAGATGATCTCCGGATATCGGCGATCGCGGTGAAGTGTTTCAGTGATGCAAGTCGCGCTACAGGCGAGAAGCTGGTGCCCTGCGGACCAGTCGAAGGTCCACCTGCCGCTTAGAAGGCGGCCGCTCTATCCAGTTGAGCTAGCTGTAGTTTCTCACCACGTTGTTCCCCTCGAATCCG
>NZ_LMTS01000072.1 GCF_001541225.1 Variovorax sp. WDL1 | reverse complement strand
ACCTCGAACACCCCCGCCGCACCCATGCCGCCGCCGATGCACATCGTCACCACGACCTTCTTCGCGCCGCGGCGCTTGCCCTCGATCAGCGCATGGCCGGTCAGCCGCTGGCCGCTCACGCCGTAGGGGTGGCCCACCGCGATGGCGCCGCCGTTCACGTTCAACCGGTCGCCGGGAATGCCCAGCTTGTCGCGGCAGTAGATCACCTGCACCGCGAACGCCTCGTTGAGCTCCCACAGGTCGATGTCGCCGATCTTCAGGCCCAGGCGCTTGAGCACCTTGGGGATCGCGAACACCGGGCCGATGCCCATCTCGTCGGGCTCGCAGCCCGCGACCGCGAAGCCGAGGAAGCGGCCCAGGGGCTTCAGGCCCTTCTTCTCGGCATAGCTCTCCTCCATCACCACGCAGGCGCCGCCGCCGTCGGAGAACTGGCTGGCGTTGCCCGCAGAGATCAGGCCGCCGGGCATGGCTGGGCGAATGCCGCTGATGCCTTCCTTGGTGGTGCCGGGGCGGATGCCCTCGTCGTTCTCCACCGTCACTTCCTTGGTGCGCAGGCCCAGCACCGGGTCGGCCACGCCGGCCAGCACGGTGATGGGGGCGATCTCGTCCTTGAACAGGCCCTTCTCCAGCGCGGCAGCGGCCTTCTGCTGGCTGGCTGCGCCGTACTCGTCCATGGCGTCGCGCCCGATGTCGTAGCGCTTGGCCACCTGCTCGGCGGTCTGCAGCATGTTCCAGTAGATCTCCGGCTTGTGCTTGACCAGCCAGGGGTCGGCCAGCATGTGCTTGTTCATCTCGTTCTGCACGCACGAGATGCTCTCCACGCCGCCGGCCACGTAGACCTCGCCCTCGCCCGCGATGATGCGCTGCGCGGCGCTGGCGATGGTCTGCAGGCCCGAGGAGCAGAAGCGGTTGATGGTCATGCCCGAGGTGGTGATGGGCAGGCCGGCGCGCAGGGCGATCTGCCGCGCGATGTTGGCGCCGGTGGCGCCCTCGGGGTTGGCGCAGCCCATGATGACGTCGTCGACCTCCGCGGCGTCGATGCCGGCGCGCGCCACGGCGTGCTGCACGGCATGGCCGCCGAGCGTGGCGCCGTGCGTCATGTTGAAGGCGCCCTTCCAGCTCTTGGCGAGCGGCGTGCGGGCGGTGGAGACGATGACGGCGCGGGTCATGGTGAGGTCCTTTGCA
>NZ_LMTS01000028.1:2106-4151 GCF_001541225.1 Variovorax sp. WDL1 | reverse complement strand
TCGTGACGTGGATTCGCAGCAGAGGTGATTTCAGCAGCCAGGCAGATGCGGCGGCATTTGCGGTTGGCCTGAAGCTGTTTGGCGGAGCCATCCTGGCGAACAAAGACAACCCGCTTCTATTTTCATTCCTGCCGCAGCTATATCAGTTTGTCAAGGATTTGAAAGCAGGATCAACCGACAGCCAAAGAAAAGACTGATTGTTCTCTTTGCGAAATGGGATGTGAATCGCCATGGAGCTTCGTCACCTTCGATACTTCCTGGCCGTGGCCGAAGAACTCCGTTTCGCTCGTGCGGCGGAGAAGCTGCATATTGAACAATCGCCGCTGTCGCGGGCCATCAAGGAACTGGAGGAAGAACTCGGTGTGGCGCTGTTTGCCCGTACCACGCGCAGTACGCGGCTAACCCATGCCGGAACATTGTTCTTGGAGCATGTGCGTCGCGTGTTTGCCGCCTTGGAACAAGCGCGTGATAGCGTGAAAGCGGCAGCTAATGGCTTTCATGGACAATTGCGAGTGGCCTTGTCGGATGGCATTACACCGTCGCGCTTGCCGACCTTGTTGGCGTTATGTCGTCAGGAAGAACCCGAGGTCGAAATCCGCTTCTTCGAGGTGCCGCTGTCGCAGCAGATTAAAGGGTTGCACGATGATCTATACGACGTGGGGTTTGCTCAGTCCGACGAGGTGGGCGATGGCATCGTCGCGTTGCCAGCTTGGAGTGATGCGCTAATGGTGGCGGTCCCCGCTCGCCATCCTCTACTGGCCCACAAGCGTATCCCCTTGGACGAACTGCTGCGCTATCCGCTGGTTTTGTGCGATCCGCAAGTGTGTGAAGGCCATGCCAAACACGTGGAACGAGTGCTGCGTCGTGCTGACATGGAACCGTTGATCGCAGAGCGAGTTGCCACATGCGATCTGATGATGGCGCTGGTATCAGCCGGCTTCGCGCTCGGGCTGGCGGGCGCTGCGCATATTTCCGCCAGCCGTGAACCGGGAGTGGTAGCGCGGCCACTTGCGTCGCGTGTACCTCCGCTGACGACTTACTTGCTTCGTCTTGACGGTGATCCGTCCGACGAACTTGCACGGTTCATCGAACGGGTACAGACAATTGAAACGCCGGAGACTCCCAGGCCCATCCGAGGCCGCAGTTCTGATCCACCGGAGGAATTGATGCCATGAAGAAAATCATTCCGTTCTTGCTCGTGACCGCCTTGTCTGCTTGCGGCCAATCCGAGGCACCTCAGAAGGCCGCCGATTCGGAGACGAATATTCCGACGGTGGAAGAGCTGGCGGCCAACCCTGACCAGCTTAAAGGACTGCGCCAACAGTGCAAGACCGATCGCCCCAAGCTGGGCGACATGCTGTGCAACCGGGTGGCCGAAGCCACGCGCAAGCGATTCTATGGCGACGGCGAAACGCCCTATACACCGCCGAAAGAGTCGCCAAAGTTCTGATTGTTGGCCGCTCGCCGATTCGCCTTCACTTTTTTTTCGACACGCCGCAATGCGCTCGCGCTTGCGGCGTTTTTCTTTGGTTCGCCGTCGCACTCATTCTGTCTTTTTGCTCGACCTTTCTTCTGAAAACGGTCTTTGACCGGCACTGACCCGGCACCGATCCTGACGCCTGCGGCACGCCTTTGTGCCGCTCTTTCCATGAGGAATCAGCTCAGGAGAAATCGGAGGCCAGGTCATGCAAGGGACGAACGTGCTGTTCGGTCAGATCGCCGTGGTATTCGGCATCGTGATCGCCGGCGTGTGGGGCGCCACACAATGGACAGCAGCGGCCCTTGGCTACCAACTACGCCTTGGCTCGCCCTGGTTTGATTTCTTCGGCACGCCGGTCTATCACCCGTGGCGGCTGTTCGAGTGGTGGTTCTTCTTCGACGCCTACGCGCCGCGCGTGTTCGACACCGGCGGCGCCATCGCGGGCGGCAGCGGTCTTGTTGCCGTGCTGGTGGCGATTGGCATGTCGATCTGGCGCTCGCGGCAATCGCGCCTGGTCACGACCTACGGCTCGGCCCGCTGGGCGAACGCGGATGACATTCGCAAG
>NZ_LMTS01000028.1:0-2096 GCF_001541225.1 Variovorax sp. WDL1 | reverse complement strand
GCCTCACACAGCCGGCCGGCGTGTTCCTCGGCCAGCACGATCGCCAGTACCTGCGTCACGAAGGCCCGGAACACGTCCTGACCTTCGCGCCCACGCGCTCGGGCAAAGGTGTCGGCCTGGTGGTGCCGACGCTGCTGTCCTGGCCGGCCTCGGCCGTCATCCATGACATCAAGGGCGAGAACTGGCAGATCACCGCCGGCTGGCGCAGCCGATTCAGCCATTGCCTTCTGTTCAACCCGACCGATGCGAAGTCGGCGGCATACAACCCGCTGCTGGAGGTGCGGCGTGGCGCGCATGAAGTGCGCGACGTGCAGAACATCGCGGACATTCTGGTCGATCCCGAAGGCGCGTTGGAGAAGCGAAACCATTGGGAAAAGACCTCGCACGCGCTGCTGGTCGGGGCCATCCTGCATGTGCTCTACGCCGGCGAGGACAAGACGCTGCGCGGCGTCGCCAACTTTCTCTCCGATCCGGCCAGCCCGTTCGAGCTGACCTTGCACCGGATGATGACCACGCCGCACCTCGGCGACGGGCCGCATCCGGTCGTCGCATCGGCGGCGCGTGAAGTCCTCAACAAGAGCGACAACGAACGCTCGGGCGTGCTGTCCACGGCCATGTCGTTCCTCGGCCTTTACCGCGATCCCACGGTGGCCGAAGTCACCTCGCGCTGCGACTGGCGCATCGCCGACCTGATCGCTGCGGAACATCCGGTGTCGCTGTATCTGGTGGTGCCGCCTTCGGACATTTCGCGGACGAAGCCCCTCATTCGCCTGATCCTCAACCAGATCGGGCGGCGGCTCACCGAATCGCTCGACGGTTCCGATGGCATCGCGCGCCGCCACAAGCTGCTGTTGATGCTCGACGAGTTCCCGGCGCTGGGGCGCCTGGACTTCTTCGAGACGGCGCTGGCCTTCATGGCGGGCTACGGCATCCGCAGCTTCCTCATCGCGCAGTCGCTCAACCAGATCGACAAGGCGTATGGGCAAAACCACTCCATCCTCGACAACTGCCATGTGCGCGTGACGTTCGCCACGAACGACGAGCGCACCGCCAAGCGGATTTCCGAGACGCTGGGCACGGCCACCGAGCTGCGCGCGCAGCGCAACTATGCCGGCCACCGGCTCGCGCCGTGGCTAGACCACCTGATGGTGTCGCGCCAGGAAACCGCGCGCCCGCTGCTGACGCCGGGCGAAGTCATGCAGCTTCCACCTGACGAGGCCGTGGTGATGGTGTCCAGCGTGGCACCGATCAAGGCCAAGAAGCTGCGCTACTACGCGGACGCCAATTTCAAGCGTCGCGTGCTGCCACCGCCCGCGCTGGCGGATGGGCAGTACGCCGACGCGCCGCCATTGCGGCCCGACGACTGGAGCGGGTTGGCGATTCCCGCCGTGCCCACCGCACCCGCCGCGGCATCCGCTGATGGCCTGGGTTCCGCCGATGACGGTGGCCCACGCCGTCAGCCCGAACTCTCCGAAACCGTCGCCTACGACCCCGAGCTTGCCGCGCCTGCGGCCGACCTTGGGCTGCTCGATGACGACGACGACCTGCCGCTTCCCCTTCCTCGCCAGTTCGATCCAGCCATGCAGCGCACGGCCCGGCTGGCTTCCCTCGACCCCAACGACGGAATCGAGCTATGAGCCAATATCGCCTGAATCTCTTTATCCAGCCGGAGCACGCCAAGCGCCTGGACGAGCTGGCCGCCAAGAAAGGCGTGTCCAAGTCGTCCATCGTCGCGGCGGCGCTCGCATCGTGGCTGTCGCCCGATGCCGCCGACCAGCGCGAAGCGGCTATCGCCAAGCGGCTGGATCGCCTGTCGCGCCAGGCCGAGCGTATGGAGCGCGACCAGAACATCCAGATCGAAACGCTGGCGCTGTTCATTCGCTACTACCTCACGGTCAGCGCGCCAGTCCCCGAGGCGCACCAAGAGGCCGCCCGCGCCCAGGGCAAAGCTCGCTTCGAGCAGTTCGTTGAACAGTTGGGTCGGCACCTGCTGCGCGGGCGCAGCCTGGTGCGCGACGTGGTGGAGGAACTGCATCCCGACCCAATGCGGATGGAAGACGCGGCGGCAGCCGCGCAAGCGCAGGAGCGTGCGTCAT
>NZ_LMTS01000039.1 GCF_001541225.1 Variovorax sp. WDL1 | reverse complement strand
TTCCAGGCACCCCAGATGGTCGTCGGGAACTTCGGCTATATCGCTGGGGGATGGCGTGTGGAACGGCACCCGCGCTTCCTCGCCGACATGACGGGTGACGGCCGCGCAGACATCGTTGGCTTCGGAGACCCAGGGGTCTGGATCGCGCTCAACAACGGCAATGGCACCTTCCAGGCACCCCAGATGGTCCTTGGAAACTTCG
>NZ_LMTS01000017.1:5001-6336 GCF_001541225.1 Variovorax sp. WDL1 | reverse complement strand
CGTCCTGCACCAGCGGCGCCAGCCGCGACACCAGCTCCACGCCGAGCCCCATAACGCGACCGGCAAGGACATGACGCGCTACAGCCTGATGCCGACAGCCAGGACACGAGCCTGGCGCGCACCACGCTCGACGCGACGGACATCCGGCTCCGGAGCAGCGGCGACTTCCCGGAGGATCAGCTCAACGGGACTCGCCTGGCAGTGCTTCATGGCATCTAGCTCGCCAGCGGCAACTGCGCCGCAGCCAGGCA
Source organism: Variovorax sp. WDL1 (assembly GCF_001541225.1). Classification (GTDB taxonomy): domain Bacteria; phylum Pseudomonadota; class Gammaproteobacteria; order Burkholderiales; family Burkholderiaceae_C; genus Variovorax. The sequence goes on along the minus strand of NZ_LMTS01000017.1, from coordinate 6,085 downwards.
CAAATCGGCCCAGGCGCGGGCCTTGTCGGCCGGATTGCGCAGCAGGTAGGCCGGGTGGTAGGTCACGACGACGGGGATGTTCTCCCACCCCGGCATGGCGATGCGCGCCGGCTTGCCACGCAGCCGGCCCAGCGGATCGCCGCTTTGCAGCAGGCTCTGCGCGGCCAGCGGGCCCATCGCCAGCACCACCTGCGGCGCCGGCGCCGCATCGGCCATTCCCTCGGCAATGGGACGCGGGCGGCCGGGCTGGCCCGAAGCCACGCCGCGGTGGGTGCGCATCAGGCGTACGGGCGCGGCGCCGCCATGCAGTTGCAGCGCGCGCAGCATGGCCTCGAACAGGCGGCCGGCATCGCCGGAGAAGGGTTCGCCATGGCGGCCGTCGAGTTCGGGCGGCATGTCGGCGACGATCAGCCAGCCGCCCTCCGCCTCCGGGCCGTAGAGATGGCGCGTGGCCTCGATCAGAACGCTCGCGCCGGAGGGCGCGACCGTCGGCCGGGCCGCGAGTGGGGGGGCGGAGATCGGCGCCGGCGCCGGCACGACGGCGCGGACCGCCACCGGCGCAGCGACGGCCTCCTCGGGCGCGCCGCGCGGCGAGGGCGCTTCCACGGGCACCGGCGTGGCGATCTGCGCCGCGGCGGGCCACCAGAGCTTGATGCCCATTTCGTCGAGCATCGCGCGCTGCCGCGCGTCCAGGTTCAGCGTACCGTTCATGTCCATCGTGTCTTCTATTTCAAGCTGCCCCAGGCGCTGCTGGATTCATTGAGGCGCAGGCTCATCACTACCGCGTCCTCGCGTGCATGGCCTTCGGCCGGGTAGTAGCCCTTGCGCACGCCCACGCGCCGGAAACCGTGGCGCTCGTAGATGGCCATTGCCCGCAGGTTGCTGGCCCGCACCTCGAGCCAGAGCCACTGCGCGTTCTGGCCGCGCGACCAGCCCGACAGCGCCTCCAGCATCAGCGGCGCCCAGCCCTGGCCCTGGAAGGCCGGCGCCACTGTGATGTTGAGGAGGTGCACCTCGTCGACGCCCTTCATGGCGACGAAATAGCCGATCAGCGTCTCGCCGCCGGTCTGCGGCGCCAGCCGGC
>NZ_LMTS01000017.1:0-4966 GCF_001541225.1 Variovorax sp. WDL1 | reverse complement strand
AGAGCGCGCGCGGCCGCCGCACTGGCTCGGCCCCGTCGGACAGGGCGGCCGGGGCCACCAGGCATTGGCAGTGGTAGCCGGCGATCATCGAGTCGCTGAAGTTGGCCGGCGTCCAGGGGTGGGTGTAGGCGCTGCGTTCGATCGCGCACACGGCCGGGATCCGCTCGTGCGTGATCGGTTCGAGGCGGGCTTCACGCGGCTGAAGGACGGCGCTCATGTCGAGTGGGTGGTTTGTGCCGCCTTGACGGCAGCGCGCTCCTGGGTCGTTTGTGCGACTTTATCGCGAACATAGAGCGGCCACGCGTGCGCTGGCGCGACTGCACGCCCGGCAGCAAGCAACTCGGGGGCCAGCCGCAGCATCGCCTGGGCGGCGGGGAGCGCCTCGTGACGCGCGGCGGCGGCCGGCAGGCGGTCGCCGTAGGCGGCGAAGACATTCCCGGCGAGTGCCCAGCCCGGCGGCACCTGCACTTGCTCGGGCGCCAGCAGCCGCGGCTCGGCTTCGCTCTGGGCGGACTGCCCGAAGTCGTAGTACGCGGCGTAGAGCTCATCCATGCGTGCGTCGAGCAGCGCGACCACGCGCGTGGCGCCGAAGCGGTGGCGCGCCTCCTCCGCCACCGCGTGCAGCGTGTCGACGGGCAGCAGCGGGACACCGGCGCCGAAGCCAAGCCCCTGTGCGACCGAGCAGGCGGTGCGCAAGCCGGTGAAGGAGCCGGGCCCGCGCCCGAAGGCGATGGCGTCGAGCTCGGCCAGGGCCAGCCCGGCTTCGGCGAGCAGCTCCTGGATCAGCGGGATCAAGGTGCCGGAGGCCTGGGCGCCGCCGGGGCCGGTGCGCGACACCAGGTGCTCGCCATGTCGCACCGCGACCGACAGCCACTCGGTGCTGGTGTCGAAAGCGAGGAGCTTCATTTGTGCAGGCATCGCGCGATTATCCCGGGGCAGCCATGCGCCGCGCTGTCCGGGGCCTCTGCAAGCCGACGCTCTGGATAATCGCGCGATGCCTCCCGCCCCGAAGCCCCTGGCGCAGCGCGCCATTCGCCTGTTCATCCTGTTCGCCGCACTGGCTTCGGCGCCCGCGATGGCCCAGCCCCTTCCGGCCGAGGTGGAGGCCGCGCTGGCTCGCGCCCGGGTGCCGCGCGAGGCCGTCACGATGCTGGTGGCGGACGCCGACGGCGTGCGCCCGCCGCGGCTGGCCTGGCGCACGCAGGTGCCGGTGAATCCGGCCTCGGTCATGAAGCTGGTCACCACCTACGCGGCGCTCGACCTGCTGGGGCCGGCCTTCACCTGGAGCACGCCGGTGTACGTCGACGGGCCGGTACGGGACGGCATGCTGGCCGGCAATCTGTACATCCGGGGCCAGGGAGATCCCAAGCTGGTCCTCGAGCGCCTGTGGCTGCTGCTGCGGCGGGTGCAGGGGCTGGGCATCCACACCATCGCCGGCGACATCGTGCTGGACCGCAGCGCCTTCGAGGTGGCCGATACCGATCCGGCTGCCTTCGACGGCGAGGGGCAGCGGCCGTACAACGCGGCGCCCGAGGCGCTGCTGATCAATTTCAAGTCGGTGGTCATGACCTTCCAGCCGAACCTCGACGGCCAGACGGCGCAGGTCAGCTTCGAGCCCTTCCTGAGCGGCGTGAGCACGCCGTCCACGGTGCCGCTTTCGGCCGGCGAGTGCGGCGACTGGCGTGCCGCGCTGGCGCCGGCCTTCGGCGATCCGGCGCGCATGGGCTTCGCAGGCAGCTACCCCGCAGCCTGCGGCGAGAAGACCTGGACGGTAGCCTATGCGGACCCGCGCAGCTATGCGATGCGCGCGGTCGGCGGGATGTGGGCCGAGATGGGCGCCCGGCTGAAGGGCCAGGTGCGCGAGGGCTCCGTGCCGCGCGGTCTCGAGCCGGCCTTCGTGTTCGAGTCGCCGCCGCTGGCCGAGGTGGTGCGCGACATCAACAAGTACAGCAACAACGTGATGGCGCAGCAACTGTTCCTCACGCTCGGGCTGCAGCAGAAGCGGCGCGGCACGCTGGAAGGCGCGCGCGCGACGCTGCGCCAGTGGTGGAACGATCGCATCGGCACCGGCGAGGGGCAGCCCGTGTTCGACAACGGCTCGGGCCTGTCGCGCGAGGAGCGCATCAGCGCGGCGGCGCTTGCGAAGATGCTGCAGGTGGCCTGGCGTTCGGCACGGATGCCCGAGCTGGTGGCCTCGCTGCCGGCCATGGGCGTGGACGGCACGCTGCGCAGGCGCGTGCTGCGCGCCGGCGGCGCGGCCCACCTGAAGACCGGGAGCCTGCGCGACTCGGCGGGTATCGCTGGCTACGTGCACGGCGCCAGCGGCCGACGCTGGGTGGTGGTCGCGATCGCGAACCACGGCAGCGCGGGCGCGGCGCGGCCGGCCTTCGATGCGCTGGTCGACTGGGCGGCGCAGGACAACTGAATGCGCAGTCGCCCAGGTGACCCGGGCGCCGCAGCGGATCGGGGTTTCCCTTGTCGTGCCTGGGGAAGGGCCAGCCTAGGATCGTGCGCGCCTCTTTCGCCTCTTTCGCCTCTCTCTTCACCACGACACACACCACGGAGACCAGCATGAAACGTCTGCACCTTCTGAGCGCCATCCTGACGGCCAGCCTGTTGGCGGCCTGCGGCGGCGGCGGCGACGGCGGCGGAGGTGGCTTCGCCTTCATCGGGTCAGGGAGCGGCACCGGCTTGCTGAAGGAACCGCCGGTCATCGTGGCCTCGCTCAGCACGGCGCAGATCGACGCCGGCACCGCGCAGAGCGGCCTGCAGGCGCTCAGCGGCAAGGCCAGGTGCGACGTCAACGTGGTCTCGCTCAACTACAGCACCGTGGGCCCGAAGGGCGAAGTCACCAACGCCTCCGGCGTGCTGCTGATGCCGGCCGGGGCCTGCGCCAATGCGGCGCCGCTCGTGGCGTACGCCAAGGGCACCGACGTGCAGAAGCCGCGCACGCTGGCCAATCCGCAAGACCCGGAGACCTTCTTGCTGACCGCGATGTACGCGGCCCAGGGCTATGCGGTGGTCGCCACCGACTACCTGGGCTACGCGAAGTCCACGTTTCCCTACCACCCCTACCTGCACGCCGATTCGGAAGCGCGCACGGTGCTCGACTCGGTACGGGCAGCGCGCGCCGCGGTGGCAACGCCGGGCGGCTCGCTGTCGGGCAAGGTGATGTTCACCGGCTATTCACAGGGGGGCCATTCCTCGATGGCCGCGCACCGTGCCGCCGAGCGTGACAACCCCCTGGAGTTCAACGTAGTGGCCGGCGCGCACCTGGCGGGGCCCTACAACCTTTCCGGCTCGTTCAAGCTCACGCAGGCCACCGCCGGCTACCAGTTCTTCGTACCCTTCATCGTCAACTCGTACCAGAAGGTGTACGGCGACGTCTATACCGACGTGAACACGGTCTACAAGCAGCCCTACGCCGGCTACATCGAGAACCTGCTGCCCAGCCCGACGCTGAACTACACCACCCTGGTGACCAGCGGCAGCCTGCCCGGCGCCAACGGCGAGACGCCGAACCAGGCGCGCGACGCACTGTTCCAGGAAGCCTTCCTGGCAGACGTCCAGACCAACCCGAACAACGCCCTCTTCCTCGATGCCAAAAAGAACGACCTGCTCGGCTGGAGCCCGCGCGCGAAGACGCTGCTGTGCGGCGGCGCCGGCGATCCGACCGTGCCGCCCGCGGTGCACATGGTGCCGGCGAAGGCGGATTTCGATGAGCGCGGTGTGACCACGGTCACGACGGTGGACGTGGATGCGCAGATCCAGGCGACCTACGGCCCCGGCGGCAAGGCGCCGACCGATCCGTCCACGGCCGCCTACGCGACCTACTTCGGCGCCTACCACGGCACCTACGAGCCGCCCTTCTGCCACGTGCGCGCACGGGCTCTGTTCGACACGGTGAAGTAGCGTTCGAGGTTCAAGCGGCTGCAGCGCGCTGCAGCCTGTCGCGAACGCCTTCCCATTCGGGGCCGGCGGGTGGTGTCTCCACCCAGATCAGCTTGGCGCCTTCGGCATCGAAGCTGCGCAACAGCGCGAACAGCTGCTGGGCGGCGGCGGCGGCATCGTCGGGCATGCGCCGCAGCAGCACGCGCTGCGAACGGCACTTGAGCGGGCTGCGCGACCAAACGGCCAGATGCGCGGCGTTGGCCCCCAGCACGTCGAGGCCGGCCTGCAGCGCCTTGGCGTCCATCAGCCTCAGCTTGGCGCTGGGCGCGTAGTGCGCCTCCAGCGTTCCCGAGGCGCGCGGATCGGGCGCCGCCAGCTCGTGCCTGTCGCGCAGCGGCTCGCCGCAGGCGGTCTCGATCTGCGTGCGGGTGATCGCACCGGGGCGCAGCAGCACCGGCTGGCCGCGGCTGCAGTCGACGATGGTCGATTCGATGCCCACCTCGCAGGGGCCGCCGTCGATCACCAGCAGCGTGTCGCCGAACTCCTGCTGCACATGCAGGGCGGTGGTAGGGCTCACGCGGCCGAAGCGGTTCGCGCTCGGGCCGGCCACGCCGGGCACGCCTTGCTCGGCACAGGCGACCAGCAGGGCCTGCGCCACGGGATGGTCCGGGCAGCGCAGCCCGACGGTGTCCTGCCCGCCGGCCGCAGCGGCGGCGACGCCCGGCTGGCGCGTGACGATCAACGTGAGCGGCCCGGGCCAGAAGGCCTGCACCAGCTTCTGCGCGAAGGGCGGCAGCGGCTGGGCGAAGCGCGACAGCGCCTCCGCGCCCTTGACGCCGGCCGCCACATGGACGATCAGCGGATGGTTCCTGGGCCGGCCCTTGGCCGAGTAGATGCCGGCCACCGCATCGTCGCTCGTCGCATCGGCGCCCAGGCCGTAGACGGTTTCGGTCGGGAAGGCCACAAGGCCGCCAGCGCGCAGCACCCGAGCAGCTTCCTGGATGGCTTCGGGCGACTGGCCGTCGCGAATCGTCATCAGTCCGCCCGCCGGGCCGCCCCAAGGGCGGACTGCGCC
>NZ_LMTS01000051.1 GCF_001541225.1 Variovorax sp. WDL1 | reverse complement strand
GGGGTGACGTCCTTCACACGATTGAGATAGCCGATGCCGCGGGTGATCAGCTCGTGCTGCTCGATCGAAGCCAGTTCGGCCCGGTCGATCAGTTCGGCCTTGAGCAGTCGCGCCTTGAGGGACGCGGCGGCCTGACCCTTCTGCTCACCCTTGTCGCGGATGTACGCATCGCCCCACAGGTCACCGAGGCGAAAGCGCACCAGCGGGCGCTGCTTGGGATCGTCAACGCCGATGTAGCGCTGAACGAGCTTCTTGGCCTCGGCACCCGAGACCTTGACGTCGAAGTAGCGGTAGCTGGGGTCCCGGGCGGGGCCGACCAGCGCGGCGATGGTGCATGCCAGGAAAGGCTGCGCACGGCGGCCGCCCCGGACGGGCACTTCACGGACACGCTGGATGTAGCCGATGCCCGAGGTGTGGAGGTCGAAATACGATTTCTCGTTGGACGTGGTGTTCATGGTGAATCTCCATTGGGATGAAGCGGAGACACACCGGCCCACGCATGCGGGGAAGGTGCGTAACCCCGCGGTGGGTTGATAAGGCGAAAGCATCCGCCACCAGAGGCTGGTGGCCGCTCGCGGATGGATGCGGTGCGAGCTGGCTCGGTCACGCAGTGGGAAC
>NZ_LMTS01000159.1 GCF_001541225.1 Variovorax sp. WDL1 | reverse complement strand
ACGGCGGGAGGCGACAACAGCAGCACCACCTTCAGCGGCGTGATGTCGGGAAATGGCGGGCTGATCAAGATCGGCACGGGAACGTTGACCCTGGACCGGGACAACACCCACACCGGAGGGGTCACGATCAACGCAGGCACGGTGCGCCTGGACAACGGCTTCCGTGGCCTGGGCGCAGACACTGCCACTGCCACGGTGAACAGCGGCGGCACCCTGGACCTCGGCGGGCAGTATGGAATTGCGCAACACGTCGACTTGATGGGCGGCACGCTGACCAGCAGCACCGGCGAGGCGCTGCTCCGGGGCACGGTCACGCTGGGCACCGGAGGCACCAACACCATCGGCAACGACGGCACCGGCCTGATCCTGGAAGGCGCCGTCGGTGGCGACAGCGTCACCATAGCCGGCACGGGCAGGGTCTACTACCGGGCTGCCAACACCTACACCGGGACGACGACCATCAACCCCGGCGCGGTCCTGGA
>NZ_LMTS01000195.1 GCF_001541225.1 Variovorax sp. WDL1 | reverse complement strand
TCTGGCAGAACCGCACCGACGCACAGGGCCGCGAGGACTGGCGCTACGTGACCCTGGACGATGGCGGCCACGAGTGGACCGACTTCGATCAGGCCGGCGCCCGCGGCGACAGCAGCGTACAGAGCCGCACCGATGCCTGGGGCCGCCAGGACTGGGTGAACATCGTTCAGGATGATGGGAGCCGCGATTGGACCGACCACGACCAGGATGGCTCGCAGGGCTGGAGCGTGGTGACATCGCGTTTCGACGCCTGGGGCCGCCAGGACTACGCCAACGTCTACGCGGACGATGGCAGCCGCGACCAGC
>NZ_LMTS01000059.1 GCF_001541225.1 Variovorax sp. WDL1 | reverse complement strand
ACCAGACCATGAGCTACCACGCCGGCACCTGGCAGGTCGGTGGCCCTGTTCTGGGCGAGTCGGGCCTGTACTCGACCAACCAGGCCCATGTGGGCTTCGTCGCGGACAACCCGACGCTGCGCATGGGCGTGGGCGACCTGCAGGTTTCGGCGATCGACCACAACACCTTTGCACAGGCGCCGCAACTGCCTTGGCAAGAGGCTGCGGCGTGGGACGGCAGCGCCGGGCGCACCAACTACAACGTCAGCACCTACAAGGACGCCGGTCTCACAACCGGCGACCCGGTGGCAGTCTCGCGTTGTGGTGGACGTACG
>NZ_LMTS01000151.1 GCF_001541225.1 Variovorax sp. WDL1 | reverse complement strand
TGACTCGCCCGCCGGGGCGAAATCCCGGCCCCAGCCTCAAACCAACAGCAAGGTACGAATCAGGCGACCGCATGCCCCCACTCCAGCCCTCCCCCGCAGGGGCAGGAAGCAAAGTCACGCTCATGCAAAGGCCTCGACGATGCACACGTTCAGCCACGCATCACGCCGCCAACGCCCGCCGCTCCGAAATCGGCACCCCGTCTTCCATCACATCGCAATACTCCGTCATCCCCAGCACGGTGCGCCCTTCGCAGCTGTACTCCGTCAGGCTCTCCGTGATTCGCGTATAGCTCCCCGAATCGCCCCCGCCCACGCGCCGGTGCCGCAGCGGCACGGTCGTGAGCACGCGCCCTTTCACCACATAGGTCTGGCGCTCGGTGGTAACCCAAGCGGTGAGCCCGCGCGGAATCCACGCAGCGTCGTACTCGGTCTCGATGCGCCCGTCGATGACGGGCTCGTAGACGCCGTCGCGCAGCACGTTGCCGCTGATGCGGTCGGGCCCGCCCTCCGGCCGCCCCTTGATCGACAACAGGACCCCGAAGTCGCGCGAGAAGGTGAGGGGCAGCCACTTGTACCAAAAGAAGCTGTGCCAATGGCGCGGCCCCCACGACTTGTCGCGGTAGCCCGTGCCGCCCGCGAGCTCGTGCCTCACGCCATCCACCGTGATGTGCCCTTCGACGGCCATGTTCTGCTCGGTGTGGCCGCGGTAGACCGCATGCTCCGGGTCCAGCACGATGGGTCGGCCCTCCATGTCGACGATCTCGCCGCCGTGCATGGGCGACACGCCCTCGAAGTCCAGCGCGATCGACGCGGGTCGCTTGGGGTAGCGCTTGAAGGCGGCGCTCGGGTCGGCCATGGCGAGCGGGTCGTCCATCAGCAGCAGTTCGCCGTCGTAACTCACGCGGTGGCGCTTGAACGGCTCGATCACCTCGAAGCGCATGCCGCCGGCGGCCAGCTGCGCGTTGTCGGTGATGGAAGGTCGGCCGTACATGAAGCCCACGCGGCCGTCGGGCAGGTAGACACAGCACGTCATCTCCGCGTGGCCCTCGTTCGGGCGGTTGCCGATGCGCACCCAGGCGCCGATGCGGCGCGCAGAGTCGAAGGCATTGAAATACATGCTCTCGTTGTAGTTGCCCGCCGCTTCCGGCGGGTGGGTGTATTCGTCGCGCGGGTCCAGCTTGAGACGGGTGTTGGGCGGCATGTACATGGGGAGGGGTCCTTTCAATGGTCGGCCAGCTCGAGGCGGGCGATCTGGTTGCGGTGTACTTCGTCGGGTCCGTCGGCGATGCGCAGGCCGCGCGCCTGCGCATAGGAGCGCGCGAGGATGAAGTCCTGCGACAGCCCCGCCGCGCCGTGGACCTGGATGGCCCAGTCGATCACCTGGCAGGCCATGGACGGCGCGGCGACCTTGATCATGGCGATCTCCTTGCGCGCGCCCTTGATGCCCACCGTGTCCATCTTCCACGCGGCATGCAGGGTGAGCAGGCGGGCCTGGTCGATCAGCACGCGCGCCTGTGCGATGCGCTCCATGGTCACGGTCTGGCTGGCGATCGGCTTGCCGAAGGCGACGCGCTCCTTCGAGCGCGCGCACATCAGTTCGAGGCAGCGCTCGGCGCGCCCCACCAGGCGCATGCAGTGGTGGATGCGCCCCGGCCCCAGGCGGCCCTGCGCGATCTCGAAGCCGCGGTCCTCGCCCAGCAGGATGTTCTCCACCGGCACGCGCACGTCCTCGTACACGACTTCCGAGTGGCCGTGGGGCGCGTCGTCCCAGCCGAAGACCTGCAGGTTGCGCACCACGCGCACGCCCGGCGCATCGCGCGGGATCAGCAGCATCGACTGCTGGCGGTACTTGTCCTGGCTGGCCGCGTTCGTCTTGCCCATGAAGATGATGAGCTCGCAGCGCGGATCGGCGATGCCGGAGGTCCACCACTTGCGGCCGTTGACCACGTAGTGATCGCCGTCGCGGCGGATCTCCGCCTCGATGTTGGTGGCATCGGAGGACGCGACCGCCGGCTCGGTCATCGAGAAGCACGAACGGATGCGCCCGTCCAGCAGCGGCACGAGCCAGCGCGCCTTCTGTGCCTCGGTGCCGTAGCGGGCCAGGATCTCCATGTTGCCGCTGTCCGGCGCGGCGCAGTTGAACACCTCGGGCGCGATCGCGCAGCGCCCCATCAGCTCCGCGAGCGGCGCGTAGTCGCGGTTGTTCAGGCCGGCACCGTGCTCACCGTCGGGCAGGAACAGGTTCCACAGCCCCTGCGACTTCGCGCGCGCCTTCAGCGCCTCGATGATCGCCGGCACCTGCGCGTGCCCGCCGGCCTGCGATTGCTCATGGACCTCGCGCTCGGCGGGGTAGACGTGCGCCTCCATGAAGGCGGCGAGCTGCCCGAGCAGCGCCTGGGTTCGGGGAGAGTGTTCAAAGTCCATCGTGTGCGTAGAAGTGAGGCCGCAGTCCGGGACGCGGCCAGTCGAGGGCGGCGAGCCGGCCGGTGGAGGACAGCGTGACGTACGCAGTCCTCATGCCGGGGCCGCCGAAGCAGAGGTTGGTGGTGAAGCGGTCCGGCAGCGGCACGTGCTCGATCGAGCCGCCGTCGGGCGAGATGACGGTGATCCCGCCGTTGAAGAGCGTTGCCACGCAGATGCGGCCGTCCTCCTCGACGGCGAGCGAGTCGAAGAGCTGGTAGCCGGGCAGGCCCGCGACCAGGGTGCCGCCATGTGGCGCCTGCGAATCGGGCGCGCGCGCAACCTGTCCCGGCCCGATCACGTCGAAGGCCCAGAGCCGGCCTGGCGCGGTCTCGGCGACGTACAGCCGCCGGCCGTCGGGCGACAGGCCGACGCCGTTGGGCGTGTTCATCGGAAAGATGACTTCGCGGCACTCGCTGCCGTCGGGCCGCGCCCAGCAGACCGCGCCGTGGTCCATGTCGCGTTGGCGGCGCTTGCCGAGGTCGGAGAACCAGAAGCCGCCGTCGGCGCCGAACACGATGTCGTTGGGCCCCTTCAGCGAGGCCTTGTCGCTGTGCGTGTAGAGCACTTCGGCGCGGCCGGCGCGCAGGTCGACACGCTCGATGCAGCCGCCCGCATAGTCCGCTGGCTGCAGGCCGGGCGTCTGCGTGCCGTCGGGGTGGCGGTGCCATTCGAAGCCGCCGCCGCCGCACACGTAGCAGGCGCCATCGGGCCCAATGGCCGCGCCGTTCGGCCCCGCGCTCGTCTTTGCGACCGACTCGCACCGGCCATCGCCGAACACGCGCGTCAGGCGCCCTGCCGCGATCTCCACCACCAGCAGCGAGCCGTCCGCCAGCACCACGGGGCCTTCGGGGAAGTCCAGGCCTTCGGCGATCGTTCTCACGGGGCTCTCCGGGTCAGGTTCATGGTCGTCATGTCCTCTACAGGCCCAGGTAGGCGGCGCGCACGTCGGGGTGCGCCGCGAGTTCGCTGGCGCTGCCGCCCATCACCACCTCGCCGTTCTGCAGCACGCAGGCGCGGTCTGCGACGGCCAGCGCCATCTCGGCGTTCTGCTCGGCCAGCAGCACCGAGACGCCGGTGGAGCGGATGTGGCGGATGAAGGCGGCGATCTCCTGCACCACCAGCGGCGCCAGCCCCAGCGTGGGTTCGTCGAGCATCAGCACGCGTGGCTGCGCCATGAGCGCGCGGCCGATCGCCAGCATCTGCTGCTCGCCGCCGGAGAGCGTGCCGGCGAGCTGCTGCCGGCGCTCGCGCAGGCGCGGGAACCAGCGGTTCACGTTCTCGCGGCGTTCGCGCCGCTGGGCGATATCGCGCCCCAGGTCACCGAGGTCGAGGTTCTCCTCCACCGACAGCTCGGGAAAGACGCGCCGGCCCTCGGGCGACAGGGCCAGGCCGGCGGCGATGCGTTCGCGGGTGGGCAGCGTCTCGATGCGCTTGCCCCCGAGCGTGATCGCACCGGCCGCCTGGGTCACGAGGCCCAGCAGCGTATTCAGCAGCGACGACTTGCCCGCACCGTTGGCGCCGATCAGGGCGACGATCTCGCGTGCGCCGAGTGCCAGGCTCACGCCTTCGAGCGCGCGCGTCTCGCCGTAGCGCACGGCGAGCGCATCGACGTGCAGCAGCGGCGCCGTCATGCGGCGAGCTCCTCGACGGGCGCGGGCGCGGTGCCCAGGTAGGCCGACACCACCTCCGGCATGCGCGTCACCTCGCCCGGCGCGCCGTCGGCGATCTTCACGCCGTGGTGCAGCACGATCACCCGGTCCACCACCGACATCAGCATCTTCAGGTTGTGGTCCACCACGATCAATGTCATGCCCTTGTCGCGCAGGCCCCGCAGCACCTTGGCCAGGCGCGCCGCCTCGACCTGGTTGAGGCCCGCGGCCGGCTCGTCGAGCAGCAGCACGCCGGGCTGCGCGGCGAGGGCCATGGCCACGCCCAGCAGCTTCTGCTCGCCGTAGGGCAGGCTGCCGGCCACCTCGTCGCGCCGCGCCAGCAGTCCCACCTCGGCCAGGCAGCCCAGGGCGTGCGCCATGCGCTCGCGCTCGCGCGCGCGCCAGCCGGGCGTCCGCAGCAAGGCGCCCGCGAAGCCGGGCGGCCGGTGCATGTGGCTGGCGATGGCCATGTTGGTGGCGACGGTCTGGCCGGCGCACAACGCGGTCTGCTGGAAGCTGCGCACTACGCCCAGCCGTGCGACGCGATGCGCAGGCCGCCGCGCGATGTCCAGGCCGCGCACGCGGATCGTGCCGGCACTGGCGGGCAGGAAGCCGCCCAGCATGCTCAGCAACGTGGTCTTGCCGGCACCGTTGGGGCCGATGAGCCCGAGGATCTCGCCCGCGTGCACGTCGAAAGACACGTCCTGCACCGCCTTGAGGCCCTTGAAATGGCGGCTCACGCCCGCGACTTCCAGCACCTTGCCGGCCTGCCGCGCCCGCGCGGCCAGCGGCGCGGGGGCCGGCAGCGCGGCCGAGGCCCGCCGCAGCCGCGCGGCGTGCCAGCGCCTGGACGCGGGCCGCGCCGCGAGCCAGCCGACCAGGCCGCCCGGCAGCAGGCGCACCACCAGCAGCAGCAGGAGAGCGAAGGCCGCGAAGTTGAGATCGCCGAGGAAGCGCAGCCCTTCGGGAATGATCGCGAACAGCGCGCCGCCGAGCATGGGCCCCACCAGCGTCGCCTTGCCGCCGAGGATCACGCCCAGGATGCCGGTGGCCGAATGGCCGACGCCGAGCAGCGAGGGCGACAGCACGAAGACCTTGGGGACCAGCAGCGCACCCGCCAGCGAAGCGAGCCCGCCCGACAGCGCGATGTTCAGCACGCGCGAGCGCGCGGTGGCGATACCGAGCGACTCGGCGAGCGCGGGTGCCTCGCGGATCGCCGTCCAGCCGCGACCGGTCGCGCTGTCGCGCAGGTTGCGCAGCAGCACGAAGGAGACCGCCAGTGCCGCGACCACCGCGAACAGGTAGCCCTGCTGCGCAGTCCAGCCCACCCGCTGCGCCAGCGGCAGGGGCGAGACCGTCACCATCAGCCCCATGGGGCCGCGCGTGAGGTCGACCCAGTTGACCACCACCAGCACCAGGATCTCGGCCACCACCAGCGTGGCGATGGCGAAGTAGGCGCCGCTCAGGCGCGCGGAGACGATGCCGATCAGCGCGCCGAGCAGCAGCCCCGGGACGATACCCAGGGGCACCGCGGCCCAGTAGTTCCATCCGAGCTGCGCGACCAGGATGCCGGCGGTGTAGGCGCCCAGTCCCAGGAAGGCCGCGTGCCCGAAGCTCACGTAGCCCAGTTGGCCGAAAGTCACCGACACGCCGAGGACGAAGATCGCGAGTACGCCGGCATAAGCCGCCACGTCCAGCAGGTAAGGCGAGCGCAGCACGCTCGCCAACAGCGCCGCGGCGACGATGCCGAGCGCGGCGTCGAGCAGGGTCCGGCTCATGGATATGCCTTCGCCCTTGCCTTCGGCTGCATTGCCATCTGCCATGGGAACGGCCCGGCGGCTCATCGCGCCGCTCCCGCGAGTCCCTGGGGCCGCACGAGCAGCACCAGCAGCATCAGCGAGTACACGGCTGCGGCCGCCAGCCCTTCCTCCAGGACCAGGCCCAGCATCGCCTCGAGCACGCCCACGCCCAGCGCGCACAGGACCGCGCCGCGTGCGCTGCCCAGGCCGCCAAGCACCACGATCACGAAGGCCTTGATCAGTACCGCCTGGCCCAGCATCGGCGAGTAGGAGGTGATCGGCGCGAGCAGTGCCCCCCCGAGCCCGCCGACCGCGGCGGCGAGCAGGAAGGCCCGGGTGCCCACCTTCTTGACGTCGATGCCCACCACGCGCGCCGCATGCTCGCTCTGCGCGAGCGCGCGCATCTCCACGCCGAACCGCGTGCGGCGCGCCAGCAGGTCCAGCAGCACCAGCGCGGCGATGCTCGCGCCGATGACGAACAGCCGCTGCGCGCTGAGGCCGGCGCCCGCGAGCTCGAGCCGGCCCTGCAGGCCGTCGACGCGCGCCGGCGCCGGGCCCCAGACCGACAGCACGGCCTGCTTGAACAGCACGCCGACCGCGAAGGTGGTGAGCAGGATGTCGGTGCGGCCCTCCGCGCGCCGCAGCAGCGGCGACACGGCGAGCGCGTCGAAGATCCAACCGACCACGGCGCCGACCAGCATGGCCAGCGGCACCGCGGCGAGATAGGGCAGGCCGAGCAGCTTGTTCGCCAGCACCACGGTGAGGGCGCCGAGCATCACCACTTCGCCATGGCCGAAGTTGATGATGTGCAGCACGCCGAAAGCGAGCGTGAGGCCGAGCGCGATCAGCGCATACCCGAAGCCGATGGACAAGCCGTTGAGCAGCTGCTGGAGCAGCGCGTCGGTCATGGCGGGGTCTCTGTGGGTTCAGTCGCCGACGGTGATCTTCCCGTCCTTGACCTCCAGCACGACCCACTTCTCGGAGGTCGCCTGGTTCGCGGGGAAGCGCAGCGTGCCCCGCGGAGAATCCCAGCTGCCCTGGCGCAGGGTGGCGGCGAGCTTCGCGGTGTCGGTCGCGGTGCCGGCGGCGCGGATCGCCTGCCCGAGCACCCACATGCTCTCGAACCCGAGGAAGTCCACCTTGCTCGGAACCACCTTGTACTTCGCCTGGTAGGCGGCGACGAACTTGCGGTTGGTCTCGTTGGCCATGGTGGGTGCCCAGATGTCCATCGTGAAGGCGCCCTCCGCGGCCGGGCCGGCGACCTGCAGCAGCGACGGCGTCACCGAGCCGGGCAGGATGCAGCGCTTTGCCTTGACACCCGCTTCGGCCAGCGTGCGCAGCAGGCTGCCGCCCTGCTCGGGCGCCGAGAAGGCCATGCACACCACGTCCGGGTTGGCCGACTTCACGCGCGAAGCGAGGGTGCTGAAGTCCGTCTGCTTCAGGATCTCGTACAGCTCGGTGGCGACCACCGCGCTGCCGAAGGCGCCCTTCATGCTGGCGATGATCGAGCGGCCGTAGTCGCCGTTCTCCACCACCACGGCCATGCGCTGCGGCTTCACCTTGTCCTTGAGGTACTGGTTGAAGACCTCGCCGTCGGTGGCCACCAGCGGGTTGAAGCGGAACGCCCGGTCGTACTCCGTGACCTGCGGCGCCTTGGTCACCGCCGCCAGGAACAGGGCGCCGCCCTGCTGGGCGACCTGCGTCACGCCCAGCGACACCGCGGTGTTGATGGCGCCCACGATCACCGGGACCTTGTCTTCGCTCAGCAGCTTGCGCGCCGCGGCCACGGCGTCGGCCGGCTGGTAGTTGTCGTCGTACACGACCAGCTTGAGCGGGCGGCCGTCGAGCACGCCGCCGCCGGCGTTGATCATCTCGGCGGCGACCTCGGCGCCGTTGCGGCCCTGCTGGCCGAGCATGGTCTTGATCGGGTAGAGGACGCCGATCTTGACGTCCTGGGCGGCAGCCGGCGCGGCCGCGAGCAGGCCCGCGAGCGCGCATGCGGCGAGCCCACGCCCTGCGGCGCAAGAAAGAAAGCTACGCATCGAATGTCTCCTTCATGGTTATGCCGTTGATTTCCTGGATCTCTACCGTCGCAACACCGAGGCCTGCTGATGCGGCACGCGCAGCCAGGCCTTGCCCACGGTGGTGCGGCCTTCGAGCGCGGCCAGCGCCTCGCGCGCCTGCTCGAAGGCGAAGGGCTGGCCGGGCATGAGCCGGATGCGGCCTTCGGCATGCCAGTCGTACACCTCGCGCGTGAGGCGCGCGGCCAGTGCGATGTCGCGCTTGCGCACTTCGCCCCACAGCACGCCCACGGCGCTGGCGTTGTGCAGCAGCAGGCGGTTGGCCGGCAGCTGCGTGAGCGCGCCTCCCGCGAAGCCGATGACGAGGTAGCGCGCGCCGAAGGCCAGGCAGCGCAGGCTCTGCGCGCCCACCTCGCCGCCGACCGGGTCGTAGATCACGTCGGCGCCGCCGGGGGCCAGCTTGCGGAAGGCGTCGACCCAGCCGGGATCGCCGTAGTCGAGCGCCGCGTCCGCGCCCGCGTCGAGGCAGGCCTGCAGCTTCAGCGCGCTGCCGGCGGTGGCGATCACGCGCGCACCCAGCAACTTGCCCAGCTGCAGCGCGGCACTGCCGACACCCCCCGCGGCCGCGTGCACGAGCAGCGTCTCGCCGGGCTGCAGGCGGCCCGCCGTGCGCAGCGCGAAGAGCGAGGTGGGGTAGTTGCTGCGCAGTGCCAGCGCATCGCCGGGGTCGATGTCCCCTGGAATCGCGATGGCCTCGGTCCGCGGCACCAGCGCGTACTGCGCGAAGCCGCCCTGCCGCGAGGAGCTCGCGATGCGCGTGCCCACCGCGAGCTCGCCTCCCTCGCCCTGCACGATCGTGCCCAGCACTTCGGAGCCTGGCGTGAACGGAAGCGGCGGCTTGACCTGGTACTTGCCGCGCACGATGAGGGTGTCGCCGAAGGCAATGCCGGCGGCATCGACGCGCACCAGGTACTGGTCGGGTCCGGGGCGCGGCAGATCGATGTCGCGCAGGTGCATCTCGCCGCGCTCGGTGATCTCTTCGACGCGCCATGCGCGCATGGTGGGGGGCAGTTCCTGGGTCATCGGGTCTCCTGGGCGGCCTGCCATCCGGCCTCGGCGGTGGCCTGCACGCGCGCCGCCACGGCGGCGGCGCGGCTGTTGGCGGCATTGCCGTCCAGCGCGCGCCGGGCCACGCCCTGCTGGATGGCAGCGAGGCGGAACATGTTGAAGGCGAGGTGGTAGTGCCAGTGCGCGATCGGCGCGTCGGCGCGGCCGCTCGCGCGGCAATAGTCCGCCACGTGGCCGGCTTCGGTCGGGACGCCCTCGGGCAAGGCGTCGAGCCCGGCCAGCGTGCGGTGCGTGCCGAGCTGCAGCCGCCATGCGAGGCAGTGATAGGCGAAGTCCACCAGCGGGTCGCCGAGCGTGGAGAGCTCCCAGTCGAGCACGGCGACGATGCGCGGCTCGCCGGCGTGGAACACCAGGTTGTCGAGGCGGAAGTCGCCGTGCACGATCGAGGTCGCCTCCTGCGGCGGCACATGCGCGGGCAGCCAGTCGATCAGCCGCTCCATCGCATCGATGCGCGTGGTCTCGCTCGCGCGGTACTGGCGTGTCCAGCGGTCGAGCTGTCGCGGCACGTAGCCGCCCTCGCGCCCGAAATCCGCAAGGCCGCGCGCGCGCCAGTCCACCGCGTGCAGCGCCGCCATCGCGCGGGCCATCTCGGCGTAGTGCAAACGCCGCTCTGCGGGAGTCATGCCGGGCAGTGTCTGGTCGGTGAGGATGCGGCCCTCCGCGAAGTCCATCAGGTAGAAGCTGCTGCCCAGCACGTCCGGGTCTTCGCACAGCGCACGCGCGCGAGGTACCGGCACGCCGGAGCCCTCCAGCGCGCGCAGCACCCGGAACTCGCGCTCCACCGCGTGCGCCGAAGGCAGCAGCACGCCCGGCGGCTTGCAGCGCAGAACCAGGCGCCGCGCGCCCGCATCGACGATGAAGGTGGGATTGGATTGGCCGCCTTCGACGCGCCGCACGCGCAAGGCGCCGTCGAAACCGCCGAGCTCACGGCGGATGAACGCATCGAGCGCGACAAGCTGGGCCGTGTCGAGCCCCCCGGCCGCGGCAGGGGTGGATGAATTGTTCACTTTGTTGTTTAATCTATGGTTGAACCAATGATGATGCTATATCAATCAAGTTCAGCACACAAGGAGACAACTCATGACATTCACACGCCGCCAGGCCCTCGCTGCCGCTCTCGGATCTCTTGGCGCGGGCGCCTTCGCACCCGCATGGGCGCAGCAGTCCTTTCCCTCGTCGGTCATCAAGTTCGTCATCCCCACGCCGGCGGGCGGTGGGCACGACACGATGATGCGGCTCATCGGCCAGAAGCTGACGGAGGCCTGGAGCCAGCCCTGCGTCGTCGAATCCAAGCCCGGCGCGAGCGGCGCCATTTCCGCCGCGTCGGTGGCGCAGGCGCCGGCCGACGGCCACACCGTCCTGGTGGGCTACAGCGCGCTGCTGAGCAACACCGTGCTCAACCCCAAGCCCGGCTACCGGCTCGAAGACCTGCAGCCGGTGGGCATGCTGGCGCTCACGCCCATCGCGATCGGCATTCGCGAGAGCCTGCCGGTGTCGACCCTCAAGCAATACGTCGCGCTCGCGAAGACGCGGCCGGGCAAGATCTCCTATGGCTCCTACGGCCCGGGATCGGGCGGTCACTTCGTCGGCGAGCTGTTCAACATGGCCGCCGGCATCGACACCGTGCATGTGCCCTACAAGGGCGAGGCGCCGGCGCTGCAGGACCTGCTGGGCGGGCAGATCGATGCGGCCGTCGTTTCGGTCGGCGGCGTGAACCGCTATCCGGGCAAGATCAAGCCGCTGGCCGTGGCGAGCGCCACGCGCTTTCCCGCCTACCCCGACGTGCCGACCTTCGCCGAGCTCGGCTACCCGCAGGTCGACATGCCGGGCTGGGCCGCGGCCTTCGTGCCGGCCAAGACGCCCAAGGCGGTCGTGGACAAGCTGACCGCGGAGATGAGCCGCATCGTGATGCTGCCGGACGTGCGCGCCAAGCTGCTGGAACTGGGCTTCGAGCCGGTGGCGTGGAACGCCGACAAGACGCGGCGATTCATGAAGGACCAGCTTGCGTTGACGCAGAAGCTGGTGGATTCGGGACGGGTGAAGCTGTAGGGCGTTGATGCTGCTGCCCGTCGGCGGATCGTGCCGCGACTTTGTGCAGCATGCACTGAGGGAGCCGGCACGTGGTGCGCCGATCGAGCTCGAAGTCATTCGAGGCGGCACTCCTAGCACGCTCCCAACGCACATTGTTTGAACTTTCTTCTGCCGCAGGGATGGGAGAGGCGTGGCTATGATGCGCGCCACTAACAATCCATCCGAAGCGGGGAGGAAACGATGGCATCTGCCACCTTGGGGCGCTTCTTTGCGTTCTTGCTCGCGCTGAGCAAGTCTGTTCAGTTCAGGCGACGTCTTCCGGGCTTTGTGTGTGACACAGGGCACAGCGCTGCATCGCGCGAATGGCTTGAGGAAGCCCGAATGGCAATGTGCCTCCTCTTTCTTGCCTTTCGACAGCTTGCAGGCCTTGTCGGGCGGCGCCTCGCTCTCGTCGCGATCGTTCCGATCTGCCTGTGCATGGCGAGGGAGAGTCATGCACAGGCATCGGCCTGCTACCTTCACGATCAGATGCCTCGGGCCAGTGCCAGCTTCTTCACTTCGAAGGAGGCCACCTGTGCCGATCGGCTCCAGATCGCACAGAACCCGCCGCCGGGTTCCTATTGCACCTGGCCGGGTTCGGTTTGCAATGTCTATGTATCGGTTCAACCGGCGAACAATCAATGTGTCTTCACTGCCGTCAACCCGATAACTCACGTTTCGCACCTCGAGTACGGCCCACTGCTGACCTGCACAACCCCGATCGCTCCTGAGCCCCCGTCCGGCGGGCAATGCAACGGCGCAACGGTCGGGCAGCCCATTCTTCCTGCCACCGGCGAGAAATACCGCTCCGAGGTTGACTACGCAGACGAGGGGCCAGCCCCGCTCACATTCGCTCGCACCTATCGCAGCAGCTGGGGCGCCTATCCGTCGCGTTCGACGATGCCGCTGGGCCGGGCCTGGTCGCACAACCACAGCGCCAGTCTCGCCTTCAACGCCAATGGCACCGTGGTCACCGTCACCAGCCCCGAGGGTTACGGTCGCACGTTCCTGTACAGCTCCGGGCCTGTCACCTGGAATGCCAACAACAGCGCCGACACCTTGATCCAATCAGGCTCGACGTGGATCTATCGCCGAGCGGACGACGGTCGGACCTTGCGCTTCAGTAGCGCCGGCAAGCTCCTCACCTCCACGGCTCGCAATGGCTGGATCACCTCGTACACGTACAGCCCGGAGGGGCGACTCGCCACCATCGGAAATGCGTTCGGCCGGACGCTGACGCTGGGCTACAGCGGGATGGGCCAACTCGTCGCCGTCACGACCCCCGACGGCCGCATCCTCAGCTATGCCTTCGACACCTCGGGGCGCCTCTCCACCGTCACGTATCCGGATGGAAAGAGCCGAGGCTTCGTGTATGAGGATGCCGCAGTGCCTCAAGGCCTCACCGGCATCTTCGACGAGACCGGTGCTCGCTGGGGCAGCTTTTCCTACGATGCCCAGGGGCGCGCCAGCACAACTGAACTGGCGGGCGCTGCAAGTGCCTACAGGGTCAGTTATCCATCCGCGAGCGCGGCAACGGTCATCGACCCGCTGGGTACCGCTCGCAACTACAGCTACGGCACTGCCAAGGGCAAGTTGGCCGTCACAGGCGGCTCGCTGCCTTCGGGCAACGGCGAAGGCGATGCCGCCTTGCGCGTCCACGATGCCAACGGCCTGGTCACCAGCGAGACCGACTTCAACGGCGTCAGGACCGACACCACCTGGGATGTCGCGCGCCGCCTGCCGAGCTCAGTGACTCGTGCGGTGGGCACCCCCGAGGCCCAGACGGTCACGACGCAATGGCATGCCACCTTCTCCCTGCCGGTGCTGGTGACCGAGTCCGGCCGCAGCACCGCCTATGCATACGACGACAAGGGCAATGTCCTCTCGCAGGCCATCACCGACACCAGTTCGTCTCCCAACACCACCCGCGCCTGGAGCTGGACCTGGAACGCACAGGGCCTCGCCGCCACCGAGACCGCCCCCAACGGCGCCGTCACCACCTTCGAGTACGACCCCTCCGGCAACCTGGTGAAGTCCACCAACGCCCTGGGCCACGCCACCCAGTACGGCTACGACAGTGCCAACCGTGTCACCAGCACCACCGCCCCGAACGGCGTGGTCACCACCTACACCTGGGACGCCCGAGACCGCCTACTCACCAAGACCGTCGGCGGCCAGTGGATCACCACCCTGACCTACAAGCCAACGGGCCTGCTCGAGACGCTGACCCTGCCCACCGGCTTGGTGCTGACCTATTCGTACGACGCAGCCCACCGTCTTACCGGCTGGAGCAATACCCGCGGCGAGAGCGGCAGCTACACCCTGGACGCGATGGGCAATCGCACGGCCGAGCAGATCAGGAACAGCACCGGCGCCGTCGCCTGGATGGCAGCGCGCACCATCAACAACCTCAACCGCCTCACCGCCAGGACCGACGGCCCCAACCAGACCAGCACCTTCGCTTACGACGCCAACGGCGAACTCATCACCGAGACCAACGGCCTGAACCAGAGCACCCGGTACGGCCTGGACCCCTTGCGCCGCACCAAGGCCATCACCAACGCCGCCAACGCCACCGCCACTCTCGCCTACAACGCGCTGGACGCCGTCACCCAGGCCAGCGACTTCAAGGGCGTGGCCACCAGCTACGCCCGGGATGCCCAGGGCAACGCCACCTCGGAGAGCAGCGCCGACATCGGCACCAAGAGCACCCAGTACGACGCCATGGGCCTGCCGAGTTCCATCACCGATGCCCTGGGCCAGGCCACCCAGATCCAGCGCGACGCCCTGGGCCGTCCGACGCTGATCACCTTCGCCGACGGCAAGACCACCACCCTGCGTTACGACCTCACGGCCAGCAGCAAGGGGTACCTGTCCGAGATCGTCGACCGCAGCGGCACCACCACCTACAGCCGCGACGCCTTCGGCCGTGTCATCGTCAAGACCCAGGCCCTGGCCAGCGGCCTGACCCAGCAGGTCGCCTACAGCTACACCGCTGCCGGCCAGCTCGCCGGCATCACCTACCCCAACGGCAACGTGCTGCTGCACGATTACGACGCCACGGGCCGCCTGGTGCAGCTGAGCTGGAACGGCAGCCCGCTGGTCACCGGCATCGCCTGGAACCCGATGGGCCAGCCCACCGCCTGGAACTGGGCCTTCGTCCCGGGGCTGGTTGCCAGCCGAAGCTATGACACGGCCGGGAGGATGACCGCCACCGAATTCGCCAACTACGTGTACGACGCGGCCGGGCGCATCACCAGCCTGACGCAGAACCTGTTCCAGCCGGGGGACAGCGATCCGATGCACAGCAGCATCGCGAGCGCGAACACCACGTGGAGCGTGAGTTATGACGCCGTGGGCCGGATCACCGGGTTCAATGCCACGGGAAGCCAGACGAGCTTCGGGTATGACGCCAATGGGAACCGGAACGCGAGCACGAAGACGCTCAATGGCCAGACCACGAGTCGCAGCTACACGGTCAACAGCGGCAGCAACCGGCTCGATGGCTTCGGCCAGACGGTGGGCGGCACGAGCACCCAAGTGGCCTACACGTACAACGCCAACGGGGATCTGACCAGCGATGGCCTGAGGACCTACAGCTACAACGCCGAGGGAAGATTGAGTGCGGTCACCACGGGGGCGACGGACACCAGCCCGACCACCCGGTACGCGCACAACGCGCTGGGGCAGCGGGTGTTCAAGACAGAGCCGTTGTACCCACCTGCCGAGGGCGATGAAACGGAGCCGGGATTCTTTCAAAGCTTGATCAGCTTCTTCACAAAGCTCTGGGGACCGAACACGACCGATGCCGAGAAACTGGGCTTCGCGTTCATGTACGACGAGGACGGGACATTGCTCGCGGAGACCGGCATGGGCGGAGCCAACAGCGCGGGCAGCACGCAGTACATCTCACTGCCGACCGCCGGTGGGCCGATGCCGGTTGCAGCGGTGATCAATGGCCAGATCTACGCGGTGCATTCGGACCACCTCAACACGCCGAGGAGGCTGACCGACAGCAACGGCCAAGCGGTCTGGCAGTGGGCGTACAGCGCCTTCGGTGACACGAAGCCCACGACGGCACACCACAGGTTTGCGGACCTCGATGTCACGCCGAATCCTGGCGTCACGAGCTTTGCTGAGT
>NZ_LMTS01000192.1:2174-3632 GCF_001541225.1 Variovorax sp. WDL1 | reverse complement strand
AACCCTCACAGGTGGGTCAATTTTCGGCCGGCGCCAACACGCAGGATGCCTACGGAAGGTCGAGAACCCGTGGGACAGGGGGAGCGCCCAGTCCGCCACAGAACCGCCCGTGAACACCTGCAGCTCAGCCGGCCCCCGTTCAAGGAAAGGAAGCCATGGAACCCGCACTGGTTCTTCGCACTGCCACCACCCTGCTGATCCTGGCGGCAGTGGGCGGCCTGGTCATGGCGGGGATCCGCTTCTTCGGCACGGGGGACCGCTGGCCGCCCAGGTCACTGGCCATGTTGCACGGTTTCCTCGCGACAGCCGCCATCACGCTGCTCGTGTACGCAGGGGGAACGGTAGGGTTGCCCCGAACTGCCCTGATTGCCCTTGTCCTGCTGCTCGTGGCTGCCGCCCTGGGCGTCACGCTGAACCTTCAGTATCACTGGAAGCAGTTGCCGTTGCCGAGACGGCTCATTCTTGTCCACGCTGTCGTTGCCGCCGCAGGCTTTCTCTTGCTCCTTGAGGCAACTTGGGTGGCATGGAATTCCGGACGCTGAGGAGCTGCTAGGGCAGAAGCCATGCGCTGAGCGCCCATCCGACCGAGAACCCGACAACAAAGCCCAGGGCCACGGCCGTCGCAAGGCGGGCGATCTGAAAACCAGGCCCTTCGTCAGCCCCCTGGTCCGGGACCACTCCGCTGAAAATTCGGCAGCGGGGACGTCGCTTCGTTCAGGCCTTCTTCGCGCCTGTCCTGGCCGCTTCCTTGGCCTTGCTCTTGGCGTCCCCATAGCTCGACTGCACGGTGCCCACGGCCTCGTCGACCGTGCCTTCGCTTCTGAGCTTGCCGCTTCCGGTCATCTTGCCCACCGCCTGCTTGACCTTGCCCTTGAGCTTGTCGACCCGACCTGCCACCTGATCCTTGTTCATCGCAACCTCCTGGAGTGTGGCGAATTGCCACTGTCGGAGACTGCGACGACTTCCTGTCAGCGAACGAGAGGCGAACGCGCCTGCCCCTGTAGGACCGCCGCACGAAGGGATGTGCGCGCATCCTTCGGGTATGTCTTTTCACATATAGGCAGCCGCCGTACAGTGCCCCCAAAGAAGTAAAGTCCAGCTCCCACTACAACCAATCCAAAAGGACTACGAGAGATGATGCAAGACCCCGTGCGTACCGGCATTCCAGGGCTGGACGAGGTGCTTCTGGGAGGCGTTCAGCGCAACAACAACATCTTGGTCGAAGGTGCGCCGGGCGCGGGGAAGACGACCTCGGGTTTGGCCTTCATTCATGCGGGCGCGGCCCTCTATGACGAGCCCGGTGTCATCGTCTCGTTCGAACTCGATCCCGAGAAGCTGTTGCGAGACGCCAAGGGGTTCGATTGGGACTTGCAGCGCCTCATCGACGAGCGCAAGGTCAAGATCATTCAGACGTCGCCGGCCGTGCTGCTCAATGAATTTCGCTCGTCGGAAGGCGCG
>NZ_LMTS01000192.1:0-2069 GCF_001541225.1 Variovorax sp. WDL1 | reverse complement strand
AGGCCAACGACAAGCCGTTTCGCGAGGATGTCCACCTGCTGGTCGAGGGACTCACGCGGCTCGGCGTCACGACGCTCGTCACCGCGGAGCGCGGGGATACGAAGCTGGAGGCCCATGCGCACGAGCGCTTCGTCTTCGATACCATCTTTTCGCTGACCCGCACCGAGGTGCGCAGGCGGGTCCACAGGACCCTGTCGGTCGTCAAGTCCCGCGGGCAGGACTTCATCAGCGGAAGCCACTCGATGCGCATCGAGGCCGGCGCGGGCATCCTCGTGTATCGACGTGCCCAGTCGCGCCCCAAGGTCGACGAAGACCAGCCCACGTCGAGCGAGCGCGTGTCGGTCGGTTGCGCCGCGCTGGATCTGATCATGGACGGCGGGCTGTACGAAGGCTCGATCACCATGGTCACCGGCATTTCCGGCACCGGCAAGACGGTCCTGGGCGTCCAGTTCCTGACCTCGGCAGTCCTGGCCGGGCGGCGGGCGCTGCTGGTGACGCTGGACGAGCATCCACGCCAGCTGATCCGCAACGCAGCAAGCTTGGGCTTCGATCTGGAAGCTATGGTGCGGCAAGGCTCGCTCTTCATCCACTACGAGTCGCCGCTGGAGCTGGAGGTCGACGTTCACTTCGACCGTGTGACAAAGCTGGTGGAGCAAAAGGGCATCGACTGTGTCGTTTTCGATTCGGTGGCGGTGTACGAAATGGCGAGTCCTGAACAGGCCTCCGACTTTCTCTACGCCCTGGCGAACTTCGTCAAGGGACGGCTGGCGACGGCGTTCTTCAACTACGAGAGTCCCGAGCTCCTGGGGGTCTCGCAGATCAGCGAGGAGCTCAAGGGCTCGCACCTCGTCGACAACATCATCCTGCTGAGCTATGTGGAGATCTCCACGCGCCTGCGCCGCGCGATCGCGGTGCCGAAGGTGCGCGGCAGCAAGAACATCCAGACCACGCGCGAGTACGTGATCGGCGCAGGCGGCATTTCCCTGCTCGACGAATCGGTGGTCGAGGGCGACGAGGCGACACCCGTGCCGCAGTTGCCGTTTTCCTCCTACTATGGCCTGCTGGCTCGCTCCCCCTCGCGCAAGAGCCCGGTGATCGAGGACGCCGTCGCGCACGGCAAGGCATTGCCGGACTCGCCGGAGCTGCCTCCCGAGACTGCTTCGTGAACCACAATGCCGACGCCGAGAGCCGTCCGACGGGGTTGGACTGGGAAGGCTGGCGTCGGGCCCTGGCGCGCTTCGCCGCGGCGACCGAGCTCTGCGTCTGCGCCTACGATCAGGATGGCGAAAGGCAGGCCGGGCCGTTCGCCTCTTCGAAGGTTGCGCGCCTGCTGGCGAGTTCAGGTGTCTGGAGCGAGAACCGCTTCGGCGACCGGATCGAGCGGGATCTCGCCGTGCAGGTCCTCGAAACGGGCGCAGCCGAGTACGCCAGCGTCTGCGACGAGCTGCGCCTGCAGGCCGTCCCCCTGGTGATCGGCGGCCAAGTGCGCGGGGCGATCGTGTACGGATGGGCGTTCTCCACCTTCGGAACTCCGCTGGGATGCGAGCGCATTGCGCGCCAGCTCGGCGTCGACGGTGCACGGCTTTGGGCCGAGGCGCGGCTGGAGTCACCTGTTCCCGAGGCGCGCATGACCGTGTACACCGAATTGCTCGAGACGATGATCGAGTCCACGGTTCGCCACGCCGAGGCGGTCGAGCGCCTGCAGGACCTCAGCAGGCTGCGCGAAGTGTTTCTGGCCAGCGTGTCGCACGAGCTTCGAACGCCGCTGTCCGTGCTCGCAACGCGAATCGAGCTCTTGCTCCGCGGTGCGCTCGCGGACCCGGAGGCCATCAGGGCGTCCCTCGTCAACATGAAGCACCACGTGGCGACCGAGGCTCGGCTGGTCGAGGACCTCATCGAGGCAGCGCGGACCCGTACCGGCCAGTTGCGCATGGACCTGCAACCTGCATCGCTTCGCGACATCCTCAAAGCCGCGGTGTCTGCCGTGCTGCCGCATGCCGAGGCCAAGCACATTGCCTTGGCGATTCCGGATCTAGATGTAGTTTCCCAAGAGGTTGTTCACCCGAGGT
>NZ_LMTS01000018.1 GCF_001541225.1 Variovorax sp. WDL1 | reverse complement strand
CTCTCGGGCGCCAACAGCTACGGCGGTGCCACCGCCGTCAGCGAAGGCACCCTGCGCGCCGGCGCTGTCAATACCTTCAGCCCGGCCTCTGCCCACAGCGTGGCCGCAGGGGCCACGCTCGACCTTGCCGGCTTCAGCCAGAGCATCGCTGGCCTTGCCAACGCCGGCACCGTCTCCCTCGTCGGTGCAACACCCGGCACGACTCTCACCGTCAACGGTCCTTATGCGGGCAACAACGGTCTCCTGCGCTTGGGTACCTTTCTCGGAGACAGCGCCAGCGCGAGCGACCGGCTCATCCTCAGCGGTCCCGCAGCCGCGGCCAGCGGGCGCACCACCGTGCAGGTGGTCAACCTCGGCGGCCTCGGGGCGGTCACGACGGGCAACGGCATCGAACTGGTGAGTGCCCTCAACGGCGCCACCACCACCGCGCAGAGCACCCGGGACGCCTTCGCGCTGCAGGGCGGCCATGTGGATGCGGGTGCCTACGAGTACCGGCTGCAGCCCGGCGATGCCGCAGGCGCCGGAGAGAACTGGTACCTGCGTTCCACCAGCACCATCATTCCGCCGGCACCTCCGGCACCTCCGGCCCCACCCGCCCCGCCTGCGCCACCGGCTCCACCGACATCCCCGGCACCTGTTGATCCGTCACCGCTGCCGCCACCGGCTCCCACGGCTGCCCCCATCCAGGTGCCCACCTACC
>NZ_LMTS01000240.1 GCF_001541225.1 Variovorax sp. WDL1 | reverse complement strand
CCTCGGCACGCGCAGAGGGGATATGGGACGGGCCATCGCTTCGCTCGGCCACCACGGGGCTCGCTGCGCGAGCCCTGGAACATGCGGACACGAATGCGCGTGTGCATGTTCGGCCGACGTGCAAGTGCAGCGTGAGCAAGGAACCGCATCGCTCGTGCTCGCGCACCTCACACAAGGACGCGCCATGGCGCGTTGGACCCCAAGTCCCCTCTGGCCGCGCCGAGGAGCGCAGCTTTTCG
>NZ_LMTS01000115.1 GCF_001541225.1 Variovorax sp. WDL1 | reverse complement strand
CGGTGCTGCTGCGGCGCGCGGCGGAGGTGGAGCGGCTGCATGCGGATGTGTGCGATCCGGAGGTGGTGCGGGGCGATTGAGGGATACCAACCCCTGTTATTGTCGGCCTTGAAGAGCACTGTCCACGGTCGTCCTGGCCCTTCTAGCCATGGCGCAACTTCTAGGCAGGCTCTACCAAGGCAACTAACAGGTGGACTTTTTTTCCCGCACCGTATGCGGGATTCGACAACGTCTGGGCGATCTCATTGAGGATTTCCCTAACTCGCTTGAAGCACTCTGGATCGCCCGCCTTGAGGTCTGGATACCCATGCCAGACGATCAGTACCTCCTCCGACGAGAGCTCATGAATTCCGCTCCAGAGCGAATCACTGAAGGCATCCCACACCATCTGCTCCGAGATTAGTGGCGGCGATAGAGGCAAGTACTGTTTTGCCATCTGTAGAAAGGAGGTGCAATCTGTCGCTCCTTTCGGCAAGACAAGCACTTTCGCCCCATCTCTTTCGAACCTCTGTGTCAGTGCGTCAACTGCCGAGGGCTCAATCGAAGTTAGTCCAGCTTTTGCCATATCGATCACCTAATTTGGACGAATGCGGGGCTACCGCTGTCGCCGTAGTGTGTCCATGTGTAGTACATCTCTCCGGTGACAGCGTTCACAACAATTCGATTTGGTCCTGGTCCCGTGACGCCAGGCGGGGGTGCGACACGGTACTCGAGATATGGAGAGTTGGCGCCCTGCCCCCCAGGGAGGTCGCCACCTCTATTTTGAAAGGGTATCCCCCATCGCACGCCCAGAGGTCCACTTGGCGCTCTTCCTGCTTCAATACCCTTTACTGTCTGTGTAACCGCGACCTGCTCATCTGCTGAAAGAGACGCCACATTGATGCGCGGCACCATCCGGCCATTGACCGGTGGTCGAGGTCCACCTGCACCGCGAACAGCACCAGCGAGCCCCACCGCCGCCGACGCCATATCTGCTGGGGTGACGCCCGCGGCCAACGTCGCCATATCTGGATCAAGCCCCGCTGCGATCAAATCTGCTCGACGTCTTGCTAGATAGCCTGCGTGCCCGCTATCTCGTGCATTGATCTCATCGACCACATTGCGCCGCCCCAGGTCCGTAGCAAAACTCTCACAGCTCTGTACGCCACTGCACAGTTCTCTAGCTTCGCTGCCAGTGAAGCCTATGCCCGTGCGTGCTGCCAATGAAATCTCATTGCATTCACGGATCGTCATGCAAACAGCGGCCTGCTCACGTTGTTGCCGCTCCATCCCCTGCCATTCAGCGCTGCGCTGCTCAATGCAGGCTGTGTCGTTCCTGCAGGCCAGCACTGATTGTCGGAAGCGATTCGTTTGAGTGCCAGTGAGATAGTTGTTCTCCACCGCATAGCCCGCAGCGCCGGCGCCAACGTACACCTCGCGCTCATCGCCGCCTGCAATTGCCACAGCAATGCCGCCCATGAGCCGCGACACCTCGACGGTCTCAATGGTGCGGCCCGGATCGCCGGACGGGTTGATCAGCTGGGCCGTCACGTGTCCGGCCACCGCGCCCAAGGCGCCAGATGCACAACCTTCGCCATTGCCCGTTCGCCCTGCGCCCACGGCGCAGCCCGCAATGGCATGCGCCACCTCGGTGGCAAAGGCATTGAGCGTTTGGCTTCCTTGCGGCCCAGCCTGACCGATGGCAAACGCACCCTGCGCGGCCGCTGTGTTCAGCAGCGCATTGACCAGCGCGTCTCGCAGTTCGTTCTCCAGGCTCGTGCCATTGACCGCTCTGCGCACCACCGCGGTGGCCGCACCGTTGATCAACTGCCGCTGCAACTGGTCCGTGAAGCGCGCCGAGCCATTGGTCGCAGTGGCAACGTTTTCCGGCAGCAGCCCGGAGGCGCCCAGCCCTTCGATGACGCCCGCCGTCAGCATGGACGTGACGATGCCCTTCACCGCCTCGCTGCTGCCCATCTCCTGGATCACCCTGCCCAGGTCCCCGTCGTTGTTCACCAGGCTCACGGCAGCTCGGCCTGCCAGGGCGGAAACACCCGCATGAACAGCACCACTGACACCCGCAGAGACCGTAGCGCCCAAACCCGTCGCTGCTGCCGAACCGCCAGCCGCCGCGCCCGCCTGGGCGGCTACCGGCGCCGCCACCGCTGCCGCCACCAGGCTCACCACCAGCGCCGTCACCGGCCCCATGCCGCTCTGGTGATAGGACCACCGGTCGTGCGCCTCCTTCACGCGCTGCCACTCGACGCTGTTGACGAACGCCGGGTCGTTGGCGAGCTGGTTGACCCAGGCCATGCCCGGCTGCTGCGCGAGAGCGGAGAGGCTGTCGTTCTGGCCGAGCTGCGCCTTCACCCCACGAGCGGCCTGGAGGCTCAGGTCCTTGACGGCGAACCGGTTGTAGTGGCTCGTCTCGTCCGTGCGCCCGCTGCCCGAGGCCGAGGAGAAGGCCGCGTCGTTGTCGACCTCCTTGCGGCTCATCGCGCTGGTGGTTGACTGCGCGAGCAGGCTGAGCTTGCCACCGGCATCGATGGCCAGGCTCCCGGCCTTCGCGTCGATGGCACTGAGCGTCATGTCGCCGCCGCTTCGCAGCCGGATGCCCGTCGCGCCGAGCGTGGTGCGCGCCAGGCTCGTCTCCTGGCTGTCGGCATCCAGGTGGTACTTGGTCATGCCCTTGCCGGTGGCGTGATGGGATTCGCCGGAGGCTTGGTTCTCGCCGGCGTACAAGGCCAGCTTGCCGCCGGCATCGAGGCTCAGAGTCTCGCCCGCGCTCAAGATGGCTGCGCGCCCGGTCAGGTCGCGCCCGGCCTGCAGGCTCACGCTGACCGCGTCACTGACCGTGGTGCCGGTCTCCCGGCTTTGCTGGCCCTCTCGCGAGTTCCTGCCGCTCCAGCGGATGTCTTCTGCGCGGCCGGTCGTGACGGTGTCGAGGTTTATGTCCCGCCCGGCCGCAAGTGCCGCGTCGCCTGCACTCTTCACCTCGGCGCCGGCCAGGTTCAGGTCGCGCCCCGCCGTGGCCAACAGGCTGCCGCCCGGGTTGGTCACATATAGACCCGCGACTCGGTCGAGCGTCACGGCAGCGAGCTTCACGCCGCTGGCCGGGTCCGAGCCCAACAGCATGCCCGAGTCGCTGCGCGCGTTTCTCGTGGTGCTCACGACGTCGATGTCTCGTCCCGCGACGACCGCGAGGCTGTTGCCCGCATCGATGGTGCCGCCGATGACGTTGAGATCCTGGCGCGCCATCAGCAATGCGTCCTGCCCCGTGATGCGACCTGCGAGGTTGTCGATGTTCTCGGCCGAGATGACGACAGTCTCGCGCCCGGCGATGGTGCCGCCGGCGGTGCTCAGGTCACCGGCCAGGCGCAGGTCGACGCTGCGGCCCGCCAGCAATGCCCCCGAGCCGTCGATGTCGCCCTCCCTCACGCGCACATAGACCTGGGGCACCAGCACCTTCTGCGTGCAGACGTCGGCCACGCTGCCG
>NZ_LMTS01000338.1:4339-13350 GCF_001541225.1 Variovorax sp. WDL1 | reverse complement strand
CGATCTGGCATGCGGTGCTTTCGGCATAACCTGCCCGGACTTTTGGAAACGTCACTTGGCTTCGCTGAAAATTTGCACCAGAGCCCTTCAATGCAGGATCGTAGTTGCTGCGCCTTTTCATTACCACGCCCGCATCGCCCAGAGAGTCATAGCCAGCGACCCATTTGCGCAACGACGCCACGTTCACGCCCTGGGCCGCTGCCGTCGCGAGCAAGCCACCGCCACCTTTCCTGTACGCCTTCACTGCGTCCAGCTTCTGCTTGTCTGTATACCTGATCATCCCGTTTCCCTAGATTCGGTTCGTCCAGGTTTTGGGGGTCAGTTCAACTCTTGGTCGACACGTGCACACTATCTCCCCTCAGGCCTCTGGCGAGCGGCTCTTTACCGCTCACACGACACGACACATCTCAACCGCGTAGGGAAATTGAACGACCTGCATACTGCCCAGAGTTTTTGCTTACAGCGATGTTCAGATTTGCGGAGCCAGTTCGCCCGGAGCCTTCTTGAAGACACTCCGAGCACCACAGCCAGCACTCCCCCCATTGATGGCGTATCCTACCGTCAGCGCGAACGGTCAAAAGAGCCCAAGCCAGGCTTGTAGGTTTTTTCATCAACGAACTGTTTGATGCCCTTCGCGCGCGCGCCCTCCGGATCTAAGAGCCGCGCTTGGTCGAGCTTCGCGAACAAGTAGTCGTTTGCGTCTTCCCAAGACATGTCGCGCACACGTCGAAACGCGTCTTTCGCTGCGCGAAGCGTCATTGGATTCTTCTGCAGCAGCACATTCGCCAGCTGCCGCGTGCGATCCCTGAGCTGGTCTCGTGCAACCGATTCGTTCACGATGCGCATCTGTGCTGCACGCTTGCCGTCGAATGTTTCACCGGTCATGATGTAGTACATCGCGTCCCGATGCGGCATCACGACCGACAAGGCCTTGGTGACATTGCCCGCCGGGAGGATGCCCCAATTTATCTCCGAAACCCCGAAAATTGCATCATCTGCGGCAATAGCTAGGTCGCACGAGATCAGAGGACAAAAGCCGCCACCGAAGCACCAACCATTAACCATGGCAATGGTAGGTTTGGGATAGTGCATCAGTTGACGCCACTGCCAAGCAGCGTTCATCCGATAGATCTTTTGCCGCGCAGACTCGGACATTCCGTCGGTTACCCTGAAGAAATCCTTGAGATCCATGCCAGCGTGAAAGGAATCGCCCGTACCAGTGATGACGACCACCCCGCATCGATCATCGGCTTCCAGCTTCTCCAATGTCTGGATCATCTGGGCCGCCACGGCCGGACTAATCGCATTCTTTTTCTCGGGCCGGTTAATCGAAACCCAGGCGATCTGCCCCTCCATCTCGACATCAACGAAGCTCCGCTGACTATAGAGGACATCATTCATCTCTGTAATTGCGCTCATATAAGCTCTCCTTCTTTCTTCATAATTGCAGGGCGCATGAACATTCGCCAAGCACCACATTCAACCTCATTGCTCCCCTTCTCTTGCGGCAGCTCTTGTACCCTTCGCAAAGAGGCCAAGCAGGGCTTCGCGTCGCTTATAGGGCCATGGCGGAACTCCTGCGCTCCACGCGCGAGCTGGTATGACGAGTCAAAGCTCGAGCCCGTGCTCACCTTGACTACTCGGCCTTAATGCCGGATGCGCGCATAGTGCGGCCCCATTGCTCGCGGTCAGTTCGGATGTACTCGGCGAACTCGGCCGGCCTCATGAAGTGGCCGACTGAGCCATAATGCGCCATGCGCGCGAGCAGCTCTTTGTCTTCCATCGCCGTGCTCAGACCCTTTGAAAGAGTATCGACAACTTCGGGAGGCGTTCCCCGGGGTGCAACGAGGCCAAACCACGAACTGGCGTTCACCTCTGGAAGTCCTTGCTCCGCTAGCGATGGAATGTCCGGGGCTGACGGCGAGCGGTCCATGGTTGTGACGCCGTACGCTCGCAGCTTGCCCGCCCTAACGTGCTGCAGCGTGCCAGGCATGCTGCCGAAGTAGAGGTCGACATGGCCTGCCATCAAATCCTGCAGGACTGGCGCTTCGCCACGGTACGGCACATCACGGAACTTAGCGCCGATGGCATTGAAGAACATCGCCGCGGTCAGGTGGGTGAAGCCCCGCGTGCCGGTGCTGCCAACCGCTGCCTCATCTTTGGCCTTCAGCCAGCGCACCAACTCCTTGACGTTGTGCGCCGGGTGCGAACTGGATGAGACCAGGACAAGCGGCGCCTCGGAGATCAAGCCGATTGGCACGAAATCCTCCGCCCGGTACGGCAAACGCTTGTGAGTATGCGGGTTCACGGAAAGAGAAGTGGACACCGTCACCAAGACGGTGTAACCGTCAGGTGCGGCGTTCGCAACGGCCTCAGTACCGATGATAGTGGCCGCGCCGCCCTTGTTCTCCACCACGATCTCTTGTCTTAGCGCGGCCGACATGTTACGTGCCACTAGGCGTGCGATTACGTCGGTGCTACCGCCAGGGGGAAATGGTACGACAAACTTGATCGCTCGCGCAGGATAGTCAGCCAAGGCTGCTCCGGGCAGCAGCAAGATGCCGACGATCAGCCATAGTCGGGCTAACAAGATCATAGTGGTCTCCTATTTTGCGGACGTCAGATTCGTAATCCATGCTCGGCCCAGTGAGGTTCGCGAAGCTTGCGTTTCAACAGTTTCCCGGAGTCGTCGCGAGGAAGCTGGTCGGCGAAGAAGAACAGCCGCGGGACTTTGAATCCAGCGAGCCGCGCGCGCAGCCATTCCTGCAGTGCGGCTTCGTCCACACGCCAACCAGGTGAAGGGATAACGTACGCTGCGAGATTCTCACCATACTCCGAATCAGGAACGCCGATAACGGCGCAATCAAAGACCGCTGGGTGGTTGATCAAAACCGACTCGATTTCGGCGGGGTAGATGTTGACGCCGCCCGAGATCACCATGTCCTTTTTCCGATCCACGAGGTACAGGTACTCATCGGAGTCGAGGTAGCCCACGTCGCCGTTGGTCACTAGCCCGTCGAGCTCTATCGATCGGCGTTTCTGATCGGCGTTGTGGTACGTGAACTCAGGCACCCCTTGCATGCCGACGTAAATCTCACCTAACTCGCCCGGCCCAAGGCGTTGGCCGTCTTCAGCGTACACGCGGATTTCGCGCCCCGGCCAGGCCTTGCCTACAGTTCCGGGCTTGGCCAGCCACTCCTCGGAAGAGCAACGGGTAACCATGCCGGTCTCGGTGGCGCCGTAGTACTCATAAATCACGGGCCCCCACCAGTCGATCATGGCCGACTTGACTTCGCGTGAGCACGGGGCGGCCCCGTGGATGACAAACTCCAGCGAGCGCAGATCGTATCGGCTGCGCACCGCCTCGGGGAGGCGAAGCAGGCGCACGAACATAGTCGGCACCAAGTGAAGGTGAGTAATGCGCTCCGCTTCGATCAGCGCTAGCAGCGCCTCCGGGTCGAAGCGTGGCATCAGCGCAATACTGCCACCCAATCGCAGCACGGCCAGGGTATAGGTGTTTGGCGCGCTGTGGTACATCGGCCCGGCCATGACAGTGCGCACGCCGCCGCGGAGCCCGAACCATTGCTGCGACATTTCGCCGAAGCGACGGGCGCCATCTGGCGGCAGCGCAAAGCGTTTTACGCCCTTAGGGAGTCCGGTGGTGCCGCTCGTATACACGATTGTGCCGCGGCTGCCCACCAGCGACCGGTCACGTAATGGCTCGTGCGAATCGATCACGAGCGCGAGGTCGTCGACATCTGGTGGTACGGACCACAGTTCGCAGGGCACAGCGTACGGGTGCGCCAATTCGGCGGGCACGGCGACCACTATAGGGTGCACGCTTGTTGGCACAGCATCTCGCACGCATGCATAGAGGTCCGCGTGCGCGAGCAGCACCTTTACGCCTGAGTCCTTTAGGATGTACGCGACCTCCGATGCAGTTCCATGCCAATTGATCGGGACCGGGTAGGCCCCGAGCAACGTAGCTGCGACCATCGCTTCAAGGAAGCACAAGTCATTGCGCATCAGGATCGCAACGGCATCATCCGTGCCTACCCCGCGACCCCGCAGCGCCGCAGCAAGGCTGCCGCCTCGGTGCCACAACCTCACAAGGTCAATGCGGCGCGTGCCGCACGATGCGTAACCCTGGGGCGCCGACAAGTCTGCATTAGTCATTTCGGCCATATCGCGGTTTTGTTCACGCTAATCTTGCTAGGAGTTTTGGGTGCTGAGACGCGTGACTGTCGACGCATGCCCGCAGCCCCCATGGCGGAAGGAAATTTTCCGTGCCACGTTGGGTGCCCTCCGTCCGCCGTGACAGTCCCGAGCGCCCCGGTCACAACGGCAAGCGAGGTTTGCTTCCCATCGGGCTCAGAGCGGCGCTCGTCCTTCACCACTTGCAGCGAGACTCTCGCGAGCGGCGCGTACGAAGACTGCACCCATTCAAAACCCTGGTACACATCGAACCGGTCTGCGAGCATGTGAAAGACGGCTCGATCTACCCAGTCTTCACGCGTCTGCACGTCTTGATAAGCGCGAACTACTTCCTGCTCACGCCGGTCGATCTTCAAGGGAATCGCGGGATCGAACTGGTGATACACGTGATAGAACTTATATTGGTGTTTAAACTCTTCCGCAGTAACGTTGTTCACCCGCAGCCGCGACTCAGCGCCGGGCGCCACGGCCAAGATGAACTCGTCTATGGAGCAGTACTGCGTCCGTTTACCGATCGCGTCACTTCCAAATACAGGCAACATGCACCTCACCGTGGACATAAAAAAACTTCTTCAGCCAATCACGAGAACCCGCAGGGAGGTCGGAGCCAGGCTCAAACTGGTGGGGCTTGACGCGTGCTGTGGCTTGTCCCCGCACACCTGCGGACTTGTCGGCAAGAGACATGTCAGGAATACCCGCCATGAAATTCTGCTTCGCTTTCGGAAGCGGGCCGTACGGCTCAGAGAAATGCCGCTCCATCGACCACAAGAAATCCCACTTGCGGCTTCCGTGCTTCTTCAGAAATGGCTCGATGTCGTCGGCCAGCTCATAGAGATCAGTGTGGGAGTTCCAAAGAGCCGTCGGGACCTCTTCGAGTGCGTAGCAGAGCTGCGGAATCACGTCCGGAGCCGGATACCAGACCATTTCGGCCAAGCGCTTATCAACCGGGAACATGCTTCTCCTTTCCACCGTTGCCGTGTG
Source organism: Variovorax sp. WDL1 (assembly GCF_001541225.1). Lineage (GTDB taxonomy): Bacteria > Pseudomonadota > Gammaproteobacteria > Burkholderiales > Burkholderiaceae_C > Variovorax. The sequence goes on along the minus strand of NZ_LMTS01000338.1, from coordinate 8,154 downwards.
CAGTCTCGAAGACGCAAAGTAGAGTCCAGGTGCTTGCGCTTGTCAAGCGATAGTGCCTCAGAGTTGCAGCATCTTCATCTTACGAGACGATGATGCAGTGGCGCCGCCGACTTAGCAGGCTGCTGAAGTACCAAGCGCGCCGAAGTCATCCTGTATACCGAAGAAGGCGGCTTGCTGATTTCGACGTTCCGGGTTGGCTTTCATCGCTGTTTTCCTTGCTTCGAGGGTCGTTTTCGGCTCTCGTTAACCTTTACGGCGTCAAGGGACGGATTTCTGCCAAGGTGCGCATGCGCACGAGGTTGTAGGCTGCCATCGTCAGCACGAACGACTGGTCGACTTTCTTGATGCCGCGCACCATCACCTGCCGGATGGGGCCGACGAACTTGGCCCAGCCGAAGCCTTGCTCGATGAGCTTTCGCTTGCGTTGCGAGATCGCATAGCCCTCGCTCTGGGCGATCTCATCGGCCACCGCCAAGCGACGCCCCGATTTGTTCTGCGCCACATGCGCCGTGACCTTCATGTCCTTGAGCGCCTCGATGATCTCGCCCGCGCCATAGCCCTTGTCCGCGCCCAGCGTGACCTCGGCTTCCGCACTCCCGGTTGCCTGACGTGCGTCCCAGATCATGGCCTTGGCCGCTTCACGTTCGGCAAAGCCGTCGGCCTGCGTGACCATGGCATTGACCACCAGGCCGTGACGGTTGTTCGTGAGCGTGTGTCTCATAGAGCGCAGCTCGCTGCCGGTCTTGCCCTTGCGGTACAGCCTCGAATCGGGATCGGTCTTCGACTCGTGCGTTTCGTTGCTGCGCTTCTGCCCCTTGAAGTCCCCGCCGCTGCCGCCATCGTCGTCCTCTTGTGTCCGGCCCGAGCCTGGATCAGCGTGCCATCGACGCATCGAGCCTTCGGTGGGCACCACCGGAGAGAGCTACGACAACGCGCTGGCCGAGACCATCAACGGCCTGTACAAGGCCGAGATCATTCAACGGCGCGGGCCGTGGAAGACCGGGGAAGCTGAGGAAATGGCCACGATGGAATGCGTGGTCCTGGTTCAACCACCAAAGGCTGCTGGAGCCTATCGGCTACATCCCACCGGCGGAGTTCGAGGCCAACTAAATACTATCGCCAACTTGAGCAGCAGACCATGTCGGCCTGACTCAAGCCAATGAGCCTCCATGAAATGCGGGGCGATTCAGCTCGCAAGGATCATGCAACTTATTTTTGCGACAGGATTGTTCGATTGTTCGGACCTTCCCTGGAGTGCTTCCCGCCCCCTCAAAAATGGGTGCTTGACACTAGCAAGTAACAGGTGGAAACTCCATGTCCAAAGCTAATGGAGATCGACTTGCCTAAGACCGTGATCACCGGTTCATGGGGATCGCCCAATCCTTCGTGCGCCGCTGAGTCGGAGTTGCACGACCAAACACTCGCAGCTCTCGAGATGTGGCGGACCTCGCTACGCAAAGTGCTATCCCAGTATGAAACGAGCGCTGACGCCGTTGCGTCTTGGGATTCTCTGCAGGAGGTCGGAATGGCCGAAGTGCCCGAAACCAACGATTTCAGTGTTCGGTTGGCCATGGTTACATTTTCGGAGTGCGGACGCCGTAGTTTAATGTTGCCCGTGCTAGGTTCTCTGCTATTGGGCCTCTTTCGGAAACTCGGGAAAGAGTGGGAGCAACTTACCCAGGTGCAAGGCCTCAGAGTCGCGACGTCAGTGGATACGGCCGTGGAAAGCCTCAAGGTCGAACGAGAAGCACTCTCCGGAGAGTTGGGCTTTGTCGAGTGCTTGCAGGGCGCCAACCATCTACTCGTCCTAGCGGAGCATCGTGCCATTGTGGTGGAGGTGCAGCGTTCAAATGTTAAGTGGACCGTACAGACTGGCTTGGTCTCGGATGAACTGGTCCATGCGCGAATGCAGTGCGCGAGTATCCGTGCCATTGCAGGAGATTCCGCAACATTAGAGCGGGCGTTCACAATTGCCCGCCTTTTGCTTAGTGCCAGAGCTTGCGGTGCTGTCCAGAGGTCTTTCGAGCTTGCGTGCGAGCACGCCGCATTGCGCACTCAGTTTGGGCGCCCCATCGCTGCGTTTCAAGCTGTCCAACACATGCTTGCTGATGCCGCGCTTTTACTGGAGGGCTTGACACGTTGTATCGACGGTGCGGCCGCTGCGATGGACGCGCAACGTAGCAGCGCAACATATCAGGCTGCAGCGGCCACCAGCGCGGCAGGTCTTCATCTACCGAAGATTGCCATAAAGATGCATCAGGTCATGGGAGCCATCGGCTTTGCGGAAGAGCACGCAATGCCGAGACTCACGCGCCAGGCTATATCGGATGTTCACCGCATTGGAGGGCCTCGAGCCTCACGAGCCGCGATTATGGTGCAACTAGCGAGGCGGATCGAGCAATGAGCGCTGCTGTCGAAGGATCCGTGTGCCCCCCCCGGCGTGTGCTGCCTGACTTGGATACGTCCGAGGATGTGCATTCCTTCCGCATGCAGGTTCGCTTTTGGCTTGACAAGCACTGGTGGGGGGGCTTGCGGCAAGCGTTCGCGCTGCTTCGCGAGCAAATCGATCGTGGAGCATTGCCTTCAGCCGCTTGGTGGCTGACCAAGGCTGGCTAAAGTTTGGCATGCCCTCTGAGTACGGAGGCTATCCAGGAGCTGCAGTTCAGCAGTTGATCCTCTCGGAGGAGATGAACTATGCCGGAGCGCCTTGCAATGCTCATTCAATCGGAGCTTACATGGTTGCTCCCGCTATCGCCCGCTTCGGGACCGCTGCGCAGAAGGCCCGCTGGATGCCGCAGCTGATGCGTGCCGAGGTGACATTCTGCCTCGGCTATAGTGAATCATGCGCTGGGTCCGATCTCGCCGCGATCAGAACCTCAGCCCGCCGCAAAGGGGACTGTTGGGTGATTCGTGGCGAGAAGCTCTGGACTACAGCCGCTGACAAAGCCGACTATGTCTGGCTGGCTGCGCTCACAGATCCCCAAGCCGTACCGCGACATGCTGGGATTAGTGTTTTCGCCGTACCTATGAGTTCGGAGGGAATTTCATATAGAGCTAGTTCAAACTTGAACGGCACTCAGTTCTACACAGTGACGTATGACGATGTGCATGTAACATCCGATGCACTAGTTGGGGAGGCCGGAAAGGGTTGGGCCGTCATCGGCCAAGCACTCGCAGCGGAGCGCGCCGTTTTTGGCGGCACTGTCGGTCGGGCATGTCGCGTCTTTGACGAAATGGCATGCCAGCTTCATGCCGCACGCGGGGGGCAGTTCGATGCGAGCACGCAAGACGTCATGGGGACCTTGGCCGCGGAAATCGAACTGGCGCGACAACTCTCGCTGGGCACTATAGAAGCACTCCAAGCCGGTAATTCAGGTCTCGTTCCCGCCGCGATGTCGAAGATTTCTGCATCGCAGTTGCTACAGCGAATTGGCGTGAAAGCAGTTGAGTTGCTGGGCCCCAACGCCCTTCTAGATATCGATACCGGAGACGCCCTGATTCACGGCGGTGCGCAGGACTTAATTCGTCAAGGAATCATGTTCTCGATCGCCGGGGGTACCAACGAGATTCAGCGGGGAATCATTGCCGTCCGGGGACTCTCACTTCCGGCGGGCTTGACAGCTGCCAAGTAGTCACCAACGGGGGCCTCAATGTCTGAGTTTGCATCTTTCCCTGCTCTCCAAATTCATTTGATCAGGGGCGGCCTCAAGTCTGAAGTGGTGCGCCGGGAGACCGGCAAGGAGTAGAAGGGTGCAAGTCCCTGACGACAAAGAAGTAGCGAATCATGTTGTCCCCGAGTCATGCGTGGTGAACCT
>NZ_LMTS01000338.1:0-4329 GCF_001541225.1 Variovorax sp. WDL1 | reverse complement strand
TCCGGGTAGGCGGGATCCTGGAGTTCCCGCGCCGCGTTACCCGGGAGCCCGAGCTCGAAGGCGTTGAGCGTCAGCGACACGAGGCAGTAGTACCCGAGCATGCCGACCAGTTCGACCATCCCGCGCTCGCCGAGCTCAGCGATGCCGCGTGCATACAGGTCCGGCGGCACGCGGCTGGTGGCGAGTAGCACGGAGGACACGTCATAGACTACTTGATGCCGATGGTCGGGCATCTTCGGCGCGCGCCGCGTGGCGATGGCGGCGATCACCTCCGGATCCAGACCCGCCTTCAGGGCGAGCGCCTTGTGCGCCGTCCACTCGTGGTGCGACGTCCAGTGACGGGCGCAGACCAGGATGGCCAGCTCGCTCAGGCGTGGTTCCAGGGTGGTCTCGAACCGCAGTAGTTCGCCCAGCGCCTGCCCACGCCGCGCAAGCTCGGGGTTGCGCAGCCAGGCGATCATGGGGGACGGTACCTTGCCGCGCCGGCCAGCGACGGCCTCCGCGCACACGGCTGCCTGTTCGGGGGTCATGGCCGCTTCTTGCGGCATTTCAAGACGTGTCATGTCAGCAGCGGCGCACGAGTGACTGGTAGATCTGATCGTCAACCTCGATCCAGCCGCGCGCGCGGATGCCCGGTAAGGGTCGCGTAGATCAAGTGGTCGGCCACCTTGCCTGCATGGTCCTCGGGCATGTTCTGCCGGACGAGGAAGTCGATAGCGACGGCATTGGCTTCGTCGAAGCTGAGTCTTTTGGTCATTGGGTCTGCGTGAAAGCTTGCGACATGGACTGTCAGCGAGCCGCTGTTACTCCGCCATCCACCACAAGCTGTGTTGCGGTGACGTAACGCGCCTCGTCGCTGGCGAGAAAGACCACTGCGTTGGCGACGTCCCAGCCGTCACCCATGTACCCCATCGGAATCGCCGCATTGCGCTTGGCCATCAACTCCTTCGCATCGCCGGCGCCGAGCTGCTTGGCCAATCGGGCGCTGACCAGCGGCGTGTCCATCACGCCCACCACGACGGTGTTCACCCGGATGCCCTTCTTGACGTAGGCGATAGCGGTGGAGCGGCTGAATGCGCCGATGCCAGCCTTGGCCGCGGCATAGGCCACGTTCACGCGGCCGCCGACCTGATGAGTCATGTGGGCGATGCTGGAGATGTTCACAATGGCTCCGCCCTTGCCCCCCCCCTCGAACTGACGCTCCATGACCGGGAGCACGTGCTTGCAGCCGAGGAAGGTGGTCTTGAGGTTCAGGTTCATCTGCGCGTCCCAGACCTCTTCGTCCATCGAAACCGGGTCGCCCGGCGCGCTGCCACCGATGTTGTTGACCAGGATGTCAATGCGGCCGAAGCGCGCCAGGCAGTCGTCAACCGCCGCCTTCACTTCCCCACTGACAGTCATGTTGCACGTGCGAGCAACCCATTCCCCCCAGCCTTCCTGCGCCATGATCGCGCTGGTCCCGGCGAGTGCCTCCGCGCTGAGGTCGACGCCGAACACCTTCGCGCCTTGCCGCGCCAGGAGCACAGCCGTGGCTCGGCCGTTGCCCCAGCCTTCAGCCACCGAACCGGCGCCGGCGACAAAGGCCACCTTACCCGTCAGATCTAGCATGTGGGTGTGTCCCGTCGTGATCAGGAGAGAAGTCCGGCCTCTTCGGCCTTGATCCGCAGCGCGATGTACTGCGAATAGATGCGCGCGTGGGCGAAGCCGCCGCCGGAGAACCAGAGCCCCTCTTGCGGCGTGGGCCTGAACATGTTGGCCAGCTCGCCATCGGGCGCGATGCCCCAGATCTGGCCGACCTTCGTGGCGATCGCATCGCCGAGGATTTCGCGCACCACTTCCTGCTGGTTCTGGTAGCCGGTGGCCGTGACCACCAGATCCGCCTGCTCCGTGCGACCGTCCTTCATCAGCAGGCCGCCCGGCACGAAGCGGTCGATGTCTTCGTACTGCAGCAGGCCGACCTCGCCATTGGCGATCAGCTCCGAGCAGCCGCAATTAAGGTAGTAGCCGCCGTGGCGACGGCGGAACTTCATCTGCGGGCCAGTGTCGTCCTCGCCCATGTCCATCTTGAAGCCCCTGGCCTCGAGGCCGGCGAGCAGGTCCTTGTCGATCTCGCGCATCCGCTTCACCGCGATCTGGTAACCTCGGACCAGCAAGGGATAAGTGCTGGACGAGGAGATCAGGTCGCAATCTTTCGTCGGCAACCCTTCGTCGTAGTAGAGCGCATGGTTGAGCGCTGCCGCCTTGACACTGACGACGGTGACCGGCCCGCGCTGAATGAGCTTCACGTTCGCTCCGTGGCCGTGCAGGTCTTGCGCGATATCGTGGCCGCTAGTGCCGGCACCGAGCACCAGGACGTTCTTGCCGCGCCAGCGGGAGCCTTCTGTGTAGCCATGTGTGTGGATGATCTCACCCTTGAAGTCGTCCAGGCCCGGTGCCCTGGCGCACACCGGCGCGCCGGCAATGCCGTTGGCGAACACCAGGTGGCGCGGGTGCAAGACCCGCTCGGAGCCATCGGCGCGGCGAACGCGTGCGTTCCATTGGCCCGCAGCCTCATCGTACGAGCCTGCGACCAGCGTGGTTCCGGTCCACACGTTGCACTCCATGGCCCAGGCGTATGTTTCCAGCCAGTTGCCCAGCATGTCCTTGGCCAGGTACTTGGGCCAGCTCGGAGGAAATGGCATGTAGACCATTTGGTTCAACGGCACCCCGTTGTGCAGCGCCAGCGCGTGATAGCGATTGCGCCACACGTCACCCACACGATCGAGCTTGTCGACGATCAGGGTGTCGACCCCCAGCCGCTTCAGGCGCGCGGCGATGCTCAGGCCCGCCTGCCCTGCGCCGACGATCAGGACGGCAGGCTCCCGGTCCGCGAACGACTGCTCCTCTTTTCGCACGTCGGCCCAGTTCTTGCCCCCGAAGATGCGCGCGTAGTCGTCACCGCTAGGGCGACGCTCGTTGATCGGCTCCTCGTGGCCCTTCAGTTCCTCCAGCGAGGTCATGAGCACCCAGGCCTTGTCTGGCTGGGTGGCGAGGAGGCGCAGCAGGCCTTGGCCGCGCCCCGTCTCGGTTTCGAATTCGATGATCGCCTCGATCACTTCGTTGCCGACGCGCTTGATCCGACGCGGCGGGACTCGGCCGCCGGCCACCTTGAAGCTGTGAGCGCGGACGCGCGGCTGGGCCCGCACCAGGCCGTCGACGATGGCTGACTTACCGACGAACGGAGTGATGCTCCATGTGAACGCGAGCAGATCGCGCCAGTGGCTGTCATCGACGAAAAGGTCGGCCAGTGCGACACGGTCGTTCGTGCGAAGTGCCGAGGTGAATTCGGACAGCCATCGGGCGACGTGCTCCTGCTCCATGATCTGGCGGGGTCGGCTCTGGGTGATGGTCAAATCTTCCATTTTTGATTCTTCCGAGTTGGATGCGCCATGCAGTGAACATGCAGGCCGCGAGCCGGTTGATTCTAGGTAGCGGATCTTCGCTCAGCTAGCGGAAGCGACGGCAAGGATCATTGCAGCGGGCGCAATGATCGATTCGCGTGCCGCGGCGATGGGCTTGACGTGGCGGCGCGGGGGCGCTCGTGCGGGGCCGCCGATCTTGCCGGGCAGTGCGACCCCCGTCTGCTGGACCAGCAGATCACGGACGATGAGCGCGCCGTGCGCGACGCCGCACACGCCTATTGCCAGGAGCAACTGGCTCCGCGCGTGCTGCAAGCCTTCCGCCACGAGCAAACCGACGAGTCCATCTTCCGCGAGATGGGCGAGCTGGGCCTGCTGGGTTCCACCATTCCCGAGCAGTACGGCGGCGCCGGCCTCAACTACACGTGCTACGGCCTGGTCGCGCGCGAGGTGGAGCGCGTGGACTCCGGCTACCGCTCGATGATGAGAAGTGGCCCCGTTTGTCTGAACAGCATTCCCCGATTCTTAGGTGGATTCCGGGCGACTTGCCAACGGTGCAGAGTTAATGGAATGGACGCCCCCTTTCTTCGGCGTCCGCCGGCTGCCAGAGTGTGAGCGGGCGATGTTGCCCGCTTGCATGACGGAGGCAGCTCATGAAGATCACGACTATTGGTTTGGACCTCGCCAAGAACGTCTTCCAGGTTCATGGCGTCAATGAGCAAGGTGCTCCGGTCCTTCCCAAGCAACTCAAGCGTGACCAGGTTGTACCGTTTGAACCGCACCGGGTTTCGAGGAGGCCTATTGGCTTGAGTCAGACCGGGATGGTCTGACTTCTCTTCTGACCGTTCTGACTTTCATTATTCCAGCCCCCCGCAGGGGCCGCCGGAGGCACCCCCGGTTGGGCCATGTACTCATGGTTCAACCCTCCTGC
>NZ_LMTS01000203.1:53714-53852 GCF_001541225.1 Variovorax sp. WDL1 | reverse complement strand
GGCGCAGCTTCCTGGTCTGGCGAATTGCTGCAGGCAAGCGTCAGGACGCCATTGCCTACCAGCACCGCTGTCAGGCACAACCTTCTCAATCGCTGCATTTCATTGCCTTCCCTTCCATTCCAGTCGTTGAATCTGATG
>NZ_LMTS01000203.1:276-53684 GCF_001541225.1 Variovorax sp. WDL1 | reverse complement strand
GCCAACGAATCTGATGAATTCTGTCGTCGCACGGAGGGGTTTGCCCTTCGCGTAGTACCGCAACGGATCGCGTGGCCCGGACGCGCGGACAATAAGGCCCCATGCCTGTCGCCTCCGAGTCGTCCCATCTCCTCATCCCCTTCGCCGGCCGCGGCACGCCGGCCTGCCGCGAGGCGATGCGCAGCCTGCGGCTGCCCAGGCTGGAAAGCCTGCTCTCCCGGATCGCGCTCGTGCACGAGGACCTGCAGGACGAAAGCACCCTCTCCCCTCCGCACGAACGCGCCCTGGCCGCGGCGCTCGGCATCTCGGCACCCGACGGGCAGATCCCCTGGGCCGCGCTGGAAGCACGCCGCGCCGGCCTCGATGGCGCCGGCGAGGAAAGCAGCTGGGGCATCGCCACCCTGTGCCACTGGCTGGTGGGCATCGACGACGTGGTGCTCGGAGATCCGGGCGCGATCCGCATCGACGCGGCCGAGTCGGCAGCCCTTCTGGCGATCGCCAGGCCCTACTTCGAGGAGGACGGCATCGCGCTGCATCCCTCGGCCACGCCGAACCGCTGGCTGGCGCGGGGGCGCATGTTCGACGGCCTGGCCACGGCCTCCATCGACCGCGCGGTCGGGCACCCCATTTCGCAATGGTCGCCGCTTTCCGACGGCGCCCGCCCGCTGCGCCGGCTGCAGAACGAGATGCAGATGCTGCTCTACACCGAGCGCGTCAACGACGAGCGCACCGCGCGCGGCGAGCCGCCGATCAATTCCTTCTGGCTCAACGGCACGGGGCGGCTGCCAGCCGATGCCGCACCGCCGGACGCCGGGCCGCAGGTGGCCGATGGTCTGCGCGAGGCGGCTCTTCGCGACGACGGCGCGGCCTGGGCGCAGGCCTGGGCTGCGCTCGACGAAGGGCCGGTTGCCGAACTGCTCGCCGCCTACAACGCAGGCGCCGAGGTGACGCTCACGCTCTGCGGCGACCGCGGCGCGCGGCGCTTCGGCGTGCAGCAGCGCGGCCTTGCGCAGTGGACCCGGTCCCTGTTCCAGCGCGCCAGCGCACCGGCCGTCCTGGAGGCGCTGTGATGAAGATCGTGACCCGCGCCATCCCGCCGCGCAGCGCCTGGGCGCTGGAGCAGGCGGGCATTCATCCGCTGCTGGCGCGCCTCTACGCCGCGCGCGGTGTGCAGACCCGTGAAGAACTGGACGACGGCCTGGCGCGCCTGCTCGCACCCGATGGCCTGCACGGCGCGCGCGCGGCCGCGGTCTTGCTGGCCGATGCGATCCGCGACGGCAAGCGCCTGTGCATCGTCGCCGACTACGACTGCGACGGCGCCACCGCCTGCGCCGTGGCCCTGCGAGGGCTGCGCCTGCTGGGCGCCCTGCATGTGAGCTACCTGGTGCCCGACCGCGTGATCGACGGCTATGGCCTGACGCCGCCGATTGCCGAGCGCGTGGCCGCCACCGGCGCCGACGTGCTGATCACGGTGGACAACGGCATCGCCAGCGTCGAAGGGGTGGCCGCCGCCAAGGCACGGGGCCTCACGGTGCTGGTGACCGACCACCACCTGCCCGGCCCGGCGCTGCCCGCGGCCGACGTGCTGGTGAACCCCAACCAGCCCGACTGCGGCTTCGACAGCAAGAGCATCGCCGGCGTCGGCGTGATGTTCTACGTGCTGCTGGCGCTGCGTTCTGAACTGCGCGCGCGTGGCGTGTTCGACTTGCCGGCCGCCGCCGGGCCGCCCCAAGGCGGCCGAGCCTCCCCCTCGGGGGGTAGCGAAGCACACGAAGTGGCTAGCCGGGGGGCCAGCAGATTGCAACCGAAGCTCGACGCCTTGTTGCCCTTGGTCGCCCTCGGCACGGTGGCCGACGTGGTGAGGCTCGATGCCAACAACCGCCGCCTGGTCGCCCAAGGTCTGCGCCGCATTCGCGCGGGCGCCATGCCCGCCGGCCTGGCCGCCCTGTTCAAGGCCGCAGGGCGCAATGCGGCGGCAGCGACCACCTTCGACTTCGGCTTTGCACTGGGGCCGCGCATCAACGCGGCCGGGCGCCTGGCCGACATGACGCTGGGCATCGAATGCCTGACGACCGACGACAGCGCCCGCGCCGAGGAGCTGGCGCGCCTGCTCGATGGCATCAACCGCGAGCGGCGCGACATCGAAGGCGGCATGCGCGAGCAGGCGCTGCTGCTGGCAGAGTCGCTGTTCGAAGAGGACGGCAGCGAGACGCCAGCCGCAGCGATCAGCGTCTTCGACGCCGAGTTCCACGAAGGGGTGGTCGGCATCGTGGCCTCGCGCATCAAGGACCGCTACCACCGGCCCACCTTCGTCTTCGCCGCCAGCGGCGCGCCGGGCAAGGAACACGAGCTCAAGGGCTCGGGCCGGTCGATCCCCGGCTTCCACCTGCGCGACGCACTGGACCTGGTGGCCAAGCGTCATCCCGGCGTGCTGCTGCGCTTCGGCGGCCATGCGATGGCGGCCGGCTGCACCGTGGCCCGGGAACACTTCGAGACCTTCGAACGTGCGCTCGCGCAGGTCGCCGCCGAGTGGCTCGATGCGGCCGCGCTGATGCGCCGCCTCGACACCGACGGCCCCCTCGCGCGCGAGTACCTGCGGGTGGACCTGGTCGACACGCTGCACCGCGAGGTCTGGGGCCAGGGCTTCGCGCCGCCCACCTTCAGCGAGGAGGTGGAGGTCATCTCGCAGCGGCTGGTGGGCGAGAAGCATCTCGCGCTCAAGCTGCGGCACAAGGGCCAGCCGGTGGACGGCATCTGGTTCGGCCACACCACCCCGCTGCCGCCGCGCGTCGTGATCGCCTTCAGGCTGGATGCGGACGAATGGCAGGGCGTGCGGCGCGTGCGCTTTCTGGTGGAGGGTGCGGAGCTCTGAGCGCGGCCGCGCGTTCACACCTTCTCAGGGCACGATCAGCCAGGTATGCCCGCAGTTCCGGCAACGCACGCGCAGGCGCTCTCCGGCAGGATCCTCCGCACCCTGCTGGATCTCCCATTTCGCATAGGTCTCGCAGCCGCGGCACACCGCCTGGTCGGCCACGAATTCGGCATGGGCCAGCAGGTACAGGTAACGCCGCAGCGACCACACGCAGATGACGGCGCTCGCCGCGGCACACGCCAGCACGTCCAGCTGCGATCCGATGGGCAGCTGCAGGCTGTAGGCTTCCGCGCTCCCCAGGAGGCCGAGGGTGCTCAAGAGCAACAGGACGAGATGCCCATGGCTCTCGAGCAGCTCGCGCTCGTACCACTTGCGAAAGCCAAGGCGGCGGATGGACCGTGCGGCGTTCATCGACCTTCCCCTTGTTCCCTTTGGATGAGGCTCCGTGCGGAGGCATCTTCCCCTTCCGGCTGCTGCGGCGCAACAGAGGGTAAGCACGGAGCGTTATCAACGGCAATCAGTTGAGTTTGTAAGAAGTTCGTAAGGTGCCCTGCAAGAATCGAGTGTATTGCGCTGAACCTGGAGGTGATGTGCTGCTGGTCGCGACTTCCGTCAAGCTGATCGCCGAAATCGCCCTGCTGGCGATGGCGGGCCAATGGCTGCTCGGACTGCTGGCGGGACGCGGTCGCGAGAGCAATTTTTTCTACCGCCTGCTCCAGATCCTGACGAATCCCGTCGTCAAGGCAGTGCGCCTGATCACACCTCGCTTCGTGCTCGACCGGCACATCCCGCTGGCTGCCTTCCTGGCGCTGCTGTCGGTGTGGCTGCTGTCCACCATCGCGAAGATCAACCTGTGTCTGCAAATGGGAGTGCAGGCATGCCGATGAGCTATTGGCGCCTCAAGCTGCGTGCCATGGCCTTGCTGCTGCTGGGCCGATCGGCATCGGCCGAGGCGGTCTTCGATGCGATGCTGGCGCGCTGGCCCCACGACGCCCATGCGCTGTCGAGCCGAAGCTACGTGCGCGCGCAGCTCGGCCGCCGCGAAGCGGCCATCGAGGACGCGCGACGCCTCGTGCACGCCCATCCGGAACACGGCGCCGCCGCCTGGTTCAACCTGGCCTTCCTGCTCGCTGAGAACGACCAGGCGCAGGAAGCAGAGGCCGCATTCCGCAGGGCCCTGGCGCTCGACGCCCGGCTCGACCGCGCCTGGTACGGGCTGGGCCTCGCACTGATCAGCCAGGGCCGCCACGACGAGGCCGTCGACGCACTGCGCCGCAACACCGAACTGCAGCCCATGAGCCCCTACGGCTGGTACCAGCTGGCCCGCGTGCATGTGGATCGCCGCCAGCCGGAAGAGGCTCGCAAGATCATCCGACATCTTCAGGGCTTCGAGCCCAGGATCGCCGCTCAACTGGAACGCGAGACCGGTCTCGCGTCGTGAATGCGGAAGCTGCCCGTCCGGGCAGCGCCGCGGGGTCGCCGGGCCACAAGCCCTGCGAATGGACGAGAACGAACGAGAGCCAACCAGGAGACATGCGATGGAACTGACGGAAATACAGCACGACTATTGGCGGAAGAACCTCAGGATCACGGCGATCCTGTTGGGGATCTGGTTCTTCGTGACCTTCGTGATTGGCTACTTCGCGCGCGACCTGAGCTTCAACTTCTTCGGCTGGCCGTTCAGCTTCTGGGTCGCGGCCCAGGGTGCGCTGATCGTCTATGTCCTCATCATCTGGTTCTATGCGCGCTACATGGAGCGCCTGGACCAGGACCACGGCGTCGCCGAGGAGGTTTGACATGGCCGGCACCAGCTTCGAACACGGGTCAGTCACGACAGGCGCGGAGCATCGCGCCTTCAAGAAGCAGCTCAACAAGGTGTACGGCTGGTACACCGGCGGCTTCATCATCTTCATCGTCGCACTGGCGATCCTCGAACAGGCGGGGCTGCCCAGGAACTGGATCGGCTTCATCTTCCTGTTCGCGACGGTGGGGCTGTATGCCGGCATCGGCATCATGAGCCGCACCACCGACGCGACGGAGTACTACGTGGCCGGGCGGCGCGTGCCGGCGATCTACAACGGCATGGCTACCGGGGCCGACTGGATGAGCGCCGCCTCCTTCATCGGCATGGCGGGCACGCTCTACCTCACCGGCTACAGCGGCCTGGCTTTCATCCTCGGCTGGACGGGCGGCTATTGCCTGGTGGCGCTGCTGCTGGCGCCCTACCTGCGCAAGTTCGGGCAGTTCACGATCCCGGACTTCCTGGGCGCGCGCTACGAAGGCAACCTGCCGCGCTTCATCGGCATCGTGGCGGCCATCCTGTGCTCCTTCACCTACGTGGTGGCGCAGATCTACGGCGTGGGTTTGATCACCGCCCGACTCTCGGGTCTGGCCTTCGAGATCGGGATCTTCGTCGGGCTGGGCGGCATCCTGGTGTGCTCCTTCCTCGGCGGCATGCGCGCGGTCACCTGGACGCAGGTCGCGCAATACATCATCCTGATCATTGCCTACCTGATCCCGGTGGTCTGGCTGTCGGTGAAGCAGACCGGCGTACCGATCCCGCAGGCGGTGTACGGCTACCAGCTCGAAAAGGTCTCCAAGCGCGGCGACGAACTTCGCGCCGACCCGAAGGAACTGGAGGTCGCCGCCATCTTCAGGGCCCGGGCCGCGGAGTTCGACGCCAAGATGAAAGCCCTGCCCGGCTCGCTCGTCACGGAGCGGACAGAGGCCGAGAAGAAGCTGGCCGATCTCCGGGCTGCCAATGCGCCGGCAGCCGAGATCGATGCAGCCGCCAAGGCGGTGGCGGCCGTGCCCAAGGATGAGGCGGAGGCCCGGAAGGCCTGGGCCGCGGCGAAGGCGTCCAACGAGGCGCAGGCCAGACCGCTGGCCGGCATGCCGAACCACGCGCAGATCTATGCGGGCGATCCGAACGGCGACGCCGCGGCGCGGAAGGCCTTCGACGAATCGAGGCGCAATTTCCTCGCGCTGGTCTTCTGCCTGATGGTGGGGACGGCCGCGCTGCCGCACATCCTGATGCGCTACTACACCACGCCCTCCGTACGCGAGGCGCGCCGTTCGGTGACCTGGTCGCTGTTCTTCATCTTCCTGCTGTACTTCACGGCACCGGCGCTCGCGGTGCTGGTGAAGTTCGAAGTCTTCAACGTGCTGGTGGGAACGCCCTTCACCGAGTTGCCGGCCTGGATCGCCAACTGGTCCAGGGTCGACCCGTCATTGCTGTCGGTGTCGGACGTCAACAAGGACGGCATCTTCCAGCTCAGCGAGATGAAGATCGGCGGCGACATCATCGTGCTCGCCACGCCCGAGATCGGCGGCCTGCCCTACGTGATCTCCGGCATGGTGGCAGCCGGCGGCCTGGCGGCGGCGCTGTCGACGGCGGACGGCCTGCTGCTGACCATCGCCAACGCGCTGTCGCACGACCTCTACTACAAGATGATCGACCCGAACGCGCCGACCTCGCGCCGGGTCGCGCTGTCCAAGGCGCTGCTGCTGGTGGTGGCGCTGTGCGCGGCGGCGGTGGCGGCGCAGAAGCCGGCGGACATCCTGTTCCTCGTGTCGGCGGCCTTCTCCTTTGCGGCGGCGGCCTTCTTCCCGGCGCTGGTGCTCGGCATCTTCTGGAAGCGCGCCAACCGATGGGGCGCCTCGCTGGGCATGCTGGCCGGCCTGGGCGTGACCTTCTACTACATGGCCACCACCCAGCCGTGGATGCGCAGCGTGTTCGGCGTGACCAGCCCGATCGAGCTGTGGTGGGGCATCCAGCCGATCTCGGCCGGACTGTTCGGCGTGCCGGTCGGCTTCGCGGTGATCATCATCGTGAGCATGCTCACCGGCGAGCCGAAGAAGGAGACGCAGGAGCTCGTGGAGCACGTGCGCTATCCGGACCTCAAGCGGGCCTGAGGCCGCGCCCAAGCCCCCGCAACGCGCCGCCTATGCGGCGCGTTGCCCTTCATGCCCGCTGCAGGGGAGAGAATCCCCCCATGCAGCAAGTTCCGGCGGACGCTCCGCCCATTCCCATCCTTCCCGCCGCCACCGTGCTCATCTGCCGCGACGGCGCGGCCGGGCCCGAGGTGCTGATGATCCAGCGCCATGCGCTGTCGGACGTGCATGGCGGCTCCTACGTGTTCCCCGGCGGCAAGGTCGATGCGGCGGATGCCCGGCTCGATGCGGCGGCCCATCTCGACGAGCCGCCCGAGCGCCTGCACGCGCTGCTTGCCGACCCGGACATCGACGCGGCCACGGCGGCGGCGATCCACGTCGCCGCGGTGCGCGAAGTCTTCGAGGAATGCGGGCTGCTGCTCGCCGAAGGCCTCGACCGCGCGGGCGCGCGGCAGGCCGCCGCGCTGAGCGCGCAGGGCATGGACTTCAACGACATGCTCGGCCGCCTCGGCCTGCGCGTGGCAACCCGCGCGATGCGGCCCTGGTCGCGCTGGATCACGCCGCTGCAGGCCCTGCACTCGCCCGGCAAGCGATTCGACACGCGCTTCTTCATCGCCCGAGCGCCTGCCGGCCAGGAGCCGCTGCACGATGCGCACGAAGCCGTGCTCTGCGCCTGGATGCGTCCGCGCGCGGCGCTCGAGCGCTACTGGCGCGGGGAGATCGCGCTGGCGGCGCCGCAGATCATGAGCCTCGCCCACCTGGGCCGCCACACGAGCATCGACTCGATGATGGCCGAGGCGGAAGGCCGCGCGCCCTGTCTCGTGCGCCCGCTGACCTTCGAGATCGACGGTCACCGCGCCACCGCCTATCCCGGCGACCCGCTGCACCCGGAATGCGCGCGCGTGATGCCGGGCCCGCTGCGCCTGGTGCTGCGCGGCAAGCGGCTGGAGCCGCCCGGCGGCTTCGACGACCTGTGGCAATAGGCCGCGCCCCTCGCTCACTCCCTACACTCGCCTGCTGCCTTCATTGCCGCCCGGACACATTTCATGGAATTCCTCACCCTGGCGGCCGTGCTCCTGGTCGCCGTCTACCTGCTGAAGACGCGCGAGCAGAAGAAACGCATCCTGCTGCTCGCCGGCCACCTCGGACGCTACCAGATCGAGACGCTGATGGAGAACCTCACCGAGGGCTACCTGCGCTGCCTCGGCGAGAACGATCCGGCGCGGCGAGAGCAGATCTGGAAACTGCTCGACACCACCGAGCAGACGCTCGCCGGCCAGTTCCAGCGCTTTGCCGCCGATTTCGCGCGGGTCTCGGACGCCGATGCGCGCGTGAGCACGCTGCCGCTGGCCCTGCCTTTTGCGCAGCGCCTGTTTCCGGCGTACAGCTTCGACATGCGCCGCGCCCTCGCCATCCATGCCCGCGGCATCGCCGACGCCGCCGCCAACAGCCTGCAGCGAACACCCCGGGACAAGGCCTACACCATGTCGGCCGAGCTCTTCCTGATGCAGCACACCTGCCACTGGTACTGCCGCTCCAGGGCGGTCGCATCGGCGCGCATGCTGGCGCGGCACAAGACGCCCCATGCGCAACTGGTCGATTCGGTGGCGCCGGCGACGCGGCGGGACTACCGGGCGTTGGTCGGCGGCTGACGCAAGGGAGAGAGTCAGGTCGGCGATGGTTATACTGCGCCGCCAAATTTGGCAGTACAACCAGCGGCGCTGTTCGCGGCAGATTTTCAGCGCCCGAACTCGTGATTCAGCCCGGCCGAGAAGCTGCGCACGCCGCCCCGCCCGTGTCGGTTCATCGGGCTCACAGCTCGAACTGCGGCTGCAGCTCCCGGATGCGCTTGATCGCCACGCCGGCGGCCGCGGTACGGGTCTCGACACCCAGTTTCACGTACACGCGCTCCAGGTGCTTCTTGGCGGTGGCCGGGCTGCTGCCGAGGATCTCGCCGATGTCCCGGTTGGTCTTGCCCTTGACCACCCAGTAGAGCACCTCGGCCTCGCGCGCGGTGAGCTTCAGGCTCAGGCTCATGGCCTCGATGACCGCCGAGTCGGAGACCTCGCGCATGATGATCAGCCAGTCGTCGCCCCCCTCGTCGTGCCCGGTCTGCTGATGCAGGCGCAGGTTGAGCGATGCAGCGCCGTGCGCGATGGCGAGAACGGGCGGCTCGACCTGGTGCTGCCGCGCGTCGGGCAGATGGCGGCGCAGCCAGTCCAGCACCACCGGCGGCGTCGCGGGCGCGCTGCTGCCGCAGTAGCGCTGCAGCAGCTCGCGCGCCAGCGCGGTCTGCCAGACCAGCTTGCCTTCGGGCATGCGCACGGTGAAGCTGGCGTAGCCGAAGGCATCGAGCGCGCTGCGCGCCTGCCCGGCCTGCTGCGCCGCCTGCCGCGCGCGGCGTGCGCCCTGCAGGTGCACATTCATCCGCGCCAGCACTTCCTTGGGCTTGATCGGCTTGGTGACGTAGTCGACGCCGCCCGCCTCCAGCGCCGCGACCAGGTGCTCGGTCTCGGTGAGGCCGGTCATGAAGACGATCGGGATGTGGGCCGTCGCAGCATCGGCCTTGAGCCGGCGCGCGACCTCGAATCCGTCGATGCCCGGCATCATCGCGTCGAGCAGCACGATGTCGGGCCGCGCCTGGGCTGCACGCTGCAGCGCCTGCTCGCCGCTGGTGGCGACCAGCACTGCGTAGCCCGATTCGTCCAGCGCGTCGTGCAGCACGGCCAGGTTGTCGGGCACGTCGTCGACGATCAGCACCACGTCGCCGGTGCCGGCGTGCTCGCGCAGGCTCCGGACCAGGGGCGGCGGGCTTCCTTCCCCGCTCATGGCGTGCTTCCCGCCGCCGCCAACGCCCGGCTCATGGCTTCGAACTGGAACTGGCGCGCCAGCGCGCGCTGCGCCGTGGTCCAGGCTGCGCACTCGGGCTGGGCGGCATCGATGGCGTCGAGCTCGTTCATGATGCCGCGGAAGTAGCCCAGGCTCACCGCATCGCCGAGCGCGCGCAGGCGCGCTGCATCGGGCAGCGCACCTGCCGGCTCGGCCGGCGCCGGCTGCACTGCCGCGGCGCTGTCGGTCCACCGCAGCGCGAGCCGCCGCTCCAGCCAGTCGAGCAGCTCGCTGTGGCGCACGGGCTTGACGAAGAAGTCCTCTGGCGCGATGCCGACGTCGTTGTCCAGCCGCTTGTCGAATGCGTTGGCCGAGACGATGGCGACCTGCGCATCGGCCAGCCCGATCGCACGGGCGCGGCGAATGGTCTCCCAGCCGTCGATGCCGGGCATCGCCAGGTCCACGAACATGGCATGCGGATGCCAGCCGGCCGCCACCAGGTCGAGCGCATCGTGGCCGCTGGCGGCGGTGCGCAACTCGAAGCCCAGGGGCGCGAGCAGCTGCACGAGCAGCTCGCGGTCGGCCTCTTCGTTGTCGACCACGAGCACCCGCCGGCGCGGGCCTTCGTAGCCGCGGCGCGGACGCGGTGCCGGTGCCGCAGCCACGCGCCGGATACCTGCGCCGCTCGTGTGGTGCACGCGCGGCAGGAACAGCCGCACCCGGAACAGCGAGCCTGCCCCCGGCGCGCTCTGCACCTTCATCTCGCCGCCCATCAGGTCGATCAGCATCTTCGCGATGGTCAGGCCCAGGCCTGCGCCCGGCGCCGACGGCCCCGCGCTGCTCCCGCGCGCGAAGGGCTCGAAGATGCGGCCCAGTTCCTCGGATGACATGCCGGGGCCCGTGTCCTCGACCTCGATGGCCGCGAACTCGCGCGCATAGCGCAGGCGCAGCGTGACGCGACCGCTGGCGGTGAACTTGATCGCGTTGCCCAGCAGGTTGATGAGGATCTGCCGCACGCGCTTCTCGTCGGCGCGCACCAGTTCCGGCAGATCGCCTTCCGGCTCGAAGCGGAAGGCCAGGCCCTTCTCGGCCGCCTGCAGCTCGAACATGTCGGCCAGCTCGACCATGAGGTCGGCGAACTCCATGGGCCGCGCATGCAGCGTGAGCTTGCCGGCCTCGATGTGGGCGATGTCCAGCGTGCCTTCGATCAGCGACAGCAGGTGCTCGCCGCCGCGCTTGATCACGGCCACCGCCTGCCGCCGGTGCGGCGGCACGGCCGCGTCCTCGCCCATGAGCTGCGCATAGCCGAGGATGCTGTTGAGCGGCGTGCGCAGCTCGTGGCTGATGGCGCTGATGTAGCGGCTCTTGGCCTGGTTGGCCTGGTCCGCCTGCTCGCGGGACTGCTCGGCCGTCTGCTTGGCAGCCTGCAGCGCGCGGTCGGTCTCGCGGTGCAGTTCGATCTCGCGCATCAGCAGGTGCGTCTGGCGGTTCGATTCCTCCTGCGCCACCTTGCGGCTCTGGTGCGCCAGCACCAGCCACCAGGCGACGATGCCGGCGATCAGCATCAGCGCCATGTAGGCCTTGAAGAAGCCGGAGCGCAGCGAGGTGGTGGTGGCCTGCGCCATCTCGGCCGGCGCGCTTTCGCCGATGCCGCGCAGTTCCTGCTGGTAGAGCACGCCGAACACTGCAGCGAGCAAGGGCACCACGATCAGCATCAGCAGCAGGAAGTGCCCGAGCCCGGTGTCGAGGTACGGCCAGACGCGGCGCGGCAGCAGCCAGCGCAGGGCGCCCGACCATTGCGCCGACAGGCTCGCCTCGGGCTTGCAGAGGTCGCCGCAGCGCGCATCGAGCGTGCAGCAGAGCGAGCAGATCGCGCCCTGGTAGGCCGGGCAGTGCGCCATGTCCGGGCCTTCGTAGTCGCGCTCGCAGATCACGCAGCGCTGGGTGCTCAGCCGCCGGTAGCTGCCGGCCTCCGATTCGACCCGCGCCCAGCGCACCGCGCGCTGCCCCGTTCCTGGTGCAAAGGGCGCGGCGCCGCATTCGTCGGACACCCGCGCGATGTAGTACTTGCCGCGCGTGGCCCAGGCGATCAGCGGCGCGGCGGCGAGGGCGGTGCCCAGCGCGATCAGTGCCGAGAAGGCCTGCGCGGTCCGCCCGAAAGCGCCCAGGTGCGCGCTGATGGACAGCGCCGAGGCCAGCGCCATCGCGCCCACGCCCACCGGGTTGATGTCCCACAGGTGCGCGCGCTTGAACTCGATGCCCGGCGGCGACAGCCCCAGCGGCTTGTTGACCACGAGGTCGGCCACCACGGCCATCATCCAGGCGATGGCGATGTTGGCGTAAAGGCCCAGCACGTCGCCCAGGGCCTCGAACACGTTCATCTCCATCAGCATGAAGGCGATCAACGCGTTGAACACCACCCACACCACCCGGCCCGGATGGCTGTGGGTGACACGCGAGAAGAAGTTGCTCCACGCCAGCGAGCCGGCATAGGCATTGGTGACGTTGATCTTGAGCTGCGAGATCACCACGAACAGCGCCGTGGCCGCCACGGCCCAGCCGTACTGCGGGAACACGTACTCGTAGGCCGCAAGGTACATCTGGTTCGGGTCCACGGCGCGCTCGGGCGGCACCATATGGCCGATGGCAAGGTAGGCCAGCAACGCCCCGCCCAGCATCTTGAGCACGCCCAGCACCACCCAGCCAGGCCCGCCCGCCAGCACGCCGGCCCACCAGCGGCCGCGGTTGGCGGCGGTTCGCACGGGCATGAAGCGAAGGTAGTCGGCCTGCTCCCCCATCTGGGTGATGAGCGCGATGCCGACGGTGAGTGCGGCACCGAAGAGGTGCAAGTCGAAACCAATCTCGCCCGTCTTGACGCCGTTGTAGTGCGTGATGCCCGAAAACGCACCAGGATCGCGCACCACTACATAGACGAAGGGCACCACCAGCATGACCAGCCAGATCGGCTGGGTCCAGACCTGCAGCCGGCTGATGGCCGAGATCCCGTGGGTGACCAGCGGGATCACTACCAGCGCGCAGGCCAGGTAGCCCCACGCTGCCGGGATGCCCAGCGCGAGTTCCAGCGCGTAGGCCATCACCGCCGCCTCGAGCGCGAAGAAGATGAAGGTGAAGGAGGCGTAGATCAGCGAAGTCAGCGTGGAGCCGATGTAACCGAAGCCCGCCCCGCGGGTGAGCAGGTCCATGTCCACGCCGTAGCGCGCGGCATAGACGCTGATCGGCAGGCCGGCGAGGAAGATGATCAGCCCCGTGACCAGGATGGCCCAGGCCGCGTTGACGAAGCCGTACTGCACCAGCAGCGTGGCGCCCACCGCCTCCAGGATCAGGAAGGAGGCCGCGCCGCCGAAGGCCGTGTTCGCCACGCGCCATTCCGACATGCGGCGAAAGCGCTGCGGCGTGAAGCGCAGCGCATAGTCCTCCAGCGTTTCGCGCGCCACCCAGCTGTTGTAGTCGCGCCGGACCTTGACGATGCGCTGCGGCGCCTCGTCGCTGGCGAGCGGGGGAACGGCGGTCGAGTCCACACCGTCGAGGTGCAGGTTCCGTGCCATCGGCACGACTGTTGCAATGCCCCTGGCTTGCCCATAATGACCCGCCCCGACGAAGCGATCCGGCCCCGCCCATGGAACTGACACCGCGCGAAAAAGACAAGCTCCTGATCTTCACCGCCGCCCTGCTGGCAGAGCGCCGCCGCGCACGCGGGCTGAAGCTCAACTACCCGGAGGCCGTGGCACTGATCTCGGCCGCCGTGATGGAAGGCGCGCGCGACGGCAAGACCGTCGCCGCGCTGATGAGCGAGGGCCGCAGCATCCTGTCGCGCGCCGACGTGATGGAGGGCGTGGCCGAGATGATCCCGGACATCCAGGTCGAGGCCACGTTCCCGGACGGCACCAAGCTCGTCACGGTCCACCAACCCATCGTCTGAACAACAAGCAACAGCAACAGCACGCCATGACCATGCGCCTACTTCGCCAAGCCCCCCTGCTCCTGATCGCCGCGTTGCCGCTAGCGGCGTCCGCCCACACCGGCGCCGATGCCGGCCTGCACCACGGCATGGCCGCCGGCTTCCTGCATCCGCTGACCGGGCCGGATCACCTGGCCGCGATGGTGGCGGTGGGACTGTGGAGCGCGCTCGCCGCGCGGCGTGCCCGGCCCGATCTGCTGTGGGCGCCGCTGGGCTTTGCGCTGATGCTTCTGGCCGGTGCGATGCTCGGCCTGGCGGGTGTTCAGCTGCCGGCCGTGGAGCCCATGATCGCTGCATCGCTGCTGGTGCTGGGGCTGCTGGTCTTCACGCGGCGAAGACTGCCCGCCTTTGCCGCCGCGGCCCTGGTCGGCGTGTTCGCGCTGTTCCACGGCGTTGCGCACGGGCAGGAACTCGCCGGCGAAGCAGGCGCCGCGCTCACGCTGGCCGGCATGCTGGCCGCGACTGTGCTCCTGCATGCCGCGGGCATCGCGGTCGGCTGGGCGCTGCGCCGCGGTCACCGCTGGATGCCGCGCGCCGTCGGCGCAGCGGTCGGGATCTTCGGCATTGCCCTGCTCGGCGGGCTTGCATGATCATCCCGGGCGAGCTCATCACCGACGAGGGCGACCATGCGCTCAACCCCGGCCGCCGCGTGCTGACGCTGGTGGTGCGCAACGCCGCGGACCGGCCGATCCAGGTCGGCTCCCACTACCACTTTGCCGAGACCAACGGCGCGCTGGACTTCGACCGCGAGGCCGCGCGCGGCATGCGGCTGAACATCGCCTCGGGCACCGCGGTGCGCTTCGAGCCGGGGCAGCAGCGCACCGTCGAGCTGGTGGACTTCGCCGGCGACCGCGTGGTCTACGGCTTTCGCGGACTGGTTCAAGGAAAGCTCTGAGCATGGCAACGATCGGGCGGCGTGCCTACGCCGAAATCTTCGGGCCCACGGTGGGCGACCGCGTGCGGCTGGCCGACACCGACCTTGTGATCGAGGTCGAGGAGGACTACACCCTGCGCGCCGGCGGCTACGGCGAGGAGGTCAAGTTCGGCGGCGGCAAGACCATCCGCGACGGCATGGCGCAATCGCAGCGCACGCGCGCCGAGGGCGTGGTCGACACCGTCATGACCAACGCGCTGATCCTCGACCACTGGGGCATCGTGAAGGCCGACATCGGCCTGAAGGGCGGGCGCATCGTCGCCATCGGCAAGGCCGGCAACCCGGACGTGCAGCCGGGCGTGGACATCGTCATCGGCCCGGGCACGGAGGTCATCAGCTGCGAAGGCAACATCGTCACCGCCGGCGGCATCGACAGCCACATCCACTTCATCTGCCCGCAGCAGATCGAGGAGGCGCTCGCCTCGGGCGTCACCACCATGCTGGGCGGCGGCACCGGGCCGGCCACCGGCACCTTCGCCACCACCGCGACGCCGGGCCCCTGGCACATCGAGCGCATGCTGCAGGCGGCTGACGCCTTTCCGATGAACCTCGGCTTCCTCGGCAAGGGCAACGCGAGCCTGCCGGCCGCACTGCACGAGCAGATCGACGCCGGCGTGATCGGCCTCAAGCTGCACGAGGATTGGGGCACCACGCCGTCGGCGATCAGCAACTGCCTGGACGTGGCCGACGCCACCGACACGCAGGTGGCGATCCACAGCGACACCCTGAACGAGTCGGGCTTCGTGGAGAACACCATCGCGGCGGTGAAGGGCCGGGGCATCTGCGCCTTTCATACCGAGGGCGCGGGCGGCGGCCATGCGCCGGACATCCTGCGAGTGGTGGGCGAGGCGAACTTCCTGCCCTCCTCCACCAACCCGACGATGCCCTACACCGTGAATACGCTCGACGAGCACGTCGACATGCTGATGGTGTGCCACCACCTCGACGCCGGCATTCCAGAGGACCTGGCCTTCGCCGAGAGCCGCATCCGCAAGGAGACCATCGCGGCCGAGGACATCCTGCACGACCTGGGCGCGATCAGCATGTTCAGCTCCGACAGCCAGGCCATGGGGCGGGTGGGCGAGGTGATCATCCGCTGCTGGCAGACCGCACACAAGATGAAGGCCCAGCGCGGCAAGCTGTCCGAGGACGGCAGCCGCAACGACAACGCACGCGCCAGGCGCTACGTGGCCAAGTACACGATCAACCCCGCCATCGCGCACGGCATCTCGCACGAGGTGGGCAGCATCGAGGTCGGCAAGTGGGCCGACCTGGTGGTGTGGAAGCCGGCCTTCTTCGGCATCAAGCCTTTCACCATCCTGAAGGGCGGCAGCATCGCGATGGCTGCGATGGGCGACCCCAACGCATCGATCCCGACGCCGCAGCCGGTGCACTACCGGCCGATGTTCGGCGCCTTCGGCGGCGCGCTCGCCAGGAGCTCGCTGACCTTCGTCTCGCAAGCGGGGCTGGCGGCGGGTATCGGCGACCGCTATGGCCTTGCCAAGACCCTCTGCGCGGTGAAGAACATCCGCGGCGTGCGCAAGCAGGACATGGTGCACAACGGCTACACGCCGAAGATGGAGATCGACGCGCAGACCTATGCGGTGCGGGCCGATGGGCAGTTGCTCACCTGTGATCCGGCGGTGGTGTTGCCGATGGCGCAGCGGTATTTTCTGTTCTGAATGTCAGGTCTCGTACGAGCCGAGGTGAACGCGAATCCATTGTGCGAGTGCCTGAGACTCTCCACGCGGACAAAGTTATAACGATCGTTATATTTTCTATCCGACCCTCGACACGCAGACCCCATGCTCACAGCCAACAAACTCATGCCCCAGGGCGGCGGCCTTGCGCCGGTGCTGCTCAAGCGCGCCGCCACCGTCGAACTTGACTGG
Organism: Variovorax sp. WDL1; assembly: GCF_001541225.1. Taxonomy (GTDB): domain Bacteria; phylum Pseudomonadota; class Gammaproteobacteria; order Burkholderiales; family Burkholderiaceae_C; genus Variovorax. Next base: position 37,284 of record NZ_LMTS01000203.1, on the reverse strand, counting down.
GACGTGCGCCAGAAGAGCCGCTTCGACGCCACAGACTCGCAAGGCCGCCAGCTCGGCGTGTTCCTCCCGCGCGGCACGCTGGTGCGCGGCGGCGATGTGCTCGTGGCGGAAGACGGCTCGCTCGTCAAGGTGATCGCGGCGAAGCAACCGGTGCTGGTCATCACGCACTGCAGCGAGCACGGCACGCCCTTCGACCTGATGCGCGCGGCCTACCACCTGGGCAACCGGCATGTGCCCATCGAGCTCAAGCCCGACCACCTGAAGATCGAGCCCGACCACGTCCTGGCCGGCATGCTGCGCTCGATGCACCTGATCGTGCGCGAGGCGGAGGAGGCTTTCGAGCCCGAAGGCGGCGCCTATGGGGCGCAGGGCCACTCGCACGGTGCCGCGCCCGTGGGCCCGGTGCTGCATCCCGACGCCTACGCCGCGGCGCCCGCGAACGATCACGGCCACGATCACCACAACGGCCATTCGCACGATCACGCGCATGGCCATGGCCATTCGCATTGATGGCTGACGCGCCGGGCACCCTGCCCGCGGCCAGCCTGCTGCAGCTGATCTGGCTGGCCTCGCCGGCCCTGCCGGTCGGCGGGTTCTCCTATTCGGAAGGCCTGGAGGCGGCCATCGAATGGGCCGGCGTCGGCAACGAGGAAGCGGCGTCCGACTGGCTGGCCGACCAGCTCCACCTCAGCCTGGCGCGCAGCGACCTGGCCGTCGTCGCGCAGGCCATCGGCGCCTGGCGCAACGCAGAGATCGCACGCATCCGCGATCTCAACGACTGGGTGTTCCAGACTCGCGAAACGGCCGAGTTCCGGCTGCAAACCGAGCAGATGGGCCGATCCTTCGTCGAATGGCTCAAGCTGGGGCACGCCGATGCCGCCACGGCCTTCGACACCTTGCCCGCGAGCTACCCGATCGCCTTCGCCTTCGCGGCCGGCCGCACCGAGGCGCCGTTGCGCGACGCCTGCCTGGCCTTCGCCTTCGGCTGGGCCGAGAACATGGCGGCTGCCGCCGTCAAGGCCGTGCCGCTGGGCCAGAGCGCGGGCCAGCGCATCCTCGGCCGCCTGGCCGCCGAGATTCCCGCGGCAGTAGACCAGGCCCTCGCGCTGGCGGATGATGAGCGCCAGGCCTTCTCTCCCATGCTCGCCGTGCTGTCGGCGCGCCACGAAACCCAGTACTCCCGTCTTTTCCGAAGCTGATCCGAACCGCCCTCCATGAGCTCCGCCCTGCACCACATTCCCCATCGCACCAAGAGACTGCCGCCCCTGCGCGTGGGCATCGGCGGCCCGGTCGGCTCCGGCAAGACCACCCTGCTGGAGATGCTCTGCAAGGCGATGCGCGACAAGTACGACCTGATCGCCATCACCAATGACATCTACACCAAGGAAGACCAGCGCCTGCTGACGGTGGCCGGCGCACTGCCGGCCGAGCGCATCATGGGCGTGGAGACCGGCGGCTGCCCCCACACGGCGATCCGCGAGGACGCCTCGATCAACCTCGAGGCCATCGACCGCATGCTGGCCGAGTTTCCCGATGCGGACGTGGTCTTCGTCGAGAGCGGCGGCGACAACCTGGCCGCCACCTTCAGCCCCGAGCTCAGCGACCTCACGATCTACGTGATCGACGTCGCGGCCGGCGAGAAGATCCCGCGCAAGGGCGGCCCCGGCATTACCAAGAGCGACCTGTTCGTGATCAACAAGACCGACCTTGCGCCTTATGTGGGCGCCGACCTGGGCGTGATGCAAGCCGACACCAGGCGCATGCGGAAGCAACGGCCCTTCGTGATGACCAACCTCAAGACGAACGACGGGCTGGCGGCGGTCGTCTCCTTCATCGAGGAACGCGGGATGCTGGCCGAGCACTGAACCCGGCACATCGAATCAGCTGCGAAGCATTCGAGACAGGAATCCCATGAATGCACTCGAACTGAAGGTTCCGCCCCCGATCGTGGCGTTGGTTCTCGCGCTGGCGATGTGGGCGGTCTCCCGGCTCACGCCGACCTTCGAAGTCGCTGCTTCCCTGCGCATTGCGCTGGCAGTTGCCATCGCACTCGTCGGCGCCGCATTCAACGCTGCAGGCGTCGCCGCCTTTCACCAGGCCAGGACAACCCTGAACCCGATGAAGCCCGAGACCGCCTCATCGTTGGTCACCACCGGGATCTACCGGATCACCCGCAATCCGATGTACGTTGGTTTGCTCTTCGTGCTCGTCGGCTGGACGGTGTTTCTCAGCGCGCCTTGGACCCTGGCCGGACCGATCGTGTTCGTGGCGTACATGACCCGCTTCCAGATAGCGCCGGAGGAGAGAGCCCTCACGTCCGCATTCGGTGACGTGTATGCCAGCTACAAGGCGAGGGTGCGCCGATGGCTCTGAAGCCCTTGGCCTTGCCTTCGGCTCGCCGCGCCCAGCGATGAAGGAACGGGTCCGCCCGCGATGCCCCCGGGGTCACTGCAAACTGCGAATGTGTGACATAGGTCACAGTCTGTGGGCCATATAGACCGTCTGGCGTATTTTTTGCTGGAGCCCAAGATCCGATACTGCCAGAACGAATACCAAAGTTCCTATGGCCTCCGAAGCAATCTTCCTTCCCGCAGCCGGCAGCGTCCAGTTCGCCATCTACCCCGACGGGTACGACGGGGCCCGCATCATTGCCCGGATCGACGAAGAGGCGCTGCACGCGCGCTTCCAGGCCGCCGACGGTGAACTGGAGCTGGTGCGGACGTACGACCGGAACGCCGATTCCATCGACGCCCTGGCGACTGCCCGCTACCGCGAGAATCCGCGCGTCGAGATCCGCCTGCGAAGCACCGATTTCCAGGCAGGCGGTGCGAGCTGATGCGATGACGCCGCTCAGTCGGTGCCCAGTTGCAACCGGTTGGGCAGCCTCTTCTCGATCGCGAACTTGAGCAGCGCTGCCGAGCGGAAGATGCCGTGCGCGAACTTGCCGTAGGGCAGCGTCAGGAACAACGCCATCACCACCCCGAGGTGCACCGCCAGCAGCAGCGCCATGAAGCCCGTGTCGCGCCAGGCCAGCAGCGCCAGTCCCGTGAGGCTGGTCAACAGCAGCAACGCGATGAAGCCGCGGTCCATCGGCCGCTGCGCCTGGTCGCCGTGGGCCGGGTCGCGCCGGAGGCTCATCCACAGCAGCCCGAGCGGCCCGATCACCAGGCCGATGCCGCCGGCCGTGCCCAGCAGCACCGGAAGGCTCGCGAGCGCATAGGGCGCCGGGAGCCCGAGCAGGTAGTGGTAGAGCGTCGCCACGCAGGTGGAAGCAAAGCACAGCATGAAGCCGTAGAAGGTGAAGTGATGGAAGCGCCGGCGCCACAGTGTGAAGCGGTCGTCCTCGTTGTTGCAGCCCTCGCCATGGCCGCCGTCGAGGTACTTGAGGCGCAGCACATCGCGCGCCGCCTCGGCGGACGCGCCGCCCGTGCTCCGGCCCTCGCGCGCCGGCGAGACCTCGCGCCAGAAGCGCCGCAGGCCCATGCCGAGCGCGAACACTGCGAAGAGGAACACCGCGCCGAACACGCCCGCCAGGAAGTTGTGCGGGAAGATCGCGTAAAAGTCACCGGCCAACGGCTCGTGCAGAAGCGAGCCCGACATCGCCACCGCCAGCACCAGGAACAGCGCGAGGCCGCCGGCAAGCGCCAGCGCAACGGTCAGCCCCGCGCGGCCGTAGAGCGCACCCAGCGCCGGTGGCCACGCGTAGTCCTGGTAGGTCTGCATCCGCACCTGGGCCATCGCCCGCGGCACGTTGACCGCGAACTCGTGCGGCGGCGCGTACTGGCAGGCATGCAGGCAGGCGCCGCAGTTGTGGCACAGGTTGGCCAGGTAGTGCGTGTCGGCCTTGCCGAACTCCAGCCGGCGCGTCATTGCGGGGAACACCGCGCAGAAGCCCTCGCAATACCGGCACGCGTTGCAGATCTGCAGGATGCGGGCCACCTCTTGCTCGGTGGCGGCGAGCGGCAACGCGGGCCGGATCGGAATGACGCGCGGATCGGCGGCGCCCACGCCATCTGCGTCCGACCTGGCGCGCGCGACGAGTTCAGTAAGCGGCTGCAACGGCGGTCTCCCTCGATGTCCTGTACCTGTCGTTCGATGCGGCGCGCGCGGCCTGGGTGCCGGCGATGCGGCCGAAGGCCGTGCCGATGCTCATGCCCACGCCCGCCGTGTAGCCCTGGCCCAGCACGTTGCCGGCCATCATCTCGCCGGCCACGAAGAGATTCGGGCTCGCCCGGCCGCCGAAACGCACCGCCGCCGTCTCGTCGACCTCGAGGCCGAGGTAGGTAAAGGTGATGCCCGGGCGCAACGGGTAGGCGTAGAAGGGCGCGGTGTCCAGCGGCCGCGCCCAGTGCGTCTTGGCCGGGGCCAGGCCTTCGGTGTGGCAGTCGTCCAGGACGGTATGGTCAAACATGCCGACGCGGCAGGCCGCGTTGTAGCCGCCAATGGTCTGCAGGAAGGCCGCCTCGTCCAGCCCGATCTTGCGCGCGAGTTCTTCCAGCGTGCCGGCCTCGGTGCCGGGAAACACCGGCGGCATGAAGCGCCCCACCGCCTTGCGGTCGATCACCGACCACGCGATCTGTCCCGGCTGCTTCGCGACCAGGCGGCCCCAGATCGCGTAGCGCTTGGGCCAGAAGTCCTCGCCTTCGTCGTAGAAGCGCTGCGCCTCGCGGTTGACCACCACCCCCAGCGACACGCAGTCGATGCGGGTGCAGATGCCGCCGTCGTAGAGCGGCGCGCGCGCATCGATGGCCACGCAGTGCGACTGGGACGGATCGCCGATGGTGTCGGCGCCGGCATCGATCATGTGCTTGAGGAGCACGCCTGTGTTGAAGCGCGTGCCGCGGATCAGGAAGTTGTCGGCCGGCCATTCGCCACGCTCGTTCCGGCCCCAGGCTTCGCGCAGCCATTCGCGGTTCGACTCGAAGCCGCCGGCGGCCAGCACGCAGCTCTTTGCCTCGATGCGCTCGCCGGATGCAGTGCGGGCGGCGACGAAGCGCTCACCGTCGAGTTCGATGGAGACCACCGGCGTCTCGTAGCGGATCGCCACGCCCAACCGTTGCGCGCTGCGGTAGTAGGCGTTGACCAGCGCCTTGCCGCCGCCCATGAAGAAGGCGTTGGTGCGCGCCACGTGGAGCGCGCCCGACAGCGGCGGCTGGAAATGCACGCCGTGGCTGCGCATCCAGTCTCGGCAATCGGAAGAGGCGCGGATCGCCAGCCGCGCCAGCTTCTCGTTGGTGCGCCCGCCGGTCACCTTCAGCAGGTCCTGCCAGTACTCTTCTTCGGGATAGGCGTCGACCAGCACGTCCTGCGGCGCGTCGTGCATGCAGCGCAGGTTGCGCACATGCTGCGAATTGCCGCCCCGCCAGGCCTTGGGCGAAGCCTCCAGCAGCAGCACCGAGGCGCCGGCCTCGCGCGCCATCAGGGCCGCGCAGAGCGCGGCATTGCCGCCGCCAATCACCAGGACATCCAGGGCTTCGTGCACCGCGTTCTCTTGTTTCATCGAGGAAAGCGGCAACTCTATGCCGGCCGGTGCGTCCTGCCCAGGGGGCACGCGGCATGGCCCCTTCACGAATCGTGATGGGGCTGCAGCCGGGACTACCGCAGACCAGGGGCGACCGCGAGCGCGGCGCCGGGCCAGCTTCCTCCACGCACCAGACCCTGCGCGGTGTCGGTCAGCACGATGCGCACCGCGATCGCGGCCGGCGAGAGCTCGTCGTCCGAGAGGCTGCACACGGCGTTGCGCCGCCGCGCTTCGCGGTCCGCGAGGGGCGCCACATGGAAGCGCTCCGCGGCGTCGGCCCATCGCCCGAGCGCCGCGCCGGGCTGCACCGTTGCCCCGAAGCCGGCATCGACGGTGTCCATGAGCACCGCCAGCGAGTCGATCTCGGCCACCAGCTTCGGCGTCAGTCCCTCGCGCAGGAAGACGGCATCGATGACGCTGCGCAGTCCATGCGTGCCGGTGGGCAGGATCAGCGGCAGCCTGGCCAGCTGCGCGGTGGAGATGCTGCGCTTGCTCGCCGCGGCCCTGGGCGCCATGTGGCGCCTGGCACGGATCAGCAGCAGCCTTTCCTCCAGGAGCGGCATCACGCTCCAGCGGCTCGCGGCCTGGGTGTTGAAGAGCACCGCGAGATCGAGCTGCCGCGCATTGAGCATCGACGTCAGGTGCCCCGAGAGGCTTTCGACGATGTGCAGCCGCACGTCGGGATAGCGCTCACGCATCGCGCGCATGAAGGGCATCGCAAGCACTGCGGCAGTGGTAGGGGCGAGCCCGACGCTGACGGTGCCAGTGAGCCTCGCATGCCGCGCGACGCGCGCGGCCTGGTCCGCGTGCCGGAGCGTGAGCTGCGCCTCGCGGAAGAAGGCCAGGCCGGCTTCGGTGGGCACAGCCCCCTTGGCGGTGCGCTGCAGCAGGCGCGTCGCCAGCTCGCTCTCGAGCCGGCTGATCTGCTGGCTGAGCGCCGACTGCACGAGATCGAGGTCGAGCGCAGCGCGGCCGATGCTGCCGAGTTCGACCGTGCGAACGAAGTAGCGAAGCTGACGCAATTCCATGGGAAGCCGATTGAAGAAGCCGGGTGGCGATACTCGCACGAGCATCCCGGCAATGGCGGCCGCCTAGAAAGCCGCGGACCGATCGCTTGCTCGGTGCTTGGGCGCTGAGGGCGGGCGGTGCGAGCCGCCTTCACGCCTCTTCGTACCAGGTGTCCCTGGCCAGCATCACGCGGTGGTGGCCCTGCCCCGCGGGAATCATCGGGAAGCAGTTCTCCTGCGCCGCCACCTGCACGTCGAGGAAGAAGGGCCCGGGACAGGCCAGGCATTCGGCCAGCGCATCGTGCAGTTCGGCCGGATCGGCCACACGCCGCGCCCCCCAGCCGAAGGCCCGGGCCAGTGCGACGAAGTCGGGCAGCGCCTCGTTCCAGCTATGGCTCAGGCGGTTGCCATGGTTGAGCTCCTGCCACTGGCGCACCATGCCCATATAGCCGTTGTTGCAGAGCACCACCTTGACCGGCGCACGATGCTGCACGGCGGTGGAGAGCTCCTGGATATTCATCAGCACCGAGGCGTCTCCGCTCACGCAGACCGTGAGCGCCTCGGGGTGCGCGATCTGCGCGCCGATCGCGGCCGGCAAGCCGTAGCCCATGGTGCCGGCGCCGCCCGAGGTCAGCCAGCGGCGGGGGCGCTCGAAGCGCAGGTATTGCGCGGCCCACATCTGGTGCTGGCCCACATCGGTGGAGACGATGGCATCGCGGCCCGAGAGTGCCTGCTGGAGCGAGACCATCAACTGCTGCGGCAGGATGGTGTCTGTGCGCGGCGCGAAATCCAGGCAGCGACGTGCGCGCCAGCCCTCGATGCGCCGCCACCAGGGCGCGAGGCGCTCGGGCCCCAACCCGTCGAGCGCGGGCATGGCGAGCAGCGCGTCCAGCACCGCGCCGCAGTCGCCGACCATCGGCACGTCGACCTTGACCACCTTGTCGATGCTCGCGGGATCGATGTCGATGTGGACCTTGCGCGCCTGCGGGCAGAACTCGGCCAGCTTGCCGGTCACGCGATCGTCGAAGCGGGCGCCGACGCAGAGCACCAGGTCGGCTTCGTGCATGGCCAGGTTGGCCTGCAGCGTGCCGTGCATCCCGAGCATGCCGAGGAAGCGCGTGTCGGAGGCCGGAAAGGCGCCCAGGCCCATCAGTGTCAGTGTGCAGGGCGCATCGAGGCGGCGCGCCAGCGTCGTGAAAGCCTCGCAGGCGGCCGGCCCGGCGTTGACCAGCCCGCCGCCGCCGTAGAGCACCGGCCGGCGCGCGGTGGACAGCAGGTCGGCCGCGCGCGCCAGGCTGGCTCGCGGCAGCCGGGCATCGGCGCCGCTGCGGTACCGGCGCGCCGTCGCGGTCTCGACGGCCTCATGGCCGCGCAGCGCCTGCTGCACATCCTTGGGCACGTCGAGCAGCACCGGCCCCGGCCGGCCACCGGCGGCGATTTCCAGCGCGAGGCGCACGCGGGACGGAATCTCGTCCGCCGTGCGCAATTGGTGGTTCCATTTGGTCACCGGCCGCGACATGCCCAGCGCGTCGCTTTCCTGGAAGGCATCGGTGCCGATCACCGCGGTCGCGACCTGGCCGCTGATGCACAGGATCGGCACCGAATCGCTGATCGCGTCGAGCAGTCCCGTGATGGTGTTGCCGACGCCGGGCCCGGAGGTGACGAGCACCACGCCGACCCGGCCGGTGCTGCGCGCGTAGCCCTGCGCCGCATGCACGGCGGCCTGCTCGTGCCGCACCAGCACATGGCGCAGCCGCGGCTCGCCGAAGAGTGCGTCGTAGAGGGGCAGCGCCGCGCCGCCGGGATAGCCGAAGATCGTGTCGACACCGCACTCGACCAGCGTCTGGAGCACAGCCTGGGCGCCGTTGCGCAGCGAAAGAAGAGCCGGCGTGGGGGCAAGGGTTTGCATGCGTCGATTCTTCTGCCTTTGCTGCAGAATGTGCTTCGTTTATTGGAAGCATCAGACTTATTTCTTGAACATCAATCGCAAAAAGGCCGGAAGCAACGAAGAATCTTTCGACAGGATCGACCTGGCGATCCTGCGCGTGCTGCTGCACGACTCGCGCAAGACGCTGCAGGAGATCGGGGCGGAGGTGGGCCTGGCGGCCACCAGCTGCTGGAGCCGCATCAAGAAGCTGGAGGCCAGCGGCGTGATCAAGCGCTACACGGTGGATGTCGATGCGGCGAAGCTGGGCTACCAGGACTCCGTGATCGTGCAGCTGACGCTGGAGAGCCACAGCGACGAGACGCTGTACGAGTTCGGCCGTGCGCTGGCCAGCATCCCGGAGATCCAGGAGGCCTACCTGGTGTCGGGCGACTACGACTACTACATCCGCATCGCGGTGCGTGACACGCGCGACTACGAGCGGCTGCTGCGCGAGAGGCTCTACAAGATCCCCGGCATCCGGCACAGCCAGTCGCACTTCGTGCTGCGCGTGCTCAAGGAAGCCAGCGCGCCGCTGATCTGAGGGCCGGCGCACGCTGGCGCCGAACCGCATTCGGAGAATGCGGCCCGGTGCGCCATGAGAAATGCGCGGATCAACTGGGCTGGAGCGGCGCTTCCGGCGACTGCGGGCCCTGCGCGGGTTCCTGCTGCTGCGTTTGCTGCTGGTGCTGCGGCACGCCGACCGCGGCCAGGCCGCGCCTCGCAATGCCCTTGACCAGGTGCCGCGGGAGGTGATGTGCCTTGGCGAGCAAGGCCAAGGCTTCGCTGCGCGCCGGCTCGCAGGCCGGCAGCAACTTCTGCAATGAACTCATCGTGGTCGTCCTTGCGCCGGAGAAACGGAAACCCTGGCTCTGCGTCGTGGCGCCGCAGGCTTTTCATCGCGTAAAGGAGCGGCCCCGGCACGGCCGCGGCGCATTATGTGCATGCCCCCGACCGGCGCGCCAGCCAATAGGCCTGCTGCCGGCAGTCTCTTTAGGCGCTGCCGCGGCACGGACGGGCCTCTGTAACGAAAAAGCCCTGGCTGTTGCCAACCAGGGCAAGAAGGTCGGTGGTCGACCTTGGAGAAGCGATGAAGCGTTGGGTTCTCGGCCCCGCCCAAGGTTCCCGGTTGACTGCAGATCGGCCGCGCTGGGCTGCATTCGGACGGCTGGCCGGCGGAGATCACGCCAGGGCCGTGGCCTCCATCTCGACCTTGAATCCGAAGTGCAGCGGGCCGGTCGGCACGATGGCCCTCGCCGGACGGGATCGACCGGCCCAGCGCTCATAAAGCAGGTCGAACGCCCGCCAGTTCGCGATGTCGTCGAGATAGACCCGCACTTGCAGCAGCTTGTCGATGCCCGAACCTGCCGCCAGCAAGGCAGCCTGCACGTTGGCCAGCGTCTGGACCACCTGCTCATCGAAATCCGCGTCGATCAGGCGCTCGCCACCCGGCGTGATTGGCAACTGCCCGGCGATGAACACCATGCCACCACCCAAGGCAGCATGGCTGTAGTGGCCGCCCGGCTTGGCCAGCGCGGGCACCGCGACATGCACGAGTCCGGACGTGCGCTCCGGTTGGGCCCCGTTCTCACCAGCCATGGAAGCGCTCCCAGGTCTGCACGGTGCCGTCCGCGGCCAGCGCCTCGTAGGCAGGAAACTGCGCGCCGGTGGCGCAGGCATGATTGGGCAGTATCCGCAGCCGGGTACCGGTCGGGAAGCGCGCCACGATGTCCTTGTCCGGCGGGCCCTCTCGCGACAGGATGCCGTGCTCCTGGTTGGCTGCCGACAGCAGGTATCCCTCCAACGGCACCCCGTCCATGGTGCACACCTGGCCATAGCCGCAGTCGAGCTGCTGCCTGGCCGTGCCCCGGTCGCGGCTCATGGCCATCCAGCCGGCATCGACGATGGCCCAGCCCTTGCCGGCCTGGTGCCCGATGACGGTGGTGAGCACGCTCAGCGCGATGTCTTCGGTGCTGCAGACGCCGACGTTGCGCATCACCAGGTCGAAGAACACATAGACCCCGGCCCGGAGTTCGGTGACGCCCTCCAGGGACGCGGCTTCCAGCGCGGTGGGCGTGGAGCCTACCGACACGATGGGGCACGGCAGGCCCGCTGCGCGCAGGCGTTCGGCGGCCAGCACGCAGCCGGCGCGTTCCTGCTCCGCAAGGGCGGCAAGGGCCTGGGGGGTGTGCAGTTCGTAGCTGGAGCCCGCATGCGTCAGGACGCCGGCCAGGCGCATGCCGCCCTCGTGCAGCACGCGGCCTACCTCCAGCAGGATGTCGTCGGCCGGCTCGATGCCGGAGCGGTGGCCGTCGGAGTCGATCTCGATGAGGACCTCGAAGACATGGCCGTGCTCGCGGCCGTATTCGGCGATGGCCCGCGCGCCCTCGACGCTGTCGGTCAGGATCTGCAGCGCGCAGCCGCGCTGGCGCAGCTCCAGCGCATGCGCAAGCCGGTGCGGCGCCATGCCGACGGCATAGAGGATGTCGGTCACGCCCTGGCCAAAGAACTGATCGGCTTCTTTCAGCGTCGACACGGTGATGCCCGTCGCGCCGGCGTCGAGCTGGGCAGCGACCACAGGGGCGCATTTGCTGGTCTTCACATGGGGGCGAAAGCGCACGCCCAGCGCATTGGCCCGCTGCTGCATGCGAGCGATGTTCTGCTGCATGCGCTGCAGCGACACGATGGCCGCCGGAGTGTCGATGTCGGCGAGAGTTCTTGGGTTGTTCTGCATATTGCGTACTCGCGTCAGTCCAGGTAGTCCCCCTTGGCCTTCAGGGCCGGCACATCGTCGCGGATGCCGCGCGCGATGAGTTCGGCGACGGCCGCGGGCGTTGTATCGGCAGGCGCAGGCAGCTCGACCCCCAAGCCCTCCATCTGCCTGCGCAGGGCCGGGTCGGCGACCGCCTGCTGCAGCGCGCTGGTCAACTTCGCGAGCACGGGCTGCGGCGTGGCCCGCGGGGCGAAGAAGGCGTTCCAGGAACGCACATCCAGGGGATGACCGGCTTCCGTCGCGGTGCCGACACCAGGCAGCTGCGTCAGGCGCGAGCGCGACAGAACCGCGATGGCCTTGATACGCCCGCCAGCGATCTGTGGCAGCGCGGTGGTGGTCTGGTCGCACATGAAATCGGTCTGTCCGCCCATCAGGTCGTTGACCGCCGGCGCAACGCCCTTGTAGGGCACGTGCGTGACGTTCTGGGCGATCGAAGACAGCAACAGCACGCAGCCGTAGTGCGAGATGGACCCGACCCCGGCGCTGCCGTAGGACGCCTTGTCCCTGTTCTTCGCCAGCCAGGCCCCGAACTCACGCAGGTTGCTGGCCGGCAGGTCGGCGCGGGCCAGCAGCAGCATCGGCGCTGCGCCTGCGGGACCGATGGGGGCGAAATCGGCGACGGGGTCATAGGCCAGCTTCTTGTAGAGGGCGACATTGGCGACGTGCGTGCCGATGCCACCGAACGAAATGGTGTAGCCATCGGGCGCGGCCTTGGTGGCCTTGGTCAAGCCGATCACGCCATTGGCGCCGCCGAGGTTCTCGATGACGATGGGCTGGCCCAGGGGGCCGGCCATCTTCTGCGCGACGGCGCGGGCCAGCGCGTCGCTGGGGCCGCCGGCCGGGAAAGGAACGATCAGGGTGACCGGGCGGGCCGGGAATGCCTGGGCGATGGCGCCGGGCGCGGCAGACAGGCTGGCACAGAGGGCGGCAAGGCTGGGGGCCAGGCGAAGGAAGCGGATCATGGCAAGGTCCTGGGTTGGTGGGGTTGATTCAGGAGGCGGCCGCTTGGAAGCCGCGCAGCCATGGCAGCACGCCATCGAGCGTGGGCGATTCGACCTCTGCCAAGGGCGCGCCTTCGGGCCGGGCCAGCCCGACGCGGTTGTGCCAGTAGGTGCGCAGGCCGACGCTGGCTGTGCCGAACATGTCGTAGCCCGAACCGGCAACGAATGCCGCCTCGCGCGGCTGCACGTCCAATCGCTCCAAGGCGAGCCGGTAGGGCCTCGGATCGGGCTTGTAGAAACCCGCCTCCTCGGAGGTCACGACCACATCCCAGCCGATTCCGAGGCGTTCAGCGGCGCGTTGGCCAAGGCGTCGTGAGCAGTTGGTCACCACGGCCAGCTTGCAGTGGGCCTTGAGCGCGTGCAGCAGTTCGATAGCGCCGCTCCAGGCGGGCAGCTCGTCCCAATGGTCGTCCAGCGACTGCGGCGCGCTGGCGGGCAACCCGACAGTGGCGGCAGCCTGACGCACCAGATCTTCGTAGGGCACGTAAGCGCCGCAGCCATAAGTGAGCCGCAGGTATTCGGCGCGCCAGGCACGGCCCATCTGTTCGGAGCCCCCGGCAGCGTTCCAGACGGTCCACGAGTCGAGCAGCGCAGTGAGCAGGTCGAACAGCACGGCCCGGGGATACCGCCCGGCTGTGGCAATGGGAGTCGAGGTGTTTTGCATGGCGATGACTTTAGGCGTGCCAAGGCGTGTTGATGCTTCACTCTTGAATCATCAATAGTTAAGCTCTGCTGAATGATGCAGATCGAAGACCTTCGCCTGGCTGCTGCGCTGTTGCGCGAGAGCTCGCTCAGCGCTGCTGCGCGCTCGCTCGGCGTCACACCGCCCGCCCTGTCGATGCGATTGCGCAAACTCGAGGCCTCGCTGGGCCTGGTGCTGGCCAACCGCACTTCGCGCAAGTTGCACCTGACTTCGGAAGGCGAACGATTCGGACGGGAGGCCCATGAGCTTCTGCTGAAGTTCGACGGCCTTCGCGAATCCCTGCAGCGCGACGACCGGCGCCTGACCGGAACGCTGCGGGTCGCCGCATCCTTCGGCTATGGCCGCACGCACGTCGCGCCGTTGCTGTCTCGTTTCTCTCGCCTGCATCCGGCCCTGCGGCTGCAGTTCGACCTGCGCGAAACCCCATGGCCCGACAAGCATGATTCCGACGCCGTGGTGCATGTGGGCTCGGTGCGCGATTCGTCGTGGGTGGGCCATACGCTCGCTTCCAACGAGCGGTGGCTCTGCGCAAGCCCCGGCTACCTGCGTGAGCACGGCACGCCCCGCAACCCGGCGGACCTGGCCTACCACGCCTGCATCTGCATCCGCGAGAACGACGAGGACGTGACGCTGTGGCACATGCGGCCTGCGGGCAGCAGCGCCCGCAGGAACGAGACGCTGCGCATCAACCCGGCGTTCATCACCAACGACGGCAGCGTGGCACGCCAGTGGGCCGAGGATGGCTTGGGCATCGTGCTGCGCTCCCAATGGGACGCGGCAGAGGCGCTGGCCGCCGGGCGCCTCGAACGGGTGATGGCAGATTGGGAATTTGGCGCCGCCCCCGTGGTGGTGCTCGTCCCCACGCGCAAGGGGCGCAGCGCGCGGGTGCAGGCGCTGGTCAGCTTCCTGCTGGAAGCCGGCCGGTCTTGACGCGTTCGCCCGCGCGTCGCGGTATCCGCTACGCGACGGCCTTCATCGAGCCCAACCGCCGAATCTTGTCGTACAGGGTCTTGCGCGGCAGGCTCAGCCGCTCCGCCGCGGCGGCGGCGCTGCCGTTGCAGGCCTCGAGTGCCTCGTTGATCAGGTAGCGCTCGAACTGCGCCACCTGCTCCTCCAGGCTGCGTTCGGCGCGCGCCACGTCGTGCATGCGCGCCTCGCCGTCCCACAGACCCAGCACGAAGCGGTCGGCGATGTTGCGCAGCTCGCGCACGTTGCCGGGCCAGGCGTGAGACACCAGCGCCGCCAGGTGGCGGCCGTGCACCGGCGGCAGTTCGCGCTCGTGGCGCAGCGCGGCCTGGTTGGCGAAATGGGTGAACAGCAAGGGGATGTCCTCGCGCCGATCGCGCAAAGGCGGCATCGGCAGCAGCACCACGCCCAGACGGTAGTAGAGGTCGTCGCGAAACTTCCCCTCGCGCGCGGCCGCCAGCAAATCGACCTTGGTGGCGGCAATGACGCGGCTGTCCATGGGCCGCAGCTCGTTGGAGCCCAGGCGCTCGAACTGCCGCTCCTGCAGGGTGCGCAGCATCTTCACCTGCAGGCTCATGGGCATGGTTTCGATCTCGTCGAGAAAGAGCGTGCCGCCGCGCGCGTGCTCGATCTTGCCGATGCGCCGCTTGGCGGCGCCGGTGAAGGCGCCGGCCTCGTGGCCAAACATCTCGCTTTCGAACAGCGCCTCGGGCATGCCGCCGCAGTTGATGGCGGCGAAGTGGCCCGCGCGCCGCCGGCTGCCCTCGTGCAGGCAGCGCGCCACCAGCTCCTTGCCGGTGCCGGTCTCGCCCAGCACCAGCACGTCAGCGTCGGAGCTGGCCAAGTCGCGCACCAGGCGCCGCAACTGCTGCATGGCAGGCGAGCGGCCGATCAGGCGGGCCTCGATGGAGTCGTAGCCGGCGAGCTGGCTGCGCAGGCGCTCCACCTCCAGGCTCAGTGCGCGCTTCTCCAGCGCGCGCTGCACGACTTCGGTGAGTTGCTCCGGCGAGAAAGGCTTTTCCAGGAAGTCGTAGGCCCCCAGGCGCATGGCGTGCACCGCCATCGAGATGTCGCCGTGGCCGGTGATGAGGATCACCGGCAGCGTGGGCTCGATCTTGAGTGCGTGCGAAAGCAGCTCCAGCCCGTCCATGCCCGGCAGCCGCACGTCGGTGACCAGGACCGCCGCCAGGCCGGGCACGACCTGGGCCAGCACCTTCTCGGCCGAGCCGAAGCCCGACACGCGCAGGCCCGCCAGCTGCAGTGCCTGGGTGCTGCCCAGGCGCACGGCGTCATCGTCTTCCACGAAAAGTACTTCCAGCGCTTGTGGTTCAGTCATGGGTCGTCTCGCAGTTGCCGTTGCGCAAGGTCACGATGAAGGTCGCACCGCCCAGCTTGCTGCGGTCCGAACGCAGCATCCCGCCGAAATCGCGCACGATGCCGGCCGAGATCGCCAGGCCCAGGCCGAGGCCCCGGCCCTGCTCCTTGGTGGTGAAGAATGGTTCGAACAAGCGGGGCATGACCTCGGGCGCAATGCCTTGGCCGTTGTCGTGCACTTCCAGTGCGAGGCCTTCGGGGGTGCGCCGCGCAACGATGCGCACGCGCCGCGGCGGGCCGCCCGCTGCGGTGGCATCGAAGGCATTGACCAGCAGGTTCACCAGCACCTGCTCGAGCCGATTGCCCTCGCACAATGCACAAAGGCCGGGCTCGATCTTCTGCTCCAGCTGGATGTGCTCCTCGCGAATGCGCTGGCCCAGCAGGAACACCGCGTCGGCGATCACGTCGGCCAGCGGCACCGGCTGCAGCTCCACGCCCGAGCGCCGCGCAAACTTCTTGAGCTGTGCCGTGATCTGGCCCATGCGGTCGGTAAGCTGGCAGATGGTGCGCAGGTTCAGGTCCACCTGCTCGCCCTGCCCGCGCTGCAGGAAGACCACCGCGTTGGCCGACAGGGTGCGCAGTGCCGCCAGCGGCTGGTTGAGTTCGTGCGTGATGCCGGCCGACATCTGACCGAGCACGGCCATCTTGCCGGTCTGCACCAGGTCTTCGAGCGTGGTCTTGAGAATCTCCTCGGCCCGCTTGCGCTCGGCCACTTCGGTCTGCAAGTGCTGGTTGGCGTCGCTCAAGGCCTCGGTGCGCAGCTGCACCTTGTGCTCCAGCTCGTCGTAGGCGCGCTGCAGTGCCTCGCGCGCCGCCAGGCGGTGGTGAGCGATACGGCGGCGCTGTTGGAAAAACATCACCAGCAGCATGAGGAACACCAGGGCGAACATGGTCACCACGGCAGCCGTGCGCGCGAAGGCATGAACGGGCCCCATATCGGAGAGCATGATGAGCTTCCAGTCTGTGCCGTCCACCGCACGGCTGTCGAGCAGGAGATCGGAGCCGAAACGCTCAGCGGCGGATTTCCCGCCTGGGCCGTCCGCGCCGATTTGCACCACCGTCGCCGCGCCGCCTGACCAGGGCCGGTGCTCGCGTACCGCTAGCGGCGTGAGCGTGCCGGCCTCGGTGTACTGGCGGGTTTGCGCCAACTGCTGCAGCGTTTGCGTGGAGAGCGGACGCAGGGTGCGGAACTTCCACGCCGCAACGGAAGACAGCACCACCACCCCGTTGCGGTCGATGGCCAGCACCTTGTCCGCCGAGTTGGCCCACGGCGCGTCCAGCTTGTCCAGGCCCACCTTGACGGTTGCCACGCCAAGCCGCCGCCCTTCAGCCGAGACCGGAAAGGAAAAGTAGTAGCCGGCCTCGCGGCTCACGGTGCCGATGCCGTAGAAGCGGCCCGGAACACCGCCCATCGCATCGCGAAAGTAGGGCCGGTACGAGAAGTTCATGTGCACGAAGCTGCCCGGCTGGCTCCAGTTGCTGGCGGCCAGGGTCAGGCCTGCCTCGTCCATCACGTAGCTCGCGCTGGCTTGCGCGTGGACGTTGACCGTTTCCAGGTAGACGTTGGCGTCGCGCCGCAGGTCGTTGTCACCCGGCGAGCGAAGCAAGTCCAGCACGTCGGGGCTCAGTGACAGCACCTGCGGCAGATATTCGTAGCGGCTGAGCTCGCTGCGAAGACCGGTCGCGTAGATGTCCAGCCGGTGCAACGTGCCCTGTTGCAATGAGCGGATGCCTGCGCGTTCGGCCGCGAGATAGGCCAGTGCGCCGGCCGCCGCGACCAGGCAACCCCACACGCCCACGGCCGCCCAGCGCGGCCAGTGCGCACGCGGCACCGGATGCTCGCGGAGCTCGTCCAGGGCGTCAACCAGGCTGGCGCGGTACGGCTCGGAGAGCCTCAGCACAGCGCGCCCTGCCGAAAGAAACATTGACACGGGAGAGGTAAGCGGCGCGGCTTGGGTTGGCGACAACGGGGAGCGATCATAGGGACGCACCCCTCCGCCGCGAAGGCGGAGTTACCCTGCCAGCCGCAGCCCCCCAAGGGGGCGCCCCCACCGGAGGCCCGGCGAAGCCAGTTCCTCGGTGCGGGACTGGCCTCACCGGGGCGAGCATCCTCAGTCGGCGTAGATGCCCGCGGCCTTGATGACGGGGCCGAAGCGCGCCACCTCAGCTTGCACGAACTTCTTGTGCTCGGCCGGCTCCACGCGCTTGTCTGCCACCACCACCGCGCCCAGGCCTTCCTGCTTCTTGATGAAGTCCGGGTCCTTGAGTGCCACCTTCAGCGCATCGTTGAGCTTCTTGAGCACCGGCGCCGGCGTGCCCTTGGCCGCATACAGGCCGTGCCAGATGGTCACCTGGAAGTTCTTCAGCCCCGACTCGTCCAGCGTCGGAATGTCCTTGAGCGCCGGCGTGCTCAGGCGCTTCATGGTCGTCACCGCGTACGGCTTGACCTTCCTGGCCTCGATCTGGCTGGTGGTGTTGGTGGTCTGGTCGCACAAGAGGTCGATCTGACCGCCGATCAGATCGGCAATGGCCGGCGCGGTGCCCTTGTAGGGCACGGTGGTCATCTCGGCCTTGAGCTCGCTTTGGAACAGCAGGCCGCACAGGTGCGAGGCCGAGCCGATGCCCGCGTTGCCTAGGTTGACCTTGCCCGAGCTCTTGGCGATCCACTCGCGCAGCTCCTTGAAGTTGTTGGCCTCCAGCTGGGGCTTGCCGATCAGGGTCATGGGCACGTCGTTGATCATGCCCAGGTACTCGAAGTCGGTCTCGTAGTTGTAGGTGAGCTTGCGGTACAGCACCGGGGTGGTGGCCATGCCCACGTGGGTGACCAGCAGGGTGTGGCCGTCGGGCTTGGCGCGCGCGACCTTGGCGTTGCCGATGGTGGAGCCGGCGCCGGCGGCGTTGTCGATGACGATGCTCACGCCGTCCAGGGGCTTGCGCATGGCCTCGGCCAGATCGCGCGCCACGCGGTCGGTGGGGCCGCCGGCGGCAAAGGGCACCACGATGGTGATGGGCTTGCCGTCGGGGAAGTTCTGGGCGTGCAGGCCCAGCGAGGCGGTGGCGGCGGCAATCAGCGCCAGGGATTTGAGTTTTTTCGAAGCGTTCAAGGTTTCACTCCGCAAGGCGGGCAAGTCGTTGGAAAAAGGAATTACGAGGTGGCCGCCGGGCACACCCGGCGGCCCGTGCATCACTGCAGCACGCTTTGCGTGATCAGGCCCGTGATGTCGAACAGCAGGTTCACCGGCGACGGTCCGAAGGACAGCCAGGTGCCGGCCAGCGGCTGCTGCCCCACGCCCGGCTTCGTCCAGTCGCACACGCCTTCGGGGAAGATCGCACCCAGGCGCGCCCACTGCTCGGCCGTGAAGCTCACGCCGTAGTCAGCCGGGTTCAGCGGCTTGAGCTGGCACTTGGCGATGTCGTCGACGAGCGGACCGCCAGCGGCCATGCGCGGCGTGGTGCCGGCCGGGTAGAAGGTGTTGCAG
This sequence comes from Variovorax sp. WDL1, assembly GCF_001541225.1. Classification (GTDB taxonomy): domain Bacteria; phylum Pseudomonadota; class Gammaproteobacteria; order Burkholderiales; family Burkholderiaceae_C; genus Variovorax. The sequence goes on along the minus strand of NZ_LMTS01000203.1, from coordinate 18,536 downwards.
GCGCCGTTGCCGAAGGCCGTCTGCTCTTCCTCGTATTTCAGGCCGTTGGCCCAGCATGCGTCCTTCAGGTCCGCCGGACGGTCGGCCGCGATCTTCTGCGCCAGGGTGCGGTCGGAATCGTCGGCCTTGACGGTGCGCAGCCACTTGCCCATCTGGTCGAAGGCTTCGGCGCTGCTGCCGCCCTTGGTCCACATCACATGGTTGTCGATGTGGCCGTTGGCCCGGCGCAAGCGCTCGCGCATCGAGAAGGAGTGGATCTTGGTATGGATGTCGCCGCCCACCGCCTGGTCGTTGTAGTCGCGCAGGTCGATGACGGCGGTGGATGCGAGCCCTCCCCCGCCGTTGACGATGCGGCCCGACTGATAGGCCCGGCGCAGCGCATCGATGTCGCCCACGGTGCGCGTCGCGGTGCGCTTCATGTCCCGGTCCACTCCGCCCACACGTTCGTTCAGGTCCAGGAACTTCTCGATGCCGAGCTTGCCCTCGTTCAGCGCCTTCAAGCCGTACTGGATGCCCACGTTGTCGATGGGCCGCAGCGCAAAGCCTTCCTGCGCCGTCTTGCCGTAGACGTTGATCGTGTGGTCCCACACCGTGGCGCGCGCGCCGGTCGGGTTGGTCACAGGGTGGTAGCGCTGCGCCGCCGGCACGCCCGAGGGAAAGGACACCACCGGATCCAGCCGCCCTGCGCTGTTGCTCATGTTCGGGATGTTGCCGATCTGCAGGTAGCCCGAGATAGCCTGCTTCTCCGCCACCGTGTAGCTCAGCGCCGCCGTGGCCGGGTCGTTGAAGTAGTTGTTGAGCACACGCGAGTCATGCAGCTTGAAGATGGTCGACGAGGTGACGTCGGCGAAGACCTGGCTCACCACCACGCCATCGAACAGGCCGGGATAGTTGTCGCTGGTCTGGTGGCTCTGGTAGGAGCCGCCCGAGCCGCCGGTGCCAATGGTGTAGTCGGGCACGCCGAAGTTCTCGATGAAGCGCTCCTTGACCATCGCGATGGTCTCGGACGAGAGCTGGTCGTTGCAGTTGGTGCCGAAGACGTTGAGCGTGGAGGTAGTCACCGCCAGGCCGCGGCTCTGGTAGGTGGGGTTGATCAGCGTGGCGAAGTCGTTGCCCTGCTGGAACCAGCCGCCCTGGCAGCCGCCGCCGAGCGGATAAATGAGGCCACCGGTCCAACCCGCCGGGCGCGAGGTGGGCGACGGCGGCGGCTCGTTGAGCACGTCATGCAGGATCGCCGACTGGTACAGGCCGCGGTTGATGGTGCCGCTTTCCAGCCGCACCACGTAGGGCACCGTCTTGCCGTCGATGGCGAGGTAGCTCATGTTGGCCGGGTACGCCGTGATGTTCTCCGGGATGAAGCGCGTGTTGCCGCCGGAGGTGTTGCGGTAGTAGTAGTCGACCCGCGTCACCACCGAGCACTTGTCGTCGCCGGTGGGGGTGAGTGTCTGTCCGCCCATGCGGGTGAAAGTCGCGTAGCCGCAGACAAAGGGCTGCTCGTGCGGGCCCGAGATCATGGGCCCCGTCACGGGATAGGCGGTGAGCACCTGGTGCGCACGGTAGCCGCGGAACTTGGCCACCAGGTCGTTGTCGCCCAGCTTCAGGCCCGTGAGCTTGCCCAGGAGCCGGCCGGTCGTCGGATGCGTCTGGAACACATCCGTCACGTCCACGCCATTGAGGGTCACACTGAAATCCGCGCTGGGCTGGGGCACCAGCTTTTCCAGCTCGACCAGGGCGTCGTCGCCCGATACCAGGTGCGGCTTGGAAGACAGCACACCGATCCGGATCGTCGGCGCGCTGTTGCGCGGCTCGCCCGGCACTGCGTTGTCGGGCTTGGCGGACGTGTTGCCTGCCATGCTCATGCCACTGCCGCCGCCATCGCTTCCTCCGCCGCAGGCGGCCAGCATCAGCGCTGCGCTGAGAGCACACAACTGCGCGGGCACGCGGCAGCTGCGAAAAGCCTTGTCGCTCGTGTTCATCGTCTCTTGTCTCCTTCTTGGACTTGCACAAAGTACGGGGCTCAGGCCCCCGGTCCACGCCACCACGCAGTGGCGCCCGGCGCCTGAGCGGGCCGTCGATAGCAATGCACATGCCAAGCGAGGCCTTGCTTGCAAGTCCTTGAATTCAAAGGAGACAGGAGACGCCGCTCATGGTTTTCCCTGGCCTGGGCGGATGGGAAATCGCCCGGCGGGAATCAGCGTTGTCCGGAAAATGGCACAGAGGCCAGACTTGCCCTCTCCCATGTTGTTGCTGAGCAAGCCGGGTGTTGGCAAGAGCCACTTCACCTCAAATAAAAAAACGCCCCGAAAGAGGCGCTTTTGCTAGACAGAATGGCTTGAGCTACTTGGCGGAGAGTGTGAGATTCGAACTCACGGACGGTTGCCCGTCGGCAGTTTTCAAGACTGCTGGTTTAAACCACTCACCCAACTCTCCGGGTAGCCGGCAATTTTAGCCACTGGCTTCGCCCGGACCGTCTCGATCGGCAGCGGCGGCCGCAGGCAGCCAGCCGCGCAGCACCAGATCCACCACGCCTTCGGCCCAGGCGCGGCGCTCCTCGGGGCCCGCCAGCGGCTTGGAGATGAAGAAGCGCACCCCGCCGAAGGCCAGCGTCGAGAGCTGCACCGCGGCCAGTTCGGGATCGGGCACGTGCAGCTTGCCGCTGCGGTTCGCCTCCGCCAGGTACTCGACCACCGGGGCGAGCACATAGCTGTTCTCGGCGTAGAGCGACTTGGCGAGCTCCGGAAAGCGCACGGCCTCGGCGATCACCAGGCGAAGCAGGGCCAGCGTCTGGGGCTCGGTGGCGCCCAGATACATGCGCTCGACGAGGTCGAGCAGCACCTGCCTTTCATCGGCATCGGAGCGCACGAGCGTGGACTGCATCGTTTCGCGGGCGCTGCTCACCGCGCGGTGGACGACCTCGCGGAACAAGGCCTCCTTGTTCTCGAATTGGCGGTAGATGGTGATCTTGGCCACGCCGGCATCGCGGGCGATGGCCTCGATGCTCGTGGCGGCGTAGCCGTGCTCGAGAAAGGATTTCAGCGCAGCGCCGAGGAAGGCTTCGCGCAGCGCGGCCGCCTGTTCGGGGCTGGGTCGTCCGCGGGAACGACGCTTGATGACTTCTTCTTCCGGTAAGGTTCGGGTCGGCATGGCAGCGCTGGTGGTCTCAGCTATCGGGAAGGAAGATGGCCTGCAGGTCACTCAGGAAGTCCAGGCCGCGGGCGGTGGGCCAGACGCGGGCGAGGTCGCGTTCGATCAGGCCCTTGTGCTCGGCCTCTTCGAGCCCGCGCTGGATGGCGGTAACGGCCAGCCCGGTGCGCTCGCCGAACTGCGCCAGCGTGAAGCCGTCCTTCAGCCGCAGGGCGTTGAGCATGAATTCGAAGGGCAGCTCGGCGATGGCGACCTCGTCGCTCTGCGCGACCGCGCTGGCGGCGAGCGCGTTCTCCATGTAGAGGCGCGGTTCGCGAAAGCGGACCTGCCGCACGATGCGATGCGCAAAGCTCAGCTTGCTGTGCGCGCCGGCACCGATGCCGAGGTAGTCGCCGAACTGCCAGTAGTTGAGGTTGTGCACGCAGCGGTGGCCGGCGCGCGCGTAGGCGGAGATCTCGTAGCGTTCCAGCCCTCGCTGCGCGGTGCGTTCGCTGATGCGGTCGAGCATGGCGTAGGCCACATCGTCCTCCGGCACCGTCGGCGGGAACTTGGCGAAGTAGGTGTTGGGCTCGATCGTGAGGTGGTAGACCGAAAGATGCGGCGGCGCAAGTGCCAACGCCTGGGCCAGGTCGGCGTCGAGGTCGTCGGGTGTCTGGCCCGGCAGCGCGTACATGAGGTCGAGGTTGAAGGTGTCGAAGGCCTGCGCCGCCTCTTCGACCGCGGCGATGGCCTGGGCGCGGTCATGCACCCTGCCGAGCGCCTTCAGATGCGCATCGTTGAAGCTCTGCACGCCCACCGACAGGCGGGTGACGCCGGCGGTGCGGTAGCCGCGGAAACGGTCGCGCTCGAAGGTGCCAGGATTGGCCTCCAGCGTGATCTCGCACTCGGGCGCGAGCTTGAGCCGGGCTCGCAGGTCGCCGAGCAGGCGGTCGATGGCGGCCGGCGAGAACAGGCTGGGCGTGCCGCCGCCGATGAAGATGCTGTGCACGCTGCGGCCCCAGACAAGGGGCAGGGCCGCGTCGAGGTCGGCGATCAGGGCGTCCAGGTAGCGCTGCTCGGGCAGCGGCGCGTCGCCGCCATCGCCGCGCCACTCGTGCGAGTTGAAGTCGCAGTAGGGACACTTGCGCAGGCACCAGGGCAGGTGCACGTAGAGCGAGAGCGGCGGCAGCGCCGACAGCTGGAGGGGGCCGGGGCGCATCCAGTGCTGCACGTCGTTCGCCCGCTCCGCGTCGCCGCTGCGCGCCTGGGCGCGCTCGTCAGCGATCGGAATGGCAAGACTCACAGCCAGCGCTCCCGCATCAGGGCCAGCATGGCGCGCGCCGCCTGGCCGCGATGGCTGTGGGCGTTCTTCAGCTCAGGCGGCAGCTGGGCGAAGGTCTTGCCGAGTTGCGGCAGCCACATCACCGGGTCGAAGCCGAAGCCGTTCTCGCCGATCGGCTCGCGCGTGATCTGGCCCGCCGCGCGGCCAACGGCGATCAGCGGCTCGGGGTCCTCGGGACTGCGCAGTGCCACGAGCGTGCTGACAAGCGCGGCGCGGCGATCGTCGATGCCCGCCATCTGCTCGAGCAGCGCGCGGACGTTGTTGACGTCGCCCTTCTCGTAGCCGAAGCGCGTGGCGTAGTAGGCGGTGGCCACGCCGGGCAACCCGCCGAAAGCCTCGACACACAGACCCGCATCATCGGCAATCGCCGGCAGGCCGGTGGCCGCCGCGGCGTGCCGTGCCTTGGCCAGCGCGTTCTCGACGAAGGTGAGGAAGGGCTCTTCGGCCTCGCCGACGCCCAGCTCCGCCTGGCGCACGAGCTCGATACCGAGCGGCGCGAACAGCTGCTGCAGCTCGGCGAGCTTGCCTGCGTTGTTGGAGGCCAGGACCAGTTTCATCGGCAATCCGCTGATCGCGCTGCCGCCCGATCAGCCGGCCAGCGCCTGCGCCTGCAGCGCGGTCAGCTCGGCGATTCCCTTCTCGGCGAGCAGAAGCAACGCATTCATCTCGTCGCGCGAGAAGGCGGCCCCTTCCGCCGTGCCCTGCACTTCCACGAAGTGTCCGGCGCCGGTCATGACCACGTTCATGTCGGTGTCGCATGCGGCATCTTCGACGTACTCGAGGTCGAGCAGCGGCGTGCCTTGCACGATGCCGACGGACACGGCGGCGACGTGCCCCCGGATCGGCGAGGCCGCGAGGGTGCCGGCCGCCAGCAGCCTGTTGACGGCATCCTGCGCCGCCACGAATGCGCCGGTGATGGCCGCGGTGCGCGTGCCGCCGTCGGCCTGGAGCACATCGCAGTCGAGGTGGATGGTGCGCTCGCCGAGGGCTGCGAGGTCGAAGACGGCACGCATCGAGCGGCCGATGAGACGCTGGATCTCCTGCGTGCGGCCGCTCTGCTTGCCGCGCGCAGCCTCACGGTCGCTGCGGGTATGGGTGGCGCGCGGGAGCATGCCGTACTCGGCCGTGACCCAGCCCTCGCCGCTGCCGCGCTTGTGTGGTGGGACCTTTTCCTCGACCGAGGCGGTGCAGAGCACGCGCGTCTGGCCGAACTCGATCAGCACCGAGCCTTCCGCATGGATGGTGAAGCCGCGCGTGATGCGCACGGGACGCAGCTGGTCAGCGGCACGGTCGCCGCTTCGTACGAAAACTGTCATGTCAACCCAGGAAAAAAAGAACGGATCAGGGCTTGCGCGCGGCGGAGGAGCGCTTGATGGCTTCGTTGATCTCGGCGATCGAACGCTCGATGGCATCTTCGTCGAGATCGTCGAGCTCGCTGTCGGAAGGCATGCCCGCCTGGATCGTGGAGGCGAAGACGCCATCGCTGATGCTGTCGGTGGATACGCCGCGGGTCTGGCCCGCCGCATCCGGCGTTTCCCACTCGAGCGCGATCAGGGTGACGTTGTCGCTGTGGGTGCCGCCATTGCGCAAGGCCATTTCGGCGAGATCGGGCGCGGCGTCGGAAACCGGCTTGCCGGAAGACAGCGTGCGCACGATCAGGCTCTCGTCCAGCACGCTCCAGAGGCCGTCGGAGCACAGCATGATGCGATCGCCCCGCTGCAGCTGCAGCGGGGCGGAGATGTCGAACAAGGGCGTGGTCGGCGAACCGAGGCAGGTGAGCAGCAGGTTGCGGTTGACGATTTCGGCGCCCGTGGCCCCGCCGGTGCGCGGGCGCTCGGCGTGCGAGTGATCGCGCGTGCGCGTCAGCAGCTCGCCGTCGCGAATCACGTAGAGCCGGGAGTCTCCGCAATGAATCCAGCTCGCGGTCGTGCCTTGCAGGACCGCCGCCACGACCGTTGTGCGGGGCGTGTCGAGCATGCCCTTGTTGCCCGCGTAGCGCATGATCTGCTGGTGCGCTGCCATCACCGAAGCCGTGAGAAAGGCCTTCACGTCCTTCACCATGGGCCGCGCCTCGCGCTGGTACAGCGCCGCGATGGTCTGCAGAGCCAACTGGGCAGCTACCTCGCCTTCGGGATGCCCACCCATGCCGTCGGCAAGCACGAACAGGCCCGATTCCCGCGTGTAGCAATAGCCCATGCGGTCTTCGTTCTTGAGGCGGCCGCCCTTGCGGCTGACCTGGAAGACGGAAAATTTCACAGCGATCGCCTGGCGAAGTAAGCAACGTGGGGAGTCATCATGCCGGACGCGTGGTCGGAGCCGCCGCTTTGGGTAGGCCCTTCTTTTCGAAGGAGCGCATGTTATCGATCGACAACCGCACCTTCTCGCTCACCGTGAGCTTGGTGTAGCGGCGCTCGCCCTCGCGGCTGAGCTCCTTCTGCAGCGCAAAGACCGATTGCGGGCGCGACAGCGGGTCGAGCGACATGCACCACTCGACCACCTCGATCAGGTTGTCGGAATAGATGCCACGCAGGCGCGAGAGCGACAGGCCGAGCCGATCCTTCTCGATGCGCTGCGGCGCGTCGTTGGGCGGATAGCCCTGCATGCAGGCATAGATGCACGCGCCGATCGCGTAGATGTCGGTCCACGGACCCATCGAGGAATCGCGGCGGTACATCTCGGGGGCCGCAAAGCCGGGGGTGTACATCGGGCGGATGAAGTTGCCCTCCTTGGACAGCACCTCGCGCGCGGCGCCGAAGTCGATCATCACGGCGCGGTCGTCATCGGTCACGAAGATGTTGGCCGGCTTGATGTCCAGATGGAGCATCTTGTGCTGGTGCACGATTCGCAAGCCGCGCAGGATCTCGTCGAACAGCGAGCGGATGGTGGATTCGCGGAAGACCTTCTGCTTCTTGAGGTCGCGCGCCGTCACGATGAAGTCCTGCAGGGTGGCCCCCTCCAGGTAGTTCATGACCATGTAGACGGTCTCGTTCTCGCGGAAGAAGTTGAGCACGCTCACCACAGAAGCATGCGAGATCTGCGCAAGCGAACGCCCTTCCTCGAAAAAGCTCTTGAGGCCCAGGCGGTAAAGCGATAGCTTCTCAGGCGGCACCTGGGGCGCGAGTTCGCCGGTGCCTCGGGTGGCCAGCGAGGACGGGAGGTATTCCTTGATCGCTACCTGCTGGCCACTGTGGTCGACAGCAAGGTAGACGACCCCGAACCCGCCTGCCGAGATACGGCGCACAACGCGATAGCCGCCGATGACCGTGTCTGGCAGCAAGGGCGAAGGTTTGACCTTTGACATAATCCGGGAGTTTCGCCCGAAGGCGGGAGTGCGGCAAGCCAAGGTGGTGCCGTTGTCTCGGGGCGTGCACACCAATTCAAGAGCGAGGCGCGATGCCAGTTTACAGCATGACCGGCTATGCCAGCGGCCAAACCGCCGCGGGCAGCGGTCACCCGGACGCCGAGCCGCGAACCGCCGGCGCGGGCCGGCTCGGAGTCGAGATTCGCTCGGTCAACAGCCGCTTTCTCGACCTCACTTTCAAGCTGCCTGAAGAGCTGCGCCAGCACGAGCCCATGCTGCGCGAGCTGCTGACGGGCCAGCTCAAACGCGGCAAAGTGGAATTGCGCGCGGCGATCGAGAGCGGCGCTGCGGCCGGCATCGGCGAGCCCTCGACCAAGCTGCTGCAACGGCTCAACGGCCTGCAGGACAGCATTCGCGCCTGGCTGCCCGCAGCGCGCGAGCTCAGCGTGGCCGACGTGTTGCGCCTTGCCGCGGGCGAGACCACCGCCCGGAGCGATTGGGGCCCCGAGCTTTCCGGGCTGGCGACGAAGACGCTCAAGGGCCTGATGACCGCACGGGAGCGCGAGGGCGCACGGCTGGCCAGGATGCTGCAGGACCACCTGGCCCAGCTGCGAGCCCTGGTGGCGCAGGCGCTGCCGCTGGTTCCCCAACTCGTCGAGCAGCAGCGCAGCCGCTTCCTGGACCGTTGGCAGGAAGCCCTGGGCGCGAGCGGCGGCACGCCGCCTGAGGCCGCACAGGACCGTGCCCTTACCGAAGCCACGGCGTTCGCGATCCGCATCGACGTCGCGGAGGAACTCACGCGCCTGGGTTCGCACCTGGACGAAATCGAGCGGCTGGTCAAGAAAGGCGGCGAGATCGGCAAGCGCCTCGACTTCCTGATCCAGGAGCTGCATCGCGAAGCCAACACCCTCGGGTCCAAGTCGGCGACGCTGGAGCTCACCCGCATCGGCGTGGACATGAAGGTGCTGATCGAACAGATGCGCGAGCAAGTGCAGAACATCGAGTAACAGGGAACAGGGAAGGGAACGCGCGAATGGATTACCCCGGCAACATCTTCGTGGTCGCGGCGCCGAGCGGCGCCGGCAAGTCGAGCCTGGTCAAGGCCTTGATGGAGCTGGACTCCGCGGTGCAGCCCTCCGTGTCGCACACCACACGGGCGCCACGCGGCCAGGAGAAGCATGGCCGCGAATACTTCTTCGTGCCGCACTCGGAATTCGATGCGATGGTCGCGGCCGATGCCTTCGTCGAGTGGGCCCATGTGCATGGGCAGCGCTACGGCACCTCGAAGAAAGCGATAGAGGACCGCATCGCCCAAGGTGCCGACGTGATCCTGGAGATCGACTTCCAGGGTGCGATCCAGATCCGCAAGACCTTTGCCAACGCGGTGATGGTCTTCATCCTGCCACCGAGCTGGGAAGAGCTCCGGTCCCGGCTCGAGCGGCGCGGGGAAGACAGCGCCGAGGTGATCGAGCTGCGTTTGCGCAATGCCGCGGAGGAGATGGCACGCGCCAACGAATTCGACTTCGTTATAATCAACGAGTTATTTGAGCGCGCACTTTTCGACCTGAAGGCAATCGTCCACGCTCAGCGGCTCCGGTATTCCGCACAGCGCCGGGCGCGTGCCGACACCTTCGCCGCCCTGAACATTCCCTGATCCCAATCAGGCCTCCGCCTGTAAGCCGAAAGATCCAATGGCCCGCATCACCGTCGAAGACTGCCTGCAACACATCCCGAACCGCTTCCAGCTCGTGCTGGCCGCCACCTACCGTGCGCGCATGCTGAGCCAGGGTCATGCGCCGAAGATCGAAAGCAAGAACAAGCCCGGCGTGACGGCCCTGCGGGAGATCGCCGAAGGCAAGATCGGGCTTGAAATGCTCAAGAAAGTCCCCGGCTGAGCTGACGCACACCTGCAACAAAAAAGCACCGCAACGCGGTGCTTTTTTGTTGCACAAAGACATCGAACCAGTCGCCAAGCTAAAGTGACAAGCATGAGCGCGGTTGTCAAGTCCCTGTCAGGTGCCCCCAAAGGCACGCCCCGGCCAAGTCCGGCGGCGCTGAATGCAGCTGCCGCCAGCTTCGCCGCGCTCACCGATCGCCTCGACTACCTGAGCGCCGAGGACGTCGAGCAGGTCCGCCGCGCCTACCGCTTCGCCGACGAGGCCCACCTGGGCCAGCTGCGCAACAGCGGCGAACCCTACATCACCCACCCCATCGCCGTGGCTGCGCAGTGCGCGGAATGGAAGCTCGACGCGCAGGCGCTAATGGCCGCCCTGCTGCATGACGCGATCGAGGATTGCGGCGTGACCAAGTCGGAGCTGATCGAGCGCTTCGGCGCCCCGGTCGCCGAACTGGTCGACGGCCTCACCAAGCTGGACAAGCTGCGCTTCAACACGCGTGAGGAGAACCAGGCCGAGTCCTTTCGCAAGATGCTGCTGGCGATGGCGCGCGACGTGCGCGTCATCCTGGTCAAGCTGGCGGACCGCACGCACAACATGCGGACGCTCGAAGATGCCCCGCGCGAGAAATGGGCCCGGATCTCCAGCGAGACGCTCGACATCTACGCGCCGATTGCGCATCGGCTCGGGCTCAACCAGACCTACCGCGAACTGCAGGACCTGTCCTTCCGCCACCTGCGTCCCTGGCGCTACGCGATCCTCGCGAAGGCCGTTGCCAAAGCCCGTGGCCGGCGCCGCGATCTGATCCAGAAGGTGCAGCAGGAACTGGAAACCGCCTTCGCCGCAGCCAGCATGAGCGTGCGCATCGCAGGCCGGGAAAAAACGCTTTACTCCATCTACCGCAAGATGGAAGAAAAGCACCTGAGCTTCGCACAGGTGACCGACATCTACGGCTTTCGCCTCATCGTGCCGTCGGTGATCGCCTGCTACACCGGGCTGGGCATCCTGCACCAGATGTACAAGCCGCTACCGGGCAAGTTCAAGGACCACATCGCCATCGCGAAGCTCAACGGCTACCAGTCGCTGCACACCACGCTGGTGGGGCCGGCCGGCGTGAGTGTCGAATTCCAGTTGCGTACCGAGGCCATGCACGTGGTCGCCGAGTCCGGGGTGGCCGCCCACTGGCTCTACAAGGCGGCCGAGCCAAGCACGGCAACAGGCGACCGCCTGGGCACCAAGTGGCTGCAGTCCCTGCTCGACATCCAGGACGAGACGCGCGACGCAGCCGAGTTCTGGGACCACGTCAAGGTCGATCTCTTCCCGGACGCGGTCTACGTCTTCACGCCCAAGAGCCAGATCCTGGCGCTGCCGCGCGGCGCGACGGTAGTCGACTTCGCCTATGCCATTCACAGCAACATCGGCGACCACACTTCGGCCGCGCGCATCAACGGCGACCAGGTTCCGCTGCGTACCGAGCTCAAGAACGGAGACGTGGTGGAGGTCATCACCGCACCCGTATCGACGCCCAACCCGGCGTGGCTGGGTTTCGTGCGCACCGGCCGCGCGCGCTCGAAGATCCGCCACTACCTCAAGACCCTCGCGCACGCCGAGTCGGAGGGATTGGGCGAAAAGCTTCTGGCGCAGGCCCTGCGCGCCGAGGGCCTCGGGAACCTTCCGGAGGATAACGATGAGCACCAGCAGATCTGGGAAAAGCTGCTGCGCTTCACCGGCAACCGGACCCGCGCGGAGCTGCTGACCGACATCGGCCTGGGCAAGCGCATCGCCACCATCGTTGCCAAGCGCTTGATGGCGCTGCTGGCGGAACGGGGCGAAAAGCCCGACGCACTGATGTTGAGCCGCGAGCGCTTCACCGCGCACGAGGCCGTCTCCCAGGGCGCCGTCACGCTCGACGGCAGCGAGAACTCCTCTGTGCGCTTCGCGTTGTGCTGCCGGCCCATTCCCGACGACCCGATCGTGGGCTATCTCGGCCACGGCGAAGGCCTGGTGGTGCATACCGAAGCTTGCGGCGTCGGGCAGCGGCTGCGGCACAAGGACAGCGAACGCTTCTTCGCCGTCGAATGGGCGGACGAGCCGGTGCGAGCTTTCGAGACCGGCGTGGTCGTCACGGTGCGCAACGACAAGGGCGTGCTGGCGCGCGTCGCCGCCACCCTGGCGGATGCCGAGGCCGACATCACGCACGTGGAGATGGCCGACGAGACGCCGCAGGACTCCACCGACCTTCGTTTCGTGATCGCAGTGCGCGACCGCACCCACCTCGAGGCCGTGCTGCGGGCGGCGCGGCGCACCCCTTCCGTGCTCGCCGCCGCGCGGACCGTTCCGGCGCCCTGAGTCTCAGCCCGCCGCGGGCGATGGCGGCGGGTAGCTGACCGACAGTACCTCGATCTCGTGCACGCCTCCCGGCGTCGCGAGCTTGACCACGTCGCCTTCACGCGCCTTCAGCAGCGCCCTGGCGATCGGCGAAATCCAGCTCACCTGCCCATGCGCGCTCTCGGCTTCATCGATCCCCATGATGGTCAGCTCCCGCTCGTCGCCGGTCTCGTCCGCATAGCGGACCGTGGCACCGAAGAAGATCTGGTCGCGGCCATGGTGGACCGAGGGGTCCGTCACCTCGGCCACCTCCAGCCGCTTGGTCAGGAAGCGGATGCGCCGGTCGATCTCGCGCAAGCGCTTCTTCCCATAAAGGTAGTCGCCGTTCTCGGATCGGTCGCCGTTCTTCGCAGCCCAATGAACAGCCTCGACCACCTTCGGCCGCTCGACGTCCATCAATTCGAGCAGCTCGTCGCGCAGACGTGCATAGCCTTCCGGCGTGATGTAGTTCTTGCCCCCGACGGGGAGCGGCGGCATGCCGGCAGCCCCGTCATCCTCTTCGCCTGCATCGTTCTCTTTGGTGAATGCCTTGCTCATGGCCTGAAGCTCCAAAGGAAAAAAGCCTGCAACTCTCGTTGCAGGCCTTCTTGATGATGGTGCGGCTGGCAGGATTCGAACCCACGACCCCTTGGTTCGTAGCCAAGTACTCTATCCAACTGAGCTACAGCCGCACAGCTTGCGAGTATAGCATGCTCGCAAGAGCGTCTTCCTGGCGCGATGCAATGCGGTGGTAGGCCGTCCTGGGCTTGAACCAGGGACCAACGGATTATGAGTCCGCTGCTCTAACCAGCTGAGCTAACGGCCCACGCAGTCGGGATTCTAGTGGGCGGCTCGGCCTCTCCTATTTGCGGTGGCTGAGCGCGTTGGTGACCAGCTTCGACGTGATGTCGACGATCTGGATCATGCGCTCGTAAGGCATGCGCGTCGGCCCGATGACGCCCAGCGTTCCCACCACTTCGCCATCAACCTCGTAGTTCGCGCTGACGATCGAGAGATCGTCGAAGGGCACGACCTGGCTTTCCCCACCGATGAAGATGCGCACGCCCTCGGCCTTGCTTGAGACGTCGAGCAGGCGAAGCAGCTGCGCTTTCTGCTCGAAGAGCTCGAAAGCCCGGCGCAGATGGCTCATGTCGCCGGAGAAATCGGTGACCGACAGCAAGTTGCGCTCGCCCGCGATCACCACTTCGTCTTTTGACTCCGTCAGCACCTCTGAACTGACCTGCACCGCCGCCTGCATCAGCGCGGCAATCTCTCCGCGCAGCTGCTCCATCTCGGACTGCAGCCGGTCGCGCACCTGTTCGATCGACAGGCCGGCGAAATGCGCGTTGATGTAGTTCGAGGCTTCGACCAGCTGCGACTGCGAGTAATCGACCTCGGGAAAGATCACGCGGTTCTGCACGTCGCCGTCGGGCGAGACGATGATCACCAGCAGGCGGCGATCCGACAGCCGCAGGAATTCGATCTGCCGGAACACCGAGGCGCGGCGCGGCGCCATCACCACGCCGACGAATTGCGACAGGTTCGAGAGCAAATGGGCCGCATTGGCGATCACCTTCTGAGGCTGGTCGGGCGGCAGGCTGGGCGCCGCGAACTGCTCGCGCTGCGCCGTCAGCATGGTGTCGACGAAAAGGCGATAGCCCCGTGCCGTTGGAATGCGGCCCGCCGAGGTGTGGGGACTGGCAATGAGCCCGAGCCCCTCCAGGTCGGACATGACATTGCGAATGGTCGCAGGCGAGAGCTCGAGCCCCGAAGCCCGGGAGAGCGTACGGGAGCCCACGGGTTGCCCTTCGGCGATGTAGCGCTCGACCAGTGTCTTCAGCAGCAACTTGGCGCGGTCGTCCAGCATTGAAAGATTTTAGTGTTGTAATTTACCGATGACATCCAGCTTCCGGCGCGTTGCATTGATCGGCAAGTACCAGGCTTCTGGCGCGCGAGCGCCGGCCGGCGCGCTGGACGAGATCATGGAAGGCATCGGTGCCTTCCTCGAATCCCAGGGCTGCGAGGTCTTCGTCGAGCAGCCGGACGAGGGCGCGCCGGCGCAGGGCCGCTACGCCGCTCTCTCGGTCGAGGAGATCGGCCGGCAATGCGATCTGGGACTGGTGGTTGGCGGCGACGGCACGATGCTCGGCATTGGGCGCCACCTCGCATGCTATGGCCTGCCGCTGATCGGGATCAACCGCGGGCGGCTGGGCTTCATTACCGACATCGCGCTGAACGACTACCAGACCGTGCTGGTCCCGATGCTGGCCGGCGACTACGAGGAAGACCACCGCAGTCTCATGCAGGCGAACGTGGTGCGCAAAGGCATCTCGGTATTCAATGCACTGGCCATGAACGACGTGGTCGTCAACCGCGGAGCCACCTCGGGCATGGTGGAACTGCGGGTTTCGGTCGGCCATCACTTCGTCGCCAACCATCGCGCCGACGGCATCATCATCGCGTCGCCCACCGGCTCCACAGCCTACGCGCTGTCCGCCGGCGGCCCGCTGCTGCATCCGGCCGTGCCGGGCTGGGTGATGGTGCCCATCGCGCCGCACTCGCTTTCCAACCGCCCGATCTTGCTGCCGGACGCGGACGAGGTCTCGATCGAGTTGGTCGGCGGCCGCGACGCGAGCGCCAATTTCGACATGCAGTCGCTGGCGACCATGGCCATCGGCGACCAGATCGTGGTGCGGCGCTCCGAGTACCGCGTGCGCTTCCTGCACCCGAGGGGCTGGAGCTATTTCGATACGCTGCGCAAGAAACTGCACTGGAATGAAGGAGGTTCCTGATCCATGAGCCGCACGGCCGCCCCGAAGGCGACTAGCACCGTAGCCGAAGGCGAAGGTACACCGGAGAGTCCGCACGCTCGGCCTGTTCTTCGCCCCTCGCAGGCGCACCCTGCGCCCTTCGGCATTCCGGGCGGGCATTGACATGGCGCTGCGACGCATCGCCCTGCGCGATTTCGTGATTGTGCGCGCACTTGAACTCGACCTGGCCGCCGGCTTCACCGTTCTGACCGGCGAGACCGGCGCCGGCAAGTCGATCCTGATCGACGCGCTGCAATTGGCACTCGGCAACCGCGCAGACGCCGGCGCCGTGCGCGAAGGTGCGGAACGTCTCGACGTCAGCGCCGAGTTCGATGCCGAGCCTGCCCTCGCCGCTTGGCTGGACGAAGGCGGCTTCGAGGCCGGCGACGCGCTGCTGCTGCGCCGGACGGTCGATCTCCAAGGCCGCAGCCGCGGCTGGATCAACGGCAGCCCGGCCACCGCGACGCAGCTGCGCGAACTCGGCGATCAGCTGCTCGACATCCACGGCCAACACGCCTGGCAAAGCCTGACACGCCCCGATGCCGTGCGCGGGCTGCTCGACGCCTATGCCGGCGCCGAAGATGCGGTTTCCGTCCTCGCGCAGGCTTGGCATGCTTGGCGCCAAGCCATCGCAGCGCTGGACAAGGCACGTTCGGCCCAGGACTCCCTGCAGCGCGAGCGCGAACGCCTCCAGTGGCAGGTGGGCGAGGTCATGAAGCTCGCGCCGGGTTCCGATGAGTGGGAAGAGCTGTCGGCCGGCCATACCCGCATCGCCAACGCGCAGGCGCTCATCGACGCCGCCGAAGGCGCCTGCAACGCACTGGAAGACGACGAGAACGGCGCGCTTGCCGCGCTGAGCCGAGCCGTCACGCTGCTGCAGAACTGCGAGCACATCGAACCGGCCTTCAGGGAGCTGGGCGAAGTGCTGGCCTCGAGCGTGGCCCAGGCTTCCGATGCTGCGCACTCCCTGCACGGCTATCTACGCCAGGCCGACACGGACCCACAACGACTCGCCGAGCTGGACGAGCGGATGGGCCTGTGGATGTCGCTCGCCCGCCGATACAAACGCACGCCGGCCGAGCTGCCCTCTCTGCTCGCCAGCTGGCAGGCCGAGCTACAGGCCCTGGATGCCCAAGGCGACCTGGAGGCGCTGGAGCGCACCGAGCAGGCCGCGCAACAGGCCTACATGAAAGAGGCCAGGGCCGTGGGCAAGACGCGCAAGCAGGCGGCCCTGCGGCTGGCACAGGCGGTGACGCTTGCCATGCAGGGCCTCGGCATGCAGGGTGGGCGCTTCGAGGTTTCGCTGGAAAGTCGGGCAGAGCCCGCCCGCCACGGCCTCGAAGACGTCGCTTTCCTGGTCGCCGGCCATCCTGGCAGCACGCCACGCGCGATCGGCAAGGTGGCCTCCGGCGGCGAGCTCTCGCGCATCGCGCTGGCGATCGCGGTCACCACCAGCCAGCTTGGCGGCGCGCAGACCCTGATATTCGACGAGGTCGATGCCGGCGTCGGTGGCGCCGTGGCCGAGACCGTCGGCCGCCTCATGAAGCAGTTGGGCCGCGATCGCCAGGTGCTGGCGGTCACCCATCTGCCGCAGGTGGCCGCGTGCGCCGATCACCACCTGCTGGTTGCCAAGCAGCAGACGAGCGCGAAGAGCCCGGGCGGCGTCCGCACCGAAAGCAGCGTGTCGGTGCTCGACGACGACACCCGCACCCGCGAGATCGCTCGCATGCTGGGCGGCGAGCGCGTGTCGCAGACCTCGCTCGCCCATGCGCGAGAAATGCTGGGCAAGAAGACGCCGGAGGTTTCGGCATGAGCAGCACGGCAGCTCCGAAGGCGAACAGCACCGCAGCCGAAGGCGAAGGCGAAGGCGAAGGTATTTCAGTGAGCCTGGAACTGGTGCTGATCACCGGCATGTCCGGCTCTGGCAAGTCCGTCGCCCTGCACGCGCTCGAAGACGCAGGCTATTACTGTGTCGACAACCTGCCTCCCGAGCTCCTCATGCCCTTCATCGCCCTGCAGCGCGAGCAGCAGGCCAGGCGCGTGGCAATCGCGATGGATGTGCGCAGCGGCGTCTCGCTGCCGCTGGTGCCGCAACAGCTCGAGCGGCTGCGCAACGAGGGCGTGTCGCTGCGCTCGCTCTTTCTCGACTCGACCACCGACGCGCTGGTGCGCCGCTATTCGGAAACCCGCCGCCGGCACCCCCTTTCGCGCCACGATGGCCGCACGGATGCGCCGGAACAGCAACGCGTCCTGGTGCAGGCCATCGAGCTGGAACGCGAGTTGCTTGCCGAGCTGCGCGATGGTGCGGACGTGATCGACACCAGCATCATCCGGCCGGCGCAACTGCAAAGCTACATCAAGGCGCTGATTGCCGCGCCAGAGAGCGCGCTCACGCTGGTCTTCGAGTCCTTTGCCTTCAAGCGCGGCGTGCCCCTCGATGCCGACTACGTGTTCGACGTGCGCATGCTTCCCAACCCTCACTACGTGCCCGCGCTGCGGCCCTTGACCGGCCGGGACGCGCCTGTAATCGATTGGCTGCGCGAACACGAGGACGTCGCGCGCATGCAAGGCGACATCGAGCAGTTCCTTCATCGCTGGCTCGATGCACTGGCACGCGACCATCGCAGCTACGTGACCGTGGCTATCGGGTGCACCGGCGGGCAGCACCGCTCGGTCTTCCTGGTGGAACAGCTGGCCCGCGGCTTCAGCACACGCTGGGCTGCCCTCAAGCGGCACCGCGAGCTGGACGCCTTGAGCTAATCGCCGGCCGCGAGCAGCTTGCGCACCGGCGCCGGCAGGCCGAGCACCGGCCATTCGCCGGCCTCGAACCAGCTTCCCGACCCCGTCGGCGGGCGCTCGGCCGCATACGCCACAGACACCGGGTGCAGGTGCAGGTCCTTGTGCGTGAGCACGTGCAGGAAGGCAGGATCGTCCTGCGCCACACAGCGCGCATCGGGCGCGAGCTCGTTCAGCAGCAAGGCGCGGCTCTCGTAGACCGGCAGGCAGTAGAGGCCGGCCCAGATCCCACGCGAGGCGCGCTTCTCCAGCCACACGCGCCCCTTCGGGTCGAGAGCCTTCAGCATCCACAAGGATTGCGCGCTGCGCCGCAGCTTGCGCGTCTTCACCGGAAAGCGCTCCGGCGCGCCTGCTCGCCGCCCCACGCACAGCTCGCTGGCCGGGCAGATCATGCAGCTGGGCTTGCGCGGCAAGCAGACGGTCGCGCCAAGGTCCATCACACCCTGGGTGTAGCCGGCGATCGCACCCCGCTGTGCTGGCGGCGGCAGCAGTTCCGTCGCCAGGGCCCACAGCGCTTTCTCCTGTGCCGCGGACGCCAGGTCGCCTTCGAAGCCCAACACCCGCGTCAGCACGCGCTTCACGTTGCCGTCAAGGATCGCGACTCGCTCGCCGAAGCAGAAAGCGGC
>NZ_LMTS01000203.1:0-241 GCF_001541225.1 Variovorax sp. WDL1 | reverse complement strand
TGGCAGCGGCGGTGGAACGGCCGATGCCCGGCAGCGTCTGCAGCTCGGCCGCTGTGCGCGGGAAGGCACCGCCGAAGCGCGAGACCACGTCCTGGGCGCACCGGTGCATGTTGCGCGCGCGGCTGTAATAACCCAGGCCGCTCCACAGGCCCAGCACCTCGTCCTCGCTGCCTGCGGCCAAGGCCTCCACCGTCGGAAAGCGATCTAGATGTAGTTTCCCAAGAGGTTGTTCACCCGAGGT
>NZ_LMTS01000212.1 GCF_001541225.1 Variovorax sp. WDL1 | reverse complement strand
CCGAGCGCCTGTTGGGGCAGCAGCAAACAAGCTGCATGCGACGGCGACCGCTTTCACGCCGATGGAATGGCCTGGGCGGGATGGCGTGCGGCCGGCGGTGTGTGGACCGGGAGCCGCGATTTTTCGGGAGCGCGTGGAAGCCGGTGGAAGTCGGTGGAGCTATCCCCTGGGGATAGCTCGCGAGGACATTGGGGGCGGCAACGTACTGCGGCCTCCCCCCACGCCGGGTCACTTCCTGCGCTTGGCCTCCTTCGGCGCAGCCGGTTCCTGGTCGGCCTGGGGGTTGGGCTGCGCGTCCTGCGCGGTCTCCTGCGATTTGGGGCTGAGGACCACGGACTCGATACGGAACGGCAGGATGCCGACGCTGCGTGCGTTGATCTGCCAGGTCTCGCGTGGCTGATCTTCGTTGTCGGTCCAGGGTTCGCGTTCCATGCGGCCGATGACCAGCACGCGCATGCCCTTCTGGTACAGGTCCTTCCAGTGACCGGCGTCGCGGTGCCAGATTTCCACTGGCGCCCAGAAGCCGCCACGGTCCTCGAAGTCGCCGCCCTTGGTGGGAACGGGGTTGTCGAAATACACGTTCAGCCGCAACAAGCGCCGCGGTTCGTCGTTGCCGTTGGGGAACTCCCGGTACTCGGGGGGCGAGCCAATGTTGCCTTCGCCCGAAAAATGCGTGCTCATGGTGCAATCTCCTTGGTGGTTGAAATACCCGTGCCATGTCGGCGTCGGGCGCGTGCTGGGGTGCCTGACGCGATCACCGATCGCGCATCGCGGGGGGTATGGACCTGAGCCGGCGCAGGTAGGCGTCGTCCGCCTCGGCGGCCTTGCTGGCGCACTCCTGCGCCTGCCTGCCCAGGGTGTGCAACAGGCTGATCTGCATGTTCAGCGTGATGCGCTGCAGCTCGATCGCGTGCAGGTCGGCCAGCAGGTTGACCGGGGTGCTGGTGCTCGCCAGCAGCTCCTGCCACAGGGCCACGCCCATGGCCGAACGGTCGTGCCTGCGCCAGCGCAAGAACGTCGTTCCCGCGCCAGTGGTCTGCTGGGCCAGTTCCACGGGCAGCAGGTGGAAGGGATGCCCGCTGGCTTGTTGCAGCACTTGTCGCTGCGCCAGGCCGATCAACTCGTCGCGCAGGGCGAAGCACTGGCTGGCCCAGGACTCCAAGTCCCCTTTACCCTTAAAAGGCTTTAAAAGGCCTTTTAGAGAGGCTGCGTGTTCCAGGCGCATGAAGGCTCCCTGTTGCAGGCCCCGGAAGTAGCGCGTGGGTTGGTTCAGATCGCTCATGCGGGTTTGTCCTCGCCGGCAGTGGCTGCGCCTTCGGACGGGTCGGCATCGGCGGCCGCATCACCATCGACGTTGGTAGCGGCTGCGGCAGGACTCTCACCGCGCTGTTGCAGGCCACGGCGCACGATGGGCGGCGCGAACTTCGAGCGGCGCATGCCTTCGAGCACGTCCCGCGGCAGTTCGCCGAACTTCTCCAGCGCGGCCCGCGCCGCGGCATTCTTCGCCGCGAAGTCGTCGCGGGTGCAGCCCGAGTAGCGGTACTGCTGGGCCAGTGAGAACAGGCTGCGCAGCGCGTGCGCGCCCTCGTTGAGCCAGTGCTCCAAAGTGCTGCGGTCGATCAACGCGGTGTGGTGGGCGAGGATTAGCTTTCGCGCGATGTCGTCGTAGTCGGCCAGGAGATAGACGGCGGCAAAGCCCAACTGCGCATTGACGAACAGCGGCAGCT
>NZ_LMTS01000001.1 GCF_001541225.1 Variovorax sp. WDL1 | reverse complement strand
AAGAAAGTGACTCGCCCGCCGGGGCGAACTCCCGGCTCCGCACTCAGACCAGCAGCAACGTACGAATCGACAGCACAAGCCAACCCCCCAGCCGCAATGAGAACCGCGAGCGAGGTTTCTGAGCACCACCATGAGCACCCATGATCTCTCCGCCATCGGCGCAGGCTTCTCCGACCTCGCGCTCGGCAGCCAGGCCGTGTTCCGCGCCGCGCTGGAGGCGCTATCGCACCCGGGCCGCATCGTCGACCTGCCGCATGACGCGCAAGTGCCTTCGCGCGGACATGCGGCTTCCGCCGCCCTGCTGCTCGCACTGCTCGACCCGGACTGCAAGCTGTGGCTTTCGCCCTCACTCGCAGCCAGCGACGCAGCGGCATGGCTGCGCTTCCATAGCGGCTGCACGCTGGTGGACGATCCGGCCCAGGCCCAGTTCGCATGGATTGCGAGCAGCGACGAGGCGCCTGCCCTGGAGCGCTTCGCGCAGGGCACGGACGTCGCGCCCGAGCAGTCCGCCACCTGCGTGGTGGACGTGCCTTCGCTGGCCGATGGCGACGACAACGAAGGCTGGACCCTGCGCGGCCCCGGCATCCGCACGCAGACGCGCCTGTGCGTCGACGGCCTGCCCAGCGACATGGCGCACCGCCTGGTGGCGCAGGCAGCCTTCCCGCGCGGCGTGGACCTGTTCCTCGCGACGCAGCACCAGATCGTCGGCTTGCCGCGCACCACTCACATCGAGCTGGAGGACTGAGCCGATGTACGTCGCAGTCAAGGGCGGTGAAGCCGCCATCCTCCAGAGCTATCGGCTGCTGGCCGAGCAGCGCCGCGGCGACGGTGCCACGCCCGAGCTTTCCGTCACGCAGATCCGTGAGCAGCTCAAGCTGGCCGTCGACCGCGTGATGACCGAGGGCTCGGTGTACGACCCGGAGCTCGCCGCGCTTGCCATCAAGCAGGCAGCGGGTGACCTGGTCGAGGCCATCTTCCTGCTGCGCGCCTACCGCGCCACGCTGCCGCGCCTGGGCATGAGTGTGCCGCTGGACACCGCGCGCATGCAGCTGGATCGCCGCATCTCCGCCACCTTCAAGGACCTGCCCGGCGGGCAGGTGCTGGGCCCGACCTACGACTACACGCAGCGGCTGCTCGACTTCACCTTGCTCGCCAACGGCGAGGCACCTGCGCGCACCGAGGCAGCCGCGACGACGCTGATGGAAGCGCCCGCCGCCATGCCGCGCGTGGTGGACCTGCTCAACCACGAGCGCCTGATCGAGACCCGCTCCGTGCCCCCCGGCGATCCCGCGCCGGTGGACCTGACGCGCGAACCGCTGCGCTTTCCCGCCGACCGGGCCACCCGCCTGCAGAACCTCGCGCGCGGCGACGAAGGCTTCCTGCTCGCGATGGCCTATTCGACCCAGCGCGGCTACTCCCACAGCCATCCCTTCGTCGGCGAGATCCGCGTTGGCAGCGTGGCGCTGGAGCTGGCGCCGGAGGAGCTGGGTTTTCCGATCTCCATCGGGGATCTGGAGATCACCGAGTGCGAGATGGTCAACCAGTTCGCCGGCAGCAAGACCGAACCGCCGCAGTTCACCCGCGGCTATGGACTGGCCTTCGGCCACAGCGAGCGCAAGGCGATGGCGATGAGCCTCGTCGACCGTGCGCTGCGTGCGGACGAGCTTGGGGAGACGGTCGAGTCGCCGGCGCAGATGCAGGAGTTCGTGCTTTCGCACAGCGACAGTCTGGAAGCGTCGGGGTTCGTGCAGCATCTGAAGCTGCCGCATTACGTGGACTTCCAGGCTGAGCTCGAGTTGGTGCGGCGCATGCGAGGTGGCGATGTGGCGAAGGACGGTGGCGAATGAGGCGTTGTGCTTTGGTTGATTCCGGGGCCGGGATTTCGCCCCGGCGGGCGAGTCACTTTC
>NZ_LMTS01000254.1 GCF_001541225.1 Variovorax sp. WDL1 | reverse complement strand
CATCGTCGAGCCAGCCTTGCATATAGATGTCGCCTCGCTCGTTGGCGGGGGCACTGCCATGTCTCAAGGCATTATCCAAGTCAATGCGATTCCGCAAGTTGCTATGGTGCTTGGCTTCATGGTTCAGATCGTCGACGAACGACAGCACATTGGCATCACTGGGGCGGGTCAAGTTCTCGGGGCGTACAACCAAGTATCCTGGGTGCCCTGCCTTGGGGTCATCGGGTGCGACATAGATCGCGCTTGCGCTTGCAGGCATGTCGTCACCAGGTTGCACCAGGCGAATCTTTACGCTTCCGGCCATCACATCCGCGCGCAAGTCTTCAAGGTTGGAGAGGCCCTGATTATTGATGAGTACCAGTGCACGATCCAGCAGTGCTGCATTGGCGTGCTGGCGAATATTGTCGAAAACGGAGCTACTGATGATGGTCATAGAGAGTTACTCTGGTCTAAATCTGGTGCTGATCCAAAAGCCCGTGACACATGCAGCGTCCTGTTGAGTGTTGCCTCTGGATCTGGAGACATCTACCGAGATGGTGAAGCCCTTGTTCGACGTGTATCTACCGTAGTACCCGCGTTTGAACATTCCCCATTCGTAGGCGCTTGCCCAAATCGGCCTGGGCAATTGATGAGGGCTGTGGTCGCTATTGGTGAAGTTTGCGCCGGTGTATATCGCCAAGTCGTAGGGATTGATGCAGATTGGCATCTCCGGATCCATTCGGAACTCCAGCATGTAGATGCGTAGCCCGGCTTCCGGACTTGTCGTCAACGGCCGCGGCAGTTCGGTCAACGTGCTCAGGTCTGCCA
>NZ_LMTS01000064.1 GCF_001541225.1 Variovorax sp. WDL1 | reverse complement strand
CGTGCGGCTTCGTGCGGGTGAATTTTCCTTTTGCCATTTTTCAATCCTTGAAAGAGCAGGCCCGTGTGTTGGTTTTACGTCTGCACCTTGTTGCTGGTTCCTCCGCCACGGGCAACGAAGGGCACAAGATCGCAGACAGAACTGGGAAGAACAAGGACGACCAAGCCGCCCATTGTTCGGGGCCCACGTTTACTTGGTGCGCGCAGCGACGATGGCTTCGGCAACGTTTCGCGGAGCTTCCGCGTACTGCTTGAATTCCATCGTGTAGGTGGCGCGGCCTTGCGACATCGAGCGCAGCGTGGTCGAGTAGCCGAACATCTCCGACAGCGGAACTTCGGCCTTGATGGCCTTGCCACCGCCAACCATGTCTTCCATGCCCTGGACCATGCCGCGGCGGGAGGACAGGTCACCCATCACGTTGCCGGCGTAGTCTTCAGGCGTCTCGACTTCCACAGCCATCATCGGCTCGAGGATCACGGGGCTGGCTTTGCGGGCACCTTCCTTGAAACCAAAGATGGCGGCCATCTTGAACGCCATTTCGTTCGAGTCCACATCATGGTACGAACCGAAGTGCAGCGTGACCTTGACGTCCACGACCGGATAACCGGCCAGCACGCCTTGCGTCAGCGCTTCCTGCACGCCCTTTTCCACCGCGGGAATGTACTCGCGCGGCACCACGCCGCCCTTGATGGCGTCGACGAACTCGAAGCCCTTGCCGGCTTCCTGCGGTTCGATCTTGAGCACGACATGGCCGTACTGGCCCTTGCCGCCCGACTGGCGCACGAACTTCCCTTCGGCCTCCTCGACGGTCTTGCGGATGGTCTCGCGGTACGCCACTTGCGGCTTGCCGACGTTGGCTTCCACACCGAACTCGCGCTTCATGCGGTCCACGATGATTTCGAGGTGCAGTTCGCCCATGCCAGAGATGATGGTCTGGCCCGATTCCTCGTCGGTCTTGACGCGGAACGACGGGTCTTCCTGGGCGAGACGCTGCAGGGCGATGCCCATCTTTTCCTGGTCCGCCTTGGTCTTGGGCTCGACGGCCTGCGAGATCACCGACTCGGGGAACACCATGCGCTCGAGCATGACGATAGCGCTCGGATCGCACAGGGTTTCGCCAGTGGTCACTTCCTTCAGGCCCACGCACGCGGCGATGTCGCCGGCGCGGATTTCGCTTACTTCTTCGCGATTGTTGGCGTGCATCTGCACGATACGGCCGATGCGCTCCTTCTTGCCGCGAACCGGGTTGTAGACGCTGTCGCCCTTGGACAGCACGCCAGAGTACACCCGCACGAAGGTCAGCTGGCCCACGAAGGGGTCGGTCATCAGCTTGAACGCGAGGGCCGAGAACTTCTCTTCGTCGTCGGCCTTGCGCACCACTGGTGCTTCGTCTTCGTCGGTGCCGGCCACCGGGGGAATGTCGGTCGGCGCAGGCATGTATTCGATGACGGCGTCGAGCATGGCCTGCACGCCCTTGTTCTTGAACGCCGAGCCGCACAGCATCGGCTGGATCTCGCCGGCGATGGTGCGCTGGCGGATGGCCTTCTTGATTTCCTCCTCGGAAAGCGTCTCGCCTTCGAGGTACTTGTTCATCAGCTCTTCGCTGGATTCGGCAGCGGCTTCCACGAGCTTCTCGTGGTATTCCTTGCAGACATCGACCAGGTCGGCCGGGATCTCACCATAGGTGAAGGTCACGCCCTTGTCCTCGTCCCAGATGATGGCCTTCATCTTCACCAGGTCGACAATGCCGCGGAACTTGTCTTCCGCGCCGATCGGGATCTGGATCACGACCGGGTTGGCCTTCAGGCGGTCTATCATCATCTGGCGAACGCGCAAGAAGTTGGCTCCGGTGCGGTCCATCTTATTGACGAACGCGAGACGGGGCACCTTGTACTTGTTGGCCTGGCGCCAGACGGTTTCCGACTGGGGCTGCACGCCGCCGACGGCGTCATAGACCATCACCGCACCGTCGAGCACTCGCATCGAGCGCTCCACTTCGATGGTGAAGTCCACGTGCCCAGGGGTGTCGATGATGTTGATGCGGTGCTCGGGGAAGTTCTGCGCCATGCCTTTCCAGAAGCAGGTGGTGGCAGCCGAGGTGATGGTGATGCCGCGCTCTTGCTCCTGCTCCATCCAGTCCATCGTGGCGGCGCCGTCGTGCACCTCACCGATCTTGTGATTCACACCGGTGTAAAACAGGATGCGCTCGGTGGTGGTCGTCTTGCCGGCGTCGATGTGCGCAGAGATACCGATGTTGCGGTAGCGCTCGATGGGGGTCTTGCGGGACATGAAATTACTCCATTAACGGATGAAAGCCCGCCCACCACACGGTGGGTCGGGCTTCCAGCCAATGCTCTTGTTGAGGGCGGTCTTCTTAGAAGCGGAAGTGGCTGAAAGCCTTGTTGGCCTCTGCCATGCGGTGCACTTCGTCGCGCTTTTTCATGGCGCCACCACGACCTTCCGTGGCTTCCATGAGCTCGTTGGCCAGGCGCAGGGCCATCGACTTCTCGCCGCGCTTGCGCGCGGCCTCCTTGATCCAGCGCATCGACAGCGCAAGGCGGCGCACCGGACGCACTTCCACAGGCACTTGGTAGTTCGCGCCGCCGACGCGACGCGACTTCACTTCGACCATCGGCTTGACGTTGTTGATGGCGATGGTGAAGGCCTCAAGCGGGTCCTTGCCCGGGTTCCTCTTCTCGATTTGATCGAGGGCACCGTAAATGATGCGCTCGGCCACAGCCTTCTTGCCGCCTTCCATGATCACGTTCATGAATTTGGACAGCTCGACATTGCCGTACTTGGGATCCGGCAGAATTTCACGTTTGGGGACTTCGCGACGACGTGGCATTTCTCTAACCTCTTTGCTTCAGTTGGCGCCTCTTTCAGAGACACCGCGAGAACTGACGGGAGCTCTCACTTACTCGACCCGACAGCGGGTCACTTCGTTCGGCGCAACCGCCAGGCGCGCCGAACACCGATTGAACACTCGAAGGATCAAGCCTTCTTGGGACGCTTCGCGCCGTACTTGGAACGCGACTGCTTGCGATCCTTCACACCCTGCAGGTCCAGCGAGCCACGCACGATGTGGTAGCGCACACCGGGCAGATCCTTGACACGGCCGCCGCGAACCAGCACCACGCTGTGCTCCTGGAGATTGTGGCCTTCACCGCCGATGTAGGAAATGACTTCGAAGCCGTTGGTCAGGCGCACCTTGGCGACCTTGCGCAGCGCCGAGTTCGGCTTCTTGGGGGTCGTGGTGTAGACCCGGGTGCAGACACCGCGTCGTTGCGGCGAGTTCTGCATGGCAGGGCTCTTCGACTTGATCTTTTCGACCTCGCGACCCTGACGCACCAGTTGATTGATGGTTGGCATGAATGAATAAGTCCCAAAACACCCCGGTCGAGGCCCTCACCGTGACATGAGGCAACCGAGAGATGACGAAAACGTGAAACCCTTCGGAAATTTCCGAAAAGCCCGCGAGTATAACACTCACCCAGGCCTGCCCACTTCGTGGACCGCCCCATTTAGGTGGCCGCCGCGGCTGACTGGAGAAGAAGCGCCCCGAGGACGAGCTTTACTTGATCCAAAGGCGAATGGCGTCCCAGGCTCGGCCCAAGACGCCGGCCTGCTCCACCGGCTCGAGCGCAACCAGCGGTACGTCGGCGACCGGCTGGTCAGCCAGCGTGATCTTGAGTGAACCGATCGGCTGGTTGCGGGCGAAGGGAGCGACCAGGGGATCGGGCCGCGCCACTTGCGTCTTGATCTTACCTGCAGAGCCCGCCGGCACCGCCACCACGATCGGCTCGGCGCGGCCGAGCTTGACGGTGTTCTCCCTGCCCTTCCAGACCGGCGGCGTGGCGACCGGCTGGTTGGCGTCGAACAGGCGGACCGCGTCGTATGCGGTATAGCCCCAGTTCAGCAGCTTCTGCGATTCGTTGGCTCGAGCATTCTCGCTTGCCGCGCCGAGCACGATAGTCAGCAGGCGCCGGCCACCGGCGAGGTTGGGGAAGTCGCGCCTGGAGGTGACGATCATGCAATAGCCCGCCGCATCCGTATGGCCAGTCTTCAGGCCATCGACCGTCGGGTCGCGGAACAGCAGCAGGTTGCGATTGGTGTCGTTGGTCGAGGGGGTCCCGGGGTAGCGGTACTTCTTGATCGAGTAGTAGTGCACATACTCGGGGAAGTCGCGCATCAGCCGCGTCGCCAGGATGCTCAGGTCGCGTGCCGTGGTCGTATGGCCCGCTGCTGTCAGGCCCTCGGGGTTCTTGTAGCTGGTGTTCTTCATGCCCAGTGCCTTGGCCTGGTCGTTCATGAGCTCTACGAAATGCTCCACCGTGCCGCCCACGCCCTCGGCCAGCGCGACAGTGGCGTCGTTGCCCGACTGCACGATCAACCCTTTGATCAGGTCCTCGACCGGCACCTGCATCTTCGGGTCGATGAACATGCGGGAGCCGGGCATCTTCCAGGCGCGGGTGCTGACCGGCAGTGTCTGCTGCAAGGTGATCTTCCTGGCCTTGAGCGCGTCGAAGACAAGGTAGGCGGACATCAGCTTGGTGAGCGAGGCCGGTTCGACTGGCGTGTCGACGTCCTTCTGCGCCAGTATCTGGTTCGCCGTCACGTCCAGCAGCAGGTAGCTGCGCGCAGCGACTTCCGGAGGTTGCGGCACCTGGGCCGCGGCGATCAGGCAGAAGGATGCGGCCGCGGCCGCTGCGAAGGCGCGCAGCGCGCCGAGAAGACGATTCATGGAGATGCGAAGAGAAACGAACACTAGCCCGCGCGCAGATGGCGGACGACCAGACCTTTGAGCAGCGGCAATTGTCCGTGAAAGAAATGGCCGCCCCCGGGAACGACCGTAACAGGAAGTGACTGCGGTCGCGCCCAATCCAGCACGGCAGCCAGCGGAACGGTGTCGTCCTGCTCGCCGTGCACGACCAGCGTGCGCTCGTGCGCCTCGGCCGGCAGCGTCGCCACCGAGAAGCGCGCGGCGGCGGTGCCCACCAGCACCAGTTGGCGGATGTCCCGCCTTGCCCACAGCGACTCGGCCGCACAGCTCGCAACGAAGGCCCCGAAGGAAAAGCCGGCGATGGCCAGCGGCCCCTCCGGCGCCACCTGCTCGATCACCTGAAGCATGTCCTCGCGCTCGCCGCGTCCCTCGTCGTGCACGCCCTCGCTGCCGTCGACGCCGCGGAAATTGAAGCGCACCGCGGTCCAGCCGCAGGCGACGAAAGCGCGCGCCAGCGTCTGCACCACCTTGTTGTCCATGGTGCCGCCGAAGAGCGGATGCGGATGCGCGATCACGGCGACGCCGCGGGGCGCAACGCCCTCGGCCGCAGCATCGCGCAACGCGGCGATCGCGCCGGCCGCGCCCTGGAGCTGGATCTTTTCGGTCTGCGAATTCATGGGTCTCAACGCCCTACGTCCGGCGGCAGTAGCAAGCGCTCGACCACCTTGCCGTCGCGCAGATGCGAATCGACGATCTCGTCGATGTCCTGCTGGTCGACGAAGGTGTACCAGACGGCTTCCGGGTAGACCACCGCCACGGGCCCGCCGGCGCAGCGGTCGAGGCAACCGGCCTTGTTGACCCGCACCTTGCCGGGCCCCGACAGCCCCGCTTCCTTGACGCGCGCCTTGCAGCGGTCGAAGCCCTGCTGCGCGTTGTGCTGCGAGCAGGAATCCTCGCCGTTCTTGCGTTCGTTCAGGCAAAAGAAGATGTGGCGGCCGTAGTAGCCGCGCGGCGGCGCCGTGCTGGAGGTGGACATCGGCACATTCTATTGAGCGTGCACGGCCCGCGTGCCGCAAGAGCCTAGGCGCGCGCCCGGCGCGACAAGGCGGCCAGCACGTATAGCAGCGTGGCGAAAGGCCAGAGCCAGCCCAGCCACTGCGCCAGCCCGTGGAAGCGAATGAACCGTCCCTGCTCCCAGGTCGCCAAAGTCTGGGCGAAGTAGGCGCTCTCCGGTGCCTGGTTGAGCAGGCTCAGATGGACCACGAGCGCGACCAGCAGCAGCCCCGCGCACAGGCGGCGCGGCGCGGGCAGCAGCAGTACGCCCAGGAAGAAGGCCGCCGCGATGCCGACCTGCACCGGGAGGCTGAGCCAGGCCCAGGCATGCTCGGGTCCATAGCTCAGGGCCGCCGACAGGGCGGAAGCCGCCACTCCGCTGAGCAGCACCAGCGGCAGCAGCATGGCCCGGCGCGTGACGGACCGCGTCACCAGGAAGCCCAGCAGGCAAGGCACCAGTGCGCCAAGTGCGACGCACAGGAGCTCGACGCCCGGGACCAGCGGCTCCAGTTCGAACTGGCGCACCGGCATCCAGTCGATGAAGGGCGTGTCCAGCAGCCATTCGGAGATGGCCCCCTCGAGACGTTCGAACACCTGGCCGAGTCCGAAGGTGACCGCGGCAGGGAACAGCAGCGCCAGCGGCCACAGCGCCAGCAGCACCAGCGCGCCGCGCGAGTCCTCGATGAACCAGTTCGAGCGGGTGCGGTGCCAGTGCGCCACCGCCCCCAGACGCTCGAGCGCCGCCGCCAGCACCGCGCCCGCCAGCGCGCCCAGGCTGTTGAGACCGAGATCCACGTTGGACGGAATGCGCGCCGGCAGGTAGCTCTGCAGCGTTTCCATGACAAAGGCGATGGCGGCGCCGATCAGCGTCGCGCCCAGCACCGCACGCACCGCCCCCAGTCCGGGCTGCGTGCGCAGCATGGCAATCACCATCAGGACGCCAAGCGGCATGTAGCCGGCCACGTTGATGCCGAAGTCGAACCCCGTCCAGTACCTGGGCCAGGGCGCAGCGAGGTAAGACCAGGGGGCAATCCCCTGGTCGCGCCAGTCGGCAAAGGGGTAGAGACTCGCGTAGACGATCAGCGCTGCATAGGCGAGTGCCAGGGGCAGGGCTGCGGACTTGTGTTGCTGCGTGGCCACCGCTCAGAAAGGCTTGACCACGACCAGCACCACGATCGCCAGCAGCAACAGCACCGGCACCTCGTTGAACCAGCGGTGCCAGCGCTCGCTGCGCCGGTTCTGGCCTGCCACGAACCTGCGCAGCACCACCCCGCACCCATGGTGGTAGGCGATGACCCCCAGCACCAACGCCAGCTTCGCATGCATCCAGCTGTTGCCAGGACCACGCCCGATGCCGTAGCCCAACCAGAGCCAGAGGCCGAAGCCGATCGCCGGCACGGCCAGGAAGGTGGTGAAGCGCAACAGCTTGCGAGCCATCAGGACCAGCCGGGCCCGCTCCGCCACCGACTCCGGCGCGACCATGGCCAGGTTCACGAAGATGCGCGGCAGATAGAACAGTCCCGCGAACCAACTGGCGACGAAGACGATGTGCAGCGATTTGACCCAGAGCATGCCGGCAGTTTAGTGGGCCCACTTTCGCAGCCAGGCCATCGCCGGAGCAAAAAAAAGCCCGGCGCCAAAACGCCGGGCTGGGAAGCCCTTTTGCTGTCACACATCAAGGCACCCGCTCAGGGAGGAAAAGCGGGGAGCGGCAAGCCGCCCACCGCGGAATTTAGCAAAGGCATTACCTGCGATCAAGCGAGTTCTAATCTTCTTCCCATTTTTCGCAGTTGTAGTAGTTTAAAAGTATTACGAAATTGAGCAGTATGAGCGCCCGCCGTGGCTCCTACGCACTTGGGGCACAATTTTCGTCATGACCCTCAACGCCCCCTTCCCGTCGGGCCGCCCCCGCCGGCTGCGCCGAGACACCTTCACGCGCAACTTGGTACGTGAGCACTCGCTCAGTGTTTACGACCTGATTTATCCGGTGTTCGTGCAGGAGGGCGAAAAGCGGCGTGACGCTGTACCGTCGATGCCCGGAGTCGAGCGGCTCAGCCTGGACTTGCTGCTGCCCGTGGCCGAGCAATGCCTCTCGCTGGGCATTCCGGTCATGGCGCTGTTCCCGGTGATCGACGCTGGCCTCAAGACCCCGGCCGGCGACGAGGCCTTCAACCCCGAGGGCCTGGTGCCGCGCGTTGTGGCGGCGCTCAAGTCGCGCTTCCCCGAACTCGGCGTGATGACCGACGTCGCGCTGGACCCCTACACCAGCCATGGCCAGGACGGCCTGCTCGACGAAAGCGGCTACATCCTGAACGACCCGACTGTCGAGGTTCTGGTCAGGCAGGCGCTTGTGCAGGCCGAGGCCGGCGTGGACATCGTGGCACCCAGCGACATGATGGACGGCCGCATCGGCGCGATCCGTGGCGCTCTCGAGTCGGCCGGTCGGGTCCACACCCGGATCATGGCCTACAGCGCCAAATATGCGAGCGCCTTCTATGGCCCTTTCCGTGATGCAGTGGGCTCGGCCGCCAACCTCGGCAAGAGCGACAAGAAGGTCTACCAGATGGATCCGGGCAACAGCGACGAGGCGCTGCGCGAGGTGGGCATCGACATCGCGGAAGGCGCCGACATGGTGATGGTGAAGCCGGGCATGCCCTACCTGGACATCGTGCGCCGGGTGAAGGACGAATTCCACGTGCCCACCTTCGCCTACCAGGTCAGCGGCGAATACGCGATGCTCAAGGCTGCAGCGCAGAACGGATGGCTGGACCACGACGCCGTGATGCTCGAGAGCTTGCTGGCCTTCAAGCGCGCCGGCGCCGACGGCGTACTCACCTATTTCGCGCTCGACGCCGCGCGGCTGCTGCCGAAACGCTGACTCGGGGCGCACCCGGGAGCCGGTAGAACAACAGCAGCACCGCACGCATGCGCATCTTCGAGATCGACGGCTCTCGCGTCACCGAGCATCCCACGCTGGCTCCGCTGGGCACGCCTGGCGCCTGCGCGGGCTATCTGTGGCTGTCGCTCACACGCGATGAGTTCCGCAGCGCGCTGGCCGAGGTGCAGGGCATCCTGCAGTCCCTCTGCGGCACGCACCTGGTAGACCTCCATGTCGCGGACCTTCTCAACGATCAGTTGCCGTCCCGTTACGACTTCACGTCGCAGTACGACGTGCTGGTGTTTCGCCGGCTCGCGGCCACCAACGGCCCTGCCGCGGGAGGCGCAGACGCCGGCCCGCCGCGTGGCGGACCGCCGGTGCTGCGGCGCATCGACACGCGGCCGGTCGGATTCGCCATGTTCGATCGGATGCTGCTGTCCGTGCATCCGGACGACGGCTCGGTGCGCGACGCCTTCGCGGCGCGCCTGCTGAACGCAGCGGCGCCCGACGGGCGTGGCGGCGCGGCAGTTCCCGCGCTCGATGTGCGCGCCGTCTCCACCCGCGTGCCGGCCGGTCCGGCCGACCTGATGCTGCGCGTCATCAACCTGATCGTGGATGCCTACCTGGATCTGCGCCGCGACCTGACCCGGCAGCTAGACCATTGGCAGGCCGAGCTGATCGATCCGCGCAGCCGCTTCATGAACTGGAGCGCGCTGATGCAGGCGCGGCAATCGCTCCATCATCTGGACGAGATCTGCGAAGACCAGCGCGGCGCGGTGCAGGATTGGATCGACTCGCTCGAAACCCTGCCCCAGCCCCAAGGAACGGCAGAGTCGCGCGACCGAGAGCTGATCATGGTGCGCAGCCGCGACGTGCTCGAGCACATCCAGCGCGTGGTTCATCACGTGCGGCGGCTGGAGCAGAACGCCGAGACCGCGGTGCAGCTGCATTTCAGCGTGCAGAGCCACCGTACCAACGACATCATGCGGGTGCTCACGGTGCTCACCGCGGTATTCCTGCCGCTGAACCTCATTGCCGGCATCTTCGGCATGAACTTCGAGTTCGTGCCGCTGGTGCACAAGGCCGACGGTTTCTGGATTGCCATGGCGGCGATGGGCACGGTCGCGCTGTTGCTGGTGCTCGTGTTCTGGCGCAAACGCTTTCTTGAGAGAAACAAATAGCAGCAGGCAAAAGGAAGACCGGGCAGCGCCTGGAGCGCTGCCCGGTCTTCCTTCGGCGCCCGGCGGACTACTTGGCCGCGGGAGCGCCCTGCTTCTGTGCCTGCTGCAGCGTGCCGGCGCGGTTCGGCATCGTCGAGATCACGCGGCTGTTGACGCGCGAGCCGCCGGTCACGTTCTGGTCCGGCGCGTTGGCGGTCGCGACGGCCTGGGCATACACAGCCTCGGGATTGGCGACCGACTTGAAGGGCTCGGCGCCACGCGAGCCGCGCACCACGTTCTGATTGGGGGCGGCAGCCGTGCGAGCGGCTTCGGCTTCGATTTCGGCGCGGCTCAGCGCGGAGACCGGCGCTTCCACGCCATGGTAGGTTTCTGCATGGGCACCGGCCGCGGCGAGGAGGGAGAGCGCGGCGGCAGCGAGAATGTGAGAGGTCTTCATTTCAGGTCCTTGATTCGTCGGAGGTGGCTTCAAACCAGGCTCGCAGCAGGGCTGGCCTGTGCGAGGAAGTGTCCTGTCGAACATCCTCGGGGAACGACCTGGAAAGGAGACACGGCGTTTCCTGGATCGAAACAATCCTGCGACGCTTCCCACCATGCGCGGTAGCGAGAATGCAAAGCGATGGCATGGACCTCTGCGCGACCAAGCAGGGCAGCGAAACCGATGCAAGACCCCTGCACGTTGACCGGTCGCATTCACGACATTGAAATAATGAAAGCCCAATGGACGGTCTCGACCTGCTGAAAGCCTTTCGTGAAGTTGCCGAGCGCGGCAGCTTCTCCCGCGCGGCCAAGGTGCTCGGCACCTCGAAAGCCACCGTCAGCAAGTACGTCGCCCAGCTCGAGGAGCGCTTCGGCGTGCGCCTGCTCAACCGCTCCACCCGTTCGGTCAGCCTGACGGACGCCGGCCAGTTGCTTCTCGAGCGCAGCAAGCCGCTGATGGAAATGGTCGAGCTGACTCAGAACGAACTGCAGGAGCATGCGGGCCATCCACGCGGACGGCTGCGCATCACCGCGCCGCACGGTTTCACCCAGAGCGCCTTCCCCAGCGTCCTGGGCGAGTTCATGAAGACCTACCCCGATGTCCATGTAAGCCTGCACCTGAGCAACCGGGTGATCGACCTGGTCGAGGAAGGCGTGGACATCGCCTTGCGACTGGGCCGCATCCGCGACGAGAACCTGATCGTGCGGCGCCTGCGGCAGATGGAGCTGGTCCTGTGCGCCAGCCCCGCCTATTGGTCCCGGCGCGGCTTGCCGAAGAAACCCGACGACATGCGGCGCCACGACGTGTTGACCTACTCGCTGACAGAGGGTCCGCCGCAGCTGCCCTTCGAGGTCGACGGCGAGCCCTATGCCGTGCCGGTGCACAGCCGCATGGACGCCAACGATGCCGCGCCGCTGATCGCCGCCGCGCTCGCCGGCCTCGGCGCAATCTGCGTGCCGGCGATGATGGCGCAGGCGCACGTCGAGCGTGGCGCGCTGGTACCGGTGCTCAAGGACTACATGCCGCGCGACATGTGGCTCTATGCCGCCTATGCGCAGCGCCGCCACAACAGCGCGGCGATGCGCGCCCTGCTGGACTTCCTCGAGACCCACGGGAAGATGCAGGAGCCGGCGGGGCCGGTGCCCCCGCCCTCTTCCACGGCCGTCAAGCCGGCCAAGCCGGCCAAGCCAGCCAAGGCGGCCAGGCACGCGCGGCAACCGGTGGCTTGAATCCTTCGAGCGCTGGCGCTCATCGCAGCCCGAACAGCGCCGCCGCGTTGCCCCAGGCGATGCGTTGCGCCACCTCCGGCGGCAGCGCGCCGAGCCAACGGCGGTAGCCGCCCATGATCTCATCGTAGGCGCTCCAGCGCTGGTTGACCCAGGTGTCGGAACCGACCAGGAAGCGGTCGGGGTACTTGAGGATCAAGGCGCGCCACTCGGGGCAGAGCGCGCCGCCTTCGCAGGTCAGGCCCGGCCGGTACGAGAGCTCGCCCATCAGCAGCGGATAGCGCTCCAGCAGCGCCTGCACGCGCTGCACCGGCGGCCCGCCGATGCCGGTATGCGCCCAGATCAGCCGCAGCGACCGCCCCCTGGAAGGGGCGTGGGCCATCAGAAGATCGATCGCCGTATCGTCGACATGCGCAAGCACCGCCAGCTTCTTCTGTTCGGCCAGCACGATCAGCTTGCGGGCCACCGGCTCGTTGGCGTTCGCGCTGTCGTAAAGATGGAACTCACCCAGCCCACGGTACGGGCCGCTGGCAGTGCCGCGGGCGAGCTCGGACTGCACCATGTCGTAGATGCTCTCGTCGCGAAACCAGTTGCCGTAGTCCTCGCGGTTGCGATAGAGCCGCACGAAGGGCACCACCGCGACACCGGCCTCGCGCGCTTCGCGCGCCGCAGCCAACGTCTGCGTGCCTGCATTGGGCCGCGAGTTGGCGATGATGGCCTTCACGCCGTTGCGCTGCATCCGCGCCAGCGCCTCGGCCGGCGGGTAGGGGCCTGTGTTGCCGTCCCAGGCCTCCTGGTTGTAGTGCAGGTGGGCGTCGAACAGGGGACCGGCGTAGTCCGCCGCGTGCCCCTTCGAGAACAGGGCTGCTGCCAGCATGGCGGCCGCCCAAGCCCTCGGATACCGGCGGCTCACTGGGGTACCGATCAGCCGAGGTGCCTGGCAAAGAAGGCCAGCGTGCGCTCGCGCGCCAGCTTGGCGGCCTCGGCGTTGTACGAGCCGCGCTGGTCGCAGTTGAAGCCGTGGCCCGATTCATAGACATGCACCTCGACCTCCGGGTGGGCTTTCTTGAAGGCCTCGATGGTGTCCAGCGGGATCCAGTGGTCGTTGTTGCCGAAATGAGCCAGCACCGGCACCTTGGGCGTGATCGCGCTTTCCTCCGGCGTGGTCATGCCGCCGCCGTAGTAGGGCACCGCGGCCGAGAGGCCCTGCACCTTCGCCGAGGCACGCCAGGTCAGGAGACCGCCCCAGCAATAGCCGACGATGCCCACCTTGCCGCCACGGGCCGCGTACTCGACCGCGGCCTGGAGGTCCTGCAGCACGCCCGGCGCCGGCAAGGCGTCGACGGCGGTCTTGAGCGCGAAGCCGGCCTTCATGTCCTCCTCGCTGTAGCCGAGTTCGACGCCGGGCTTGACGCGGTGGAAGGTCGCCGGCGCGACGGCAAGGTAGCCATCGGCCGCGTAGCCGTCGGCCACCGAACGGATGTGCGAGTTGACGCCGAAGATCTCCTGCACGACCACCACGGCGCCCTTCGGCTTGCCCGAGGGCTCCGCCACGTACGCGGGAAAGCTGAAGCCATCCTTGGCGGTGAGATCGATGAATTGGCCCATGGTCATGCTCCTGTGATAGTGAGAGGGGTTGCTGTTCATTGCGCGTTCAATGCGCGGGCGACGAAATCCAGCCTGTCCTGGCCCCAGAAGATCTCGCCGTCGATCACGTAGCTGGGCGCGCCGAAGACCTTGGCGTCGATCGCCTGCTGCGTGTAGTCCTCGTAGCGCTCCTGCACGGCCTGGCTGAGCGACTGCTCGGCGCGCTTGGCAGGCAGACTGCATTCGGCGGCCAGCGCCTCCAGCACCTTCGGGTCCGCGATGTTGCGCTCCTGGGCCCAGACCGCGGCGAATATTGCGCCGCACAGTTTCATCGCTGCCTCGCAGCCGTCGTGCAGATCGACCGCGATGATGAGCTTGGCGGCGTCGTCGCCCGCGACCGGGAAGAACTTCGGCGTCGGGTTGAGCGGGATGTCCAGGTGCCGCGAGAAGCGCGCCAGGTCGACCAGCCGGTAGGCTTGGCGCTGCGGGGCGCGCTTGCCGAGCGGCAGGCCGCCGGACACGGGGAAGATGGCGCCGAAATCGACGGGTCGCACGCGCACGGTGGCGGCGGCCGCCTTGGCAAGCGCGGCGAAGCGCGCATGGCCCAGGTAGGTCCAGGGGCTCTGGGGTGTGAAGTAGTAGTCGACGCTGCGGGTCACAAGCCTCTCCTCGATGATGTAATTGCCCCGGACGTTTTAACTGAGGCACGGCTTTCGTGCAGGAGGCGGGATTTGGACCAGGTACTCTTGATCACCGGCGGCAGCCGCGGCATCGGCGCCGCCACCGCCCTGCTCGCGGCGCAACGCGGCTTCGCGGTGGCCGTCAACTATGCCAGCAATTCGCTGGCCGCCGACGAGGTGGTCCGCACGATCCGGGGGCGCGGCGGCCGCGCCATCAGCGTGCAGGCCGATGTGGGCGACGAGGCACAAGTCAAGGCGATGTTCGAGAAGCTCGACGCCAAGTTCGGCCGCCTCGGCGCGCTGGTCAACAACGCCGGCGTGGTCGACGTGCAGGCGAGGGTAGACGGCATGAGCCTCGAGCGGCTCGAGCGGATGTTCCGCGTCAACGTGATCGGCAGCTTCCTCTGTGCGCGCGAGGCGGTGCGCCGCATGAGCACGAAACACGGCGGCAGCGGCGGCGCCATCGTCAACCTCTCCAGCGCGGCGGCACGGCTGGGCTCGCCCGGCCAGTACGTCGACTATGCGGCCAGCAAGGGCGCGATCGAGAGTTTCACCATCGGCCTGGCCAAGGAAGTCGCGGAGGAAGGCATCCGGGTCAACGCCGTGCGCCCAGGCCTCATCGACACCGAGATCCATGCCTCGGGCGGCATGCCCGATCGCGCCTTCCAGCTCGCCTCCACCGTGCCGATGAAGCGCACGGGCAGTGCTCAGGAGGTCGCCAACGGCATCGTGTGGCTTCTCAGCGAGGAAGCGAGTTACGTCACCGGCACCTTCATGGACGTCACCGGGGGAAGGTGATGGCCACCCCCGCCATGGACCTGGTCAAGCCGCTGATCACGCTGCTGGCCATCGTCAATCCGCTGGCGATCGTGCCGTTCTTCATCCACTACACGCAGGGGTACACGGAGGCACAGCGCAAGCGCACGGCCTGGGTGTCGGCCTTCAGCGCCTTCGTGGTCATCGCGATCAGCGCGCTGCTCGGGCTGCAGCTGCTGGCCTTCTTCGGCATCTCGATCGCGAGCTTCCAGGTGGGCGGCGGCATGCTGCTGCTGATCAGCTCGCTCAGCATGCTGAACGCCCAGCCGGCGGAGGCCAAGACCAACCAGGAGGAAATCCGGGCCACGGAGATCAAGGCCTCGCTGGGCGCGTCGATCGCCGTGGTGCCGCTCACCATCCCGCTGCTGACGGGACCGGCCACCATGTCGACCGTCGTGATCTACGCCGACAAGACGCAGCACATCTGGGAGCTCGCGCTCCTGGTGGGCTACGGCATGGTGATCGGCGCGGTGACCGGCGTCATCTTCTCCCTGGCCGACCCGATCGCGCGCGTGCTCGGCAAGACCGGCATCAATGTTATGACGCGGCTCATGGGCCTGATCCTTGCCGCATTGGCGGTAGAGGTGATGGCCGACGGACTGTCCACGCTGTTCCCGGCGCTGGGCCGGACGCGCTGAGCGCTCAGCGCTTCACCAGCTCGACGATGCGCGGCGTGACGACGCCATCGTCCACGCGCAGTTCCGCCGCACAGATCGGCAACCGGAAGCGCGGCGGACCCGCGCTGCCGGGGTTGACATACCAGACGCCTGCGCGCTCCTCGGCCAAGGGCCGGTGCGAATGGCCGCACACCACCACGCGCACCCCCTCTGCCGCCGGATCGATCGCCAGCTCGGCGATGTCGTGGATCACATGGAGCCGCAACCCCCGCAGCTCCGCCCGCGCCGTGTCGGGCACGGCGTCGGCCCAGGCACCCCGGTCATTGTTGCCGCGCACCGCCGTCACCGGCGCAAGCGCCGCCAGTTGCTCGAGGATGCGCGGATCGCCGATGTCGCCGCCGTGCACGATGTGCTCGCAGCCCTGCAGGAAGTCCAGCGCCTCGGGCCGCAACAGTCCGTGCGTGTCGGAGATCAGGCCGATGCGGTGCATGGCCGGCCTGCCTCAGCGCGGCTGGTCCACCCAGGCCACGAGCTCGGCCACCGCCGCATCGCTCGCCGCCGCCAGGCCCTTCACCCCGCCAGCCGCGTCGGCACTCGGCGCCGGCCGTTGCACCGCGAAGCTGCGCTGCGCCAGCACGCGATCGCCGCCGCTGCCGCTGCGGATCAGCGTGGCGCGCAGCCGCACCAGGCCCACGCTCGTGGCCGGTGACTCGAAGTAGTGGCTGAATTCGTCCAGCGATACCCGCAAGGTGTCCGGCACCCGACCTTCAGCCCGTGCGATGGTCGCGCTCTCCTCCGGACCCAGCACGGTACGGCGCGCAGCCAGCGCATCGCGCAGCCGCTGATGCAGCAGTTGCGCCGGTGCCAGGCTCCAGCGCGCCTGGCCATAGGGCCGCAGCTCGTTGGCGTCGGCGTAGCCCAGGCGGTAGAGCAACTGCGTGCCTTCGAGCCGGGTGCTGGCGTCGATCTCGGCCAGCGAGATCGGCGGCAGGGCAGAAGGGTTCGCCGATGCCGGTGCCGCCGCCGCGGCCGCCGCGACGTTGGGTCCGAAATCGTAGAGCGTCGCCCGGGCGGGCTTGTCCGGCAGCGCGCCGCAGCCCGACGCGAGCAGCGCGGCGCCTGCTGCAAGCACGGCAAGAATCGGAAGGCGCCGGGCAGGCGCTCGGGTGTGCGGGTGGGCGTTGTTCTTCATGTTCGTCACGGTCAGGGGCGCGCGGGCGGCGCAGAGAAACCGGGCTCGCCCGGCCCCGCCACCACGCCGCCATTGCCGAAGAGCAGCGATTGCGGGTTGTCGTTGATGCTGTCGGCCGTCCGGCCCAGCCGGCGCACCGCGCGCGAGGTGTCGTCGGCGACGCGGTTCACGCGCGGCAAGGTGGCGGCATTGAAGGAGTCGACCGCCTGCGCCAGCGCCCGGGTGCCGTCGCTCAGGCGCTCGACAGGGCCGTCCTTGGCGTTCAGGCGAGTCACCGTGGTGTTGGCGTTGTTGGCCACGCGCGAGACGTCCGTGGCCGCCGTTTTCACCGTGCCCATCGTGTCCTTGGTCCGCTCGATCAGCGGCGGCAGCGCCGCCAGCGCCGGGTTGAGCCCGTTCTTGACCGTGTTGTCGAGCGATCGCGTGAGCTGGTTGGCGCTGGCCGTGGCCTGCGCGATGCTCTCCAATGCGTCGGCGATGCGCTTCTGGTTCGAGTCGCCCAGCAGGACGTTGGCGCGCTTCGTCACCTCCTCGACCTGGTTGATGATGGCCTCGCCACGATCCTGGAGCTGGGCCAGCACCGAGGGCCTGAGCGGGATGCGCGGCGGGTCGTCGTCGTTGGGCGTCAGCGGCGTCTGCGATTCTCCCTTGTCGTCCAGCGCGATGAAGGCCAGGCCGGTCACGCCCTGGTAGGCCAGGGTGGCATAGCTCGAGGTGGTGAGCGGCACCCGCTGGTCGACCGTGATGCGCACCCGCACATTGCCCTTGACCTTGGGGTC
Source organism: Variovorax sp. WDL1 (assembly GCF_001541225.1). Taxonomy (GTDB): domain Bacteria; phylum Pseudomonadota; class Gammaproteobacteria; order Burkholderiales; family Burkholderiaceae_C; genus Variovorax. The sequence goes on along the minus strand of NZ_LMTS01000064.1, from coordinate 19,880 downwards.
GAAGTCGATCAAGGACACCTTGCCAACCGCGATGCCCCGGTAGCGCACCATGGCCTGCGGCTGGAGGCCGCTCACCGCGTCGCGCGTGGAAAGTTCGTAGGTGTTGCGCACCGTGTTATCGCGCGTGAGCCAGACCACCAGCGCGACCAGCGCAGCGACCAGGCCGATCACGAAGGCACCGGCGGCGAGGGCGTGGGCCTTGTTTTCCATGGCAGCTACCTTTCAGTGGATGGGACCGCGCGCGCGCCGGGGCGCCCCGCGACGAGCGGCGAGGGCGCGCCTTCGTGCAGGGCCTCCATGGCGCGCTGGCCGCGGCCGCCGAGGAAGTATTCGTGGATGAAGGGATGCGGATACGCGATCACGTCGCGCGCCGTTCCGGCGACGATCACGCGCTGGTCGGCCAGCACCGCGATGCGGGTGCTGAGGTCGAACAGCGTGTCGAGGTCGTGCGTGACCATGACCACCGTCAGCCCCAGTTCGCGGTGCAGGCTGCGCAGCAGGTCGCAGAAGCCGTCGGCGCTCTCGGGGTCCAGCCCTGCGGTCGGCTCGTCGAGGAGGAGCAGCGGGGGGTCCATGATCAGCGCGCGCGCCAGCGCCACCCGCTTGATCATGCCGCCCGAGAGGTCCGCCGGGCTCTTGGTGGCCTGCTGTGGCTCGAGGCCGACCATCTGCAGCTTCACCAGTGCGGCATCGCGGATGAGGTCCTCCGGCAGCAGCTTGAGCTCGCGCAGCGGGAAGGCGATGTTGTCGAGCACGCTGAAGGCGGAGAACAGCGCGCCGTGCTGGAACAGCATGCCGACGTTGGCGGCGCCCGTCGCGCTCATCCGCCCGGGCGGATGGCCGAGCACCGAGACCTCGCCCTTCGAGGGCGTCTCGAGCCCGAGGATCTGGCGCAGCAGCACGGTCTTGCCCGTCCCCGAACCGCCGACCAGCGAGAGCACTTCGCCACGCCGGATCGTGAGGTCGAGGTCGCGGTGCACCACCTGCTCGCCCTCGGGAGACTTGAAGACGGTCCAGAGCTTGCGGATCTCGACGACCGCGGGCGCCTCGCCGTCGCTGTGGCCGTTGCTCATGTCCTGAACCCCACACCCTTGAACAGGACCGCGAACAGCGCATCGACCAGGATCACCACCGTGATCGAGGCCACGACGGAAGACGTGGTGCCGCGCCCCAGGCTCTCGGTGTTGGGCTTGACCTTCATGCCGAAGTAGCAGGCGATCAGCGCAATCAGCACGCCGAACACGGCGGACTTGCCCAACGCCAGCCAGAGGTTGCTCAGCGGCACCGCCCGCGGCAGCGCCGTCATGAAGTATGCCGGCCCGATGTCGAGCGTGAGGTCGGCCGCGATCATGCCGCCGAACAGTGCCGCCATCGAGGTCCACATGCTGATCAGCGGCATGGCAATGGCCAGCGCCAGCACCCGCGGCATGACCAGGCGAAAGCCGTGAGGGATGCCCATCACCCGCATGGCGTCAAGCTCCTCGGTCACCCGCATCACCCCGATCTGCGCGGTGATGGCCGAGCCCGAGCGCCCCGCGATCAGCACCGCGGCGAGCACCGGGCCCAGCTCGCGTATCAGCGAGAGGCCGAGTATGTTGACGATGAAGGCCTCGCCGCCGTACTGGCGCAGTTGCTGGGAGGTCAGGTAGGCCAGCACCACGCCGATCAGCAGGCCAACCAGCGCGGTGATCGGCAGCGCGGTCGCGCCGAAGTGATAGAGGTGGCCCGAGAAATCGCGCCATGGCGCACGGTGCGGCGCACGCAGCAAGCGGCCGACGTCGAGCGTGAGCTGGCCGATCAGCCGCAGGAAATCGCGCGCGACGAACAGGACGCGCGGGCCGATGTGAGCCAGTGCGCGCAGGTACTCGGCCAGCGTCTTGCCGGTCTCGGCCGGCGGACTGCAGGTATATCGCGCCACCTGGTCAAGCACTGCCTTGTGCTGCGACTCCATTTCCAGCCGTGCCGGCCAGGCGCGGCGCCAGTGGTTCCACAGCAGTTGGGCCCCGATGTGATCGAGCTGTTCGATGGGGCGCAGGTCCCAGGCCCGGTCGTCCTGCGGCGGCAGGCCCTGCAGATTTTTCTCGAGCGCGTTCCAGGTGGCCTGCGAGGACATCGCCATCGCCGTCCAGCAGCCGCTGGCAACCGCCCACCGGCCGCCGGCCTCGTCGCGCCGCTCGACGCGGGGGCGCAGGCTGTCGGCGTGTTGCGCGGCGGCGGTCGGCAGCGGGACAGTCGACATGGAGGATGGGCGTTTCTGAAGAACGGAGATCGCGACATCGTAACCGCCGCACTTGACAGTCCCGTGCCCTTTCCACGCGCGGGAGCGTAGGCGGTCGCGCAATGCCCGGGCCTTTGCCACAATGGCCGATGCCAATGAACGACGACACCACCTTCGACTACATCATCGTCGGCGCCGGCACCGCCGGCGCGCTGATGGCCAACCGCCTGAGCGCCGACCGGAACCGCCGCGTGCTGCTGATCGAGGCGGGCCGCAAGGACGACTACCACTGGATCCACATCCCGGTGGGCTATCTCTACTGCATCGGCAACCCCCGCACCGACTGGCTCTACACGACCGAGCCGGACGCCGGCCTCAACGGCCGCAGCCTGCGCTATCCGCGCGGCAAGACGCTGGGCGGCTCTTCCTCCATCAACGGCATGATCTACATGCGCGGCCAGTCGCGCGACTACGACCAGTGGGCGCAGCTCACCGGAGACGACACCTGGCGCTGGGACGAGGTGCTGCCCGCCTTCAAGCAGCACGAGGACTACTACCTGGGCGCCGACGAGATGCACGGCGCCGGCGGCGAGTGGCGGGTCGAGCGCCAGCGCCTGCGCTGGGACATCCTGGACGCTTTCGCCCAGGCCGCAGAGCAGGCCGGCATCCCGCATTCGACCGACTTCAACCGCGGCAGCAACGAAGGCGTGGGCTACTTCCAGGTCAACCAGAAGAGCGGCTGGCGCTGGAACACCGCCAAGGCCTTCCTGCGGCCCACCTGCTACGGCCGGCCAAACTTCGAGCTGTGGACCGGCGCACAGGTCTCCCGCCTGCTGCTCGATACCCAATCGGACGGCCGGCGACATTGCAGCGGCGTGCAGGTCTGGGACGGCCACGAGATGGTCCTGGCCCACGCGACCCGCGAGGTGATCCTGTGCGCCGGCAGCATCGGCTCGCCCCAGATCCTGCAGCTTTCGGGCATCGGACCGGCCGAGTTGCTGCGCCGGCACGGCATCGAAGTGGCGCTCGACGCGCCGGGCGTGGGCGCCAACCTGCAGGACCATCTGCAGATCCGCGCGGTCTACAAGGTCAAGGACGCACCTACGCTCAACGTGCTGGCTTCCTCCTACTACGGCAAGGCGAAGATCGGCTTCGAATACCTGCTGAAGCGCAGCGGTCCGATGAGCATGGCCCCCTCGCAGCTCGGCGCCTTCACCCGCAGTGGGCCCGAGCACGCATGGCCCAACCTCGAATACCACGTGCAGCCGCTCTCGCTCGATGCATTCGGCGAGCCGCTGCACAGCTTCCCTGCCTTCACCGCGAGCGTGTGCAACCTGAACCCGACCAGCCGCGGCACGGTGCAGATCAAGAGCCACCGCTTCTCGGATGCGCCGGCGATCGCCCCCTGCTACCTGAGCACAGAGGAAGACCGCAAGGTGGCCGCCGACTCGCTGCGCGTGACGCGCCGCATCGTGGCACAGCCCGCGCTGGCGAAGTACCGGCCCGAGGAGTGGAAGCCCGGCCCCGAGTACCAGAGCGACGAGGAGCTGGCGCGGCTGGCCGGCGACATCGCGACCACCATCTTCCATCCGGTGGGCACCACCCGGATGGGTGCCGATGGCGATCCGATGGCCGTGCTCGATTCGCGGTTGCGGGTGCGCGGCATTGCGGGCCTGCGGGTGGTCGATGCCGGCGTGATGCCCACCATCACCAGCGGCAACACCAACAGCCCCACGCTGATGATCGCGGAGAAGGCGGCAAGCTGGATTCGCGCGACCGAAGGCGGTTGAGAGGCCCTCCTTGTTTCCACTTGTTGCGCAGTGGCGGGTATTCCCCGATGCACTGGCACGGTGCGTACGCCTAAAGTCTCGCCACTCGCAAACGGGCCTGCCCCGCAGCGCGGGGGACCGAGGAGACACTTGGAGAAGAACTAGAACAGGCTTCAGACAAGGCATCCGCACGAGATGCCGGCTTTTTGACAAGGCGCCGCTGGTCGGCGCCTTTTCTTTTTGCCGATCGACCGGCATCGGGCCGGCGTCCGCCGCGCGCCCGCACCAACAAGCGCGCAGAGCGCCTCCATCTGGGGCGCGCGCCGCCGACTGCGCCACTTGCGCCGTGGCGGCGACGAAGTCTCTTTGTTTCCCGACGCGCGGCGATGTTCAGGGAGCCGTCGCGGCGCCGCTCACGATGGGCCAGGGCAACTCGCTCGCCACCCGCGGCTTGCCCAACGGCGCGGAGGCCTTGCCGACCTGCACCGCCGCCAGGTCCTGTTCGTTGGGGTACTGGTCGGCCAGCCAGTAGTCGAACACCCGGCGCACGATGGGTGCGGCCGCCGCGGCGCCGAAGCCCGCGTTCTCCACGATGATCGCGACCGCGATCTTCGGCGCCTCGGCCGGCGCGAAGGCCGCGAACAGCGAGTGGTCGCGCTGGTGCTCCTCCAGCGCCTTGGCGTTGTACTTGGTGTTCTGGCCCCACGCCACCGCCTGGGCGGTGCCGGTCTTGCCGGCCGAGCTGTAGGGCGCGCCCGCGAAGACGCGCGTGCCGGTACCGCCCTTGTTCACTGCCACCAGCGCGTTACGCACCAGGTCCACATGCTTGCGTTGGTAGCCGAGGCTCTCCCCCGGCGGCTGCGGGAGCTCGTTCACCTCGCCGGTGACCGTGTCCTTGATGGCCTTCACCAGGTGCGGGCGATGCTTGATGCCGCCGTTGGCCAAGATGGCCTCGGCCACCGCGAGCTGCAGCATGGTGAAGCTGTTGTAGCCCTGGCCGATGCCCAGGGAGACGGTCTCGCCCGGATACCACTTCTTCATCTCGGGACGCTTGTAGGCCTCTCGCTTCCAGGTCGTGCTGGGCAGCAGGCCGCGCACCTCGCCCTGGAGGTCGATGCCGGTGATCTGGCCGAAGCCCAGCGGCTTCATGAAGTCGTGGATGGCGTCCACGCCCATCTCGACGGCGAGCGAATAGAAGTACGTGTTGCTCGACATCTGGATGGCACGGTGCATGTCCACGCCGCCCAGGCCGCCCTCGTGGCTTCGGAAGGTGTGGCCGCCGAAGGTGTAGAAGCCAGGATCGCTGACGACCACGTTGGGCGCGCGCTTGTTGAGCTGCAGCGCGGCCATCGCCATGAAAGGCTTGTAGGTGGACCCCGGCGGGTAGGTGCCGCGCAGCGCCCGGTTCAGCAGCGGCTTGTCGATCGACTCGTTGAGCGCCTGCCAACTCTCGGTGTCGATGCCCTCGACGAACAGGTTCGGGTCGAAAGTGGGCTTGGAGACGAAGGCCAGGATCTCGCCGGTGCTGGGGTCGATCGCGACCAGGGCGCCGCGACGCTCGCCGAACATGTCCTCGATCAGCTTCTGCAGCTTGATGTCGAGCGAGAGCTTGACCGTGTTGCCCGGCGTCGCCGGATGGCTGCCGAGGCGGCGCACCGCGCGGCCGCCGGCCGAGGTTTCCATCTGCTCGACACCGGTCTGCCCGTGCAGCGTCTTCTCGTAGCTCTGCTCGATTCCCAGCTTGCCGATGTAGTCGGTGCCCTTGTAGTTGGCCTGGTCTTCCTCGCTCCACTCCTCCATCGCCGCCTTCTCGCGCTGGTTGATGCGGCCGATATAGCCGAGCACGTGGGAGGCGAGCTCGCCATTGGGATAGTTGCGGAACAGCCGCGCCTTGATCTCGACACCGGGAAAACGGTAGCGCTGGGCCGCGAAGCGGGCGACTTCCTCGTCGCTCAGGCGGGTGCGGATCGGGATCGAGTCGAAGCTGCGCGAGTCTTCGCGCAGGCGCTTGAAGCGGCGGCGGTCGCGCTGCGAGACCTCCACCACCTCGCCCAGGCTGTCGATGGTGTCCTCCAGGTTCCCGGCCTTGGACGGCGTGATCTCCAGCGTGTACGCCGAATAGTTGGAGGCCAGCACGATGCCATTGCGGTCCAGGATCAGGCCGCGGTTCGGCACCACGGGCACCACCGCCGTGCGGTTGCTCTCGGCCTGTTCGGCCAGGTCATCGTGCCGCACTACCTGCAGGAAGAAGAGCCTCGCGCACAGCAGCCCGAAGGCCACCAGCACGACCAGGCCGATCACCAGCACGCGACGCCTGAAGCGGGCGAGATCGGCGGCGACGTTGCGCAGTTCGGTCATGGCGCGCGAAGCCTACGCTGCCCGCGGCCGGGGAGCAAGACGGCCGTGCGGCTGTTACAGGGGCCGGTTGGCATCGGGTTCGGGAGCGCGCCGTTGCGGCGCCAGCAGCAGCAGGGTCACGAAAGGCCAGAGCGCCGCCTCGACGACCGGCGCGATCAGGAAGCCCCAGCCGGGGAAGATGCCGCCGCCGATCAGGCGGATCGCCACTTCGATCAAGTGCGAGATGGCGAAAAGCGGCAGCACCTGCAGCGCCTGCGAGAGCAGCGGATACCAGAGCAGCCGCCGGTGGACCATGATCGCGAAGAAGCCCAGGGTGGTGTAGGACAGGGCATGCTGGCCCAGGAGCGCAGTCTGGTGCACGTCCATCAACAGCCCGAACACGAAGGCCGCGCCGATTCCGATGCGCGCCGGCTGGTGCACGCTCCAGAACACGATGGCCAGCGCCAGCAGGTCGGGCAGCCAGGCGGCGCGGCCGATCGGCACCATGTTGACCAGCAACGCCACGATCAGGCTGGCCCAGATGAACAAGGGGTTGACCGGCAGCAGCAGCTGCTGGTGGCCGGGACGCATGATCACGGAGTGCGGCCCTCCTTCTTCTCTGCCTTGCCGGCCTTGTCCGGCTTGGCGCTGGCCCTGTCGGCCTTCTTCTTCGCCGCCGGATTGGCGTCGGCCGCCGCGGCCGGCGCAGGCTTGGGCATCTGGTTGCCTGTGGGCGACAGCACCAGCACGTAGCGCGCGGCCGCCACATGCGCCATGGGCAAGCAGTGGATGCGGGCGAAGGCGGAATCGGCGCGGCGATCGATGCGGTCGATCTTCGCGACCGGCAAGCCTGGCGGGTAGACGCCGTCGACCCCGCTGGTGGTGAGCAGATCACCCTCCTGCACATCGGCGCTCGGCGCAATGAAGCGCAGCTCCAGCCCGCCGCCATGGGCGCTGGCATCGCCGAAGGCCACGCTGCGCGCACCGGTGCGCACGTTCTGCACCGGGATCGACAGGTCGCGGTCGATCACCAGCGTGATCTCGCTGGTGAAGGGCTGGACCTGCGTGACCTGCCCCACTACGCCGTGCTCGTCGATCACCGGCGAGCCGGGCGCGATACCGTTCGCCAGGCCCTGGTCGATCACCAGCTTGCGGGTGTACGGGTCGGCCGCGTCGTAGAGCACCTCGGCCGCGCGGCCCGGTGTCTGCGTAGTCTGGCGCAACTCGAGCAGCGAGCGCAGCCTGGCGTTCTCCTGCGCGAGGGTGTCGGCCTGGCTGGCGCGTTCGGACTGCAGCGCCAGCGCCCGGCGCGCATCGGCCTCCTTGGCCTGCGCGGTCTGCAGGTCTTCCAGGTAGCGCCCGCCGCCCATCGCCAGCTGCACCGGCTTCAGGGCGAGCCACTGCACCGGATAGAGCACTGCGCCGATGCCTGCGCGCAGCGGCTGGACGATGTTGAAGCGGGCGTCGGCCACCATCAGGAACAGCGCCAGCGCGCTGAAGAAGATCAGCTTGCTGAGCGCCGACGGGCCCTGGTTGAACAGGGGCGGCGCGGTACGGTCAAGGGTGCCGAGCGGCATGCTGCTTTATGCCACGAGCCGGAGTGTTCGGGGGGGGCCGCGGGACCGACTCTGCCGGACCGCAGGCGCCGCCCCCGGTCGGGGGTGGGAGCGCGACACGAAGTGCGCGCGACCTGGGGGCGAGCAACATTACTCGCTCGTGAAGATGCTGCCCAGGCGGTCCATGCGCTCGAGGGCGATGCCGCAGCCGCGCACCACGCAGGTCAGGGGGTCTTCGGCCACCAGGACCGGCAGGCCGGTTTCCTCTGCCAGGAGCCGATCCAGGTCGCGCAGCAGGGCGCCACCGCCGGTCAGCATCATGCCGCGCTCGGCGATGTCGGCACCCAGCTCGGGCGGGGTCTGCTCCAGCGCGTTCTTGACGGCCGAGACGATGTTGTTGAGCGGATCGGTCAGCGCCTCCAGCACCTCGTTGCTGCTGATGGTGAAGCTGCGCGGCACGCCCTCGCTGAGGTTGCGGCCCTTGACTTCCATCTCCTTGACCTCGGAGCCGGGGAAGGCCGAGCCGATGCTCTTCTTGATGACCTCGGCCGTCGGCTCGCCGATCAGCATGCCGTAGTTTCGGCGGATGTAGTTGATGATGGCCTCGTCGAAGCGGTCGCCGCCGACCCGCACGCTGCCCTTGTAGACCATGCCCCCCAGCGAGATCACGCCCACCTCGGTGGTGCCGCCGCCGATGTCCACCACCATCGAGCCGCTGGCCTCCGACACCGGCAGGCCGGCACCGATGGCGGCGGCCATGGGCTCCTCGATCAGGTAGACGGATGTGGCGCCGGCCGCCTCGGCCGCGTCCTTGATGGCGCGGCGCTCGACCTGGGTCGAGCCGCAGGGCACGCAGATGATGATGCGCGGGCTGGGCGTGAGCAGAGATCGCGGATGCACCATCTTGATGAACTGCTTGATCATCTGCTCGGTGATCACGAAATCGGCGATCACGCCATCCTTCATGGGTCGGATGGCCTCGATGTTGCCGGGCACCTTGCCGAGCATGGCCTTGGCTTCGCGGCCCACCGCCTGGATCACCTTCTTGCCGTGCGGCCCGCCCTCGTGGCGAATGGCGACCACCGAAGGCTCGTCGAGCACGATGCCCTTGTTGCGGGCAAAGATCAAGGTGTTGGCGGTGCCGAGGTCGATCGCGAGGTCGGTCGAGAAGTACCGACGGAAAGCTCCGAACATTCTGGAATCCTCTGGAGCACGGCATGCGCGTCGGCATGTCGTCGCCCTCTTGCTGGGTCGTTTTTGGACGGGGATGGATGGACGTTTTTGCAGCAAATGCCGGCGCGTTCGCGGGGGTTGCGGCAAAGGCGGGATAATACCTGAATCCCCCCCGTGTCCCGCCTCCGGCGCACCCTCCGAAGGTGCAAAGTGCGACCTTTGGCGGCCCTCCGGGGCTCTGTCCTTTCTCGCTGTTTCCGATGTCCCTCACTTCTTCAGATATCGCGCGCATCGCATCGCTCGCCCGGCTCGCGCTCGCGCCAGACGAGAGCGAACGCATGCTCGGCCAGATCAACGGCTTCTTCGAGCTTGTGGAGCGCATGCGCGCCATCGACACCACGGGCGTCGAGCCTCTGTCGCATCCGGTGGCTGCCATCCAGGACGTGACGCTTCGCCTGGCAGATGACGTGGCCAGCGAGCCGAACCAGCGCGAGCTGAACCAGCGCAGCGCGCCCGCGGTCGAGAACGGGCTGTTCCTGGTACCGAAGGTGATCGAATGAACGCGGACCTGCACGAATGGGGCGTGGCCGAGCTGGCCGCCGCCCTGCGCGAGCGCAAGGTCTCGGCCGTGGAGGCCGCCCAGCACCATCTCGCCCGCATCCGGCAGCATCAGGACCTTGGCGCCTTCGTGGCCCTGGACGAGAATCTCGCCCTGTCCCAGGCCCGCGCCGCCGATGCGCAACTGGCGGCCGGCAACGCCCGGCCCCTGGCCGGCGTACCGATCGCGCACAAGGACATCTTCGTCACCGCCGACCTGCCGACCACCGCCGGCTCGCGCATCCTGGCCGGCTACCGCTCACCCTTCGACGCGACCGTGGTGCGCAAGCTGGCCGAGGCCGGCGCCGTGAACCTCGGCAAGCTCAGCTGCGACGAGTTCGCGATGGGCTCGGCCAACGAGAACGTGGCCGTGCCCGCCGTGGGCTTCGACCACGCCGTGCCGGTGCGCAACCCCTGGGACCGTGCGCGCATCCCCGGCGGCTCCTCCGGTGGCAGTGCCGTCGCGGTGGCCGCGCGCCTGGTGCCGGCAGCCACCGGCACCGACACCGGCGGCTCCATCCGCCAGCCCGCCTCCTTCTGCGGCGTGACCGGCATCAAGCCCACCTACGGACGCGCCTCGCGCTACGGCATGGTGGCCTTCGCCTCCAGCCTGGACCAGGCCGGCCCCTTCGCCCGCTCGGCGGAGGACTGCGCATTGATGCTGTCGGCCATGTGCGGGCCGGACCCGGAGCGCGACTCGACCTCGCTCGACACGCCGCCCGAGGACTTCAACCGCAGCCTGGGCGATTCGCTCGAAGGCCTGCGCATCGGCGTGCCGCGCGAGTTCCTCGGCGAAGGCGTGGCCCCCGGCGTGCGCGCCGCCGTCGAGGCTGCGCTGGCCGAGTACGAGAAGCTGGGTGCGAAGCGCGTCGAGGTCACCCTGCCCCGCACCGAGCTTTCGATTCCCGTGTACTACATCATCGCGGCGGCCGAGGCGAGCTCGAACCTGAGCCGCTTCGATGGCGTCAAGTTCGGCCATCGCGCGAAGAATTACCGCGACCTGGCCGACATGTACGCCAGGACGCGCGAGGAAGGCTTCGGCGACGAGGTCAAGCGCCGCATCATGATCGGCACCTACGTGCTCTCGCACGGTTACTACGACGCCTACTACCTGCAGGCGCAGAAGGTGCGCCGCATGATCGCCGACGACTTCCAGCAGGCCTTCGCGCAGTGCGACCTGATCGCCGGCCCGGCCGCGCCCACGGTGGCCTGGAAGCTCGGCGAGCATGGCGGCGATCCGGTGGCCGACTACCTGGCCGACATCTTCACCCTGCCCGCTTCGCTGGCGGGGCTGCCCGGCATGAGCGTGCCGGCCGGCTTCGACGGCGGCATGCCGGTGGGCCTGCAACTGATCGGCAACTACTTCGGCGAGGCGAAGCTCCTGAACGCCGCGCACCGCTTCCAGCAGGCGACCGACTGGCACCAGCGCGCGCCGGAGGGCTATGAATGAACTCTCCCCCATGCTTGCCCACTTTGTGTGGCCGCCAAGCGTGCTGCGGCCGGAGGCCTTGCCCTTCAGGCCGTCCAAGCCCGCGCAGGCAGCTTCGAGCCGCGGCCCCTCAGCCCCCTCACCCGGGGCAACACCAGCGGCCCGGCAAAGCCGGATCCGCGGTGTTCCCCGAACAAACCGGATTCCTTTGAAATGAGTGCTGCCATCTCCTTCGAAAAAGCACAGGAAGGCCGCCCGACCGGCCCGCTGGTGCAGGGCTACGAGGTCATCATCGGCTTCGAGACCCACGCCCAGCTCTCGACCGCAAGCAAGATCTTCAGCCGCGCCTCCACCGCCTTCGGGGCCGAGCCCAACACCCAGGCCAGTGCCGTCGACCTGGCGCTGCCCGGCACGCTGCCGGTGATGAACAAGGGCGCCGTCGAGCGCGCCATCAAGCTCGGGCTGGCGCTCGGCTCGCACATCGCGCCGCGCAGCGTGTTCGCGCGCAAGAACTACTTCTACCCGGACTTGCCCAAGGGCTACCAGATCAGCCAGTACGAGATCCCGGTCGTGCAGGGCGGCTCGGTGAGCTTCTTCCTGGGTGACGAGAAGAAGACCGTGCGCCTGGTGCGCGCCCACCTCGAGGAAGACGCGGGCAAGTCGCTGCACGAGGACTTCGTCGGCCAGTCGGGCATCGACCTGAACCGCGCCGGCACGCCGCTGCTGGAGATCGTGACCGAGCCCGACATGCGCTCCACCGCCGAGGCCGTCGCGTATGCGCGCGAGCTGCACAAGATCGTGACCTGGATCGGCATCTGCGACGGCAACATGCAGGAGGGCAGCTTCCGCTGCGACGCCAACGTCTCGGTGCGGCGGCCCGGCGCCCCGCTGGGCACGCGGCGCGAGATCAAGAACCTCAACAGCTTCAAGTTCATGCAGCAGGCGATCGACTACGAGATCCGCTGGCAGATCGGCGAGCTGGAGGACGGCCGCGCGATCCAGCAGGCCACCGTGCTGTTCGACCCGGAGACCGGCGAGACCCGCGCCATGCGCACCAAGGAGGACGCGGCCGACTACCGGTACTTCCCGGACCCCGACCTGCCGCCGCTGGCGATCGCGCCCGAGTGGATCGAGCGTGTGCGCGCCGGGATGCCCGAGCTGCCGCGCGCCATGGCCGAGCGCTACGTCCACGAGCACGGGCTGTCGGACTACGACGCGGCACAACTCACCCAGGGCCCGGCCCTGGCGCGCTACTTCGACGAGGCCGTGCGCGCGGGCGCCGCCCCCAAGCTCGCGAGCAACTGGATCACCGGCGAGATCGCGCGCCGGCTGAACCTGCAGGACATCGACATCGCCCAGGCACCGGTCACCGCCACCCAGCTCGCCGCGCTGATCGGGCGTATCGGCGACGGCACCGTGTCGAACAACGCCGCACGCCAGGTCTTCGACGCGCTGTGGACCGGCGAGGGCCAGGACGTCGACGCCATCATCGACGCCAAGGGCCTGAGGCAGATGAGCGACACCGGCGCGCTCGAGAAGATCATCGACACCGTGCTGGCCGCCAACCCGAAGAACATCGACGAATATCGGGCCGGCAAGGACAAGGCCTTCAACGCGCTGGTGGGCCAGGTCATGAAGGCGAGCCAGGGCAAGGCCAACCCGGCGCAGGTCAACGCGCTGCTGAAGGCCAAGCTCGGATAGGAGGCCGTCAGCGCGTGGTGATGGCCGGCGCAGTGCCGGCCCACAATGGCCGCAGGCGGGCGCGCTCCTCGTCGAAGCGAGCGTTCACCCGCTTCTTCTCGTCGTCCTGGTCGGCAATGAAGCGGCTCTGTACCGCGGCGCTCTTGGTGTTGTCGTCGACCTTGCGCCGCAGGGAAGCGGGCGCCTTGGCAATGTCACTGGCGTAGAACTCGAGCTCGTCGTCGATCTTGCGACGCTCCTCGGCCAGCTCGCTCAGGCGCCTGCGCGCGGCAGTGATCACCGCATCGATCTGCACCAGCGCCTCGGCCCGCTCGCGGTCGTGCGCGGCCGGGTTGGGGTAGCGGATCAGCAGCGCGCGCTCGCGCCTCTTCTCTTCACGCAAGCGGGTTGCCTGTAGCTGCACCTGTCGCTCGCGCTCCTCGCGCTCGGCCTGCTCGCGCGCCGTGTAGGTCGGTTCGAGCTTGCGCCGCACGCTGCCGCTGGGGCTGAGTTCGCGCTGCTCGCGGTCGGCGCAATCCGGGATCGGCCTGTCGGCCGTGATGGTGCGGCCGCGGGCGTCGGTGCAGGTATAGATGCCAGGACCGGCGGCAGGCTGCTGGGCATGGGCCACGCTCGCTGCAGCCAGCGGCAGCAGCGCCAGTAATCCGATGCGTGTGTACTGCATGCGCGCCAACATCGATCCTCCGAGCGGTTGAGGTCAACCCGCGCCGTAGCGGGCCCGATAGTCCAGCACTCCCTGCCGGTGGGCGCTCAGCTCGCCGTCCGCGCGCCCCGACAGATACTGTAACAAGTCGTCAAGCGTGGCGATCGCCACCACCTGCATTCCGAGCTGCTGGCGGACATATTGCACAGCGCTGTGGTCCACATCGACTCCGTTCTCGGTGGCCTTCTCCTGGCGGTCCAGCGCAATGACCACGGCATGCGGCGTGGCACCCGCACTGCGGATGGCGGCGATCGACTCTCGCACTGCCGTGCCCGCCGACATCACGTCGTCCACGATCAGCACCCGGCCCGACAGCGGCGCACCGACCAGGCTGCCGCCCTCGCCGTGGTCCTTGGCTTCCTTGCGGTTGTAGGCGAAGGGCACGTTGCGCCCGCGCCGGGCCAGCTCGGCCGCCAAGGTGGCGCCCAGCGGGATGCCCTTGTAGGCGGGGCCGAAGATCATGTCGAATTCGAGCCCGCTGGCGATCAAACGGTCTGCATAGAATTCCGCCAGCCGCGCGAGCTTGGCGCCGTCGTCGAACAGCCCTGCGTTGAAGAAGTAGGGGCTCATGCGGCCGGCCTTCGTCTTGAACTGGCCGAAGCGCAGCACCCCGGATTCGAGCGCGAACTGCACGAATGCCTGGGCCAGTGCACCTTCTTCTCCTGCCACTGCCACCTTTTCACCCATCGGGAACCTCCTCGTGTTCAAACTCACCAGCCTCAACCTCAATGGCCTGCGCTCGGCCGCGACCAAGGGCGTCGCCGACTGGGTGGCCGAACTGGCGCCGGATTGTATTTGCATGCAGGAGATCCGCGTCCAGGCAAGCGACATCGAGGGCCGCTTCGAGGCCATGGCCGGCCTCAAGGGCCACTTCCATTTTGCGGAGAAGAAGGGCTACGCCGGCACTGCGATCTACACCCGGCACGAGCCCAGCGAAGTTGTGGTGGGCTGGGGCGACAGGGAATTCGACGCCGAGGGCCGCTACCTCGAGCTGCGCTTCGACACACCGACACGCAGGTTCTCGGCGATCAGCTGCTATTTCCCGAGCGGCTCCTCGGGCGAGGAGCGGCAGGCGGCGAAGTACCGCTTTCTCAAGGGCTTCTTCCCACACCTCATTGCCCTCAAGCGCGAGCGGGAGTTCGTGCTGTGCGGCGACATCAACATCGCGCACAAGGAGATCGACCTCAAGAACTGGCGCGGCAACCAGAAGAACAGCGGCTTCCTGCCCGAGGAGCGGGCCTGGATGACCAGGCTGCTCGACGAAGGCGCCGAGGGCGCGGGGCTGGTCGACGTCTACCGCATCCTCAAGCCCGACACCACCGACGAGGCCTACACCTGGTGGAGCAACCGCGGCCAGGCCTACGCGAAGAACGTGGGCTGGCGGCTGGACTACCACCTGGCCACGCCGGCGATCGCCAGGCTCGCGCGCAACGAGCAGATCTTCAAGACCATCAAGTTCAGCGACCACGCGCCGATCACGGTGGACTACGACTTCACCCTGTGACTGCGATGCGAGCTATCGCGACAGGGCCGGCAACGCCTTGACCAGCGTCTTGCAGAAGGCCTGCATGGCCTCCGTCTCCTGCACGCCGCGCTTGGTGATGCGATAGAAGTCCAGCTCGACCTTCGGCTTGACCAGCAGGTCGGTGCGCACGCGGTGCCGCCGGCAGGCCGCCAGCGCAAAGGTCGGCATCACGGCGCTGCCGAAGCCGGCCTCGACCATCGAGATCAGGGTGCCGAAGAAGTTGAAGGCGGGGCGGTTCGGATCGGCCTGGCCGATGCTTGCCAGGTGGCCGTCGATGAGCTTCTGGATCGGGTTGCCCGGGGGCAAGCCCAGCAGCTGCGCATCGCGCAGCGAAGACCACGGAGTGCTGCCGACGGGTGTCGCTTCATCGACTTCCGCCGGCGTCACGCGCATCAGCTGGAAGCGGCCCACGGGTGAGCGGTCCAGCCCCGGCGCGGGCTTGAAGAAGAAGCCCAGGCCCATGTCGGCCTCGCCCTCGACCACCATCGCTTCAACGGCGCGCAGGTCGGCATCGAAGAGCCTGAGCCGGATGCGCGGGTGGCTTCCGCGAAAGCGGGCGAAGACCTGCGGCAGCAGATTGGAGGACACCAGCGGGGTAGCAGCGACACGCAGGATCTGCCGAGCCTCCTCGCCCTCGGCGCTCAGGCGGCCCGTCACCTCGTCCAGCTCGCCGAGCACGCGCTCGACCACAGGCAGCAGGCGCCGCCCCGCTGGCGTCAGGCCGACCATCCGCGTGGTGCGATCGAAAAGGCGCGTACCGAGTTGGCGCTCCATCTCTCGCACCAGCGTGCTGAGGCCCGCCTGCGTCATATGGGCCTGCTCGGCCGCCCGGGTGAAGTTGCCGATCCGCGCCACGTGCAGGAAGGCGCGCATCTGGCGCATGGAAAGATTCATACCCTTTCATGATAAATACATATGACATCTAAATTTCCCAGATGAACACCGCGCCGGTCTAATCCTGATTTCCCCACTTGCGAAGAGATCCGGACACATGAACGAGACCCAAGTGATCGTGCTGGGCGCCGGCATCGGCGGCCTCACCCTGGCACTCAGCCTGCACCAAGCCGGCATCCCCTGCCGCATCTACGAAGCGGTACCCGAGCTGAAGCCGCTCGGCGTCGGCATCAATTTGCTGCCACACGCAGCGCGCGAGCTGGGCGAATTGGGGCTCCTCCCGGCGCTCGATGCCGTCGGCGTGCGCACGCAGGAGGCGGTGTTCTTCAATTCCCACGGCCAGCTGGTGTTCCGCGAGGCCGCCGGGACCGCAGCAGGCTACGACTGGCCCCAGTACTCCATCCACCGTGGCGACCTGCACACCGTGCTTCTGACCGCGGTCCGCGAACGCCTTGGGGCGGACAGCGTGGTCTGCGGCCGCCGCTGCGTGGGCGTCGAGCAGGACGAGCACGGCGTCAGCGCCCGCTTCACCGCGCCCGACGGCGCCGCACTCCCCCCTGTGCGCGCCGCGCTCGCGGTGGGCTGCGACGGCATCCATTCGGTGTTGCGCAAGCAGCTCTACCCGAACGAGGGCGCACCGCGCTACTCCGGCGTCAACATGTGGCGCGGCACCGCGAAGCACAAGCCCTTCCTCTCGGGCGCGAGCATGGTGCGCGCGGGCTGGCTGGACCAGGGCAAGATGGTCATCTACCCGATCCGCAACAACGTCGACGCCGAAGGCAACCAGCTGATCAACTGGGTGGCCGAGATCCATGCGCCGCAGCCCGCGCTGCAGGACTGGAGCCGCCCCGGCAGGTTGGAGGACTTCATGCCCGCCTTCGAGGACTGGCATTTCGACTGGCTGGACGTGCCGGCGCTGATCCGCTCTTCGGACGCGATCCTCGAATACCCGATGGTCGACCAGGACCCGTTGCCGCGCTGGACCCATGGCCGTCTCACGCTGCTGGGCGACGCGGCGCACCCGATGGTGCCGCGCGGCTCCAATGGCGCAGGCCAGGCCATCATCGATGCCCGCTACCTGGCGGGCGCACTGAAGCGGCTCGGCGTCGGCACGGAGGCGCTGGAGGACTACGACCGGGTGCGCGTCCAGGTCACGACCAACGTCGTGCTGACCAACCGCAGCAACCCACCGGACACCATCCTGCGCGAGGTTTTCGAGCGCTCCGGCGGCAAGCGCTTCGAGCGGCTCGAGGACATCGTCAGCACGGCGGAGCTGCAGGCCATCTCGGACAACTACAAGCGCGTCGCCGGCTACGACCCGGCAGCACTGAAGGCGCGGCCTTCCTACCTTTGAACAAGACCGACGGAGACAACATCATGCGTCCATTCAAGAAGATCCTCGCCACGCTGCTGCTGGCCGCCGGCGCCGCGGCCGCACAGGCCTGGCCCGATCAGCCGATCACGCTGGTCGTGCCCTACACGCCCGGCACTGGCATCGACCTCATCGCACGCCAGCTCTCGGCACGGCTGCCGGCCGTGCTGGGCCAACCGGTGGTGGTCGACAACGTGCCCGGCGCGAGCGGCAACATCGGCAGCGAGAAAGTCGCGCGCGCCAAGCCCGACGGCTACACCCTCCTGGTGCAGGTCAACACGCTGGTGATGAACAAGAGCCTCTACAAGACGCTGGCCTACGACCCGCTGAACGACTTCACGCCGGTCTCGCTGACCTCCTGGGGCACGCTGCTGCTCGTGACCAACCCGAACGTGCAGAAGACCACCTCGGTGGCGCAGGTCGTGGCCGCGGCCAAGGCCAGCCCCGGCACGCTCACCTATGCCACGCCCGGCGTGGGCACGCCGCACCACCTCTCGATGGCGCTGCTGCTTCAGAGCACCGGCACGGAGATGCTGCACGTGCCTTACAAAGGCACGGCCGGCGCCGTGACCGACCTTCTGGGTGGGCGCATCGACTACATGTTCCTGCCGGTGCACGTGGCGCTGCAGCACATCCAGGCCGGCAAGCTGAAGGCGCTCGCGACCGGCAGCGACAAGCGGCTGGCCCAGCTGCCCGAAGTCCCGACCCTGGCCGAAGCCGGCCTCAAGGGCGGCAACGTCGACATGTGGTACGGCGTGCTGGCACCGAAGGGAACGCCCGGCCCGGTGGTGGCGCGGCTCAACAAGGAGATCGCCGCGGTGCTGAAGCAGCCCGAGGTCGCGACGGCCTTCGAGTCGCAGGGCATGGTGCCGGCGAGCTCGACGCCCGACGAGTTCAAGGCGCTGATGGCCAAGGACGCGCAGCGCTGGGCCGGCGTGGTCCAGCGCGGCGGCATCACTGCAGAGTAAAGCTCTTCCCCAGGCTGCGCGCACTTCGTGTCGCTTCGCCAACCCGCTCACCGGGGGCGATACCAGCGGCCCGGCAAAGCGGGTTCCGCGGCACCCCTGGAATGACGCCCTCCTAGCGGCGCCCCGTCATTCTTGCCATGTGCACCTGGTGCAGCGTGATCTTGCGCACCTCTGCCTGGCTGGTCTCGATGTGTGCGCGCAGCAGCATCGCGGCCTGGTCGCCCCGGTTGGCGCGGATGGCCTTGAGGATCTTGGCGTGCTCTTCGTAAGTGGCCGCAATGCGCGACTGCTGCGTGAAGTCGAGGCGGCGGATGATGCGGATGCGGTCCGTCACGTCGCGGTGCACGCGCGCCATCTCTGCGTTGCCGGCGGCGGCGACCAGCGCGCAGTGGAATTCCTCGTCCCATTGCGCGACCTGCACGGTGTCGGCGCTTCGCTGAGCCGCAGGCACCAGCCAGATGCCCGCGAGGCTGTCCAGCAGGCTGCGATCGACCCGATGGTCGCTCTCGCAGAGCCGGTGCACGGCGGTGGTCTCCAGCACCATGCGCAGGTCGTAGAGCTGCTCGAACTGGTCGAAGTCGAAGGGCAGCACGCGCCAGCCGCTGCGGAACAGCACCTCGACATAGCCCTCCTGCTGCAGGCGGAACAGCGCCTGGCGCACCGGCGTACGCGAGACGCCCAGGCGTTCGCTGATCTCGCTTTCGGTGAAGCGGTCCCCCGGCACCAGGCTGAACTCGGCGACGTCGCGCTTGAGCTGCGCGTAGACCTCGTCGGCGCGTGTGCGGAATGCCGGGTCTTCGGGCGCGGGTCGGGTGGGAGCGGTGCGGGTCTTGACGGAGGTGGGCACGGGGAAGATGTTAGTCGCCCAGCGCCGCGAGCAGGCGTGCGCTCGGCGCGGTCCAGCCGACGATCGCGCCCTGGGCGCGGATCATCTCCAGCGCCGCGGCCTTGAAGGCGGGGAAGTAGCTCTCGGTGCAGTCTTCCAGCAGCAGGCTGTCGTAGCCGCGGTCGTTGGCCTCGCGCATGCTGGTCTGTACGCAGACCTCGGTGGTGACGCCCATGAAGACCAGGCTGCGGATGCCGCGCTGCTGCAGCAGGGACTGCAGGCCTGTCGCGTAGAAGGCGCCCTTGCCGGGCTTGTCGATCACGATCTCGCCCTCGACCGGGGCCAGGGCGTCGATGATCTGGTTGCCCGGTTCGCCGGCGATCAGGATGCGGCCCATGGGGCCGGGGTCGCCGATGCGCAGCGCGGGCTTTCCGCGGTTGCGCTTGGCCGGCGGGCAGTCCGCCAGGTCGGGACGGTGGGCTTCCCTTGTATGGACCACCAGGCCGCCCTTGCTTCGCCATGCGTGGAGCATCGATTGCGTGGCGGGGATGATGGCCTGGAGCAGCGAGACGTCGTTACCCAGGCTTTCGCCGAAGCCACCGGGTTCGATGAAGTCGCGTTGCATGTCGATGATGACGAGTGCGGTGCGGGGGAAGTCGAACTCGTAGGGGAAGGGGGCGGCGTCGATCTGCATGTCTTTTACTGCTTCTTCCGGCTGGGGGAGGACGATTGGGTGACGGCGCTCGTTCGTTTGATTTCGTACGGCGCGCTTGGGTTGAGGCCGGAGCCGGGAGTTCGCCCCGGCGGGCGAG
>NZ_LMTS01000290.1 GCF_001541225.1 Variovorax sp. WDL1 | reverse complement strand
ATAATTGACGCTCGCCGCTCAGAATAGTTGACGCCGGGCAAGTGCCCGGCACCTGACTGCGCCCGCCTACGTGGCTGCAGATGAAGATGCTGCATCATCGTGGCCGCTACACGACGGCCCATGGGTACCAAAACATTCCTGGTTGAGGACAGCGAGACCATTCGGGCGAACTTGGTGCCTGCCATGCGTGATCTCGCGGACGTGGAGGTCATTGGATTCGCGGAGACGGAAAGCGAAGCACTGGTGTGGCTTGCCTCGCACACAGCTGAACTGCATCTTGTCGTCGTGGATCTCCTGCTCAGAGAAGGATCGGGCCTTGGCGTCGCCAAGCACTTCAGAAGCGCACGCTCGGACCTCCCGATCGTGATCCTCACGAACTATGCGACAGCGACTACCCGTGAGCGGGCCTTGGCGGCCGGAGCATCCGTCGTCTTTGACAAGTCGACGGAGCTAGAAGAGTTCTTTGCCTACTGCGTGGCACTGCCGAAAGGGTGAGCTTTGCGGCGCCCCAAGTACACCGACATGGACCGCATGGAGAAGTGCGCGTCGACCGGATGCAGATGCTCGACATCTCATCCCTCACGATGTTGCGCCTGTGCGCCTGTGCGCCGGTGCCATGCAAGTGGGCTAAACGGATTTGCAATCCGTTGGGTCGGAAGCAGCAAGCGCAGTTCCGTCTCCCGACTGCCGCATCGTTTTCATCTTAGCCGACGGATTAGGTCGAGACCCCCAGGCCTGGCGCACTGCACAGCGCAAGTCAACTAAGCGCCAGAAGCCAAGCGGCGCGTCATGAAGGGCCAGAGCCTTTCAGCACCTAGTCTCAAGAGGAGTGCAGATTGGCACTCCTCTTCGGAACGCCTCGCGAGAAAGCTCGACCGGATCGTTCTCGGCACAGGAAGCGTAGAGCTCAATTGCCCAATCCGCAATTCGCTCGAGGTCTTCCTTGTCCTGCGTGAGCCTGGAGTACTCCTGCGAGAATCTTTGCACCCACGCCTCATCTGGATCCAAGGTGAAGCCGGCAATGACGATCGATCTCTCAGGTTTCCACATGTTGTTCCTCCATAGCCCGCATACCTAGTCTAGTTGAGGAACTTCTTAGTGCAGCTCAGCAGTGGCGTAACAAGAAGCGCCGAGCATCCGCTCGACGCGGCGCCGCCCGGGCCACCTATGGTCACCTCAGGTTTGCCGAGAACGGCAGCGCGCCGTTCCCGTACACGTGAAGAGCTCGTCAGTCGAAACTGACGCGCGTGGCGATGAGCACGCCATTCACGACCTGCGAGCCCTCGATGTTGACCTTGGCGCCGTTGCGAAGGTTCGCAGCGCTGCCGTTCACGAACACCATACCTGAGGCGCTGGCATCTACGGGCTGGCCGCGGACCCGGAAGCTCGCCACCGAGCTGAAGTTGCCCACGGTCCCGATAAGCAGGAAGCTCGAGGGTCCACCGGTGCCTGGCACGTGACGGATCTTGAGCTTCGAGGCTTGAAGCACCCCGTTGGACATGACACCGCCGACTTCCACCTTGACGCCATTGCCGACGGCGCTGGCGGGCCCGCCTGTGATCTTCGCGCCCGAAGCGTTCACCGGAACGTTGAGCACCCGCAGCGAGCTCAGGCCTGCGTAGTCGGTGACAATGCCTGCGAGCTGCACCGCCGTGGCGTTCGCCGTGGGTACCGGGTACCACCATTGGACGAGGGTCGCCGCAAGCCGGTCCGATTGCACCGCGTTTGCGCGAACGCGCACCAAGGTGCCATTGGTCAAGGGGCCGCCGCCGGCACTGCCGGAAAGCGCCGCCGCGCCGTACTCGACAACCGTCCCGCCGATCGTGAACTTCTGCCTCGCGGGGTCCAGGTTCTGAACCGTGCCCGTGAGGATCGGCGCGGCCGCTCCATGCTGCTGCTCGATGCGCGTGGCCCGCAGAACGCCCGGTGCACCCGGCAAACCCCAGACCTGCAGCGTGCTGCCGGGCGCGACGGCAGCAAGCCCGGCTGAGTCGGCCCACACGGTGGCCTCGTCGGTGGTGACGGTCGTGCCCAGGATGACGAAGCTGCCTTGCGCCAGGTTGATGGAGGACAGCGTACCGCGCAGGTCGGCCGCAGATTCAACCCGCCGGGCGATGCCGCTAGTGAAGTCCGCGTTGACCGGGCCCGTCACCTTCGCGCTCATGCCCAGCTGCAGCGCGGGGGCATCCTCGACGCTGAAGACAGCGGTGTCGGTGTCGTAGCGCAGGCCATTGACGATGATGCTGCCCGCGCCGTCGACGGCGCCAATGCCAGCCGCATCGGCAGTGC
>NZ_LMTS01000137.1 GCF_001541225.1 Variovorax sp. WDL1 | reverse complement strand
CCGCGTGCACCTGCACGATCGGGTTTACGCGCGTGCCCTGCACGCTGCCTGCGCCCTGCGCAGTGGCGCTGGTCTGGCCGAGGGTCAGGCTGCCGGCGTCGGCGCCGCTGCCCGAGATGCTCGTATTGCCTTCTTGCCGCGCCGCTGCCACTGTGATGGTGGCGTAGGTAGTGAGGTCGTAGGGGGCGAACTGATAGGTGCGCCGATCGTTCTGGACGTAGCTGTGGATGGCGGTGCCGGTCTGCACCGTGGGCGCATCCACCACGAGGCCGACGTTGGCGATCGTGCCGCCGGCGACCGTCAGCGCCCCGCCGGCGAGGATCTGGCTCATGTCGTTGGTGCCGCTGCCGACGTCGATGTTCATCGCCCCACCCGCGAGGATCTTGCCCGGGGCGGAGCTCTGCAGCACCGCGGTGGAGCCGGTGACGGTGTAGTCGAAGGCGTCGTAGATGGACGACAGGCGGGGAGGCTTGTCGCCCTCGGGTCCGCGAACCACGCCCGTGATGGTGTGGATGAAGCCGAGCGTGGCCACGTCCAGCGCCTCGTGGGCGGCTCGATAGGCCTGCCACTGCTCGTACTCGGCCTGCGTGACCGGATGGTCGAAGCGCTGCAGCATGACGGTGGTCGGGCCCGAGGGGCCGTCGACGGTGGCGCTCAGGCCTTCCTGGCCCACCGCGATGTGGGGGTCGATGCGTCCGGGATGGGTGGCGGGCAGATCGGCCGGCGGCGGTGCCACGCCGAAGGTCGCCCAGATCGGGTCGCTGATGGCGTACCAGGCGCCGGGCATGGCGGTGGTCTCGCAGGTGTCGACGTTGCAGGTGCGGAAGCTGCGGTCGGCGCTGTTGGCTGGGCTCTGCAGGTAGTACGCCCGGAAGCGCTCGAGCGGGTAGTCGGGCGACGGCAGCAGCAGCCTGGCGGCGGCGTTGCTGCCCGGCGCGAGAGGGTTGGAGGCGTCCGTGGCCACCCAGTTGCTCCAGCCCGCGTTGTCGATCGAGACGATCGGGAGGTTGCCGCCGACGGCAAGCAGGACCTCCGAGGCCGGATAGTGCGTGGCGCTGCCCGGGACTGCGTACTCGACCCGATGTTCGCTCGTGCCCGGCTGCAAGATCCAGGTGACGCCGTCGTTGGTGTTGTTCAGGACCGCGGCGCCGATGCCGGCGTTGTCCGTGGCCTCGATCGTCGAGGCGTGGTTGCCGAGCGTTGCGGCGGCGCCGGTGGCCCGTCCGTCGGCATCCAGGCTGCCGCCGATGGCGAGGTCGCCGGCGCTGAAGATCAACGATCCATCGCGGTTGCTGATCGCCTGGGCGCCGATGTCCAGGCGCGCTCGCGCGGCGATGGTGCCAGCGGACGTGACGCCGTTGACCGTCTCGGCCAGGTTGTTCAGCGTGGCCGCGCCGATGGAGATCCGGTCGCCGTAGATGCGGCCGGTGCCGATGTTGGTGAGTGTTCCCGCGTCGATGCGGGTGACCACGCCGTCGATGACGCCGCGGTTGGTGACGGTGTCGCTGGCGGCGAGCGTGGTGGCATGGCCCCGGATGTCGCCGGTGGCGGTGTTATCGATGTTGCGCGCCGAGAGGGCCAGTGCATTGCCCGCGGCCAGCGTGCCGCCGTGGGTGACGTTGCCGCGGGTGGCGACGCTCAGGTCGTGGCTGGCAATGGTCCGGCTCGCGGCGGCGGTGACCACGTCCTGCGTCAACGCGAGGCGCATGTCGCCTCCGGAGCGCAGCTGGCCGTCGAAGCCGAGCGAGGCGGCATCGACGGCCAGGCGCTGGTCCGCCAGCACGGCGCCGCCCGTGTTGGTCACATCCAAGGTCTTGGCGGCCGGGTTGGCCGCGTTCGGGTCGACGATGGCGACCGTGTCGCCCGCGGAGATCAAGCCGGAGGTGTTGTCGACGGTGCCGCTGCTGGTGAGGGTGGCGTTCACGTTGGCGCGGATGGCGCCGGACGTGTTGCCGAGGGCAACGGTGGTGATGGCGACGTTGTCACCCTCGATGCCTTGGTCCGCGCCTGAGGTGTTGGCGTTGGCGATGCTGGCGGCGTTCAGGGTGGTGGTGGCGCCCGAGCGGATCAAGGCACCGGTGTTGTCGATGGCGCCGGCGTCGATGCGCAGGTCGCCCGCGGCGAGCGTCTGGCCGCCCCTGTTGTCGTAACCGGCGCCATGGACGTCGATGGTCATCGCGCCACCCGAGTGGATCAGGCCCGCATCGTTGACCAGTGCGCCCGAGTTCACAGTGACAGCGGTCAGGGCCGCGATGGTGCCGTGCGTGTTCGCCAGCGCATTGCCGCGTGTGTCCACGGACACCCTGCTGCCGGAGACATAGCCTGCCGTGTTGACCAGGCCGCCGTTGGCAAGCGCGACGGCGCGGCCGGCCTGAAGCTTGCCGGCCGCATTGACGGTCTGGCCGGCGGTGGCGGCACGCAGCTGCCCATGGACCGCGGCCACGCTGCCGCGCGTGTTGTCCAGGGTGTCGGCCGTGAGCGTGGTGCTGCCGTTGGCGGCCAGGGTACCGCCGATGTTGGTGGCGGCGCCGACGATCGTGGCGCTCAGGTCGCCCACGGCGGTGATGCGGCCCGTGTCGTTTCGCAGGACGCCGGCCGTGATGGCCGCATTGCCGCCTGCGCCGATGACGCCCGCGGCGCTGTTGTCCAGCAGGCCACCGACTGCGAGGTCGAGGTTCGAAGCCTCGGCGGCACGAATGGAACCGGCCTGGTTGGCCAGGCTGGCTGCGGCAACGGTGGTGTTGCCCTTGCTCGCGAGGGTGCCGGCGTTGTTGATCAAGGCACCCGCCACCGTGATGCGCGTCGCGCCGCTGCCGGTCTGGACGATCTGGCCGCCGTGCGTGTTGGCGATGTTGGACGCACGCACGTCGAGCTGGCCGGCAATGAGCCGGCCGGTGTCGTTGACCCAGCCCTGCCCCGCATGGGCATCGGCCGTGACGCTCAAGGTGCCCGGTGTCGTCACGCGCGCTGCGCTCGTGATGAGGTTGCCCTGCGTGGCAGTGAGCGCGATGTTGGCCGCGGTGGTAGTGCTGGAGGACAGGTCGATGCTTGCGCCTTGCAGCGTGGCATCGCCGGCCGCGAGGATCGTGCCGTTGGCAGCCAGTGCGCCGGTGGTGGTCACGCGCAGGTCGCCTGCGCTCCCGAGCTTGCCGTCGGCCTGGATGCCCGCGCCGAGCACGCCCGCGCCCTGCATGCTGGCGGCCGTGATGGCCACATGCCGCGCCGCGGTGATGCTGCCTCGGGTGTTGTCCAGCGAGCCGGCGGCGGCGATGTTTGCATCGCCCATGCTCTCGAGCTGGCCGTCCGTGTTGACCAGGTCACCCGAGCTGGCGATCTGCAGGCTGCCCGCGCGCACCGTGCCGCCGGTGTTGTCGAAGCGATCGACATGGGCAGTGAAGCTGCCCGCAACGTTGACCGTGCCGCCCGCGTTGCGGAAGCTCGGCCCGCTCGCAGTCAGGCTGGTCGTGGTGAGGGAGCCGCCGTTGTTGTCGACCTGCGGCGTCTGCAGGTGGATGGGGCCACCCACGTACACCCGGCCCGCGTCGTTGAGGATGCTGCCGGCGGCGGTGATGGTGCCGGGTGCGGGCATGGGCATGTCACTTGGCGATGCGCTCGTGGCACTGCCGCCGCTACCGCTACCGCCGCCGCTGCCCGTGCCGGTCTCGATGCCGGTGCTCGGCGTCGCTGGATGGGAGGCTCCAGTCCCATCGATGCCGGTTCCCGGGCCCGGCTGCGCAGGCGTCTCGGGCAACAGCTCGGCCCCGATCACGCCGCCGGCCGTGTTGCTCAGGATCGGTGCGGTCACCGTCAAGCCGACACCGCTGGTCTGGCGCATCGTGCCGCCGCGGTTGTCGATGTCGCTGCCGCTGGCGAGTTGCAGGCTTTGCGCTTCCAATGTGCCGCCGGTATTGCCCAGCGCCCCCTGGGTGGCGATCTTGAGCTCGCCGCCGCTCGTGAT
>NZ_LMTS01000071.1:50837-65925 GCF_001541225.1 Variovorax sp. WDL1 | reverse complement strand
CAGCACCGACAGCTGCGTGGTGAAAGGCTGCGCCTGCACCTGCACCCGCACCCGCACCCGCACCCGCACCCGCACCCGCGCCCGCGCCCGCACCAGCGCCAGCGCCAGCACCAGCACCAGCACCCGCACCAGCACCTGCGCCAGCACCCGCACCCGCACCGGCCCCAGCGCCGCCGCCCTCGGGCGCATTCCTGGCCAACGAGGGACAAAGCTTCACCGTGTCAGCGCCAACCGTGGTGAGGTATGGCGCCGACACGCGCTGGGTGCAGAAGACGGTCAACGGGACGGTCCCGTGCACCAACGCGTTCTTCGGCACCGACCCGGCGCCCTTCGTCGTCAAGTCTTGCCGCGTCGCCTGAGCCAGGCCCTCAGAGGTCGAAGCGTGCGCCCCGCGCCAGCCGCACGGCGCGCTCTCCATCAAGCATCCGGGACGGCACGCGGTACCGGATCGAAGTAGGTGAACATGTTCGGAATCGGCAACGCCAGGTTCGAGTACGAAAAGGACACGCTGACGTCCAGCGCGCGCACCTGGTGCCACCAGCCCAGCGGCAGGAACATCGTCTCACCCGGCCAGACCACGACCTCGAGTACGCGCACGCCCGCGAACAAGGGAAACTGCCTCAGGTCGACCGCATCCAGGTCGATGGGACTGAAGACGCCGTTCGTGTTGTACAGGCGCTGTCCCTGCAAGGGCGAGATGAGGCGCCAGCGCTTGCGGCCGACGACCTGCGTGTGGAACAGCATCAGCGTGTCATGGTGCAAGGGAGTCACCGTGCCTGCCGGCCCGAACCAGAACGACGACCGCTCGGCCAGCTCGGAGCGGATGCAGCACGGGGGCAGGCTGCCGATGTCATCCAGCAGCGGAGCGAAGTCGGGCCGCCGCAATGCTTCGTTGTTGGCGGTGAGGTAGTAGTCGTTGGTTTCGCCGCCGGCCAGCACCTGGTCGACGAAGTCGCCCAGGCGAACGTTCCGCCGATGCGCCGCCTTGTCTTCCTCGTAGCGTGGATTCGCCTGCCGTTCGGCCTGGACCTCGACATCGAGATGGCCGAATCGATCCTTCAGATAATCCGGCGACCAGCGCTGCATCGCAGGCCAGTCCCGCGTATGGCCCGTGAGCACCAGCGGGCGGCAGCCTCGCACATAGCGCTCCATGAACTCTTCCTCGCTGACCGACACCCGCTTGTCCACGATGCTGTACATCGGGTCGATCTCCCAGAGCAGCTGCAGGTTGGCCAGCGTGGACTCGAGCTTGCGCAGTTGCTGCGCCCGGCCCTCGGCCGCGATGTAGACGGCGTTGCCGGGCACCAGTTCGATCAGCTCCGCGCTGGCTTGCGCGTCGAGCCCGGCAGCAATCATCGACGCCAGCACCGATTCCGGCGTGCAGCCGCGCAGCAGCTGTTCGGTGGTCCATCGCAGCCATTCGGGCGTGAGCGACGTGCCCGCCGGGGCCGGCGGTGCTTTCTCGGCCTGCATACCCGGCGGACGTGGCGGAGCAGGCGGCTTGGGTGGCTTCATGCGGAGATCTCCTGCGTTCTCTGGCCTGTGGATTGTGTGCCGAACCGGTGGTCTCTAACGCCGCCACCACTCCTCGCCGAACCGCCCCTGCAGGAAAGCCACGAAGCTCGACACCTTTCCCGGCACCAGCTTCGGCGACGGATAGACCGCGTGGATTTCCTGCTCCGGCAGCGCATGTCCCGGAAGGATCTCCACCACCTTTCCCGCGGCCAGCGAGTCGCTCGCCACGTAACGCGGCATCAGCGCGATACCCAGCCCCTCTCGCGCCGCGGCCAGCACCGCCGAGAGGTTGTTGGAGCGCAGGCGGCCGGTCACCGGCACCGTCACCGGCTCGCCCTTGGGGGTGTGCATGCGCCAGACATCGTCGCCCACGACGCTGCTGTAGATCAGCGCCACGTGGGCACTGAGGTCCTGCGCGCGCTTCGGCGTGCCGTGCTTCTTCAGGTAGCCCGGCGCCGCCACGATCACCCAGGGGTTCATCCCGAGGAAGCGCGCGCCCAGCGAAGAATCGGCCAGCTTGCCCATGCGCACCGCGACGTCGATGCCCTGCGCGATCAGGTCCACGTAGCGGTCCTCGAAGCTCAGGTCCACCTGAACCTGCGGATGGCGCGCCATGTACTCCAGCGCCAGCGGCACCACCACGCGGCGGCCGAACGCCACCGAGGTGCCGATGCGCAGCAGGCCCTGGGCCTGGGATTCGCGCCGGCGCACGATGTGCTCGGCCTCCTCCGCCTCGCGCACGATGTTCTTGCACTTGTCGTAGTAGAGCGATCCCGCCTCGGTGAGGCTCACCCCGCGCGTGTTGCGGTTGAGCAGCCGCACCTTCAGCCGGGCCTCGGTGCTCGCGACCTGCTTGGTCACGGTGGGTTGCGTGGTGTTGAACTCGCGCGCGGCCTTGGAGAAGCTGCCGGTCTCCACCACGCGCACGAACATCTCCATGGCAAGCAGTCGATCCATCCTCCTGATCGTAGCCACTTATTCCACCGCGGAATAGCTTTTATGGTCCGGCACCGCCTTCTGCCCGAAGCCTCGAATTCCTACAGTGCAGGCAACCCAAGGAGACTTCACATGGCAAAGATGACCGCGGCCCAGGCCGCCGTTCTGGTGATGGAAAAAGAAGGCGTGACGCAGGCCTTCGGCGTGCCCGGCGCCGCCATCAATCCGCTCTACTCGGCCCTGCGCAAGCACGGCAGCATCGCCCACATCCTGGCGCGCCACGTCGAGGGCGCCTCGCACATGGCCGAGGGCTACACCCGCGCGGTGGCCGGCAACATCGGCGTGTGCATCGGCACCTCGGGGCCGGCCGGCACCGACATGATCACCGGGCTGTACTCGGCCTGGGCGGACTCGATCCCGATTCTCTGCATCACCGGCCAGGCGCCGCGCGCCCGCCTCTACAAGGAAGACTTCCAGGCGGTGGACATCGAGTCGATCTCCAAGCCGGTCACCAAGTGGTCGGTCACGGTGCGCGAGCCGGGCCAGGTGCCGCAGGTGTTCCAGCAGGCCTTTCACCTGATGCGTTCGGGCCGCCCGGGCCCGGTGCTGATCGACCTGCCCTTCGACGTGCAGATGGCGCAGATCGAGTTCGACATCGACACCTACCAGCCGCTCACGCCCTACAAGCCCGCCGCTACCCGCGCGCAGATCGAGAAGGCGATCTCCATGCTGAACGCGGCCGAGCGCCCGCTGATCGTGGCCGGCGGCGGCATCATCAACGCCGACGCGAGCGACCTGCTGGTGCGCTTCGCCGAAGCGACGGGCGTGCCGGTGATCCCCACGCTGATGGGCTGGGGCGCCATCCCCGACAACCACCCGCTGATGGCAGGCATGTGCGGCCTGCAGACCAGCCACCGCTACGGCAACGCGACGATGCTCGCTTCCGACTTCGTGCTGGGTATCGGCAACCGCTGGGCCAACCGTCACACCGGCTCGGTCGAGGTCTACACGAAGGGCCGCACCTTCGTGCACGTGGACATCGAGCCTACGCAGATCGGCCGCGTGTTCACGCCCGACTTCGGCATCGTCTCGGACGCAAAGGCCGCGTTGCAGCTCTTCATCGAGGTCACCGAGGAGATGAAGGCCGCGGGCCGGTTGCCGAGCCGCCGCGAATGGGCCGGCGAGTGCCTGGAGCGCAAGAAGACGATGCTGCGCAAGACCAACTTCGCGGACGTGCCGATGAAGCCGCAGCGCGTCTACCAGTGCATGAACCGCAACTTCGACAACGACACCTGCTACGTGAGCACCATCGGGCTCTCGCAGATCGCGGCCGCGCAGTTCCTGCACGTCTACAACCCGCGGCATTGGATCAACTGCGGCCAGGCCGGACCGCTGGGCTGGACCATTCCGGCCGCGCTCGGCGTGCGTGCCGCCGACCCGTCGCGCAAGATCGTCGCACTCTCGGGCGACTACGACTTCCAGTTCATGATCGAGGAGCTGGCCGTGGGTGCGCAGTTCAAGCTGCCCTACATCCACATCGTGGTCAACAACTCCTACCTCGGCCTGATCCGCCAGGCGCAGCGCGGCTTCGAGATGGACTACTGCGTGCAGCTGGGCTTCGAGAACATCAATGCCACCGAGCAGAGCGGCATCGAGCGCGAGTACGGCGTCGATCACCTGAAGGTGGTCGAAGGCCTTGGCTGCAAGGCGCTGCGCGTCTACAAGCAGGAAGAGATGAAGCCCGCCATCGAGCGCGCCGAGCAGTTGATGGCCGAGTTCAGCGTGCCGGTGGTGATCGAGGTGATGCTGGAGCGCGTGACCAACATCGCGATGGGCACCGAGATCGATGCGATCAACGAATTCGAGGCGCTCGCCGAGAGCGCCGAGGATGCCCCGACCGCCGTCGCCGCCGCGATGCTCGATTGATTGAGAGAGGAGACAAGCAACATGCCGCGTTTCGCCGCCAACCTGACGATGCTCTTCACCGAGCTGCCCTTCATGCAGCGCTTCGAGGCCGCCGCCAAGGCCGGCTTCAAGGCCGTGGAATACCTGTTCCCCTACCCCTTCGACAAGAAGGAGCTCACCGCCGCGCTGCGCGCCAACGGCCTGCAGCAGGTGCTGCATAACCTGCCAGCAGGCAACTGGGAGGGCGGCGAGCGTGGCATCGCCTGCCACCCGGACCGCGTGGGCGAGTTCCGCGAGGGCGTGGGCATGGCCATCGACTACGCCACGGCGCTGGGCTGCCCCAAGCTCAACTGCCTGCTGGGCAAGCTGCCCGTCGGCGTGGGTGCGCAGGAGGCGCGCCAGGTCGCGGTGGAGAACCTGCGATTCGCCGCCCGCGAGCTGCAGAGCGCCGGGATCATGCTGCTGATCGAGCCGGTCAACCACTTCGACATCCCCGGCTTCTTCCTTACGCGCACCGACCAGGCGCTGTCGATCATCGACGAGGTGGGCTCGACCAACCTGCTGCTGCAGTACGACATCTACCACGCGCAGCGCATGGAAGGCGAGTTGGCGGCGACGATCACGAAGAACATGGCCCGCATCGGGCATATCCAGCTGGCCGACAACCCCGGCCGGGGCGAGCCGGGCACGGGGGAGATCAACTACCCCTGGCTGTTCAAGCACATCGATGCCGCGGGCTACACCGGCTGGATCGGCTGCGAGTACAAGCCGCGCGGCACCACCGAAGACGGCCTCGGATGGCGCACCGCCCTCACCCAATAACGACAGACAGATAGACAAGACAAGGAATTCATCGCATGTCCACCACGGCATCCCAAAAGATCGGTTTCATCGGCCTCGGCATCATGGGTGCGCCCATGGCGGGGCATTTGCTCGACGCAGGTCACACACTGTTCGTTCACACGCATGGAACAGTGCCCGAGCCCTTCAGCTCGCGCGCCACCGTGTGCAGCTCGGCCGCCGAGGTCACGAAGCAGGCCGACGTGGTCTTCATCATGGTCCCCGACACGCCCGATGTGGAGAAGGTGCTGTTCGGCGAGAACGGCGTAGCCTCGGCATTGACCAAGGGCAAGACGGTGGTGGACTGCAGTTCCATCGATCCGATCGCGACCAAGGGCTTCGCGAAGCGCATCGAGGAGCTGGGGTGCGGCTATGTCGATGCGCCGGTCTCGGGCGGCGAGGTGGGCGCCAAGGCAGCCAGCCTGACCATCATGTGCGGCGGCGACGAAGGCGTCTTCGGCCGCGTGCGCCCCTTGCTCGAGAAGATGGGCAAGAACATCACGCTGGTCGGCGCCGCGGGTGACGGCCAGGTGTGCAAGGTTGCCAACCAGATCATCGTCGCGCTCAACATCGCGGCAGTGGGCGAGGCGCTGGTATTCGCCAGCAAGGCCGGCGCGGACCCGGCCAAGGTGCGGCAGGCGCTGATGGGCGGTTTTGCCTCGTCGCGCATCCTCGAGGTGCATGGCGAGCGGATGATCAAGCGAACCTTCGCGCCGGGCTTTCGAATCTCGCTGCATCAGAAGGATCTGAACCTCGCGATGCAGAGCGCGCGCGCGCTGGGGGTCGCGCTGCCGCAGACCGCAGGAGCCGCGCAGTTGATGAATGCGTGCGCGGCATTGGGTCATGGCCAGGAGGATCATTCGGCCCTGGTGCTGGCGCTGGAGGCCTTGGCGCAGCATCCGGTGGCGCGCGCGGACTGAATCGCAAGTCAATAACCAGCGAGGCCGGCGCGTAACCGGCCAGGTGCAGCGGGCGCTGATGGGCGGTTTCGCGTCTTCGCGTGAACCAAGGGCGCGGGACAAAAGTTCGCAATTTATTCTTTGTCAGCGACAAAACTGCGACAGTTTTTGACCAGCTCGTATTTTGCAGTTAGATATCGCTTTCCTCAATCAATCAGGAAAGCAGGTCATCAATGACGCGAGCAGTTACGAAAACTCTCAGGAAGCCCACCCCTTCACAGCAGGCAACCAAACCCGACGAATCGGAAAAAAACAAAACTCAAAGCGACATCCCTCCCGTTCCGCTACAAAGCATAAGCGGAATGCAGGACTTTCTTCAGAATAACCTCCCTCGAGGGGACGCTGATCTGGCCCAATCTGCTCTACCACATTTGCGACGGCTTGCCGAACATGCCTTGCCGCGCGAAATCAAGAAGATGCAGAAAAAGATGTCCCCGGACGAAGCTGAAACGGCTCAGGAATTGACCGAACTAGCTCGTTACCTCATTGAAGAAAACGGCGAAGTCCAAGATGACTTACCGGATGCGGACCCCTTGTCGAATGACATTGGCGCGTTGCTTGCGGGTATGCGCGCGGCGGCGGCGAAGCATCCGGGCAGCTCCCCTGAGGCCCAACAGCAACGGCGCCTAGGCCTAATTGAATTCATGGGTCGTGTGTTCGAGAACAAGTTTGAAAGCCCCGGTGCTCGCTTGGCTGCAAGTGCAGTCAACACGACCTTCCGGACCGGCAGCATCGTGTTCACATTCATATTGACTCGCAACGCGATTGCGTTCGCAGTGGCTAAACACACTCGGCTTGGTGATTCGGAGAGCTTATTGGCGGCAACAAGCATCGCCATGGTCGCCGTTGCCCCGATTCTGAATTTGATAGGGGGTATCAGATCCGTCGTTCAAAAAACCGCCAATATCACCAGCATCGCGTCTCGCGCGGCCATGCTTTTATTGAATTGCGGCTTGGGCGGGTATTGCCTTTACAAATTCAGAGCTCTGCAACCATCGGGGATTGGGGCGCTACAACCGTTGGGCCGGGCGCTGCATCCGTTTGTTGCATTCAACATTTTTCGGGACGCTGCTCAGCTCGGATCTCCTCTTAGCAGCAATATTCGATCACTGCCGATACGCGCGATATTCTTGTCCGGACTGTTGTATGCCGGGACAAATTTTTTAGCCACAATAGCCGCCGCACAAACGGTGCCGCAGTACGGTAGCGGCGCCTTGCCCCAAGCCTTCGGCAATCAGACAGTGTCTCACGAGATGCTTGCCGCCGCTGTTTTCAATGCACAAGCTTCTGCTGGCCACAGTGGATACAACGTCGTGGTTGAGCTTCTGGACGATTGGTGCCTACACTCTCTGGTGAGATATTTCGAAAACAAGGACTACGCAATAAGTGAGGCAAGCAACCTTCAAGACGAAGCCGTACACAGGTACTACAGCAAAGACTTGACTGATTTCGCCACAAATCTTCTAGACAAGCCCGCTCAAGATCGCGAAGATTTGATTGACGAAAATAATTTCGAAATCTATGGGCGGGAAGTAAAGCGCTTGGCAACCATGGGCCCTTTGGATGAGGCACACGCTCTATATCTGGCAAAACTCCGAGAAGAATATCAAAGAGCCGGAAAGCCAGCCAAGCTAAGACAGCTATGGAGGGAATATAAAAAAGATCCAGGCAGCTTCGGCCCACAAAGGCTGGCAGAACTGGCAGATTTGGAAAAGGAGCTCGACGTTTATAAAAAGCCAAGAGAGCTGGCTAGATTGATGAAAAGGCCTCGTCGGCTCAAGGATCATGAAGAACTGCTACTCAAGGAAGACGTAGCGCGGGATTTCAAGCACTTGCAGAAACTTCGGCAGAAGCATGCACTCAGTGAAGCGGAGGAAAAAATCCTGGAAAAGCTTGAATACGAATTCAACCCCACCGACGACGAGCTGGAAAAGTTTCGCCCCATCTCCTGTTTGATGAACGATAAGGCCGTTAAATACGATTTCACTAATTTTGACAAACGTCTGCGAAGAATATGCAGACGCGTTGGGGCTACAAAAGAGGAGCGCCAAAAGATCTCGCGAGAGGTGTTCATCCGCGAGTTTACCTTGGCTTACTTCCCCAATCCAATATTCACAAAATTGGAGCGGGAGGTCTTGACTTCGATGAACGCAATGAATCTTTCTTTGGCCAGCAATTATGAAGAGATGGTGGAGGCAGTTGATGAGCAACGAAGGAAAGATACCGAAGGAATGCGTCTTTCGCTCGTACCGCCTAAATTTTCATCTTTCAACGATTTTCTCAGCCAACTCACGCAAAAGTTTCTTCTTACGAATGCACTCCGTCAAGGCGCGTTCTTCACTGTCGTGGCCGCGGTGGTCGGCAACAGCGACCTGCTTGATGGCCTCGGTCCCTGGGAGCAGATGCTAGGCTTGGCCACAATAGTCTATCTTTCGGTCTTCCTGGCCTATCCAGGGCTGTTTCTGGGGCACACAGAAGGCGATAAGCCGGGGCAGGCGGTCGAAGGGCCCGGCTTCACTGGCCTTACTCAATTCGGCGCGGAAAAGCCACCCACGCAAGTCGATACACCCAGGGGCAACACGCCGACGAGGGGCGAGCGAAGCATCAACGAGAACGACGATCGAATCGAATCGTCCGACCTCAGCGAGGCAGACATCCTGCCCCAAGACTCGAGCCAGGGCCGTTCCGAATCCTCCAGCGATGACGAAGTCCGCATTCCAGTCAGCAAGCCAGGCGTCGACAGCCGCAACAACAAGACACTCAAGCGGCAACACGCGGTTGTGAATCTCGACAAGATATTCGAATAGCCCCGCTTTCACCTGCGAGCCGCATGGGCATCAAGGTGACTGCAGTTCCCATCGATCCGATTGAGACCAAAGCAATGCAGCGCGCGCTCGGATGGGCGTTGCGCTGCCCCGGACGGCTGGAGCGACGAAGTTGATTAAAGCGTGCGAGGGTCAGGAGCAGGAGGATCACACGGCCCGGGCGCTGGTGGCGCGATGGGGAGCGCAATGCCGATCCGCGACAATTTTGTGACAATTTTTGACTGGATCGTTACTTTTGGTTAGACATCGCCTTCCCCAATCAATCAGGAAGGTAGCCAAATGCTCCCCAGCGGAATCAACAGTTCAAACAGAGGCTCGTCAAACTATCTGAATCCACCCCAAACGACGCGCGATCCAAGGCCCCTGGGTCAGAACAAGAATCCGCCAACGCGACCACCCGGGGTTCCGACCCTCGCCCTCAGCCAGCTCCGGCAGCAGTTTCAGCAAATGACGCCGGCCCGCCATCCGGGTCAGGCCCGGCAGTCGTCATTGCCCCTGATCCGTCGCACTGTCGCGAAGGACGTGACCCGTGCACTCACGAGGGCGAAACGGGCGCTGCCCGCAGACGACATCACGGCAGCTGATGCGTTCATCGCCCATGCACAAGACCTGATCGATTCCTCGAGCGGCGATGCACTGGATCTTCCAAACGATCAAAGGGAGCTGCTCGCCGATATCGAGAAGGTGCTTGCCTGCATGCAGGAAGCCGTGGCGAAACATCCGGAGGACACCCTCGAAGGCCAGCAGCAGCGGCGCTGCGCGCTGATCGACTGCCTGTGCGGGCCATGGGCCATCAATTTGCGCAACGTGGCAGCACGTACCGGCCTGGTCGTGACCCTGAGCACACTCATGCGTGACGCAGTCGCCTTCGAGGTGAGCAAATCCGACGCGCTCGGTGAAAGCTCGCTGAGCATCTCGAGCATTCTGGCGATCGCCATTGCACCCACGCTCAACGTGCTGGGCGGCATTCTCTCTGTCGGACTGGGCACAGCCAATCGCACCAGCGTCATGTCGCGCTTGGTCCTGGGCGTTTTCAACCTCGGCGTGATTCTGGCCTGCTACGAGACGGGCAAGCTGGAGGAATATGGCAACGCAATCAGCCCGTTCGTTTGCTACAGCGTCGCTCGCGATACATGCAACTACTTTTTCCCTCTCAGGGACAACCTCACATCGCTTCCGACGCGCGCGGTTTTCGCATCGGGAGGGATCTATTCCTTGTTCCAATGTTTTGGCGGAATGGCAATGGCCACGGCATTCCCCCTTGCAGGTGCCAGCGGCCTCCCTCGCGCAGTCGGCTTCGCGGCAACGGCTGCAGCCGAACTCAATGTTTCTCACTCTCTTGGCCACTCCGTGACGAACTCCTTGCTGGAAATCAAGGACGACCTTGTCTTCGGGGCTTTCGCGAGATGGTTCGGCAGGGACAGCTCAGACAATTTCAGCATTCAGGAGGAAGGCGTTCACGCGCGCTACATCGAGGAGCTGAGCGCCTTCGCCAAGCAACTGCTGGACACGCCTGCCGAGCAGCGCCAGCAAATGATCAACACGAAGAATTTCGAGTTGTATGGACGAGAGATCCAGCGGCTGGAGGACGCGGGTGAAGATGGACTCGACGGTGCACACAAGCAGTATTTGACGTGTCTTCGAAGAGAACTGGATGTGTACAAAAAAACCAAGACACTGGACCGGCAGTGGCTTTCGTTGAGCCTCGACCGCAACATCTTTTCTTTTGAAGAACTACAAGATCTGGCAAAGACCGAACGAGAGCTTGGCGTTTACAGAAAAGCGCGAGAGCTGGACCGGCTGCGGGGGCTGGCTCTGGATCGGCCCCAAACAGAAAGGCAAATGGAGTACTTGGCGGCGCTCGAGACAGAAGTGGAAAAAGATGAGGAAGAACTGAAGCGAATCGAACAATCTGGATCACCGATCTCATTGGAGGAGGAAGTCAAGAAAACTGAGCGCCGAGCACACCTTCTCTCCGCACGTGACCGCGATCCCAGTCCATTGCACGCAAGACTACGGCCCATACCCAGTCTGGAGTCCGACGTGCAGAAGACACCGGATTTCACTTGCTTTGATCGGATGATCAGAGAAACCACCTCCCTGTTGGCGAGGGCCCAGGCTTTGACGCTGCAGACGCGCGGCCAGATCGTGCAGGAAATTTTTGTGGACGCGTTCCTGAGAGCCTATTTCCCGGGTGTGCGCACGCCCGTCGAGCTCGCCGTCCTTGCTTCGCTCAACAACGAAGATTCGAAGACTGTTCCATCCGAACGTAAGCAGACCTTTGTCCAGGAAGTCGCCGAAGCAAGGCGTGAAGCCTCCGATGGGTATCGCGTCCACGCCGAATTTCGCTCGTTCGGGGAGATGTCATGGGCCGAGCTATTCGAGAGCCTGGGCAGGCAGCTCCTTCTCACCGATGCCGCGCGCCAGAACGTGTTTGCCAACGTCGTGGGAACGTCGATGCTGCTGGACGACTGGGTCCAACAGAACTTCGACGAGAGGACGCAGTTGCTGATCGGGGGCCTGGTCCTTGGGATCTGCATCTTCGTGGTCTACGCACCGCTGTACCTCTTGCACACGGAAGGTGCTTCACCCGAGCGGCGGGTCGACCGACCGGGAGCCCAAGGCGGCTTTCCTCCTCTTCGGCGCGAAGAGGAACTGAGAGAAGTCCTCACACCAAGGCCCGATGGGGCGCACACCATGCGGACCGACGAGCGCGCCATCAGCGAAGCGCAGACCGAATACGAACCCGATTCCGACTCGTCATCGAACAACGACTACGAACTCGGACGGATCTCGACGCCCCGGATACTCGCGGACTGAGCCGTCTGGTGCGCGGCCGCCGGCGTCGGCCCTACCCCGCCCGGCAGTTCCCGAACTCGCAGCGCACGGCCATCGTCTGGCCGTTGTTGCACGGGATGCGATGCCGCTCGTAGCCGGGGCCCTTCTCGACCAGCGTGGCCATGGGCAGCACGCTGCAGCGGCGGGCCTTGGCGAACTGCTCGGCGCTGTACGTATCACGCCCGGTGCTGCGCAGCGCTGGCTGGGCAAAGCGCTGCTCAGGCGGCACCCACGTCACCCGCACGCTGGGGTCCGTGTTGACGTAGCCCTTCTGAGCCAGGCAGTTGACCATGGCGGTTTCCTGCTTGGCATGCCACGCGCGGCGCTCGGGGGTGTAGACGGCCTTGTTGAAGGCATAGAGGCCGCCGACCACCGCCACGCCGCTGAGCGTCGGGATGCCAGCCATCCAGCCGGCACCGACCACGCCGGTGTCGAGCACGACAAGCGCATCGTCATGCTGGCTGGCCCGGAAGGGGATGGTGGCAGCCGAGGCGCGGCACCGCGCCAGGTCCTGTTCGTAGGCCGCAGGGCCGTTGGCAGGCGCCTGAACGGCCGGGACGTAGTCCGCGCCGGAACCTGAACCGGGGCCCTCGTTGGGGCGGGTCGCGCAGCCGGCCACCAGGGCGGCGATGCAGAAGATGCTCAGCAGTCTTTTCATGGATGTCCTCGACGGTCCTCTACTCCGCCGGTGATTGAATCACACAATTAGTTACTTTCCCAAGCGGCTTTTGGCGCGCTGGGGCGCCGGCGCCACACGCCGGGCTCAGCCGCGAGCCTTGCGCCAGGAGTTCTTGAGCTGGATGCGGCCGTCGCGGAAGGTGAAATGGTCGCAGCCGTTGGTCTCGACGCGGACGCCGTCGCTGGCGCGGGTGCCCACGAAGGTCCATTCGGAAAAGCCCCGATCGCCGGCGATGAAGTGCCGCGCGCCGAGCCACTGGGCATCGGGATAGTCGTGCCAGACTCGGCTGAAGCCTTCACGCACCGCCTGCTGCCCCACGTAGCGGGTGCCGCAGGGCTCGGGCCCGGCGCTGGCCTCGAAGACGCAGTCCTCGGTCATGAACTCCATGAGGGCGTCGATGTCGTGGCGATTCCACGCGTCGGCAAAGGCCTGGAGGAAGGATTCGGTCATTGCGGTCTCCTCGTCATCCGGGGATCGGGCCGAGGGTGTGGCGCAGGAAGGCGGCCATGGCGCCCTCGACGGTGGTGGTGCCGTGCCGATCGTACAGGGCGGCGGCCTCGGCGCGGTAGAAATGGCCGGCACCGGGCACCTGCACCTGCTCGCAGTGCAGGCCCGCCTCGCGCAGGCGGACAAGCAGGCCCGGCGCAGCGGCTGCCACGTAGTCGAGGTCGTGCTCCGCGCTCACCAGCAGGACGGCCGGGCCGCCGCCGGCGCGGCGCGCCAGGTGCGCCGCGAGGTCCTCGTCATCGATGTAGCCGGACAGCGCCAGCACCGCCGCCACCGGCACCTGCTCGCCGAAAGCCACGTTGAGCGCGGTGCGAGCGCCGGCGGAAAAGCCGCCGACGGCGATACGCGCCGGGTCCACCAGCCACGCGGCGGCTTGGCGGCGCACGAAGCGCGTGGCGGCAGCCATGTCGTCGCTGGCGGCCTCGATGCCGCGCCACAGCATCTCGGGGGTGGCGGGCGGCAGTTGCAGCAGGCGGCGCACCACGGCCACGCGCGAGCTCGGGATGCGCTCGGGGCGGCTCACCACGGGCGTCGCGCCGGGTTCCGGGTCTTCCGGGACCAGCCGGTAGTCGATCGCGCAGGCCACGTAGCCGCGGCGGGCGAATCGCAGGCAGTACTCGGCCACGGAGGTGTTGCCGCCCTCCGCCTCGAAGGCGTCGTTTTCCTTGGAGCCGCGGTGAAAGGCGCCGCCGAAGGCCAGCACCAGGGCCGGGCGCAGCTGGCCGGGCTGCGTGGGATCGACGGGGCGGTAGAGGTCGAGTGCGAGTTCGCGCTCGACCGGCCCACCCGGCCGGAGGCGCTGCACGAGCCCGCGTCCGTAGACCACGTCGCGCACGATCTCGACCTCGTGCACGGCTGCGTCAGGGGCAAGAGAAGACGGTTGCACGAGGCCCCCTCAATCGACGGAAGCGCCGGACTCGCGGGCGATACGGCCCCAGACCTGGACGTTTTCCTTGAAGGCGGTGGCCCATTGGGCAGGCGTCTGCCGATCGACCGGCATGGAACCGCCGTCTATCAGCAGGCTGCGCATGTCAGGCCGCGCCATCACCTTGAGCAGCGCAGCGTTGAGGCGCGTCGCGACGACCGGGTCCAGCCCCGCTGGGCCGAACACCGCGTACCAGCCCACCGTATCGAACGGGATGCCGGCCTGCGCCAGCGTGGGCACGTCGGGAAAGGCGGGCGAACGCTTCGGGCCGGTAATGGCCAGCGCGCGCAGGCGGCCGGCCTTGATCAGCGGCGTCATCGAGACCACGTCCATGATGGCCACGTCGATCTGGCCGGAGAGGATGTCCGGCAGTGCAGCCTGCCCGCCCTTGTAGGGCACGTGGGTCATGCCGAAGCCGCCGAGCGACTTCATGCGCTCGCCCACCAGGTGGGGCGGCGCGCCATTGCCGAAGGTGGCGTAGCTGATGGCGTTGCCGTCCTTCTTCGCGGCGGCGGCCAGGTCGGCGATGCTCCTGAGCGGCGACTCGGCGCGGGTCACGACCAGGAGGGGCACGCTGGCGATCTGGGCCACCGGGGTGAAGTCCTTGACCGGGTCGAAGCTCAAGTTCTTGAACACCGCCGGCGCGATGGCGAAGGGCGCGGCGGTGAGCATCAGGGTGTAGCCATCGGGTGCCGAGCGCGCCACGCTGTCGGCGCCGATGTTGCCGCTGGCGCCGGCCTTGTTCTCGACGACCACAGGCTGCCCCAGTTCCTCGCGCACGTGCTCGGCCATCTTGCGCGCCACGATGTCGGTGCCGCCGCCGGCCGGGAAAGGCACCACCAGCTTGACGGGGCGTGCCGGGTAGGTCTGGGCCTGGGCGTGGCTCGCGGCGAGGACGAGGGCCAGGCCCAGTCCCAGCACGCTGCGTCGGGTGGTCGCGTTCATCGCTGCAACTCCTGCGGAGAGTGATTCGGATGGCCGGATCATCGGGTGGCGTCACATAATGATCCACACCTTCTTTCATCTGGACCCATCGCATTCTCTTATGCAAGACGAGGAGCGCCAGCTAGCGCTGAACCTGCGCCGACTGCGCCTGCGGCATCTCGAGATCCTTCTGGCAGTGGAGCGGCACGGCAGCCTCACGGCCGCGGCCGAGGCG
>NZ_LMTS01000071.1:0-50794 GCF_001541225.1 Variovorax sp. WDL1 | reverse complement strand
GAGCCAGCCGGCCGTGTCGCAGTGGCTGGCCGAGGTCGAGGCGGCGCTGGGCGTGCCGCTGTTCCTGCGGGGTCGGCAGATCCGGCCCAGCCCCTATCTGCCTGTGGCGCTGCGCCATGCGCGGCGCGTGGTGGCGGACTCACGCCAGCTGCAGCAGGAGCTTGCGGCGGTGGCGGCCGGCACGCTGGGCGCGGTGCGCATCGGCAGCATGCTGGTAACCAGCGCCTACCTGCTGCCGCGCGCGCTGCTCGCGCTGGAGAAGCAGCCGCAGCCGCTGCGCATCGAGGTGGTGGAGGATACGGCCGCGGGCCTGTGGGCACGCTTCGAGCGCCGCGAGCTGGACCTGATCGTGGGCCGCCTGGACGAGCGGGCCTTCGGGCCCCACGTGCACAGCGAGGCGCTGTTCAAGGACCCGCATTGCGTGGTGACGGGCCGCAGGCATCCGCTGCTGCGCGCCGCCGGGGTGACGTGGGCGAAGGCGGCGGCCCATCCGTGGATCCTTCCGCCGCGGCACACGGCGCTGCGCCGGGCGATCGACGCCACCTTCGTCGAGCAGGGCCTCGCGCCGCCCGAGCCCTGGATCGAATCGACCTCCCCCACGCTCAACCAGGCGCTGATGCGCGAGAGCCGCTGCATCGGCGTGCTCTCCGGTGCCGCGGCGCACCACTACCAGCGCTTGGGGATGCTGGCGATCCTGGCGCTGTCGCTGGGCTCCGACGTGGGGCCGGTGGGCATGGTGTGGGACCGGCAGGAGCCCAGCCCCGCGCTGGCGCGGGTGCTGCAGGCCCTGCGCGAGGCGGCGTAGATGGCGGCCTGCATCGGGCAGAACCTTTAGCATCGGCAGCTTTGGCCTGATGCTTTCCGCCACTCTCTTCTGCCTGGTCGTCGCCATCAGCGACGGCGACTCCCTCAGGGTCCGCTGCGGCGAGCCTGGCGCCTATCGCCAGCTCACCGTGCGGCTGCATGCCATCGACGCGCCCGAGCTGAAACAGCCCTTCGGCCGGCGCGCCAAGCAGGCGCTGTCCCAGATGGCCTACCGCAAGACGGCGCGGCTGGACTGCAAACACGACGAGGACCGCTACCACCGCCGCGTTTGCCGCGTGCAGGTGGCACCGAACTCCTGTTCCGAGGCCCGCTGCGCGAAGACGCTGGATGCCGGCCTCGCAATGCTCACCGTCGGCATGGCCTGGTGGTCGCGTGCCTATGCCGACGAACAGAGCCTCACCGAGCGCGGCCAGTACGAGTTCGCGGAGTTCGAGGCCAAGGCCCGGCGCGCGGGGCTGTGGGCCGACCGCCGCCCGGTGCCGCCCTGGAGGTGGCGCGCCGAGCATCCGCGGCCGCGCTGAATCGGGGAGAGCCTTCGTTCGCGCTTCCGCCAGCGTGCGCTGTCCTCAGGCCGCCACGTTCTGGGCCGCCGCGGCTATCGAACGGGCCAGCACCCGGTCGATGCGCTTGCCGTCCAGCGCCACGATCCGGAAGCGCCAGCCCTCGCAGTCGATTTCCTCGTTCACCTCGGGCAGGTGGCCGGCCACGAAGATCAGCAACCCGGCCACCGTGTTGTAGCGGCCGCGGTCCTCGTCGGGCAGCTCGCGGATGCCCAGGCGCGCACGCAGCTCGGCCACGGGCATCAGCCCGTCGAGCTCCCACACGCCATCGGGCCGCTTGTGGGCCCACGCGTCGCCCTGGGTGGCGGTCTGCAGCTCGCCGGTGATGGCTTCGAGCAAGTCGCCCGGCGTCATCAGCCCCTGCACCACGCCGTACTCGTCGACCACGAACACCAGGCGCGCGGCGCGCGCGCGGAACTGCTCGAGCAGCTCCATGCCGGTGAGAGTCTCGGGCACGAAGATCGCCGGCTGCGCCGCTTCCTCGATGGTGCCGGTGTGCGCGAGGCCCAGCGCCAGCAGCCGGGCCACGCTGATGGTGCCGACCACGTCGTCCAGCGACCCGCGGCACACCGGGTACCACGAATGGACCTCGTCGCGCACCGCGTCCACCGACACCTTCCGAAGGGCCTCCTCGACGCTGGCGGAAGCTTCCAGCCAGTCGATGTCGGCGCGCGGCACCATCAGCGAGCTGAGGCGCCGGTCGTCCAGGTGGAACACGTTGCGCACCATCTGGTGCTCGTGCATCTCGATGACGCCGGCGTCCACGCCCTCCTCCAGGCTGGCCGAGATCTCCTCCTCCGTCACCATGCGGCCGGCGTTCAGGTCGATGCGCAGCAGCTTGAGGATTGCGGCCGTGGCGCCCGACAGCAGCAGCACGAAGGGCTTGGCTGCGGCGGCCAGCATGTGCATCGGGCGTGCGACGTGGCGTGCCACCGGCTCGGGATAGAGCTGGCCGATGCGCTTGGGCACCAGCTCGCCGAAGATGATGGTGAAGAAGGTGATGCAGCTCACCACCACGGCGGTGGACACGAAGCTGGCTGCCCCCGGACCCATGCCCGCGCCCTCCATCCAGATGGCCAGCGGCCCGGCGAAGGCGGCCTCGCCGACGATGCCGCTCAGCATGCCGATCGAGGTGATGCCGATCTGCACGGTCGAGAGGAACTGCGTGGGCGACTCCATGAGGTCCAGCGCGGCCGCGGCGCCCGCATCCCCCGTTTCGGCCAGCGCGGCAAGGCGCGCCCGGCGGCTGGTGGACAGGGCCATTTCGGACATTGCGAACAACGCGTTGAGCGTGGTCAGCAAGGCCAGGAGAAAAACATCCATGGAGGCGGGGGAGAATGGGGACCCATGGCACTTTACTTGATCGGCGATGTGCAGGGCTGCGACGAACCCCTGGCGCGCCTGCTCGACCGCATCGCCTTCTCCCCCAGCCGCGATCAGCTCGTCCTGCTGGGCGACCTGGTCAACCGCGGCCCCGACTCGCTGGCCGTGCTGCGGCGCATGCAGCGCCTGGACGGCGCCGCGCAGAGCCTGCTGGGCAACCACGACCTGCACTTGCTGGGCGTGGCCCAGGGCGCGCGCAAGCACGGCCGCAAGGACACCCTGGGCGAAGTGCTGGCCGCGCCTGACCGCGAGGCCCTGCTCGACTGGTTGCGCCGGCAACCGATGGCATTGCATCGCGAACTGGCCGATGGCGAGCTGCTGATGGTGCATGCGGGCGTGCTGCCGCAATGGAGCCTTGCGGACACGCTTGCGCTGGCGGCGGAGCTCGAATCGGTGCTGCGCGGCCCCGCCTGGACCGAGTTCCTCCAGACCATGTACGGCAACGAACCCGCGCAGTGGAGCGATGCGCTCAGCGGCAGCGCACGCCTGCGCGTCATCGTCAATGCCCTGACGCGGCTGCGCTTCTGCAGCGCGGAGGGCGTGATGGAGTTCGAGACCAAGGACGGATCAGGCGCGCCCCCCGCGGGCTTCATGCCCTGGTTCGACGTGCCGGGGCGGCGCACTGCGAAGCTCACGGTCGCCTTCGGCCACTGGTCGACGCTGGGCTGGCTGTCGCGGCCCGACCTGCTGTCCACCGACACGGGCTGCGTCTGGGGCGGCTGCCTGAGCGCGGTGCGCATCGGCGCGACGGCGGCGGATCGGGAACTGATCCAGGTGCGCTGCGCGCAGGCGCAGAAGCCCGGCTGAGCGCAGCGCGGGTTCAGTTC
This sequence comes from Variovorax sp. WDL1, assembly GCF_001541225.1. Lineage (GTDB taxonomy): Bacteria > Pseudomonadota > Gammaproteobacteria > Burkholderiales > Burkholderiaceae_C > Variovorax. Next base: position 47,199 of record NZ_LMTS01000071.1, on the reverse strand, counting down.
GGCTGCGACTCCGAGGCCTTGAACAGCGCCGGGACCTTGCGCTTGCTCTTGATGTTGCTCGAGAGGCCTCGCGCAGGCGTTGCCTTGGCAGCAGCCTCCCAGGAAGGCGCAGCCTCCCGCTCCGGGCTCTCGTAGGGCTTCTCGAAGAACGGATCGCGCGGCGCAGCGGGTGCGCGGTGCGGCCGTGCGCCGCGCCCGAAGCGGGCTTCGCCGTTGCGCTCGCGTGGCTGGTCGAGCACGTCGCGCGCGTCGCCGGCCTCGCCCTCTTCGCGCCAGTGGCGGCGCCCGTCGTTGATGCGCCCGCGCGGTCGGTCTTCCTCGAACTCCACCGGTTCCAGCTCGATCTTCTTCTTGATCAACTTCTCGATGTCGGCGACCAGCCGCACGTCGTTGCCGCCGCTGGCGAAGCTCACCGCCAGGCCCGAGGCGCCGGCGCGGCCGGTGCGGCCGATCCGGTGAACGTAATCCTCGGCGTTGAAGGGGATGTCGAAGTTGAAGACTGCCGGCACGTCCTTGATGTCGAGGCCGCGCGCCGCCACGTCGGTGGCCACCAGCAGGTCGACCTCGCCGGCCTTGAAGGCGGCCAGCGACTTCAGGCGCTCGTCCTGGCTCTTGTCGCCGTGCAGTGCCGTGGTGTTGAGCCCTTCGCGCTCGAGCGAGCGTGCAAGCCGCGCACAGCCCAGCTTGCTGTTGACGAAAACGAAGGCCTGCTTGAGGCCACGCTGCCGAAGGATCTGCTTCAGCGCGCGGCGCTTGTCGTCGTCGCTGACGCTGTAGAAATGCTGCTCCACGGTGGAGGCCGTCTCGTTCGGACGCGCCACCTCGATGGTGACCGGGTTCTGCAGGTAGCTGCCGGCCAGGCGCCTGATCTCGGGAGAGAAGGTGGCCGAGAACAGCAGGGTGGTGCGCTGCTTGGGCAGGTACGAGAGGATGCGCTGCAGGTCAGGAAGGAAGCCGATGTCGAGCATGCGGTCGGCCTCGTCGAGCACGACGTACTCGACCTGGTTGAGCACCGCGTTCTTGGCCTCGATGTGGTCCAGCAGCCGGCCCGGCGTGGCCACGAGGACCTCGACACCCCTCTTGAGCTCCAGCGTCTGCGGCTTCATGTCGATGCCGCCGAACACCACTGTGCTTCGCAGGTTGGTGTACTTGGCGTAGAGCTTGACCTGCTGCGCGACCTGGTCGGCCAGCTCGCGCGTGGGCAGCAGCACCAGCGCACGCACCGGATGGCGCGCCGGCGAAGTCGAGCTGTTCTCGTGCTTGAGCATGCGCTGGAGCAGGGGCAGCGAGAAGGCCGCCGTCTTGCCGGTGCCGGTCTGCGCAGCGCCCATCACGTCCTGACCCGCGAGCACCACCGGAATGGCCTGCTCCTGGATCGGCGTCATGCTCTCGTAGCCCATTTCGGCCACCGCGCGCGCCAGCGGTTCGGCCAGGGAAAGATTGGAGAAGGAACTGGTCATGAAGCCCGCTATTGTCGCACTGCGGCAAAAAACGGGGATGACAGTGCGGTGACTGGTCCGATTGCTCTCTTTTGGATAGCACCCGAGCTCCGCCTCAAAGGCTCCGCGCGGCGAAGGTGTCGCAATCCTGGATCTTGCCGCTCTTGTAGCCCGCTCCGAACCAGCGCTGGCGTTGCGCGCTGGAGCCATGGGTGAAGCTGTCGGGGACCACGGCCCGGCCGGCCGAGCGCTGGAGGGCGTCGTCGCCGATCTTGGCCGCGGCATTCATCGCGGCCTCGATGTCGCCCGGGTCCAGCCAGCGCTTGGACTCCTGGGAATGGTGGGCCCAGACGCCGGCGAAGCAGTCGGCCTGCAGTTCGACGCGCACGCTCAACGCGTTGTTCTGCGCCTGGCTCAGGCGGCCGCGCATCTGGTCGACCTTGCCGGTGACGCCCAGTTCGTCCTGGACATGGTGGCCCACCTCGTGCGCGATCACGTAGGCGCGGGCGAATTCGCCGGGCGCGCCCAGTTGGCGCGAGAGGGTGTCGTAGAAGCTCAGGTCGATGTAGACCTTCTTGTCGCCCGGACAGTAGAAGGGGCCCATGGCTGCCTGGCCGGCGCCGCAGGCCGTGGGCGTGGCGCCGCGGAACAGCACCAGGCGCGTCGGCGTGTACGTGCTGCCGTTCTGGCGGAAGATGCCGCTCCACACCACCTCGGTGTTGCGCAGCACGGTGGAAACGAAGGCGGCCTCGCGATCCTCCGCCGGCGGCTTCTGGGCCGGGCCCTGCTGCTGCACCTGGGCCGGCGGCTCGCCGCCGCTCATCATCCCCAGCAGGGTGAGCGGATTGATGCCGAAGATCCACCCTGCAATAAGGGCGACCACGATGGTGCCCACCCCGACGCTGCGCCCACCGATCGGCAGCCCGCCGAAGCCCCCGCCCCCACTGCGGCGGTCTTCGACGTGGTCCGATTGTTCGTTGCCTTCCCATCTCATGACGCGTCTCCTTGCCGCCCGCGAACGGCTGCTGCTCGCCGATGGTACGCGCTCGATATGGAGCACATCCCTGGCCAAAAATTCTTGCGCAGGCCAGATGGGGCCGCACAGGCGGGGAGGCGCGAGCGCGTGCAGGACAGCGCCGCGAGAATCCGATCAGGCCTTGGGCAGGGTCACGCCGCGCTGGCCCTGGTACTTGCCGCCGCGGTCCTTGTAGCTGATCTCGCAGACTTCGTCGCTCTCGAAGAAGAGCACCTGGGCGCAGCCCTCGCCGGCGTAGATCTTGGCCGGCAGCGGTGTGGTGTTGCTGAACTCCAGCGTCACGTAGCCTTCCCATTCGGGCTCGAAGGGGGTGACGTTGACGATGATCCCGCAGCGCGCGTAGGTGCTCTTGCCCAGGCAGATGGTCAGCACGTTGCGCGGGATGCGGAAGTACTCCACCGTGCGGGCCAGGGCGAAGCTGTTGGGCGGGATGATGCAGGAGTCGCCGTGGAAGTCGACGAAGCTCTTCTCATCGAAGTTCTTCGGGTCGACAACCGTGCTGTGGATGTTGGTGAAGACCTTGAACTCGGGTGCGCAGCGGATGTCGTAGCCGTAGCTGGAGGTGCCGTAGCTGATGATGCGGTGGCCGTCCTGCTCGCGGATCTGCCCCGGCTCGAAGGGCTCGATCATGCCGTTCTTCTCGGCCATGCGCCGGATCCACTTGTCGCTCTTGATGCTCATGTTCGGGGTCCTTCCTTGGGGCCGCTATTCTAGGCAGCGGCTCCCGCCCGCCCGACCGCCTCAAGTGTCCGAGGCTTCGGAGATCACGGTGCGCTCGACCAGCCGATCGTCCCCCAGGACGATCATCGCGAACAGCAGTTCCTCCAGGCTGTCCGCCCGCGCCGTCTTGCGCGCGAGCATCGGCGTGGCCTTGGGGTCGAGCACCAGGAAATCGGCCTCGCAACCCGGCTGCAGGTTGCCGATGACGCCCTCCAGCCCGAGGGCCCGCGCCGCGCCGCCGGTGTGGCGCCACCACAGCTGGGAGGGCGCGATGCTGACGCCCGGCTTGGTCTGGCCCTCGCGGCCCACGTAGTAGGCGGCCAGCATGGTCGAGAAGGGGCTGAAGCTGGTGCCGCCACCGACGTCGCTGGCCAGGCCGTACGCGCAGCCGATGCGGTCGGCCCCCTCGAAGTCGAAGAAGCCGCTGCCGAGGAACAGGTTGCTGGTCGGGCTCACGGCGGCAGCGGTGCCGGTCTCTCGCATCAGGCGCCGGTCGTCGTCGTCGAAATGGATGCAGTGGGCATACACGGCGCGCTCGCGCATCAGGCCGAAGCCCTGGTAGACGTCGAGGTAGGAACGAGCGCCCGGGAAAAGCTCACGCGCCCACTTCACCTCGTCCTTGTTCTCGGCCACGTGCGAGTGGATCCAGGTGTCGGGGTATCTGGCGGCCAGCTCGCCCGCGCCGCGCAGCTGTGCGTCGGTGCTGGTGGGGGCGAAGCGCGGGGTGATCGCGTAGCCCAGCCGGTCCACGTCGTGCCAGCGGCGAATCAGCGATTCGGTGTCGATCAGGCTCTGTTCGGTCTGGTCGCGCACACCGTCGGGCGAATGGCGGTCCTGCAGTACCTTCCCGGTGATCATCCGCAGCGAACGGCGCTGCGCCTCCTCGAAGAAGGCCTGCACCGAGGCCGGATGCGAGGTCGCGAAGGTCAGGGAGGTGGTGACGCCGTTGCGCAGCAGCTCGTCGAAGAAGACCTCGGCCACCTCGGCCGCATGGGCGGGCTCGGCGAAGCGGCTCTCGGCCGGAAAGGTGTAGTTCTCGAGCCAGGGCAGCAGGCCCTCGGAGGGCGCGCCGATGATGTCGGTCTGCGGGAAGTGGATGTGCATGTCCACGAAGCCCGGCGCGATGATGCGGCCCGGCCAGTGCGTGACCGCCACGCCCGGATGGCGGGCGGCGACACTTGCGAAGGCGCCGGCATCCTGCACCCGCTGGCGGCCGGCGTCGTCGGGGCCGACGACCAGGAGGCCGTCCTGGTCGAAAACCGGCTGGCCGGCGGCGTCGAATCGCAAAAGGGAAGCACGGTAGGCTTGCATGGGCTGTGAGGGTAAGGCAGCGAGGCCCGGTACGAAATGTGCGAGCGCATATGGAGGCTATATGACAGCCCCCGCGTCCGTGGTCCACCCCCCAGGGTGCCCCTGCCGCTAGAACATAATTCTTTTTTCACCCCAACAGGAAAAGCGATGACTTCACGCGACGCAGACCGCCGCGCATGTCCAACATGAAAGTGCTCCTCATCGGGAACTACGTCCCCGACGGCCAGACCAGCATGCTGGCCTTCAAGCGCATCCTTGAACGCGAACTTCCCCGCAACGGCTGCGAGCTGCGCGTTCTGACGCCGCCGCGGCGCGTGCTGCGGGTGCCCACCTCCTCGCGGCTGTGGAAGTGGCTGGGATACGTGGACAAGTTCATCCTCTTCATCCCCACTCTCTCGCGCCACCTGCGCTGGGCCGATGTCGTGCACGTCGCGGACCACTCCAACGGCATGTACATCCCCTGGGTGAAGTCCAAGCCCAACGTCATCACCTGCCACGACGTCATCGCGGTGCAGGCCGCCAAGGGCATGGTCGATGGCTGGAACGTGGGCTGGACGGGCCGGCTGTTCCAGCGGCTCATTGCCAAGGGGCTGCGCACGGCCGACCTGGTGGCTTGCGTCTCGCACCTGACCCGGCGCGAGCTGCTGGCGCTGGGACTGGCCGAGGAAGCGCGGGTCACCGTGGTGCTCAACGGGCTCAACGACGATTTCCGGCCGGTGCCGCCCGAAGAGGCCCAGGGCCTGATCCGGCGCTTCGGTATCTCGGCCGGGGACAAGTTCCTGGTCCATGTCGGCTGGGACCTGGCGCGCAAGAACCGCCGCAAAGTGTTGGAGACCTTCATCGCGCTGCGCGAGCGCGCGGCGGCGAGCGGCCGGCCCGCGCCGGTGGAGCAACTGCTGTTCATCGGCCCGGAACTGGTGCCCGAGATGGCCGAGCTGGCTTGCAAGCACGGCGTGGCCGACCAGGTCAAGACCGTGCAAGGCGTCTCGCACGAGGAGTTGCGCGCGCTCTACGCCAGCGCGACCGCCCTGCTCTTCCCTTCGCTGCAGGAAGGCTTCGGCTGGCCGGTCATCGAGGCCCAGGCCTGCGGCTGCCCGGTCTTCACCTCCGACCTGGCGCCGATGAACGAGATCGGCGGCGAAGGCGCGGTCTACGTGGACCCCGACGACGCCGACGCCATGGCCGCCGCCATCGAGAACGCAGCACCGCGCTTTGCCGAGATGCGCCGGCTGGGCATCGAGAACGCCGCGCACTACTCGGCGCAGCGCATGGCCTCGAACTACGTGGCGACCTACCGCCGCGTGCTCGACGAACGGAAGGCCGCCCGGTGAAGCGGCTGCTGGGCCTCCTGGTGGTGTTCCTGCCCTGGACACTGAAGCGCGCGGTGCTGCGCCGCTTCTGGGGCTACGAGATCGCCGACGGCGCGCGCATCGGGCTCTCCTATGTCTTCCCGGGCCACCTGGTGATGGGCGAAGGGGCGTACATCGGCCACTTCAACGTCGCAATCCACCTGGGCCGGCTCGAGTGCGGCGCGCACTCGGTCATCGACCGCTCGAACTGGATCACCGGCCACCCGCCCGCCGGCGCCCATTTCAGGCATCGCACCGACCGCGACCCGACGCTTTCGCTGGGCGAGCATGCGGCCGTCACCAAGCAGCACATCATCGACTGCACCGACCGCGTCGACATCGGCGCCTTCACCACCGTCGCGGGCTACCACTCCCAGCTGATCACCCACGGCATCAACGTGCAGGAGAACCGGCAGGACTGCAAGCCCATCCGCATCGGCGCCTACTGCCTGGTGGGCACGCGGGTGACGGTGCTGGGCGGCGCCGCCCTGCCCGACCGTTCGATGCTGGGAGCGGGGTCGGTGCTCAACAAGGCGCACGGCGAGCCATACGCGGTCTATGCCGGCGCGCCGGCGGTGCAGGTGAAGAAGCTCGACCCCGAGGCTGCGTACTTCCACCGCGAGCGCGGCTTCGTGCACTGAGACGGCACGTCGGCGTCAGCGTGCGACTCGCCCCTCGACGCCCTCGACCAGCCAGTTCATCATGAGGATCTGGTCGTCGCGCAGCCCCGTGCCCTTGGCGATGACGACCCTGCCCTCGTTGTCGCGCACATCCTGGGCCGCGCGGAAGACCTGCAGCTTGCCGCTCGCGATGTCCTGCTGCCGTGCCAGCACCTCTTCCTGCACGGCCTTGGGCACCTTTGTGCCGAAATCGCCGACGCGGATCATTCCTTCCTTCACACCGCCCCAGATGCTGACCGGCTTCCAGGTGCCGTCGAGCACCGCCTTCGCGCGCCGGGTGTAGTAGCCGCCCCACTCGTGGGTGACGGCGACGATCTGCGCATCGGGCGCGACCTTGCGCATGTCGGAGTGGTAGGCCACAGCCAGCTTGCCCCGCTCCTGCGCCGCGGCCATCACGGCGGTAGAGCCGGTGTGGAAGGCGATCACGTCCACGTCCTGGTTGAACAGCGTCATCGCGGCGTCGCGCTCCCTCGGCGGATCGAACCAGGCGTCCAGCCACACGACCTTGACCCGCGCCTTCGGATCGACCGAGCGCATGCCCAGCGTGAAGGCATTGATGCCCTGCAGCACCTCGGGAATCGGAAAGCCCGCGACGTAGCCCGCGACATGGGTCTTGCTCATGCGACCCGCCGCCACGCCCGCCAGGTAGCGGCCCTGGTAGTAGCGGGCGTTCGCGGTGGCGACGTTGGATGCGGGCTTGTAGCCTGTGATGGACTCGAACTTCACGTCGGGGAAGTCGCGCGCCACCTTGAGGGTGGGCTCCATGTAGCCGAAGCTGGGCGTGAAGATCAGCTTGTGGCCCTGCTGCGCGAGATCGCGAATCACGCGCTCGGCATCGGAGCCCTCCGGCACGTTCTCGACATAAGTGGTCTTGACCTGGCCGCCGAGCGCCGCCTCGACGGACTTGCGGCCCTCCTCGTGCTGCCGCACCCAGCCGGCATCGGTGACGGGTGCGACATACACGAAGCCGATCTTGAGCGGATCGGCCCGGGCGTCGGATTGCGAAAAAGAAGGCGAAATGAAAAGACAGGCGGCCGCGAGCGCGGCGGCGAGGTTTTTGTACATGGTGTTCCTCTACATGGCCCCGAACAAAGGATCGGCGCTGCGGGGCAGCAGCGCCGGGGGCAGCATTTTAGGCGACGCGGAGGGCCGTGACTTCGTGTCGCTGCGCGGCCGCTTTGTGGCGCCGAAGCCGCGCGCCGGCGTCCGGGCACGCGCACAATGCGGGCGTGCAGGAATCTGCACCCACGCCCTGCGCCTGCCCCGGGGCACCTGCTCAACCACCGCCCGCGAGGATCATTTCCAGTGACTGCCCCGATCAGAGCCGACGCCGCTTTCCCGGGCGATGACTCGGTCTTCACGATGGCCTTCCAGCCCATCGTCGATCTCGCGCAGCGGGAAATCTTCGCGCACGAGGCATTGGTGCGCGGCATTTCCGGTGAAGGCGCTTCCGAGGTGCTCGCCCGCGTGGGCCCGCAAGACCGCTTTGCGTTCCACGAGGCCTGCCGCGTGAAGGCCATCGAGCTCGCGGCCGCGCTGGGCATGGAGTCCAGGCTGAGCCTCAACGTCATGCCCAACGACGTCGCCGGCCAGGAGGCCTGCTTCCGCACCGCCATGGCCACCGCCGGGCGCTGCAACTTCCCGATCCAGCGCCTGATGTTCGAGATCACCGAAGGCGAGCGCGTCGATGACCTGCCCGGCCTCGCCGCCACCTTCCGCACCTTCAAGCGCTACGGGTTCACCTCAGCGATCGACGATTTCGGCGCCGCCTATGCGAGCTTCGAGCTGCTCGCGGCCTTCCAGCCCGACGTCGTGAAGATCGACATGAGCCTGGTCCGCGACATCCACCTGGACCCGGTCCGCATCGCCATCGTGAAAGGCTTCGTGGCGACCTGCGACGAGCTCCAGATCCGCGTGATCGCGGAAGGGGTGGAGGCCTCGGAAGAAGTCCGTGCGCTGCGCGCGCTGGGCGTGGATCTCTTCCAGGGCTTCCTGTTCGCCAGGCCCGCCATCGCCGCACTGCCCGCCGTGGCATGGGACGCCGCCTAACCCGGCCCCGAGCCGATTGAGAAGGGGCCCGTACCGGCTCAGGCGTTGCTGGTCGCGCGCACCTCGTCGATCGTGGTCTGGCCGGACAGCACCTTGGCGATGCCGTCCTGGCGCAGGGTGCGCATGCCCTCGCGCAACGCCGCCTGCTGCAGCTCTTCCGCGCGGGCGCCGGCCTGCACCAGGCGGCGCAGTCCCTTGGACATCGTCATCAGCTCGTGGATGCCGACGCGGCCGCTGAACCCGGTGTCCTTGCAGTGCTTGCAGCCGGCGCTCGAGAAGCTCATGAGGCGCCCGTCGCTGGCATGGCGGCGCTGCCAGGAAGCGACCACCGCCTCCCGATCGGCCTGCGAGGCCTTCGCCGCGAAGGCATGGAGGTAGTCGGACACCAGCTCATCGATCTCCTCCGCCGTCAGGGGACGGCTGCTGATGCAGTGCGTGCAGAGGCGGCGCACCAGCCGCTGTGCCAGCACCGCCAGCAGCGAGTCCGCGAAATTGAAGGGGTCCATGCCCATGTCGAGCAGCCGCGTCACGGTCTCGGGGGCGCTGTTGGTGTGCAGGGTGGACAGCACGAGGTGCCCCGTCAGCGAGGCCTCGATGGCCATCTTCGCGGTCTCCTCGTCGCGGATCTCGCCGACCATGATCACGTCCGGATCGGCGCGCACGAAGGCCCGCAGCGCCTTGGCGAAGGTCCAGTCGATGCGGGGATTGACCTGCACCTGCCGCAGCCCCGGCTGGGTGATCTCGATCGGGTCTTCCGCGGTCCAGATCTTGCGCTCGGGCGTGTTGATGTGCATGAGCGCGGAGTGCAGCGTGGTGGTCTTGCCCGACCCGGTCGGCCCGACGCACAGCACCATGCCGTAGGGGCGCTCGACAGCCTCGGTGAGCCGCGCCAGGTTGCGCTGCGACAACCCCAGCGCATCGAGGGCGAGGGGTTTCGCCGACACCAGCAGGCGCATCACCACGTCTTCCAGGCCGCCGGTGGTCGGGACGGTCGCGACGCGCAGCTCGATGGGGTGCTGGGGCGAGAACTTGGCGAAATTGATCTTGCCGTCCTGCGGCTTGCGCTTTTCGCTGATGTCGAGGTCGCACATGATCTTCACGCGCGCGACGATCGCGTTGCGGTAGCTGGGCGGGAGCTCGAGGTAGGTGTAGAGCCTGCCGTCCCGGCGAAAGCGGATGCGCGTCTTCTCGCGCCCGGGATAGCTCTCGATGTGGATGTCCGACACGCCCTCGCGGTGCGCCTCCAGGATCATGCTGTTGATCATGCGCACCAGCGAGTTGTCCGACTGCTCGATCGGGGAGTCGTCGTCGACCGGTGGGCGAACCTCCTTCTCGAGGGTCTCCAGCAGTTCGCTGGTGCCCGCCAGGTCGAAGTCGATGCTCATCGGGTCGGCCGCGCCTGCACGCCCTTCGGCCTGGGCGCCGATCTTCTCGTAGGCCTTCTGCAGCACTGCGTCCAGATCGCGGCACTGGCCGATCACCGGCACCACCTTCATCTGCGCAATGAACTCGACCTCGTCGATGGCGGCGTGCCGGCTGGCAGGGTCGTCGAGCGCGAGCACGAGGCGGCCTTCGTGGATCATCAGCGGCATGACCTGCAGGCGCCGCGCGACGCCGTGACCGATCTTGCGCAAGGCCTCGGCCGCGGCCGTGAAGCGCTGGAGGTCGACCAGCGGGTAGCCCATCTTGCGCACCAGCGCAACCTGCAGCTGGGAGCGGTTGACCACGCCCATGCGCACCAGCGTCTCGCCAAGCGGCACGTTGCGATCGAGTTGCTGCTGCGCCAGCGCGGCCTCCAGTTGCTTCTCCGTGACCATGCCGAGCGAGACCAGCGCCTGGCCGATGCGCATGATCGGCATGCGGCTCTGGGCCTCGAGCTCCTTCAACAACTGATCCGGTGTGATGACTTCCGCAGACGACATGGCTTTGACCTCTTGTTCAGTTTTGCCTGGGGGATTCCGAGGTCCCCCGGCACGATTTCAGCACAGCTGCGCACGGCGCACGGGCGCACCCTTCGCGGCCATGAAAAAACTCAGTCCGCAGCGAGTACGAAAGTATTGCGCCCCGCCGCCTTGGCGCGGTAGAGCGCAGCGTCCGCGCGGGCCAGCAGTTCCGCCGTCGTGACGGTGGAGCCGGCGGGCAGATGGAAGGCGACGCCGATGCTGGTGGTGACGTCAAGGCTTCGGCCATCGAGCTGGAAGGCGGCTGCGTTGACGCATGTGATGACTTTCCTGGCCACCGTCGAGGCCGCCTCCGGCCGGTCGAGGTTCTCGAGCACGATCACGAACTCGTCGCCGGCCAGCCGGACCACGGTGTCGGTGCTTCTGACGCTGGCCTGCAGGCGCCGGGCAAACTCGGCCAGCACTTCGTCGCCCATTGCATGGCCGAGCGTGTCGTTGATGGACTTGAAATGGTCGATGTCGAGGAACATCAGGGCGAGCGCGCTTTGCGCGCGCGTGGCGCGTGCGATCGCCGCCGGGAGCAGCTCGTTGAAGGCCAGGCGGTTCGGCAGGCCGGTGAGCGTGTCCACCCGCGCCAGTTCGATCAGCTTGCGCTCCACCGCCTTGAGCTCGGTGATGTCCAGGCTGAGCGAGAAGATGCCATGGGTCGCCCCGTCGGGCCCGATGTCCGGCACGTAGATGACGTGTGTGACGCGATCGAAATCCCCCCGCCGGGTGGCCGCCTCGAACTCGACGCGCTCCCCCGCGAGTGCCCTCTCGATAGTTGCCCTGCGCGATTCGTACAGCTCGGGTCCCGCGACGTCACGGATATGGTGTCCCACCAGCTTGGCGGGATCGAGCCCCAGCCACTCCCGGTAGGTGCCGTTCGCGAAGGTGATCTTCTGCTCCCGGTCGATGTAGGTGATGAGCGCCGGCAGGTTGTCCGTGATGGTGCGCAGGCGCATCTCGCTCTCGGCCAGCAGCATCTCCGCCTCCTTCAACGCGGTGATGTTGAAGGTCATGACGTAGAAGCCCAGCACGCGTCCCTGAAGGTCCTTGTCCGGAATCAGGTTCACCTGGAAGTAGCCGTTCTTGCCGTGCAGCGGCGCCTCGACCGGGAAGCGTGCGGCCTCTCCCGCCAGCACGGTCGGAAGAAAGGGCAGGTGCTGCGCGTACACCGCCTCTCCCACCGCGGCGCGCAAGGTCACGCCGTCGAGCGGCCCATCGCCCAGGCCCGCCATCTGCCGTGCCCGGCTGTTGCCGTAGAGGCAGTTCTCATTGCGATCGAAATACCCCACCAGCGCCGGAATGCTGTCGGTGACGTCGCGCAGCCGCTTCTCCTGCTCGCCCAGGGCCTTGCGGACGTTCACCTCGTCGGTGATGTCGAAGGTCATGGAGAACACGCCTTGAACCATGCCGACATCGTCCTGGTCGGGGATGTAGTGGGCCTTGTAGGTCCGGCCACCGATCCCGAGCGCCGCATCGCCGGCCTTCTCGACGATCACTGTCTCCCCGGCGAGCGCGCGCCGATAGTAAGGCTCGACGACCGCGAAATCCGACGGGCCGCGCACCTGCGACATCGGCAGGCCCACGAACGCGTCGGACTTGTGCAGCGCCTTGACCTTGGCATTGACGAAGGTGTAGCGCAGCGAGGCGTCCACGTGCGAGACCAGCGCCGGAATGTTGTCGGCGATGATGCGGATCTGCGCCTCGCTGTGCGCGAGGCTCAGCTCGATGCGCTTGCGCTCCGTCACGTCGGAGGTCATCGCGTAGTAGCCGCGGACCGTGCCCGTCCGGTCCCGGTCGGGGATGAGCTCGGTCTGGAAGAAGCGGGGCTCCTCGCCCTGCCTGATGGAGCCCCGGCGTTCGAAGGTCACGGGCTCGCCGGCCAGCGCCCGCCGAAGATAGCGCTCCGGGATCACGCTGTAGTCGGCACCGCGCGCGTCCCGCATGGGCTTGCCCAGGAGATCGGCCGCGCTGCGGCCCAGCTTCTCGCACAGGCGGGCGTTGACGAAGGTGTAGCGGCCTTGCGCATCCGCATGCCACACCATCGCCGGCAGGTTGTCCGTGATATCCCGCAGGAATTTTTCGCTGGCTCGCCGCTGCTGCATGAGCTCGTCGAAGGTCCGCCAGAGGTCGCCGATCTCGTCGCGGGCATAGTTGCGGGGCGCGGTGGCCTCCGCTGGCGCGGCCTGCGCATCGAGCATGCGCCGGTGCAACTGCGAAAGCGGCTGCAGCTGACTCCGCACCACGGCCAGCGCGGCCGCGCCAGCCAGCATGGCCAGCACGATCGCCCCGCCCCAGGCCACGCGCTCGATGGCATCGATGTGCGCGAAGGCCTCCTTCTGCGGGTACACGGCACCCAGGATCCAGTCGGCCTGGCGGATGCGCTTGAAGGCGTACAGGGCACGCGCCCCGTCCTGGTCCAGCCCCTCGGTCGCGCCCTCGAACCCGGCGATCGCGCGCTGGATTTCGGTCTTGCCGGCACCGCCGGCGCCGGCTCGATCCAGCACCAGCTCCGGACGTGGATGATCGATCAAGGTGCCGTCCTTGGAGAGAATGAACAGGTGGCCCGTCTTGCCGAACTTGACCTCGGCCAGGTCGCCCAGGATGTTGCGCTCCTTCAGGTTGATGGAGCCGGAGATCACCAGGCGCACCTGGCCGGCGGCGTCCCGAACCGGCTGCGTGATGGCGACCTGTGCCAGGCCGTTGATCCGGTTGCGGTAAGGCGCCGAGATCACACCGGCGCCGGCGGAGAGCGTGTCCGCGAAATAGGAGCGGTCCTTGACGTTCGCGCGTCCGATGTTCTGCGCCCCGTTGAGGTTGGCGACGATCTCGCCGTCGATGTCGATGAACGCGACGTTGTCGAAGGCCTCGCGCAGCGACTGGTGCTTCTCCAGCAGGTGCTGCAGCGGCGCGGCGTTCGGGCCATCGTGCGACTGCACGCTCTCGGCGAGGGCCTTCAGCAAGGTCCGCCGGCCGACGAACTTCTGGTCGACCGCATCGGCGATGGCCGTCACCCGCGCGAACTCCTCGTTCGCGATCGATCCCTGCATGCTGGCCTTGGCAAGGTGCAAGGCAACGGTGGCGATCGCGAACGTCGCGGCCAGCACCACCGCCGCCACGCCGGCGCTCAGGCGCGTGTTCAAGCTGATGCGGAGGTTGCTGAAACCCGATTTCATCGACATGGTGGACCGGGCAGCATAAGCCAGACGGGCACACCGGCCACGGATGGGATGCACGGAGTCCAGGCCTTTGCCCCCGGTCAAGCTGAAAAGCGTGTGCGTGGCGCGGACGCCACCGCACCGATGCGAATCCGCAACTCCGTGGCTGCTCCCGGCACTACTTCACGCCGGTGCGATGCAACTGCCTCGATGCGGCAGTACCATGCCGATGACGAACCCTTCAGCGTTCGTGAAGCGGCAGGTCCTCATGAAAGCGCGTGTTGAATTGGGAGCATTTCTATCGGCGTCCGTCATCGGTATCTCCATGCCGGTCGAGGCCCAGACGGCACGACAGCCGGCGGCGCCCCATGCCGCGGAGCAGCAGGAAGCCGACTACCGCGTGATCGCGGCACGCTGTGGCACGCCAGCCTTCGAGAAAGGCTTCTTCAAGGACTCCAGGGCGGCAGTGGCAGCCGGGCTGGTCAACAAGAACCGGATGCCGGCCGACGTCGAGAAATCGGTCGAGGCGCTGCGGCGCAGCCCCTTCGTGCTGGTGGCGACCAATGCCGACTGCCCGAGCCAGCTGGCGCAGCTGAAGGAAGTGCAGAAGGCGCGCAAGGAAGCCATCCGCACCGGGCGCGCACGCAGGCCGTAGCGGCTGCTCTTCGACTGCGAACTGCCGCAGCGGCAGAAATACACGCTGTACCGAGGCGCTCGAGGCTCGGCCAGCCTGTCCCCTGTCGCATGACCAAAGTGCCTGGCGTTCCCGCAAGCAGAATGTCAGCCGAGGCGGCGCGTTCCTTCAGTTCGGCGTACTGTGTCCTGAATGCCGGCTCCTGCGGGCGGTTCAAGGTGCCTGGTGCAGGACTTCAGTTCCCAACAAGATCCATCTTTATGGGGTAACTTTGAACGCGGGCTCAGCGCGTTCACACCTTCTCACGCCTTGCCGAACTGCGCAAAGCTCTCGTTCAACCGGGCCATCCAGCCTGCCTTGGTCTGCGCATCGACGAAGCTGCCCTCGAAGCTGTTCGCCGCCAGCTGCCACGCATGCTGTGCCGTCAAGCCGGTTGCCGCGAAGGTCTGGACGAAGTTTTCGTTCATGTAGCCGCCGAAGTAGGCCGGGTCGTCCGAGTTCACCGTAGCGACCAGGCCGGCATCGAGCAGTTGGCCGAGGTTGTGCCGTGCCAGGTCAGGAAAGACGCAGAGCTTGAGGTTGGACAGCGGACAGACGGTCAGCGGGATGCGGTCCTGCGCCAGACGCTTCATCAGCGCCGGGTCCTTGGTGCTCTGCACGCCATGGTCGACCCGCTCGACCTTCAGCACGTCGAGCGCGCTCCACACGTAGGCAGGCGGCCCCTCTTCGCCCGCATGGGCGACCAGGTGAAAGCCCAGCTCGCGGCAGCGCGCGAACACGCGCGCGAACTTCTCGGGCGGGTGGCCGACCTCGCTGGAATCGAGGCCGATGCCGACGATCTTGTCTCGAAACGGCAGCGCCTGCTCCAGCGTGGCGAAGGCCTCCTCCTCGCTCAGGTGCCGCAGGAAGCACAGGATCAGCGCGGCGCTCACGCCCAGCTTCGCCTTCGCGTCGACGCAGGCGCGGTGCAGGCCGTCGATCACCGTCTGCATCGCGACGCCGCGCGCGGTGTGCGTCTGCGGGTCGAAGAACATCTCGGTGTGGACCACGTTGTCGGCGGCGGCGCGCTCGAGGTAGGCCCAGGCCATGTCGTGGAAGTCCTGCTCCTTCAGCAGCACGCTGGCACCGGCGTAGTAGATATCGAGGAAGCTCTGGAGATTGGTGAAGGCATAGGCGCGGCGCAGCTCCTCCACGCTGGCATAGGGAAGGGCCACGCCGTTGCGTTGCGCCAGCGCGAAGATCAGCTCGGGCTCCAGCGAGCCTTCGATGTGCATGTGCAGCTCGGCCTTCGGCATGGCGCGCAGCAGCGCGGGGAGGCGGTCGGCGGGGATGGGCGGAAGTGCGGGGGTCGTCATGGTCAGCAGACTCCGAATGTGATGCCGCGCGCCCTCAGGTGCCGGCGGTAGAAGGAGGAAGCCTTGTCGGCCGCAGTATGCAGCTCGGCGTGCAGGTCCAGCGGCAGGCTGCGCGGGCGCTGCGATTCGAGCACGGGCTTGTCCTGCAGGAAGATGGTGTCCTGGAAGGCGCGCAACTGCGCGTCGTCGCGCTCGAAATCGGCCGTGGCGAAGCGGAACCAGACGCGGCAGCGCTCAGGCTCCATCGGGCAGATGAAAAGCGCGATCGACTCCTGGTAGCCCTCGATGCCCACGCTCGCCGCCTCGGGCACCTTGGTCAGCACCGCGGCATAGGGCGCCGTGACCTCGTAGCGGTATTCGACCAGCGCGGGCGCGGTGGAGTTGATGGTCGACTGCGGCTGCCAGGCCTTGCAGCCGGTGGCGAGCAGGCCTCGGGGCGTGGCCTCGACGCGGTAGTCTCCGATGACCGTCATTTCGCGCGCGCCCAGCCAGCCTTCATGGACGAAGCCGAAGTGCGCCATGTCCAGGAAGTTCTCGACCAGCCGCGGCGCGCTGGTCTGGACCTCGTAGGGGCCGCAGTCGAGCTTGCGCAGGCGCGCATCGTGTTCGGCCGGGAAGGCCGGCAGCTCGCCGCCCTCGCCTTCCAGCCGAACCCACACCAGGCCATAGGCCTCCTGCGCCGCGTGGACGGTGGCGCGATGCGTGGCGGGCGGCACGAAGTCCGGCAGCGCCGGCACGTAGACGCTGCGTCCGCCGCTGGCGAATCGCCAGCCGTGGTACGGGCATTCGAGCGTGGCGCCGCCGTCGCAGACGCGCCCGAGCGAGAGCTGTGCGCCGCGATGCGGGCAGCGGTCGGCCCAGGCCTGCACGGCGCCCGCGGCGTCGCGCCACAGCACCAGGCTTTCGCCCAGCAGTTGCACCGCGAAGGGCGCCTGCGCGATCTCTCCGGCCAGTGCGACCGGATGCCAGAGTTCTCTTTCGATCATCGTGGGGAACGGAAATGCAAAAAGGGTTGCCGCTGCGGCAACCCTTCCAGGCGAAATCCGGGCCGGACGCCGCCGGGCCGGGGGGCCATGTCTACTTCTTGTCGCCGCCGGGGACCTTGCCTTCCACGCCCTTGACGTAGAAGTTCACTCCCGACAGGAACTTGTCGTCGGCGGCGGCGCCGGCAGCCACGAGCTCCTTGCCGTCCTGCCCGACGATGGGGCCCTTCCAGATCGAGAAGCTGCCGTCCTTCAGGCCCTTCTTGACCTCTTCGACCTTGGCCTTGGCCTCGGCCGGCACGTCCTCGGCGATGGAGACGATGTCGATCGCGCCTTCCTTCACGCCCCACCACGTCTGGCCGGTGGCCCACTTGCCGTCCAGCGCATCCTGCACCGCCTTGGTGTAGTACGGCGTCCAGTTGATGATGGCCGAAGCCAGGTGGGCCTTGGGGCCGTAGGCCGTCATGTCCGAGTCCCATCCGAAGGCGCGCTTGCCCTTTTCCTGCGCGGTCTTGAGCACGGCCGGCGAATCGGTGTTCTGGAACAGTACGTCGGCACCGCCGTTGATCAGCGCCGTCGCAGCCTCGGTCTCCTTCGGCGGGCTGAACCACTCGTTGACCCATACCACCTTGGTGGTGATCTTCGGGTTGACCGACTGCGCACCCATCGTGAAGGAGTTGATGTTGCGCAGCACCTCGGGGATCGGCACCGAGCCGACCACGCCCAGCGTGTTGCTCTTGGTCATCGAGCCCGCAATGATGCCGGCCATGTACGCGCCCTCGTAGGTGCGGCTGTCGTAGGTGCGCATGTTCTCGGCCGTCTTGTAGCCAGTGGCATGCTCGAACTTGACTTCCTTGTTGTCGTTGGCGACCTTGAGCATCGGCTCCATGTAGCCGAAGGTGGTGCCGAAGATCAGCTTGTTGCCCTGGCCCACCATGTCGCGGAACACGCGCTCGGCATCGGCCGACTCGGGCACGCTCTCGACGAAGGTGGTCTTGATCTTGCCGCCGAATTCCTTCTCGATGGCCTTGCGCGCGTTGTCGTGCGCAAAGGACCAGCCGCCGTCGCCCACCGGGCCCACATACGCGAACGCGACGTTCAGCGGTGCGGCGGGCGCGGGCGCCGCGGCGCTCGGCGCGGGCGCCGGTGCAGCGGGGGCCGGCGCCGGCGCTTCTTCCTTCTTGCCGCAGCCGATGAGCGCGGCGGAGGCCACCGCAGTCAGGGCAGCCATCTTGAGCAGGAGACGTTTGTTCATATCGTTCATTGGGGGAATCCTCGAAGGATGTTTGTCGGAAACAATTGTCAACGCGATTATGAGCCGGGGTAGAAGGGTTTCCCGATGGAAGCCGGCATGTTGATGCGGATGAAGGCGGGGTTGCGCGAGATCAGCGCCAGCACCACGATCGGGGCGATGTACTGCAGCATGCTGAGGAACTGGCTGGGCACGTCGACGCCCGTGCTCTGCAGGTGGAAGCCCAGCATCGAGACCCCGCCGAACAGATAGGCGCCCAGCAGCACGCGCACCGGCCGCCATGTCGCGAAGGTGGTGAGCGCCAGCGCGATCCAGCCGCGGCCGGCCACCATGCCCTCGACCCACAGCGGCGTGTAGACGGTCGAGAGATACGCGCCAGCCAGCCCGCACAGCGCGCCGCCCGCGATCACCGCCATGAAGCGGATGCGCCGCACCGGGTAGCCCAGCGCATGCGAGGACTCCGGCGACTCGCCCACCGAGCGCAGCACCAGCCCGGCGCGCGTGCGGTACAGGAACCAGATCAGCCCGATGGTCAGCAGCACCGCGAAATACACCATCGGGTGATGCCGGAACAACGCCGGCCCGACCAGCGGGATGTCCCCCAGCAGCGGCAGCGCGTAGCTGGTGCTCTCGGGCAGCTTGGCCTGCACGAAGTTGATGCCCGCGAAGGCCGAGAAGCCGACGCCGAAGAGGCTCAGTGCCAGGCCGGTCGCATACTGGTTGGTGTTGAGCCAGATCACCAGGACACCGAAGACGGCCGCCAGCAACGCGCCTGCCGCCATGCCGGCCGCGAAGCCCAGCCAGGGGTTGCGGGTGGTCACGACGGTGGCGAATCCGGCAATGGCGGCGCACAGCATCATGCCCTCGGCGCCGAGATTGACGATGCCGGCCTTCTCGTTGATCAGCAGGCCCAGCGCCGCGATCGCGAGCACGGTGCCGGCGCTGAGCGTGGAGCCCAGGAGGAGTGCGTAGCTTTCCATCATGCCTCCCGCCGGGCCGCCCCAAGGGAGGCATCGGCCCCCTCGGGGGGCAGCCAATACACGAACTGATGAGCGTGGGGGTTCATTAAATTGCTCCTTCCGTAGCCTGGACAGTGACAGGCGCCGTCAGCGGCGTGCTCGCCTGCAGCGACGAGGTGCCTGCAGGCGCGGCCACCGGCTTGGGTGCCGACTTGCGCCGGATGCGGTAGGCGATCAGCGTGTCGCAGGCCAGCAGCGTGAACAGCAGCAGCCCCTGGAACACGCCGGTCAGCGACTTGGGCAGCCCCAGGCGCGACTGCGCCAGCTCGCCGCCGATGTAGAACATGCTCATCAAGATGGCCGAGAAGATCATGCCCACCGGATGCAGCCGGCCGACAAAGGCCACGATGATGGCCGCGAAGCCGTAACCGGCCGGCACGTAGGGCGTGAGCTGCCCGATCGGGCCTGCCACTTCCAGCGCACCCGCCAGCCCGGCCGCGCCGCCCGAAGTGAGCAGCGCGATCCAGATCGCCCGCCGCGCCGAGAAGCCCGCGTAGCGCGCCGCCGCCGGCGCCAGCCCGCCGACCTGCTGTGCGAAGCCGGCCCGCGTGCGGAACAGGAACACCCACAGCGCCGCCGCGCCCAGCAGCGCGATGACGAGTCCGATGCTCACGCGCGAGCCCTTCATGAGCCGCGGGATCTGCGTCACCGCCTCGAAGGTCTTGGTCTGCGGGAAGTTGTAGCCCATCGGGTCCTTCCACGGGCCGTAGACCATGTAGCCCAGCAGCAGCGTCGCCACGTACACCAGCATCAGGCTCACGAGGATCTCGTTGGCGTTGAACCTGTCGCGAAGGAATGCGACGATGCCGGCCCACACCATGCCGCCCAGGATGCCGGCCACCAGGATCGCGGCCACGATCCACGAGCCGGTGGTCTTGTCGGCCATCAAGGCCACGCCGCCGGCCGCGATGGCGCCGAAGACGAACTGGCCCTCGGCGCCGATGTTCCACACGTTGGAGCGGAAGCACACGGCCAGGCCGAGCGCGATGATGAGCAGCGGCGTTGCCTTGACCATCAGCTCGCCCAGCGCATACCCGCTCTTGATGGCCTCCCAGAAAAAGACCGCGAGCCCCTTGACCGGGTCCTTCCCCAGTGCCGAGAACAGCGCCATGCCGATCAGCACCGTGATCAGCAACGCCAGGATCGGCGAGCCGTAGCTCCAGAAGCGCGAGAGCTGCGGACGGGGTTCGAGCTTAAGCATGGGCCACCTCCTCTTTCTTCGTCGCCTGGGGCGGGGCGCTCCAAAGGCCGCTCATCCACTCGCCGATCTGCGGCACCGTGGCGGCGGCGCGATCGACGGAGGGCGAGAGCCGGCCCTTGGCGATCACGTGCAGCCGGTCGCTGATGTCGAACAGCTCGTCCAGCTCCTCGCTCACCACCAGCACGGCGCAGCCGGCGTCGCGCAGGGCCAGGATCTCGCCGCGGATCAGTGCCGCCGCGCCGACGTCCACGCCCCAGGTGGGCTGGGAGACCACGAAGATCTTCGGGTCGGCGTCGATCTCGCGGCCGACGATGAACTTCTGCAGGTTGCCGCCCGAGAGCGAGCGCGCCGCCGCGCCCGGCCCGCCGGCCTTGACCTTGAAGCGCTCGATGATCCGCCCCGCATGCTGATGCAGCGCGCCGGTGCGGATCCAGCCCCCCTTCCCCACCGCGTTGCTGCGCGTGAGCAGCATGTTGTGCGCCAGGCTCAGCGTCGGCACCGCGCCGCGGCCCAGCCGCTCCTCGGGCACGAAGTGCAGGCCCAGCGCGCGCCGCCGGCGCGGACGGAAGTGCCCGGCCGGCTGGCCGAAGACCTCGATCATTCCGGCCTGGGCGCGCGTGTCCTCGCCGGAGAGCGCGTACAGGAGCTCCTTCTGGCCGTTGCCCGACACGCCCGCGATGCCCACCACCTCGCCGGCGCGCACCTCGAGCGAAACGCCGTCGAGGTCGACGCCGAACTGGTCCTCTCGCGGCAGCGTCAGGGCCTGGACCCGCAGAGCCACGGCCCCTGCATGCACCGGCCGGTGCTGCAAGGGCGGTGGTTCCGCACCGATCATCAGGCGTGACAGCGATTCGTTGCTCTCCTGGCGCGGGTCGCACACGCCCGTCACCTTGCCCCCGCGCAACACCGTGCAGGCGGTGCACAGCTCGCGAATCTCGTGCAGCTTGTGGCTGATGTAGAGGATGCTGCAGCCGTCGGCAGACAGCTTCTTCAGCACCACGAAGAGCTTCTGCACGGCCTGCGGCGTCAAGACCGACGTCGGCTCGTCGAGGATCAGCAGCTTGGGATCGGTCAGCAGCGCGCGGATGATCTCGACCCGCTGCATTTCGCCGACCGACAGCGTATGGACCGGCCGTGACGGGTCGATGTCGAGCCCGTACTCGCTTGCCTTGGCCGTGATGCGGCGCGTGACCTCGGCCAGGGTGAGGCTCTTGTCGAGCCCGAGCCAGACGTTCTCGGCGACGGTCAGGGTGTCGAACAGGCTGAAGTGCTGGAACACCATGCTGATGCCCAGCGCCCTCGCCTCCTGCGGGTTGCGCACGCTGACGGGCTGGCCGTTGAACATCACGCTGCCCTCGTCGGGTTTGACCGAGCCGTAGATGATCTTCATCAGCGTGGACTTGCCGGCGCCGTTCTCGCCGAGCACGGCATGGGTCTCGCCCGCCGCAACCGCAAGCGATACGTCGCTGTTGGCGACGACCGAGGGATAGCGCTTGGTGATGTTCGAAAGCTGGAGTCTGTGGATTGTCATGCCTATGCCTGGCCTCTGGGTTTCTGGATCGCCCTGCGTCGCCTTGGGGGCGACCGCGTTATTTTCTGCCGTTCAGTGCCCGCCTATGTAGATGAACTTGAAGAGGAACACGCCGCCGATCAGCCACACCATCCAGTGCACCTGCCTGGCGCGCCCGGTGAACAGCTTGAGCACCGCATAGGTGATGAAGCCGAAGGCCAGGCCGTTGGCGATCGAATAGGTGAAGGGCATGGCCAGGGCGGTCACCGCGGCCGGGATCACCTCGGTCGTGTCGTCCCAATCGAGTTCGGTAATGTCCCTCAGCATGAGGCATGCCACGAAGAAGAGCGCGGGCGCGGTGGCGTAAGCCGGCACGGCGCCGGCCAGCGGCGAGATCGCCAGCGCGGCCAGGAAGAGCACCGCGACCGTCAGCGCGGTGAGCCCGGTGCGGCCGCCGGCCTGCACGCCCGCCGCGCTCTCCACGTAGGCCGTGGTGCTCGACGTGCCCAGCAGCGAGCCGGCGAAGATCGCGCCGCTATCGGCCAGGAGCGACTTGTTGAGCCGGTCCATCTTGCCCGGCACCAGCAGGCCGGCGCGCCGTGCCACGCCCATGAGAGTGCCGGTGGCGTCGAACAGCTCGACCAGGAAGAACACCAGGATCACGTTGAGGATGCCGCCCGACAGCGCCGACTTGATGTCCAGCTGCAGGAAGGTGGGGGCGATCGACGGCGGCGCCGCGAACACGCCGTGGAAGGTGTTGCCGGCGAAGAAGAAGGACAGCACCGTCACCCCGAGGATGCCGATCAGGATCGCGCCGGGCACCTTCAGCCGGTCGAGCACCACGATGGTGAAGAAGCCCAGCGTCGCCAGGACCACCTGCGGCGTGTGCAGGTCGCCGAGCGTGATGTAGGTGGCCTTCGACGGCGCCACGATGCCCGCGCTCTTGAGCGCGATGATCGCGAGGAAAAGCCCGATGCCCACCGTGATCGCCAGCCGTATGGACTGCGGGATGCCCCGGATGATCAGCTCGCGCAGCCGGAACACCGTGACCAGCAGGAACAGGCAGCCCGAGACGAAGACCGCGCCCAGCGCCGCCTGCCAGGTGAAGCCCATCTGCAACACCACCACGTAGGCAAAGTAGGCGTTGAGCCCCATGCCCGGCGCCAGCGCGATCGGGTAGTTGGCGTAGAGCGCCATGATGCCGGTGCCCAGCGCCGCGATCAGGCAGGTGGCCACGAACACCGCGTCCTTCGGCATCCCCGCGTCGCCCAGGATCGAGGGGTTGACGAAGATGATGTAGGCCATCGTCAGGAAGGTGGTGAGGCCCGCCACGATCTCGGTGCGCACCGTGGTGTTGTGCTCCCTGAGCTTGAACAGGCGTTCCGTCCAGCCGGTCGCGGGCTGCTGTCCCTGCGTGGTGATGATCGGCGTGTCGTGCTCGGGCATGCCGAGCACCTGCTCTGTACGGTTCATCGCTTTGTCTCCGAGTCTTTTCTGTCGTGGCGTTGGGGAGATGTCGCGACGCCGGGCGCGAGTCGGTAAGGAGGCCGGCTAGCCGGAGCCGGCCGCGGAAGGTGCGGGCCGGAGCGAGGCCGCCACCGATTTGGTCCGCTCGCGCAGCCAGCGCGCCGAGCTGGAGGAATGGGTGCGCTCATGCCAGAGCTGGTAGTACATGAGGCGCGGCAGCTCGACCGGGCACGGGAGGATCGCGACCGGCAGCCGCTCGACGAAACGCTCGCAGTACTGCCGCCCGGTGGTGAGCACCAGCAGGCTGGAGGCCACCATGTCCGGGATCAGCCCGAAATGCGCGCAGCGCGCCGTGATGTTGCGCTGGCGGCCCACCTCGTCGAGCATCTGGTCGATGATGCCGCGCGCGCCCGGGTGCAGCGGCGTGGGCGCCACGTGCTCGGCCGCGAGCCAGCTCTCCAGGTCCCAGCCGCGGCGCACGGCCGGATGGTCCTGGTTGACCAGGCAGACGATCTCGTCGCCGAACAGCCGCGCCATGTGCAGGTCCTCGGGCGGCTTGAGCCAGTTGCCGATGACCAGGTCGACCTGCCCGAGCGACAGGTGCGCGTGGTAGTCCGAGTCGGACGAGAGCGCATGGATCTCGATGCGGCACAGCGGCGCCTGCGCCTTGACCTGCGCCACCAGCATGGGCAGGAAGAGCGGGTCCAGGTAGTCCGAGGCCGCGATGCGGAAGGTGGTCTGGGCGGTCTGCGGATCGAAGCCCCGCGCGTCGGAGAACAGCATCTCCGCCGCCCGCAGGATGCTGGCGGCCGGGTCGATCATGCGCAGCCCCGCATCCGTGGGCACCATGCCCGAGCCCGAGCGCACCAGCAGCGGGTCGCCCGAGAGCTCGCGCAGGCGCTTCAGCGCGGCCGACACGGCCGGCTGGTACATGCCCAGGCGGATGGCGGCGCGCGAGACGCTGCGGTCTGTCAACACGGTATGAAGCACCCGGATGAGGTGCAGGTCGATCTTGTCCAGAAGCGCTTGGTCTCTCATGAGCTGCCCGCAGGGTGATGCCTATGTCCGGGCAGTTATACAGCGCGGCATTCACATCGATCCCCTTGTTCGACGGGCTGCTTCAGGCCGAGGCCGACTGCACGGCGGTGACCGCGCGCAGGATGGACTCGCTGGTGGCCGGTGCCGTCAGCGGCGGGTCCACCCGGTGCTCGCCCACCGCCGACACCGCATCGCGGATCGCGAAGAAGACCGAGAAGGGCAGCAGGAGCGGCGGCTCGCCCACCGCCTTGCTGCGGTGGATCGAATCCTCGAAGTTCTGGCCCTCGAACAGGCGCACGTTGAAGACCGGCGGGCAGTCGTTGGCCGTCGGGATCTTGTAGGTGCTGGGCGCGTGGGTGGTGAGCAGGCCGGTCTTCGGGTGCCACACCAGCTCCTCGGTGGTGAGCCAGCCCATGCCCTGGATGAAGGCGCCCTCGACCTGGCCGATGTCCACCGCCGGGTTCAGCGACTTGCCGGCGTCGTGCAGGATGTCGGCGCGCAGCAGCTTCCACTCGCCGGTCAACGTGTCGACGATCACCTCGCTCACCGCGGCGCCGTAGGCGTAGTAGTAGAAGGGGCGGCCCTGCATCTTGTCCTTGTCCCAGCTCAGGCCGGGCGTGGCGTAGAAGCCGTCGGACCACAGCTGCACGCGGTCGAGGTAGGCCTCGCCGACGACGGTGCTGAACGACAGCGAGCGACCGGCGACCTCGACCTGGTCGTTGGCGAAGCGCACGTCCTCGGCCTTGCCGCCATGCCGCGCGGCGGCGCAGGCGGCCAGGCGCTCGCGGATCTGTCGTGCCGCATCCTGCGCGGCCTTGCCGTTGAGGTCGGCGCCGGTCGACGCAGCGGTGGCCGAGGTGTTGGCCACCTTCTGCGTGTCGGTGGCGGTGACGCGTACGCTCTCGAAGCTCACGCCCAGCTCGTGCGCCACCACCTGCGCCACCTTGGTGTTGAGGCCCTGACCCATCTCGGTCCCGCCGTGGTTCACCAGGATCGAGCCGTCGGTGTACACGTGCACCAGCGCACCGGCCTGGTTGAAGTGCTTGACGTTGAAGGAGATGCCGAACTTCAGCGGCGCCAGCGCGATGCCGCGCTTGAGCACCGGGCTCGACCTGTTGAAGGCCGCGATCTCCTCGCGCCGCGTGCGGTAGGCGCTGGTGCCTTCCAGCTCGGAGACCAGCTCATGGATGATGTTGTCGGTCACGACCTGGCCGTAGGGCGTGACGTTGCGCTCGCCCTTGCCGTAGAAGTTGACGCGCCGCACGTCCAGCGGATCGCGGCCGAGCTCGCGCGCCACGCTGTCGAGGATGTTCTCGATCGCGATCGCGCCCTGCGGCCCGCCGAAGCCTCGGAAGGCGGTGTTGCTCTGCGTGTTGGTGCGGCCCGAGTAGCCGTGCATCGACACGTCGGGCAGCCAGTAGGCGTTGTCGAAGTGGCACAGCGCCCGCGTCATCACCGGACCCGAGAGGTCGGCCGAGTGGCCGGCGCGCGAGACCATGCTGATCTCGGCGCCGAGGATGCGGCCGTCGTCGTCGAAGCCCACTTCGTACTCGTACCAGAAGCAATGGCGCCGCCCGGTGATCAGGAAGTCGTCGTCGCGGTCCAGCCGCAGCTTGACGGGGCGCTGCAGCTTGCTCGCCGCCACCGCCGCTACGCAGGCAAAGAGCCCCGACTGCGACTCCTTCCCGCCGAAGCCCCCGCCCATGCGCCGGCACTCGACGTGCACCGCGTTGGCATGCAGGTGCAAGGCATGCGCGACCAGGTGCTGCATCTCGCTCGGGTGCTGGGTCGAGCAATGCACGTGCATTGCGCCGCCTTCCTTCGGGATCGCATAGCTGATCTGGCCCTCGAGGTAGAACTGCTCCTGTCCGCCGACATCGAGCGTGGCCTTGAGCCGGCGCGGCGCCTTGGCGATCGCGGCCTGCGCGCCACCCTCGTGGGTGCTGCGCACCAGGTGCATCGGCGGCAGCACGTACTGGCCCTTTTCGTGCGCCTGCTGCGGCGTGATGACCGGCGGCTCGGCCTCGATGTCCAGCGCGTCCTTCGCGCGGGCGGCGGCGCGGCGCGCGGCGTCGCGCGTCTCGGCGACCACCGCGAACACCGGCTGGCCCAGGTAGCGGATGTCGCCGCTGCAGAGGATCGGGTCGTCGTGGACGATCGAGCCGCAGTCGTTGCTGCCCGGGATGTCGTCCGCGGTCAGCACCGCCACCACGCCGGGCATGGCGCAGATCGCCTCCAGGTTCATGTTCTTGAGCCGCCCGTTCGCCACCGGCGACAGGCCGAGCGCGCAATGCAGCGTGCCCGCGAGCTCGGGGATGTCGTCGATGTAGGTGGCCTCGCCGGCCACGTGCAGGTGCGCCGACTCGTGCGGGCGGCTGATGCCCACGCGCGCGCCGTCGTCGTGCGCCTTGGCCTCGGCATGCACGTCGATGCGCGCGGCGGTGTTCTTCAGGTAGTCGGCGAAGGCTTCGGCCGATTGCAGCAGTGCGGGGTCGAGCGGCTTGTTCATGTTCAGACTCCTTCGGAGGCAGCGACTGCGTGCGGCATCACGCTCCACACGCTGGTGGCTTCCACCGGCAGCGGCTCCTGGGTGCGCGTTTCCAGCCACAGGCGCTGCAGCAGGTTCTGCGCCACGAGCAGGCGGTAGTCGGCGCTGGCGCGCATGTCGGTCAGCGGCTTGAAGTCCTGCGCCAGCGCCCGCTTGGCGGCATTGACGCTGGCCTGCGTCCAGGGCTTGCCCACGAGCGCGGCCTCGGCCTGCGCTGCGCGCTTGACGACCGCGGCCATGCCGCCGTAGGCGAGCCTCACTTCCCGGACGATGTCGCCGTCGAGCTCGACCGCGAAGCCGCCGCACAGCGCCGAGATGTCGCAGTCGAAGCGCTTGCTGATCTTGTAGGCGCGCACCTGGCGCTTCATCGCCGCCAGCGGCACCACCAGGCCCTGCACGAACTCGCCGGGCTCCAGCTTGTTCTTCATGTAGTCGACGTAGAACTCGGGAAGCGGCATGCGGCGCACGCGCTCGCCGCGGCGCAGCTCGATCTCGGCATCCAGCGACATCAGCACCGGCGGCGAGTCCCCGATGGGCGAGCCGTTGGCGACGTTGCCGCCCATGGTGCCGGCGTTGCGGATCGGCGGCGAGGCGAAGCGCAGCCAGACGTCGGTGAGTGCGGGCACCCGCGCCGCCAGCGCGCGGAAGGCGTTCTCGAGCGAGGCGCCAGCGCCGATGTAGAGGGCGGGGCTGCCGTCTACCTCGCGCTCCTCCACCACCTTCATCTCGGACACATCGCCCACGTAGATGATGTCGCCCAGGTCGCGGAACTGCTTGTTGACCCACAGGCCGACATCGGTGGAGCCGGACAGCAGCTGGGCGGCCGGCTTGGCCTCGCGCAGCGCAGCCAGCTGCGCGAGCGTCGTCGGCGCATGGAAATGGTCCAGCCGCTGGCCCAGCGGCGCGACGTAGTCGAAGCTCGCCTGGTGCTTGAGGCTCTGGAGCGCGGCCACCACCGGTTCGGTGTCCAGGCGAACCGCCGGCAGGTCGAACATGCGCTGGCCGGCGTCGAGGATGGGCCGGTAGCCGGTGCAGCGGCACAGGTTGCCCGAGAGATCGTCGGCCAGTCGCTGGCGTGTGGGCTGCGTGCCCGCGTTCCGGTGGTGCTCGTAGGTGGACCACAGCGACATCACGAAGCCGGGCGTGCAGAAACCGCATTGCGACCCATGGCAGTCGACCATGGCCTGCTGCACCGGATGCAGCTGGGTCGCCGCCTGCTTGTCGCGCGGAGCCCGGTCGCGCCGGCCGGTGCACTGCGCCTTGAGGTCTTCGACCGTGAACAACGCCTTGCCGTTGAGCGTGGGCAGGAACTGGATGCAGGCGTTGACTGTCTGCAGCCGCAGGCCACCGACCGCGTCCTTCTCGCCGGGCTCGGCCAGTTCGCCGATCGCCACCGTGCATGCACCGCAATCGCCCTCGTTGCAGCCTTCCTTGGTGCCGGTGCAGCGCGCGTCCTCGCGCAGCCAGTCCAGTACGGAGCGGGTGGGATGCACGCCGCTCACGTCGACGATCCGGCCGCGGTGGAAGAAGCGGATGGGTTGGGTGCTGGCGTTCATGCTCATGGCTGGTGGGGCGGTCTTCTTGGCGATCAAAAATCGTGCCTGCAAAGGTATTCCTTTGCGAGGGCGTACGCATACGGACGCGCCCATACGGCCTATGTGGGGCTTGCTATATAACGGCCGGGAAAACCCTGGTTTCAGGGTGTCCGGACGCCGCAGGCGGCACACTGGGCAGGTCCGACGGAATCCAGCATGAGCCTGAGCACGCAACAAATCAACTTCCAGGTCGGCGACCATGGCACCGTCTCGGGACTGGTGCAGGCGCCGGCCGATCCCCTCGCCTGCTACGTCTTCGCCCACGGCGCGGGTGCGGGCATGGGGCACGCGTTCATGGGCGCGGTGTCCGAGGGGCTCGCGGCACGCGGCATCGCCACCCTGCGCTACCAGTTTCCGTCGATGGAGCTCGGCAAGAAGCGGCCCGATCCGCCGCCTGTCGCCCATGCCGCCGTGCGCGCGGCGGTGGCGCAGGCGGTGGAGCGCTTCGGATCGCTGCCGCTCTTCGCCGGGGGCAAGTCGTTCGGCGGGCGCATGACTTCGCAGGCGCAGGCGCTCGATCCGCTGCCACGGGTGGCCGGCCTCGTGTTCGTCGGCTTTCCGCTGCATCCGGCGGGGACGCCCTCGACCGCGCGCGCCGACCATCTGTCGGATGTGCACGTGCCGATGCTGTTCGTGCAGGGCACGCGCGACGAGCTGGCCGACCTGGCCAGCATCCGCGCCGTGGTCTCGAAGCTGGGCGCCTCGGCGACGCTGATGGAAATCGCCGAGGCGGACCATGCCTTCCACGTGCTGCGCCGTTCAGGCCGCAGCGACGAGGAGGTCCTGGTGGAAATGCTCGACGGCATGGCGGCCTGGATGCGGGCATAGCCGATGTTCGCCTGCAACTCGCACGCGCAGTCCGCGCTCTTCGTCGTCTTCAACGTCCATTCGGGGCGCGGCAGCGCGCAGGCCGTGCGCGAAGCGATCGCGCGCGCCTGCGCTGCGCAGGGCCGGACGTATCGGCTGTTCGAGGTCTCGCGCCTGCACCGCCTGTCCGACCGGATCCGCGAGGCGGTCGACGCGGCCCGAGCCGAAAGCGGCGTGGTTGTCGCGGCCGGCGGCGACGGCACGATCAACGCCGTCGCGCAGGCGGTGCTGGGCAGCGGCTGCGCGATGGGCGTGCTGCCGAAGGGCACCTTCAACTATTTCGGCCGCACGCATGCCATTCCCACCGACATCGACGAGGCGCTGCGGGTGCTGCTCGACGGGCAGCCGGTGCCGGTGCAGGCAGGCCTGGTCAACGATCGCGTCTTCCTTGTCAATGCCAGCCTCGGCCTCTACGCGCGCGTGCTGGAAGACCGTGAGATCTACAAGTCGCGCTATGGCCGCAGCCGGTGGGTCGCGCTGTGGGCGGCGATGGTGACCGCGATGCGTCCCCACCCCGGCTGGGATCTGCGTATCCAATGGCGCGGCGAGGAGCGCCTGGTGCGCACACCGACGCTCTTCGTCGGCAACAACGCGCTGCAGCTGCAGCAGGTCGGCATGCCGCGGCCCGAAGCGGTCGAGCAGGGCGAGCTCACGGCCATTGCCCTTCGGCCGAGCAGCCGTCTCGCCATGCTCGCGTTGATGCTGCGCGGCGCGATGGGACGGCTCGGCGAGTCGGACAACGTCATGCACACCTCCTTCCGGTCGATGTCCGTCAGCCCGGTCAAGACCACGCGGCGCCACGCCAAGGTCGCGGCCGACGGGGAGGTGCTGCGCATGGCCATGCCGCTGCACTTCCGGGTCGCGCCCGAGCCGCTCTGGCTCATCAAGCCGGCCCGCGACGAGCAGGAGGATGCGGCTCGATGAGCTGTTTGCTGCACATGTCCGATCCGCATTTCGGCACCGAGCAGCCCGAGGTGATGCGGGCGCTGGCCATGCTGGTGCAGACCGAGCGGCCAAGTGCGCTCGTGCTCTCCGGCGACATCACGCAGCGAGCGACGCGCGCGCAGTTCGCGCGGGCTCGCGCCTTCGTGGACAGCCTGGCCATTCCACGGCTGCTGGCCATACCGGGCAACCACGACATTCCCCTGTTCGCGCTTTCCACCCGCCTGCTGGCGCCGTATTCGCGATACAGCGCAGCCTTCGGCGACGATCTCGAGCCGGTCGTGGATGTGCCGGACTTCCTCGTCGTCGGCGTCAACACCACGCGCTGGTACCGGCACGAGAACGGCGCCACCTCGGCGCAGCAGGCTGAACGTGCGGCGCGCCGCCTCGCGAAAGGCTCGGCCCGGCAGCTTCGGGTCGTGGTGGTGCACCAGCCGGTCGCCGTCACGCGCGAGGAGGATCACAAGAACCTGCTCATCGGCCGCCGGGAGGCCATCAGGATCTGGGCCGAAGCCGAGGCCGACCTGGTGCTCGGCGGGCACATCCACCTGCCCTTCGTGCTCCCGCTGCACGAAGGCGCCGGCGCGACCGCGCGCAGGATGTGGTGCGTGCAGGCAGGCACCGCCGTGTCGACCCGGCTGCGCGCGGGCGCCCCGAATTCGGTCAACCTCATCCGCTTCGAAGGCGGGGACGGCGAACGGCGCTGCACCGTGGAGCAATGGGACTGCGGCGTCGGCGTCGCGCAGTTCAGGCGCGCCCACGTCCACAGCCTGGCGCTCGGCAACGCAAGGCCCAGGGCCCACTAGTTGCGGCGTGATCGCGAAGAGTTCACCCCTGCTGTTCAAGAAAGCGCTGGGCATCCAGCGCCGCCATGCATCCCGTGCCGGCACTGGTGATGGCCTGCCGATACACATGGTCCTGCACGTCGCCCGCGGCGAACACGCCCGGCACGCTGGTCATCGTCGCCAGGCCCTGCAAGCCCGAGCGCGTGATCAGGTAGCCGTCCTTCATCTCCAGCTTGCCCTTGAAGAGGTCGGTGTTCGGGTGGTGGCCGATGGCGATGAAGCAGCCGTGCAAGCCCAGCGCCTCGGTCTCGCCGGTCCGCTCGTCCTTCAGGCGCACACCGCTCACGCCCTGGTCGTCGCCCGTCACCTCGGCCAGGGTCTTGAACAGCTTGAGCTCGATGGTGCCGGCCGCGACCTTCTCCATCAGCTTGTCGACCAGGATCGGCTCGGCCTTGAACTTGTCGCGGCGGTGCACCAGGTACACCTTGCTGGCGATGTTCGACAGGTACAGCGCCTCCTCCACGGCGGTGTTCCCCCCGCCCACGACGCAGGTGACCCGGTCGCGGTAGAAGAAGCCGTCGCAAGTCGCGCAACCCGAGACGCCCCGGCCCATGAAGGCCTGCTCCGATGGAAGACCGAGGTACTTGGCCGATGCGCCGGTTGCGACGACCAGGGCATCGCAGGTGTACCGGGCACTGTCACCCTGCAGCACGAAGGGCCGGCTGCCAAGATCCACCGTGTGGATATGGTCGAACACGATCTGGGTCTTGAAGCGCTCGGCATGTTCGTGAAAGCGCTGCATCAGCTCAGGCCCCTGCACGCCATGCACGTCGGCGGGCCAGTTGTCCACTTCGGTGGTCGTCATGAGCTGGCCGCCCTGGGCCATGCCGGTCACGAGCAGCGGTTGAAGATTGGCGCGCGCGGCATACACCGCTGCGGTATAGCCGGCGGGGCCGGAGCCGAGGATCAGGACTTTGGCGTGCATGGTGCAAGGGATCGTGGAGTCATCAGCCATTTTGGAAGCGGCAGCCCGGCGCTTCGACGAAGTTTTGCGAAGTCAGTTTTCGCGCGGCAGGCGTTGGCGCTGCAAGTCCGGGAGGGCAAAGTCCTTTCATGGACATTGCCGTACTCATCAGCGGCGTTGCCGACCCCAAGTGGCCCCTTCCCCACGAACTCTCGGTCGCCTCGCTGCAAATCCACGCCGCCCGATACGCCGCGCTCAGCCCTTTCGATGAGGCAGCCCTCGAACTCGCGCTCGCCCTGCGCGACGCGAACCCGGACATCCGCATCACGACGCTGGTCGCCGCCGACGACGCCCTGACACGGCGCGTCGCCGGGTGGCGCCCCGACACCGTCTGCCGTGTCGATCTCGAAACCATCGCCCGCTGGGACGGCGCCGCGGTCGCGGTCGCGCTGGCGCAGGCGCTGCTGGAGCGTGCGCCCGAGGCATCACTCGTGCTGGTCGGCCGGGAGTTCGGCGACTACGACGATGGCTCGGTACCCGCGGCGCTCGCGCTTGCGCTGGAGATGACCTACGTTCCGCTGGCCCTCAACGTCCGCAGGCAGGCGGAAGGCTTCGCCGCGCTGCGCCAGGGCCCGGGCGCCCTGGAACGCGTGCAGCTTTCCGCACCCGTGCTGCTGGGCGCAACCAACGACCCCGGCAATCGGCTGCGCCATCCGCTCATGAAGAACGTCATGCTGTCGAAGAAGGCCGTGTTCGAGGTCCTGCAGGCGGCATCGTCCGCGCCGTGCGGCGTGCTGCGCCTGGACACGGTCGCGCCCGCGCAGGCGCCGGTCCGCCGGGCGGATTGCGAATGGCTGGAAGGCTCGCCCGAGCAGAAGGCGCGTGCGCTGGCGCAGGTGCTCATGGCGGCGGCTGCCACATGAGCGGCCTGCACGTCACCGTCGTGCTGCATCCGTGGCAGACCGGGCGCGAAGAGCGCGATCGTCTCGTCGGCGAAGCATCGGCGCTGGGCGCGCCGGCCGAGCCCGAGGTGCTGGACTACAAGGGCGCCACGCATCCCGCGGCCATCGCCGGGCACCTGTCGGACCGGCTGCGCGAACGCGATGGCCGGCAGCTCGTGCTGCTGCCCACGGGCACCGAAGGCGAGACGATCGCCGCGCTCCTGGCCGGGCGGCTCGATGGCATCAGCCTCGGGCGCTGCCACGCGCTGGCCGTCGCCGATGACACTGTCACGGCCAGGCGCGCCGCTTTCGGCGGCCGGGTCGAGCTGGCCCTGCGCAGCGCAGCCCGGGTCACCTGCGCGACGCTCCGGCCGCAGGGCGAAGGTACCGGCGGGGCTGGGCGCGCCACGGTAACGCAGGTGGCCCTGCACGAGCCGCCGCCCTATCCGGTCGAAGCGCAGGCGGCGGACAACGGTCGACCGCGCGTGGAAGGTGCGAGCGTGGTGGTCGCGGGCGGGCGCGGCATCGGCGGGCCGGAAGGCTTCGAATGGCTGGCACGCATCGCCTCCGCGCTCGGGGCCGGCCTGGGCGGAAGCCTGCCCGCGGTGGATGCCGGCTGGGTGCCGGTGGCGCACCAGGTGGGCCAGTCGGGCAAGTTCGTCACGCCCAAGGTGTACTTCGCGGTGGCCATCTCCGGCACCCCGCAGCACATGGCGGGCATCTCGCCCGCCGCGCGCATCGTGGCCCTCAACAACGACCGTGACGCGGACATCTTCTCGCGCTGCGACGTCGCCGTCGAAGGCGACTGGCACGAGATCCTGCCCCTGCTGGCGCAAGAACTGGAGCGCGGGGAAACGCCAGTGTGAGGCCGCGGGCGGAATGGTCCAACCGATCTAGAATTTCCCCCATCCAACATCTACAAGGAGACAGACATCGACAGGCTTTGGGGCATGGAGGTCTTCGTGCGCGTGGCCGAATGCGGCAGCTTCTCGCGAGCCGCCGAATCACTGGACCTCGCGAACGCGACCGTGACGACGTGCGTGCGCAATCTCGAGCGCCACCTGGACGTCACCCTCATCAACCGCGACACCCGCCGGCTGCGGCTGACGGAGGAAGGCCAGACCTTCCTGCTGCGCGCGCGCGAACTGCTCGAAGCCGTCTCGCGCACCGAAGACGAGATCCGCAGCCAGGTCGGGCAGTTGCGCGGCCGGTTGCACGTCGAGATGCCCATCTCGCTCGGCCACGCGCTCCTGTGCCCCGCCCTGCCCGAGTTCGCCAAGCGCTACCCGGAGATCTCGACGGCGCTGACCCTCACCAACCAGCGGCACCATGTGATCGAGCGCGGCATCGACCTTGCGATCCGCATGGACCAGGTCGAAGACGCCGACCTGATCGCGCGGCCCATCTACGAAGGCCGCTATGTCGTGTGTTGCGCGCCCGAGCTGGTGGCGAGCCTGCCGGCGCACCCAGGCGACCTGGATCGCCGCAAGTGCATCGGCATCCTGCCGGAGGAGCGCCGCTTCGTGAACCCGTGGCCGCTGAAGAAAGGCGAAGAGGAGATCGAGATCCGCCCCGACGGCCCGCTTCACTACAACAGCAGCGACGCGCTCCTCATCGCAGCGGAGCGCGGCGTCGGCGTGACCTGCGTGCTCGACGTGTTCGTGAACAGGCAGCTCGCCGACGGCACGCTGGTGCAGGTCTATCCCGAATGGGACACCGCGGTGAAGACCTTCTACGTGGTCATGGCCAAGTCGCGCGTCGGTTCGGCCAAGGTGAAGGCCTTCACCGATTTCCTCTTCGAGGTGTTTGCCTCGCAGCGCCGGCCGAGCGGACGCAGCGTGGTCAGCGTGCGCGCGATCGGTTCTCGCTGAATTCGTTAGCTCGCATCGGGGGGGGGGGCAAACTACCCGGACGGCGTGAATCCGCAGCTGCCGCCGGCCTACGACATCGTGGCGCACCATCTGTACATCCATGCGACTGGCCACGCGCTTCTCATCTTGCCGGCGCCTGAACAGAAGGCACTGGAGGATCAAGCGAAAGCGCCTAGCAGGCCACGCAGTCGCTGCGTCCCGTTGTTCGTTCCCGTACTCCCCGCGTGCCGCAGGCGTCTACAGCTGGGCACCGGCTTGACATCGCGATCGGCGATGCGTAACCTTCCGGTTATATAACTAATTGATTTTACGAACGGCATGGACACATTGAGCCTCACCTTCTCCGCGCTGGCCGATCCCACGCGCCGCGCCATCCTCTCGCGCCTGGCCATCGGGCCGGCGAACGTGACGGAGCTGGCGCTGCCGTTCACCATCAGCCAACCTGCCATCTCCAAGCACCTCAAGGTTCTCGAGCGCGCCGGCCTGATTGCCCGCTCGCGCGAGGCGCAAAACCGCCCGTGCAGCATCCAGGCCGCTCCCCTGAAGGAGGTGCTCGACTGGGCCGGCGCCTATCGGCAATTCTGGGAAGCCAGTTTCGACCGCCTCGATGCTCATCTTCAACACGTCCAGAAGAAGGAGGCCACTCGTGCCAAGCGCCAATGACATTTCCACCGCAGATGAACTCGTCATCACCCGGGTATTCAGCGCGCCGCCCGCGCTGGTGTTCGCAGCCTGGACCGAGCCGGAGCACCTGGCGCACTGGTCCGGCCCCAAGGGATTCACGACGCCGCATCACGAGATGGACCTGCGTCCCGGCGGCCGCTATCGCGCGTGCCTGCGCTCGCCCGAGGGCGAGGACAACTGGGTGGGCGGTGTGTACCGGGAGATTCAGCCGCCCGTGCGGCTGGTGATGACGCATGCATGGGAAAGCGCCGACGGCCGGCCGGGTCCCGAGACCCTGGTCACCGTCACTTTTGCCGAGGAAGGCCCGGGCCGCACGCGAATGCACTTTCGGCAAACCGGCTTCACCTCGAAGGTATCACGCGATGGGCACGAGGGCGGCTGGTCCAGCAGCTTCGACAAGCTCGCGGCGCACCTCGAGGGGGCGACGGAATGAAGCTGTATTTCTCAGAAACCATCAACCCGCGCAAGGCTTGCGCGGTGGCCCGGCACCTGAACGTGCAAGTGGAACTCGTGCGGGTGGACCTGGGCCGGGGAGAACAACACTCGCCGGCGTTCCTGGCGATCAACCCGAACGGCAGGGTTCCGGTGCTGCACGATGGCGACCTGGTGCTGTGGGAAGCCAACGCCATCATGTGCCACCTGTCCAACGTGGCGGGCGCCGACCTCTGGCCGAGGGACCCGCGAGCACAGATCGAGGTGCAGCGCTGGTTGAGCTGGGACGCGAGCCACTTCACGGCCCACGGCGGCACCCTGTATTTCGAGAACTTGATCAAGCCCGCGATCGGCATGGGTGCGCCCGATGCCGCGGCGGTGGAGGGTGCGACACGGATGTTCGTCGCGTCGGCCGCCGTGCTGGATGCGCATCTGGGCTCGCGCAAGTTCCTGCTAGGCGATGCCTTGACCGTGGCGGACTTCGCCGTGGGCGCGGCGCTTCCGTACGCCAAGGACGCGTACATTCCGCTGGCCGATTTCCCGGCCGTCGCCAGATGGCATGAACGCTTGAATGAACTGCCGGCTTGGCGTGCGCCGTTCGGAAGCTGAAGGCCCGCCCAGCCCGCGACCTAGGCGCCCCCGCAGGCGGTACGCACCGCCACGCGCCCGAACACGACCGCCTTGCCCAGCGCCGACCCGGTCATGTACGCCCCGCCATGGAAGCCGCCCACCACTTCGCCCGCTGCGTACAGGCCGGCGATGGGCTCGCCGAACACGTCGATGACGCGCATGTCTGCGTCGATGCGCAGCCCGCAATAGGTGCCGAACACGGCGGCCGTCGACGGGTAGGCATAGAACGGCGCCTCCTCGATCCGGCGCAGCGCGCCCTGGCGATGCACCAGCGTCTTGCGGCCGAATTCGGCATCGTGCCCTTCGTCGACGAAGCGGTTGTAGCGCTCCACCGTCTCGCGCAGCGCGTCCGGAGGCACCTCGATCTGCCGCGCGAGCGCTTCGAGCGTGTCCGCCTTCACGATGAGCCCCTCCTCCATGCGCCGGCCGAAGTCGAGGATGCGCACGCGGTCGTCGCCGCTCTGGAAGGTCGGCTCGTCGAAGATCTGGTAGCTGGTGTGATACGGCTGGCGCATGACGGCGTCGCCGAGCAGCTTGTATGAGATCGATTCGTCGACGAAGCGCTTGCCGTCCTGGTTGACCGCGATGGCGCCCTTGTAGACCGCCAGGCAGCTGTGGTTGTTGTGGACGTCGGTCGGATGCTTGCCGAAGGTGCCCTTGATGTAGGCCATGTCGCGCAGGTCGGCGCCCAGCTTCCAGGCCATGAGCAGGCCGTCGCCCACGTTGCCTTCGCCGCCCACGAACACCGCCTCGGCGTATTGCGGCGCGAAGCGATGCACCAGTTCCGCGTTGCGGCAGAAGCCGCCGCTCGCCAGCAGCACGCCGCGATCGGACTCTATCGCGAAGCGGCCTTCGGGGCCTTCGGCGAGCACGCCGGTCACAGGCGAGGTCTCGCCCTGCCGCAGCAGCCGCTCGGCGCGGGTCGACATCATCACCTCGACCCGGCCGGTTGCTTCGCAGCGGGCGGCGAGCAGGCGCACCATGTCCGCCGGGTCGACGGTGTGCACGCGCGGCACCGACTGGCCAGAGGATGACTCGAGCGATGGGCTGAACTGCAGGCCGAGCCCGCGCAGCCAGCGATAGGTGTCGAGCTGGTTGCGCACATAGGCGTCGACCACGGCCGGGTCGTTGTCGTGCTGGCCGACCTCGATGAGATCGCTGCGCAGCAGTTCGGCGGAATCCTCCACGCCCTCGGCCTCCTGCAAGTCGGTGCCGGCGAACGCGAGGCAGCCGCCGCTCATGGCGGACGAGCCCCCGATGTCCGCCGTCTTCTCCAGCAGCGTCACCTGGACGCCGGCCGTCGCGGCCTCGAGCGCCGCGGCGAATCCGGCCGCGCCGCCGCCGACCACCAGCAGGCCCGTTCGCACCGCCTTCATGCAGCGCTCCCGCGGCCATAGAAAGCCATGAGCTCGTCGATACGCTCGCGGGTGGGCGGCTCGTTCCAGTAGCCGCGCTGGCAGCGTTCGACGCCGCTCTGGCGCTTCAGGTCGACCAGCATCTCGGCGTGCTTCACCCAGCATGACAGCGAATCGAGCACCGGCACCCCCTCCACACTGGCGACGCCCTGGCTCGCCAGCAGCACGCACAGCGGGGCCTCGCCGGGAATGATGACCTCGGCGCCGGCGGCGATGCGCTGGCGCGCCGCTTCGCGGAAGCGGTCGATCAGCGGGCCAGGCGTGCCGAAGCCTTCCAGCACGTCGTTGAAGCGAAAGCCCACATCGGTCACACCGGCAAAGCGGCTGCCCAGGCCGTACTTCGCCGCGTTGTCGGCAATCAGGTCGGTCAGCTCGCTGATGAACACCATCACCGCGAAGCGCGCACCGAGCAGGCACGAGCTCAGCATGGCCGACTCCCCGTAGCCGACCACCGGGATGCGCAGCATGCTCCGGATCTCCCGCAGGCCCGGGTCGGGCAGCGTGCTGATCGCGTAGGCATCGAAGCCCTCGCGCTCCGCCGCCAGTCCGGCCTCGATGAACTGGATCGAATGCAGGTGCTGCAGGCTGGCATGGCGAATGTCGTTGCCCGGGTAGTTGCTGCGGTAGGTGCCCGGGCGCATGCCGTGCATCACGACCTCGGTGTCGGCCCGGGCCACGCGCTTGAAGTGTGCCTTGAGCGCATCGTCATAGGCGCCCAGATCGGAGAGCACCGTGAAGCTCTGGTGCCAGATCTTCGTTGTCATCGGTCGCTTCCAGTGGCGTTCAGGACGAAAAATCGACGGCCGCGCTCGTCGTCGTCTTGCAGAAGCGGCCGAGGCTGCCGATCGAGTTGGCATGCTCCTCGACGGAGTGCGCGCAGCAGCAGTCTTCGAGCACGACCATCTCGAAGTCGCGATCGTGGCCGTCGCGCACGGTGGCCTGCACCACCGCCTGCGTCGACACGCCGGAGCAGTAGATGCGCTCGATACCCAGCGCGCTGAGCTGCGCCTCCAGAGTGGTCGAATAGAAGGGACTCACGCGGTGCTTGGTCACCTGCACGTCGCCCGGCCGCTGTTCGAGCGCCTCGTGGATGGCCGTGCCCCACTGGCCAAGCTGGAAAAGCCCGGCCTTCGGCGCGCCCGAGAACACTGGCGAATTCTTCGGGCACTCGGGGTAGCCTTCGGAGAAGCCCACGCGCACGAAGCCCACCGCGATGCCAGCCTGCCGCGCCTTGGCCAGGGCTGCGGCGGTGTTCTCCACGACGCGCCGCGCGCGGACCTGTTCGCCCAGCGGCGACTTGCCGTTCGGGCCGTCTGCATGCACCAGGTCGTTCTGCATGTCGAGAATGAGGTAGATCGATTTCACGTCGTTTCCAGGGAGAGGTGAGAGAAAGGAGAGAAGAAGAAAAGAAGAAAAGCGTGCGGGCCGGTCAGTCGCACAGCATGCCGCCGTTGATGTCCATCACCTCGCCGGTGATGAAGGAGGCCTCGCGCGCCGCCAGGAACAGTGCCGCGTTCGCGATGTCCGCGGCCTCGCCCATCCGGCCGGCCGGGATCAGTGCCCTGAGCTGTTCCGGGAAGCTGGTGGTCATCGGCGTCGCGATCGGGCCGGGGGCGATCGCGTTCACGGTGATGCCGTGCTCGGCCAGTTCCTTGGCAAGGAAGCCGGTCATCGCGTGAATACCGGCTTTCGACACACCGTAGGCCACGTTGCCGGCGCGCTGCTGTTCGGCCCTGTCGATCCACGGCCGCGCGTTGCCCGCGTTCTTGCCGACGACCGACCCGATGTTGATGATGCGGCCGAACCCCGCGCCCTTCATGCCGGCCATCACCGCCTGGCAGGCGAGAAAGCTGCCCTTGAGGTTGATGGCCATGACCCGGTCCCATTCGGCTTCCGGCAGATCCTGTGCACTGCCGAAAGAGACCACGCCCGCGACATTGACCAGCAGGTCCACCGGGCCGAGCAGCTGCTCGATGCGTGCCACCAGCGCGACGATCGAGGCGCGGTCCGTCACGTCCAGCCGCAGCGTCGCCTCGGCGAGCGCCGTGGCATCGGCCTGCGGCGCATCGAGCGTGCCGCCGCTGTCGGCGCACACCGCGGTGGCGCCGCGGCTGCGCAGGGCATCGATGATGGCGCTGCCGATCACGCCCCGCCCACCCGTGACCAGGGCGATGCGCCCGGCGAAGCCTTGATGCGGGTCGAGGCTCATGAACGCGAAGCTGCCGCGAAGGCGCCGGCGATTCGGCCGAACACCAGTCCCCGGAGCACGGAGGTGGCGCCTGTGTAGTTCCGGTAGTAGATGCCGGCCGTCTCGCCGGCGGCGAACAGGCCCGCGATAGGCTCCCCGTCCCCATCCACCACACGCGCGGAAGCATCGGTCTTCAAGCCGCCGAAGGTGAACACGTTCGACGAGATGATCGGATAGGCGTGGAACGGGCCCTCTGTCAGGGGCGTCGCCCAGTTCGACTTGGGTGGCGCAAGACCACGGGTCGCGAGGCCGTCGAGTTCCAGCGGCCGCCACTCGCCCTCGGCGCAGGCGGCGTTGTACTCGTTCACCGTCGCTTCGAGCGCGTCGGCCGGCACGCCGATCTTGCGAGCCAGCTGCGACAGGGTGTCGCCAACCACCGGCGGCTTGTCGGTGCGAATGCCCAGGCGGTAGTTGGGAATGCGCGTGTGGCGCGCATCGAGCACCACCCAGGCGGTGCCCTCGCGCTGCTCGTAGATGCGGCGGGTGACGCGCTCGTAGTACGCATCGACGGTTCCGGGCGCCTCGTCGGTGAAGCGCCGGCCTTCCAGGTTGACGAGGATGCCGTAGGGAAAGATGAAGATCGACGGCTCGGCGATACCGGAGCGCGGGTCCACAGGCTCGGCGTGATAGCTGCCGAAATCCCCGCTGGCCGCGGCGCCGGCGTCCAGCCCCATGGCGATCCCCTCGCCGCGGTTGTAGTAGCCGCCCTTGCAGACCGGTCGCAGATAGGTCGAGCGCGGCCCCACGTAGCGAGTCATCATTTCGGCGTTGCCCTCGAAGCCGCCGCAGGCCAGCACCACCTGCCCGCCGAGCAACTGCGTGCCCGCGCTGCGGGTGCGGACCTTCAGGCCCACCACCCGCCCGTCCGCATCCTGCTGGAGCGCGGATGCCGTGGTTTCGTAGAAGAAGCGCACATTCAGTTGCTCGGCGCGCGCCGCGAGCGCTTCCACCAGCGCCGCGCCGCCGCCGACGGGCAGCAGCCGCGGCTGGGACTTGGTGAGGAACTGGGTCGGCAGGAAGTCGAAGCGCACGCCCATGCCCTGCAACCACGCGATGGTCTCGCCGGCACCGGCCGACAGTCGCTCGATCACCGAAGGATCGGCGATGCTCAATGCCTTGGCGAGGGCGCCACGTTGCGAATGCACCGCCTCCTCGACCAGTTCGGGATCGATCGCGCCGGACCCGTTCTCTGCCAGGTGCGTCTCGAAGTCGTCCGTCACCTCCGTCAGGCTCTTCATCCGGAGGTAGGCCTCGGTGTACCGGCTCTGCCCCCCGCGCTCGTCTCGCGTGGCGCGCTCGATCACCGCCACCTTCGCGCCGGCCTCGGCGGCGGCCACCGCCGCAGAGAGGCCGGCCACGCCGCAGCCTGCTACCACCAGGTCAAACTGTTGTTCCGCCATGTGCGCCTTTTCTCCAGATCAGTTGCAGAGATGATGGCCCCGCAAGGCCCGCCCGAAGACTGCAAAAACCGAAAACTGGTTTCGCCGAATCGCGCTTCTGCCGCGCGGTGCGGCCTTCTACAGTGGGCCGAACTTCCAAAGGAGATGACATGCGCATGGCCGACAGGTTCGGGATCGTCACGGCCGGAGCTTCCGGCATGGGCCGCGCGGGCGCGCTGCGCTTCG
Source organism: Variovorax sp. WDL1 (assembly GCF_001541225.1). Taxonomy (GTDB): domain Bacteria; phylum Pseudomonadota; class Gammaproteobacteria; order Burkholderiales; family Burkholderiaceae_C; genus Variovorax. Next base: position 5,505 of record NZ_LMTS01000071.1, on the reverse strand, counting down.
CGGCCGAGGGGGCGGCGGTGGCCGTGGTGGACCTCGACGAGGCAAAGGCCAACGAGGTCGCCGAAGCGATCAAGGCCGCGGGCGGCAAGGCCTTCGCGCTGGCCGGGAACCTCATGGACGAAGCCTTCGCCCGTGGCCTGGTGCACGAGACCGCGAAGCGCTTCGGCAAGCTCGACTTCCTGTGGGCGCACGCGGGCCATGCCTCGGTGTCGAAAGTCGAGGGCCTGGACCTGCGCGAGTTCGACATCGCGATGAACCTCAACGTGCGCGCCGCGCTGGCAAGCGCGATCGAGGCGATCCCGCTGATGCGCACGGCCGGCGGCGGCAGCATCCTGTTCACCTCGTCCACCTCCGGCGTGGTCGGCTCGCCCTTCAGCCCGCTGTACTCGGTGGCCAAGTGGGGCGTGATCGGCCTGGCCCGCTCGCTGGCCAAGCGCTACGGCCCGGACAACATCCGCGTGAACGTGGTCTGCCCCGGCACCACCGACACGCCGATGCTCGACACGCTGGTCTCGCGCCCCGACGAGGAAGAGACCAAGGGCAAGGACCTGAACGAGCTGAAGCGTATCCGCGCTTCCGGCAATCCCATGGGGCGTGCCGCGAGGCCGGAGGAAGTCGCCAATGCCGCGCTGTTCCTGCTGTCGGACGAAGCCTCCTACGTCAACGGGGCGTCGCTGCTGGTCGACGGCGGCAAGACGGCCTGAGTGAGCACCATGCTCCTGCAGGGTTACCACACCGTCGTCACCGGCGCAGCGCGCGGATTGGGCGCGGCTACCGCACGGCGCTTCGCGGCGGAGGGCGCGCGGGTGGTGATCTCGGACATCGACGGCGATGCCGCGATCGACTGCGCGAAGGCGATCGATGCGAGCGGCGAGCGCGCCACGGCCCTGGCCTGCGACATCGCCGACCCGGAGGCCTGCGCGCGGCTGGTCGCCCACGCCGAAGCCTTCTTCGGCGCCCCGATCGACGTCTTCCTCGCGCATGCGGGCATGGGCTTCGCGGGTTCGCTCACCGAGGCCGACACGGCCCACATCCGCCGCGTGGTGGAAGTCAACGTGCTGGGCACCATCTATTCGGCCCAGGCCGCCTTGCGCAGCCTGGTGCGCAGCCCTCACGCCAGCCTTCTTTTCACGAGTTCGCTGCAGGGCGTGACGGCGCGGGCCGGGCGCAGCATCTACACCACATCCAAGCACGCGATCGTCGGGCTGACCAAGTCGCTCGCACTCGAATACGGGCCGCGGGGCGTGCGCGTGAACGCCATCGCGCCCGCCTCCACCGACACGCCCTTCCTGCGCACCCAACTCGAAGTCGCCGGCGCGAAGGACGTGGAGCAGGCCGTGCGCGATGTCGCCGCATCGATGCCGCTCGGCTGGCTGCCCACGCCGGAGGACTTCGCGGACGCAGCGGTGTTCCTCGCCTCGACCGCCGCGCGGTCCATCACGGGGCACAACCTGCTGCTGGACAGCGGCGCGGCGGCGGGGATCTTCAAGCGCTGAGTGCCGTGGGAACCGGCTTTGATCGCCGGGGTGCGGAGGCGTGCGGTAGGCGCTGGGCCGCCCTCCCCCGGAGGGGAGGGAGTAAGGCAGGGCACTCGCAGCTTTTTTTTCTGACGCGCAGTGGTTCGGCTCCCTCCCCCTCCGGGGGAGGGTTGGGGTGGGGTCGACCGGCCCGCACCGCATGCCGGGCGTGCATCCAACGAAGGGCCCTTCGCTCTCACAGGCTTGCAGCGTGCACAGACCCTCGGCGCTGGATCACCACCCCGCCCTCGCACAGCGCATCGATGCGGCTGGCCGCAACACCCCATTCGGCCAGCGCGCTGCGCGAGCTGGTGCCGGCCGGCTCCGGCGGTGTCGGCATGGCGCTGGGCGTCCGGCCGAAGCGCGGGGCCGGCCCAGGCTGCACGATGCCGTCGGGCGCGACGAAGGTGCCGCGCGCGCGGTTGTGCGGATGCGCGGGCGCCTCTTCCATGGTGAGCACCGGCGCCACGCAAGCATCGGTGCCTTCGAACAGCCGCGTCCAGTGATCGCGGTCGTGCCCGGCGAAGATCCCGGCCAGCACGGCGCGGGCCTCCTCAGGGGGCAGCGTGTCCAGTGCCGGCGCGTGACCCGCCAGGCCGAGCTTGTCGATCAGGATCGCGCGGAACTTCGGCTCGATCGGTGCGACCGAGACGAAGCCGCCGTCCGCGCAGCGGTAGGTGTCCCAGTAGTAGGCGCCGCCATCGAGCACGTTGGTGCCGCGCTCGACGTTCTGCACGCCGCAGGCGACCGAACCGTAGAAGAGCGTCATGAGCGAGGCGGCGCCATCGACGATGGCGGCATCGACCACTTGGCCCTCGCCGGTACGGCGCGCATGCAGGATGGCGCTGATCGTGCCGAGCGCGGCGTACAGCGCCCCGCCGGCGAAATCGTCCAGGAGGTTCAGCGGCAGCGCGGGCGGCTCGCCCTTGCGCCCCAGCGCGGCGGCGGCGCCGGTGATCGCCAGGTAGTTGATGTCGTGCCCGGCGGACATCGCCAGCGGGCCGTCCTGGCCCCAGCCGGTGATACGCGTGTAGACGAGCGCCTTGTTGCGCGAGAAGCAGTCTTCCGGCCCCAGCCCCAGGCGTTCAGTGGTGCCGGGGCGGAACGGATCGAACAGCGCCTCGGCCGACGCCGCGAGGTCCAGGACCAACGCAATGCCCTCGGGATGCTTCAGGTCGATGATGACGGAGCGCCGGCTGCGGTTGAGCAGCATGAAGCGGTCCGGCCTCTGCACGCCCAGGCCGCTCGGGGTCGGCCGCTCGATGCGCAGCACCGTGGCGCCCAGGTCGGCCAGCAGCATCGCCGCCATCGGCGACGGCCCGACTCCGCCGAGCTCGAGGATGCGCACGCCGGCCAGCGGGCCGGCGTTCTTCAGCATTCGCCCGCTCCTTGTGTCGCAGGTCGCAGCGTCATGCCCATGGGACCGGGCTTGTACAGATCGTCCGGCATCGTGCGCAGCGAATCGGCCAGCGGCAGCTCGAAATCCAGGAAAGGCGCGATGTCGCGCGCCACGTCGATGCCGGGCGCCACTTCCAACAGCGTGAGGCCCGTCGCGCGCACCTCGAAGACGCAACGCTCCGTCACCACCAGCACCCGTTGGCCACGCTCCGCGGCCCGCGCGCCGCACAGGTCGACGTGCGCGGTGCGGAGCGGGAACTTGCGATGCCGGCCTTCGCGCACGATCTGCACGCCGCCGTCCAGGCGCGCCTCGAGCCCGCCGCTGGTGAGCGTGCCGCAGATCAGCACCAGCGGCGTGCGGTGCGTGATATCGACGAAGCCGCCAGGCCCGCGCAGCGAACCGGTGTAGGCGCCGCCGACATTGACGTTGCCTTGCGCATCCACCTCGGCGAAGCCGAGGATCGTCGCGTCCAGCCCACCGCCGTGATAGAAGTCGAACAGGTCGGTCGGGTCCACGATCGCGCTGGGGTTGTAGTGCGCGCCGAACGCCCCTTTCATGCACGGGATGCCGCCGATGGCGCCGTGCTCGACGCTGAAGCGCAGGCGCTCCAGGAAGCCTTCCTCGCGCGCGAGCGCCGGCAACTGCGTGCCCATGCCGAACCCGAGATTGACGATGTCTTCTTCGCGCAGCTCCATGGCCGCGCGGCGCAGGATGATCTTGGGCAGGCCCATCTCGAGCGCAGGCAGCGGAACGTCGGGCTTGCGCAGCTCGCCGGTGAAGGCGGGTTCGCGCGGATCCTGCGACTGCCGCCCATCGGGATCGACCACCACGGCATCCACGAAGATGCCCGGTACCTGCACCATGCGAGGGTGCAGCGTGCCGGCCTCGGTCATGGCCTTGACCACGGCGATCACCTTGCCGCCCGAGGTGCGCGCCGCCATCGCCATCTGCAGCGCGCCGCCGTTGAGGGGCTCGTCCGCCAGGCTGATGTTGCCCTCGGTGTCAGCGACGGTGCCGCGGATCAGCGCCACGTCGATCTTCATGCTGGGCAGGAAGAGGCAGTCGCGCCCGCCCGCCTGCACACGCTGCGCCATCCGGCCGGGCCGTGCGACCACGGATCCTTCGCGGTCGGGCGTCGCCGCGCTCACCGCCGGATCGAAGAAGGTACCGAGGCCGACTTCGGTCAGCAGGCCGGGGGACTGCGCCGTGCACTCGCGCAGCCAGCGGAACAGCAAGCCCATCGGCACCACACTGGCGGCGACGCAGCCGTCCATCACCAGCGCCATGAACTTCGGCGATACCGGCGCATTGAACGTGGAGGTAATCACGTGCGCCACCATGCCGCTGTGTGCAAAGTGCTCGACGCCGTGCGGCAGGTCGCCTTCGCTCCAGCCAGTTCGGTTGGGGCAGATGATGGTGAGATTCGACGGCGCACCGTCGCGCACGAAGCGCTCGCCCATCGCCTTCATGACGGCCTCGGGCGCGACCATCGACACCACGCCGCCTACCAGCACCGTGTCGCCGCTGCACACCATGGCCGCCGCCGCGGCGGCGTCGATCACGCGCACGGCCATCGGCTCATTCCACCTTGATGTTGGCGCTCGTGATCAGCTCCTTCCACCTTGCCGTCTCGCTGCCGATGTACTTCGCGAAGTACTCCGGCCCCAGCGGCGGCACGTAGGAGCCCATGTCGGCCACGGCCTTGCGGATCTCGGGCAGCTGCATGATCGCGGTGAACTCGGCGACCAGGCGCTTGACGATGGGCTCGGGCGTTCCCTTGGGCACGAGCACGCCCACCCAGCCGGTCACCTCGAAGCCCGGCAAGCCCTGCTCGGCGACCGTGGGCACCTGCGGCAGCAACGGCGAGCGTTCCGGCGACGTGACGGCCAGCGCGCGCAGCTTGCCGCCGTTGACCAACGGGATCGAGGAGGACATCGGGTCGATGACCATCGGCACCACGCCCGCCATGGCGTCGACCAGCCCCGGCGGCCCACCCCGGTAGGGCACGTGCGTGAGCTTGATGCCCGCGCGCTTGGCGAGCATCTCGCCGGTCAGGTGCAGCGAGGTGCCGACGCCGTTGCCGGCGTAGGAGACGTTGTTCGTCTTCGCGTACGCCAGCAGGTCCTTGAGCGTCTTCGCCTCGAAGTCGTTGTTGACCATGATGACGTTTCCATAAGCCATCAGCAGGCTGATCGGGACGAAATCCCGCTCGGGGTCGTAGGGCAGGTTCTTGGTCAGCGTACGGTTGACCGCCATCGGCCCGATGTTGCCCAGCAGCAGGGTGTAGCCGTCCGGCGGCGCCTTCGCAACGAAGTCGCTGCCGAGATTGCCGCCTGCTCCGGCCTTGTTCTCGATCACGATCGGCTGCCCCAGGCGCTCGCCGAGCTTCTGCCCCACGATGCGCGTGAGCGTATCGGAGGTGCCGCCCGCTGCGTAGGGAATGATCCACTTGATCGGCCGCTCCGGCCAGCCCTGGGCCATGGCCTGTGCAGAGCACAGGAGCATGGCCAGAAATCCCAGTACCGCTGCCTTCGTCATGCGTTCGAATGTCATGGTTGTCTTATATGGACGCCTCCCGTGTGGCAAGCG
>NZ_LMTS01000329.1 GCF_001541225.1 Variovorax sp. WDL1 | reverse complement strand
CTCGGCCTTGGGGCTGCCGGCTCTCTGCGCTTCCGGCTGCATGGGCGCATCGCCCGTGTGCGACGCGGCGAATGCGCTGGTGGCAAAGATACTGGAGAGGACCAATATGGAAAATTTGTTCATAAACGCTTTCTGGATCGGGTGGACGGAGATGGGGACTTGCCTCCGATGTCCAAATGAAGGTAGTTGGAAGATGGAATGTAAGCGCTCAATAAACCACGACCTTGATCCGCGGGCTG
>NZ_LMTS01000150.1 GCF_001541225.1 Variovorax sp. WDL1 | reverse complement strand
TCTCAATCGAAGGAGCCTCCTCAAAATACGGGGCGGTTCATTTCACCCCGTTGCATGCCAGTTGGGTGAACCAGATCGAGTTGCTGTTTGCCATCTACACACGGCGAGTGCTTCGTCACGCCAGCCACTATTCGATCTCCCATCTGCGGCAGCGTACCGAGGACTTCATCGTCCAGCGCAATCGCGCGCCGCAGCCATTCAAGTGGACATTCGCCGGGTTCGAACTACAGACCGGTGAACCCAAGAGGATCCCTGCCGATGCCAGATCTATTCGCCCGAGCACGAGCCGACGAACTCCAGCGTCATCTGGCTCGTCTCACGGGGCATGACCATGTCCGAGTTCGCCCCTACGGCAAACACCTACTGATCCAGATGCACCGCGGCGACGATGTCGTCGACATCATTGCTCGGCTGACGGAGGTATCTCGCACAAGGTACACCGCTGCGTTCCGCAGTCACACGGGACGTTGGGAGCCGCTGCCCGTATCGGGCGACCTTGCGCAATCGGCGGCCGCAGTTGCAACGCTGCTCGCCCCGTACCTTGAGCCGTAATCAGCAAGCTATTTCAGGGATGTCGTACTAGTGCCGCCGGCCAGGTCACCAAGATGGTCGTGGAACCTCGCCTGACTTCCATGCGAATCTCGCTCGCCGGCGTGACCGGCGCAGGCAGTTGCACGGGCACGAAGGACGACGACACAGCCTCGGTGCTGGGCAAAGCTTTGCGAGCGGTGCCTTCCGCCATTCCGCCAGGCGACACCTCCACGTCACGCAACCAGCGGCGCAGAAGGTTTGCATTGATGCCCAGCGCCATCGCCACGGATGCCATGGAGACCCTGGGCTGAGCGGCTGAAGCAACCGCATGGGCCTTGAATTCGTCGCTATGCAAACGGCGACGTCGCCGGTCGCCCGAAGCCTGAGGAGCGATAGTGTGCACGTGTCCACCAACAGTCGTAGTGGATACGAGCATCCTTTGCTCCTAAGCCGCATTCAAGATGGGTTTGCCGGACGCATACGCTGATTCGGCACCACCGCGGCGAGCACGTGTGGTCGGTGTTGCCCCGAGGGGAAGCGGCCCATCCGATGGCGATACTGCCCTGTGTTATTCGATCTTCAGGGCACCCGTCTTGGCCAACGACGACCAGAGCACGCTTTCGCGTTGAACAAGGTCTTCGAGGTCTTTTCCGGTGGTCGGGTCAGGGGTGTAGCCGAGGGTGGCGTACTCCGCCTTTCCTTCGTTGGAGCGCATGAAGGTGGTCAGGGACTGGTTGAGGCGGGCCATGACGGGCTCGGGGGTGCCCTTGGGAACGAACACGCCGAACCAGATCTCCACATCGAAATCGGAGTAGCCCTGTTCGGCGATGGAGCTCACTTTCGGGAAGGTGGCAGTGCGTTCCTTGGTGGTGACGGCGATCACCTTGACCGTGCCGCGCTCTAACGCGCGTTGCGCGGTGGCGGGATCGGCCATCATGGACGTCACTCGGCCGCTGAGCAGGTCCGGCAAGGCTTCGGAGGTTGTCTTGTAGGGCACGTGCGTGACCTCGATCTTGGCGTCTTTCTTGAGCAGCTCGAAGCCGAGGTGGGCGCCGGTGCCGCTGCCCGCGGAGGCGTAGGTGAACTGGCCCGGCGCGGCTTTCGCTTTCGCGACGAATTCTTGCAGCGTGTTCACGCCCAGGCTTTCCTGCACCAGCAGCAGGAAAGGCAACTTGGCCACCTTGCCCACCGGCACGAGATCCTTGCGCGGATCGAATGGCAGCGACTTCATGATGTGCGGCAGCACCGAGACGGTGGAGCCGGAGGTGAACAGCAGAGTGTAGCCGTCGGCTGCGGACTTCGCCGCGGCGTTGGCGCCGATCACCGTGTTGCCGCCGGGGCGGTTCTCGACGAGCACGGTGCGACCGAAGTCGTTCTGCAGGCCTCTCGCAAGGACGCGCGCCGCCGCGTCTGCGCCGCCGCCGGCGCCGAACGGCACGATGATCCGCACGGGTTTGTCCGGGTACTGCGCATGCGCAGGCGCACCGGCCATAAGGGGAATGCAGCAGAGCAGGGAAAGGATAGTTCGCAGCATGATGTCTCATATGGACGCCTCCCGTGTGGCAAGCGAGTTCTTGAAGTTCCGGCTGGCGGTAATGACTGCGGTCTCATATCCGGCCTGTTGGTGCAGATCGGACCGAAGCCCGCCGCTGGCCTTGATGGTC
>NZ_LMTS01000169.1 GCF_001541225.1 Variovorax sp. WDL1 | reverse complement strand
GCGGTCGAGGCGGCATCCTTCATGGCACGGCCTCGTTGCCCGCGCCATCGTCGGCGCCGGTGGCCACCGCGCCGGGCTCGGCCGCAGCGGCATCGTCCAGCAGGTCGTCGGGCAAGGCCGCATCCTGCAAGGCCGGCGAGCTGGTGAACTCCCACCACTGCGTGGCCTCGCTGTAGCTCTGGCGCATGTACCCGGCCAATTGCTGCAGGTCCGCCGGCATCACTTCATCCGGGTCCGGCGCCGGCAGCGGCATACGCACCTTCCAGAGCTGGCCGCCCTGCAGCAGCGCGAAGCACTGGCCCTTGGGCAGGCCGACGACGTGCGACGGCTCGATCATCGGCACGCTGGACATGCTGATGCGGTCCTGGGTGTTCGACGTGAAATCCGTCGCGCCGCGGATGTC
>NZ_LMTS01000221.1:24871-26755 GCF_001541225.1 Variovorax sp. WDL1 | reverse complement strand
TCGAACACCTGGTCGTAGGGCACCTCGGCCTCGGCCAGCAAGACGTTCATGTGGCCCGGCATGCGGCCGGCCACCGGATGGATGGCGTACTTCACCTTCACGCCCTTGTGCGTGAGCTTCTCGGCCAGCTCGTTCACCGCATGCTGGGCACGCGCCACCGCCAGGCCGTAGCCCGGCACGATGATCACGGTGTCGGCGTTGCCCAGCATGTAGGCCGCGTCGTCGGCGCTGCCGCTCTTGACCGGGCGCTGCTCCTGGGCACCGCCCGTGGCCGCCGCGGCCTCGCCGCCGAAGCCGCCCAGGATCACGTTGAAGAAGGAGCGGTTCATGGCCTTGCACATGATGTAGCTCAGGATCGCGCCCGAAGAGCCCACCAGCGAACCCGCGATGATCAGCATCGCGTTGTTCAGCGAGAAGCCGATGCCGGCCGCGGCCCAGCCCGAGTAGCTGTTGAGCATCGACACCACCACCGGCATGTCGGCGCCGCCGATCGGGATGATGAGCAGCACGCCGAGCGCGAAGCCGAGCGCGATGACCAGGCAAATGTCCATCCAGCTCTGCGAATGCCGGAAGCCGAACACGAAGAACGCGGCTGCCAGGCCGAGCACCGCGTTGAGGATGTGCTGGCCCTTGAACTGCACCGGCGCGCCCTGGAACAGACGGAACTTGTATTTGCCCGAGAGCTTGCCGAACGCGATGATCGAGCCGGTGAACGTCACCGCGCCGATGAAGGCGCCGAGCGCGAGCTCGATCCGGTTGCCGCCCGGGATCGTCTCGTCGTGCGCCGAGATGCCGAAGGCCCAGGGCTCGGCCACGGCCGCCACGGCGATGAACACCGCGGCGAGGCCGATCATGCTGTGCATGAAGGCGACCAGCTCGGGCATCTTGGTCATCTCGACACGCTTGGCGGCGATGGTGCCGGCGGTGCCGCCGACCAGCAGGCCGAGCAGCACCCAGCCCATGCCCAGCGCCTTGCCACCTGCCAGCTCGACGATCAACGCCGCGGTGGTCAGCGCGGCGATCGCCATGCCGGCCATGCCGAACATGTTGCCGCGGATCGAGGTAATGGGATGGCTCAGGCCCTTCAGGGCCTGGATGAAGAAGACCGACGCCACCAGGTACAGCAGCGTGACGACGCTCATGCTCATTTCGCGCCCTCCTTCGCCACGGTCTTCTTCTCTTTCTTCTTGAACATCTCCAGCATGCGCCGCGTGACCAGGAAGCCGCCGAACACATTGACCGCGGCCAGCGCCACGGCCAGCACGCCCATGGTCTTGCCGAGCGTGGTCTCGGTGAGCGCGGCGGCCAGCATGGCGCCGACGATGACGATCGCCGAGATCGCGTTGGTCACGGCCATGAGCGGCGTGTGCAGCGCGGGGGTGACGGTCCAGACCACGTGGTAGCCGACGTAGATCGCCAGCACGAAGATGATCAGGTTGATGACGGTGTGGGAAACGGGATCCATGGTGCTTACTTCCTGGTGACTTGGCCGTCTTGCGTCATGCGGCACGCGGCCACGATGTCGTCCTCGAGATCGATCTTGAGCGAGCCTTCCTTGGTCACGATGAGCTTGAGGAAGTCCAGCACGTTGCGGGCATAGAGCGCAGAGGCGTCCGCCGCGACGAGTGCAGCGAGATTGGTTTCCCCGACGATCGTGACGCCGTGCTTCACCACCGTGCGGTCGGCCTCCGACAGGGGGCAGTTGCCGCCCACGCCGTCCGGACCCCTGCCGGCGGCGATGTCGACGATCACCGAGCCCGGCTTCATCGACTTGACCATGTCCTCGGTGACCAGCGTCGGCGCGGCGCGGCCCGGGATGAGCGCGGTGCTGAGGACGATGTCCGCCAGCGCGACGCGCTTGGCCACCTCGACCTGCTGGCGCGC
>NZ_LMTS01000221.1:630-24836 GCF_001541225.1 Variovorax sp. WDL1 | reverse complement strand
CCAGCTCGGCGGCATCGGCTTGGCATAGCCGCCGACACCGACCGCGGCTTCCTTTTCTTCCGGCGTGTCGTACGACACCTCGATGAACTTGCCCCCGAGCGACTCGATCTGTTCCTTCACGCTCGGGCGCACGTCGCTCGCTTCGATCACGGCGCCCAGGCGCTTGGCGGTGGCGATCGCCTGCAGACCCGCCACGCCGACGCCGAGAATCACGACGCGTGCGGCCTTGACGGTGCCGGCCGCGGTCATCAGCATCGGGAAGAAGCGCTGGTACTTGTCGGCCGCGATCATCACGGCCTTGTAGCCTGCGATGTTGGCCTGGGAGGAGAGCACGTCCATGCTCTGCGCGCGCGTGGTGCGCGGCGCCGCCTCGAGCGCGAAGCTGGTGAGTCCGGCCGTGGCCAGGCGCTGCAGCCCGGGGCCGTCAAAGGGATTGAGCATGCCGACCAAGACGGTGCCGGGCTTCATCCGGGCAGCTTCGGCATCGTCCGGTGACCGCACCTTGAGCACGATGTCGACACCGTATGCGCCGGCTAAGTCGGTGATCTCCGCGCCGGCGGCCTGGTAGGCAGCATCGGTCACGCTGGCCGCTACGCCGGCACCCGCCTGCACGCGCACCGCATGCCCCTGCCCCACGAGTTTCCTGGCCGTCTCGGGCGTGACCGCCACACGTGTTTCGCCGGCTGTCGTCTCGGCGGGCACGCCTATTAGCATTTCAGTTCCCTGTTAGAAAGCGCAGATAAACCACGCGAAAAACCATTTAGGAATAATGTATACAATTCTAGTCTCTTTGAAATTGACCAGGGCACCTTGAGCGAAATTCAGTAGCGGATCCCGCCCATGTAGTGCGATCTATCGCAGTGGACGGTCGTGAAGATCCGGAATATTGAGACGAAACTTGCGTGGCGTCATTTGTAAAGCGTATCGATTAGTGGACGTGAAGTGTTACGTTACCCAGACGTCCCAAATCAAAGCTAACTTCGGTTCCCTTGCTAGGGAACTGCGATTTCACCAAGCTGCCGGTCGTGACGACCTGTCCTCGCTTGAGGGTAGAACCTCTTCCAGAAAGATGGTTTGCAAGCCATGCCAGCGCATTCAGTGGATGACCGAGAACCTCTTTCCCGGTGCCGCGGCCCACCTCAATACCAGCCAGCGATGCAACGCCTTCGATGGATCCGAGTTCATCTATGGAGGCGTCGTGGATCGGCGCTCCCAGCACAAGCCCTTGATTCCACGCGTTGTCAGCGGCCAGCGTCAAGATAGACTGGCTTAAGGATGCATAGTCGGCAAACCGGTCATCCGCGATCTCTATTGCTGGATACGCGCATTCAACGTACTCGAAAATGGACTCACGGGTCCAGGGTGTGAGTGAGGCCGGTACGTCCTTTACCATTCGGAAGGCAATTTCGAATTCGACGAGGAGGCGACCATAGTCGGCCTGCTGCACCATGCATCCGGATCTGTATAGCTGGTCTGCGAGCACACAGCCCGCGATGGAGTCGTCGTAGCCCACCATACAGCGCATTGCAGGCGTGGTGAGCGCGACTTTGTAGCCGTAGATTTCGGTGTTGCGATATGCGATCAGCTGCTTCACATACTGGTCCTGCACATCGTAGGCATTCACCTTTTCCGAGGCATGGAAAGTCTCGACCAGACTGGTGAACCGTTCCCCTGAAAGATGCTGCCTCATCAACTCTGACGCAACCTGTGAGCTCAGCGCAGCCGCGTTCATTTCTCTTGCGCTCCGTGTTCGACCCGCTTCTGCAAAAAGCGCTCGGCGACTTCCGGAAGCTGCGCCATTGCGGGAATATTGGCAAACAGAAATTGTGTGTCCGGGTCCAGTTCGGCATCACGGTTCACCCAGACACCGGTCGACCCCATGTGACGGGTGGGTGTTAGGTCGTAGTGCAGTCCGACGGCCGCATAAAGCCAGTCATCCGGCCGCGTCCCGGTGATATCAAGGAACCGTTCTGAAAGTGCGGTGGAGGGCTTGTAGGCTTTCACATCTTCCGCGGTCACCACAAGGTCGAAGTCGATGTCGAACTTGGTGAGCGTCCTTGCGATCAGACTGCGGTCGACATTGGAAAGTATGGCCAGTTTCCAGCCTTGAGCCCTCAGCTGCTTCAGTGCAGCATTGGTGTCGGGGTAGATGGGCCAGAACGGCAGGGTCTGCGACAGCACGTGCTCGTCGCCGGCGCGAAGCGTCAGGCCTGCCTCCTTTGCCATCCGTCGCATTGTCTCCGCCAAGACTTCACTGTAGGGGCGAAAAGGCAATTCGCTCTCAACGCCTTTTTCGATTCGCAGATGGGAGGCCAACAGCGCCGCGCCTTGACCAGGGCAGACGATTTCCAGAGCATGTGTCATACCGGTGCGCCAGTCGATGAGCGTTCCGTAACAGTCGAAAGTGATCCAGCGGTTCATAGTGAGCTTCTCTCTTTTCATTTAAGGGTTGGGTGGATGGAAATCTTGAATTTCAGAGACCAGGAAACTCCCCACCGTCAAGCAAGATGTTCTGGCCGGTAAGGTAGCCCGCGTGCTCGCTTGCGACGAAGGCGCAGAACGCTCCGAATTCGTCCGGGCGACCAAAGCGCCTCATCGGATTGGTCGACTTCAGGCGCTGGGCAGCGTCGGCGAAGGAGCTACTTTGGCTTGCCGCGAGCTTGTCGATGTAGCCTTTGAGTCGGCCCGTCTCGAACCGACCAGGCAGAAGGTTGTTGATCGTGACGCCGTCGGCAGCGATTTCTCGGGACAGCCCGCCTACGAATCCCGCGAGACCGCTACGTGCCCCGTTCGACAGTCCGAGCAAGGGCAGGGGTGCCTTGATGGACGACGATGTGATGTTGATCACCCTCCCCCATCCGCGCGCGCGCATCGAGGGCAACAACGCCTTCATCATCATGATCGGTGAGACCATAGAGCTGCGCAAGGCCTCGTGCCAGTTCTGCTCGCTCCAATCCATGAAGTCGCCGGTAGGTGGCCCTGCTGCGTTGTTGACCAGGATGTCGCATCGCTGCAGCGAGGACAGCACGACCTCTCGACCCTGTGCCGTAGTAATGTCGGCCGCGACAAATGCAGGCGTCGTTCCGGTTCTTTCACCAATTTCGCGCGCACACTCGCGCAATGTCTGTTCATTGCGGGCGTTCAGGGTCAGGGCCACGCCGGCTTGCGCAAGGGCGATCGCGCAGGCCTTGCCCAGACCTGCGCTGGCGCCGCAGACAAGCGCCGCCCTGCCACTGATGCCAAGGTCGAATCCGTTCGTCATCACACGCGCCCCTGTACGCTTCCCCGACGAAGAAGTGCCATCGGCCGGGGAACTCGTTTGCACCACTGAGACGAAGCGATAATGTATGCATCGTGCTCATGGACGTTGCACGAACCCTTATCAAGACCTGGTGCGCCTCGATGAACTCTGATCTTCACGTCAAGCAAAACAACCTCCCCGACCGCATTGCCGATCACATCGTCGGTGCCATTGCGCGGGGCACCATTGCCCCCGGTATGCGGTTGCGGGAGGTCGAAATGTGCGAGTCGTTGGGCGTGAGCCGCATTCCGCTGCGTGAGGCCTTGAGGATTTTGCAGGCCCAGGGCGTGATCACCACCGTGCCGAATCGCGGCAGCTATGTGACTCAGTTCGGCTCTGCCGAAACGCTCGAACTGTCCGAGATCCGAAGCACCGTCGAACGCACGGCCTTCGCGCGCGTCTATGCCCGCGTGCGGGCAGAGCCGGCCCTGCTTGGTAGTCTGGAGGAAAAGCTTGAAGAACTGCGACGGGCGGCGAGGGTGACCGATCAGTTCCACTACGCGCGTTCGGACCTGGCGTTTCACGAGCGTGTCGTTGAACTCTCGGGTAGCCCGATGCTGGTCGCAGTGTGGCGGTCGCTGGCGCGCGGCGTGCTGTTCTTCATGCTGCAGGAGAAGCGCGTGATGCTGCACTACACGAAGCAGGTACAGGACCACGAACGCCTTTTCGAGCTGCTGAGTTCGGGGACACTTGAAGAACTTCAAGCCGAAGTGGGCTCGCATATTCTTAGGAACCTGAACGTGACCACCAGCAACCTTACGGCGCCGGTGGCTGTGGCAAGTTCGAAGCGATCGAAAAAACCAGGCGCCTCGCATGCTTAGTTCTGTCCAAGGGGCTTCAATACGCCGCCGCTCACACTGAAGATCGTGACAGGCGCGTTTACCCATTCACCCTTGCTGTCGAATCGCACAGTGCCGATCAGTGAATTGAACTCCCCAGTTCGCAAAGCCTTCTGAATCGCCTCCGGCTCTGCGGATCCAGCCTTTCGCATCGCGTCCACGGCCACGTAGGTGGCAGCGTAGTAGGCAGGTGCGTAAACGTCCGGGTCGACATTGAAAGCCGTCCGGTAGCGCTTCTTGAAATCGTCCCCGCCAGCAAGCTTGTCGATGGTTCGACCAGCGCGTGGGCAATAAAATCTACCTTCCAAGATATCTCCCGCAAGCTTGGTCATCTGCGGGCTGCAGATTCCATCGCCTCCGATCAAAGGAATATCAATTCCAAGCTCCTTCATTTGCCGTGCGAGCATTGAAGCCTGCGTGTAATAGCCTCCGAAGAACAGGGCGTCTGGCTTATCCGCTCTCAGCTTTGTCAGGATGGCCTTGAAGTCTGTCGTGTTCGTGTTCGAGTACTCCCGCGGAAGCATTTCTACGTTGTGCGATTTCAACGAAGCGGCGAATGCATTTGTCACGCCGGTGCCATATGCTGTCCGATCTTCTACCAACGCCACCCGCTTCAACTTGAGCGTTTGAGCGACATAATCCCCAAGCTTCACTGATTGGACGTCGTCGTTGGTCGTCAAGCGAAACACATACGGATAACCTAACTCGGTTAGCTGAGGATTCGTCGCGGTCGGCGTAATGTTGACGACCTTCGCACTGTTGTAGATTCGTGCCGCCGGGATGTTCACGCCGGAATGGTAATGGCCGATCACCACCACAGCGCCACGATCCACGAGCTGCTGCGCTGCGATGACCCCGGCCTTCGGGTCGCCCTGGTCATCGGCCGACAACAGTTCGAGGGTCACTGGCTTCCCGCCAATCATCACTTTCTGCGCGTTGAGCTCGGCGATGGCCAGTTGCGCACCTCGCTCATCGTCCTTGCCATCGGCTGCAACCGGACCAGTCAGCGGATTGATGAATCCGATTTTGACGACGTTCTGTCCGTGCGCGGCCGCAGATGCAGCAAGCAAAATCGCGGACTGAACAGCCAAGCGGGATAGTTTCTTCATGAATTACTCCTGTGATGGTTGGGGACTAGCTGCGGAAAAATTCGACGATCAGCGCTTCGCGTTTTTGAACAAAATTTTTCACGGCTCGTTCAACGCGATCGAAGTCGTCTACGTTCATTGGGAGGCTGAGAGCAATCTGCCCTCGACCTGCGAGATAAATTCCGCTTTCAAGCATGTCGAAGTGGAATAGCTGCATCAACTCACGCGGTTCCGCCGCAAAGTCTTCTGGCCGGGTGATCTCGCCCTCAGCGAAGTGGAGATTCATCACAGAGCCGCAACCAGTGAACTTCGCCCACGGCAATCTCCGCACAAT
Organism: Variovorax sp. WDL1; assembly: GCF_001541225.1. GTDB lineage: Bacteria > Pseudomonadota > Gammaproteobacteria > Burkholderiales > Burkholderiaceae_C > Variovorax. The sequence continues at coordinate 19,274 of NZ_LMTS01000221.1, read as the reverse complement.
CGCGTCGAGTTTTGAACGCAGCCGCTCGCCATCGTGAAACAAGATCTCTGCACGCTCCGGGGTGAATATTTGTTCCAAGCCGACTACTCCGGCCGACATCGTGAAAACGTTGTTGTTGAAGGTGCCTGAATGCATAAGGGCGTCCGGCCGCCGCGGGTCAAAGCGGTCGAGGAGGTCAGAACGCCCTCCGAATGCACCGAACGAGAATCCCGCGCCAAAGTACTTGCCCAGCGTCGTGAGATCGGGCCGCACGTCGTGAATCTTTTGAAGTCCGCCGCTGCTCATGCGCGACGTAACAATCTCGTCGAGGACGAGCAATGCGCCTGTCTTTTGGGTTTCCTCCCGCAGGGTTTGCAGAAACTCTTTGGTTGCCGGAATGGCACCGCCCGCAGCCATCATCGGCTCTACGATGACGGCAGCCAACTCGTTGCTCAGTGCCGCAATGGCTTGCGTCGCTGCCTCTGGGTCGTTGTAACGCAGGACAGTGAAGTCAAACGGCACATTCATCGGGTTGCCGCCATCCTTGAAAAGAAAAACGCCGCCGTGATAGCCGCCGCGGAAAGTAATGAACTTCTTGCGTCCCGTTGCGATCCGCGCCAACGACAGCGCGTATAGATTGGCTTCGGTACCCGAATTGCAGAACCTGATCCGCTCAATGTTTTCGAAGCGATGGCAAATGAGTTCCGCCAAGCGTCCTTCGGTTGCACCGGGAGCTCCGTTGGCAGACCCGCGCTCAGCAGCGGCGACCACTGCGGCCTGAATCCGGGAATCTCGATGGCCGTAAAGTCCTGCGGTGTATTCACCGAGAAAGTCGGAGTATTCGTGGCCATCGACGTCGCGCAGGCGCGCACCTTCGCTGCTCGCCATGTAGAGGGGGAAGGGTTCAAAGAACAATGTCGTGCGGGTGTTGCCGCCCGGCATGCGGGACTGGGCAGCTTCTTGCAATTTAGCGCTCTGTGGATTGCGCTCGCGATAGCGCGCAATGGCGTCTTGAAGTGCCCGCGTGACAGCAGGGGATGAGGGATGGGTAGTGGAAGGCATGCAGTAGTCCTGTGTTCGTTGTTTAAGAAGGGGTCAGTGGTTATGCCGCGCCTCGCCGCGCGTTTCGAGGATGCGGATGTACTTCGTTGCGAATTCGAGGCACGCGCCGTCACCTTGCTGCCCCACGGAGTTGCGATAAATCTCCTCCCAAGGACTGCGATTGAGCAATTCAGGCGGTTTCCACGCTGCCCGCCGGGCTGACAATTCATGCTCGGAAAGGCATACATCTACCTTTCCTTTGTTCAGGTCGATGCGGATAACGTCACCGGAGCGCAGCAATGCGACGCCGCCGCCGACTGCTGCCTCCGGACTGACGTTGAGGATCGAGGGACTCGCCGACGTACCGCTCTGCCGTCCATCGCCGAGCGTCGGCAACTCGGTGATTCCGCGGCGAATCAATGCGGCGGGGGGCTGCATATTCACGACCTCGGCTCCGCCGGGGTAGCCGATAGGGCCACAGTTGCGCATCACCAAGATGGTCTTTTCATCGACGCCCAGAGATGGATCGTCGATTCGATCGTGGTAATCCTCCGGCCCTTCAAACACCACGGCCTTGACCTCGAAGACGCCTGGCTCGTTGGCGTCGGATAGAAAACGTCGACGAAAGTCCTCGTCGATCACGCTCATCTTCATCACCGCGTTGTCGAAGAAATTGCCCGATAGCGTGACGTAGCCAGCTGAGGGCTTCAGCGGCGCGCCGTAGCAACGAATCACATCGCCATCGGCTTGCGCCGCCGCCGCCAGATCTTCACCCAACGTCTTACCAGTGAGTGTTCTCGCCTCTAGCCTCAGCTTGCCGGCGTCCGCGAGCTCCTTCATCACCACCGGAATACCGCCGGCGCGGTGGAAGGCCTCACCAAGATACCGTCCAGCGGGTTGGCAATCCAGAAGTAGTGGGATCTCTGGGCCTAGGCGCTGCCAATCGGCAAGAGAGTGGTCAACACCCATGTGCCGGGCGATTGCCACCAAATGAATGGGACAGTTTGATGACGCGCCGATAGCCGCAGCAGCGACGACCGCATTGTCGAAAGCAGCCTGCGTGAGGATGTCGCTAGGACGAAGGTTCTCAGCAACCATGGCGACGATACGCCGCCCGGTCTCGTACGCCATCCACCCACGTTCGCGATGTGGCGCGGGTATCGCCGCGCAGCCGGGCAAGGACATACCCAGTGCTTCCGCTAACGAATTCATCGAAAGTGCGGTGCCCATGGTGTTGCAGTGGCCTGCCGAGGGCGCAGCGGAAGACACCATATCGATGAATCCCTCGTACCCGATCGAGCCCGCCGCGAGAAGCTTTCGCGCTTCCCATATGACGGTCCCGGAGCCCGCAAGCTTGCCGTTGTGCCAACCGTCGAGCATCGGCCCCCCCGACAGCACGATCGATGGGATGTTCACCGTGGCGGCGGCCATCAGACAGGCAGGGGTGGTCTTGTCGCAACCGGTGGTAAGCACCACCGCGTCAATGGGGTATCCACGCAGAATCTCGACCAGGCCCAGGTAGGCGAGATTGCGATCTAGCGCGGCGGTCGGGCGCTTGCCGGTCTCCTGAATCGGATGCACGGGGAATTCAAAGGGCACGCCACCAGCCTCTCGGATACCGTCCCGCACACGCGAAGCCAGCGCGATGTGATGGCGATTGCAGGGACTTAGGTCCGAACCGGTCTGAGCAATCCCGATGATTGGCTTGCCTGACTGCAGCTCCTCCCGCGTGATTCCATAGTTCATGTACCGCTCTATATAGAGCGCGGTCATGCCCGGATCGCTGCTGTCATTGAACCAGCGACGGCTCCGCAGGGGGCTTATTTGGGGATTGGCACCTTGACTATTCATGGACTGTTCCTTATCGGCAATATGGTAATGATGTATACATCAATTGGTTTTGAAGACGGGTTATTCACCCAGGTAGGCACTCCGCACGCGTGGGCTGTCGAGCAACTCTGCAGCTTCAGCGCCCATGGTTACGATGCCCGAGTCCATGACGTACCCTCGCTGCGCAGACATCAGCGCAAGCCGGGCGTTTTGTTCTACCAACAAGATGGTCAAACCTTGGCGGGACAGTTCGCGAATGACTTCGAATACCTTCTCGACCATGATGGGTGACAGTCCCATCGACGGCTCGTCCAGCAGCAGCAATTTAGGCTTAGAAATCACTGCACGCGCCATTGCCACCATCTGTTGCTCCCCTCCTGAAAGCGTTCCAGCCAATTGATGCTGCCGTTCCCTAAGCCGGGGAAAAAGTTCGAACATACGCTCAATGTCGGCGTGCACTTCCTGATGATCATTGCGAAGAAAGGCTCCCATGCGCAGGTTCTCTCGAACACTCATGCGAGCAAAGATGCCTCGCCCCTCGGGCACCATGGCTAGTCCACGTCGCAACAGTTCGTGTGTCGGCACGCCGCGGATCGGACGCCCCATTAATTCCACCACCCCCCCGGCAGGTGGCACGAGATTGCAGATGGCTTTCATGGTCGAGGTCTTGCCTGCGCCGTTCGCACCGATCAGCGCGACCAGTTCGCCGTCGCGCACTTCGAGGTCAACGCCCTTAACTGCCTGGATGCCTCCATAGGAGACCTTTAAGGCCTTTAGTTTGAGCATGGGTAAGTAGGTCATGCCGTGGCCCCCGCGCCCAGATATGCCTCGATCACCTTGGGATGGGTCAACATGTCGCGCGGCAAGCCCTGCGCGATCACCCTCCCGTAGTCCAGCACGGTCATGCGGTCGCAAATCCCCATCACCAGCTTCACATCGTGCTCGATCAGCAGCACGGTGCATCCGTCACCACGGATCTTTTGAAGCAGCCGCGTCAGTTCCACCTTCTCGGTGGCGTTCATGCCTGCCGCCGGTTCATCCAATGCAAGGAGCAGCGGGTCTGTGGCCAGCGCCCGGGCAATCTCCAGTCGTCGCTGATCGCCGTAAGAGAGATGGCCCGCAGTGAAGTCTTCAAAGCGCCCAATGCCCACATAGTCGAGCAGTTCACGAGCACGCGTTTCGATTTCGTGTTCCTCACGCCGTTCCGCAGGCAGACGCAACACGGCACCGATCAGTCCGTGCCGAGTTCGCACATAGCGCCCGACCATGACATTTTCTAATGCAGTCATCGCATTGAACAACCGGATATTCTGGAATGTGCGTGCAATTCCGGCTTTAGCGACGCCATGAACAGAAGTGGGAGAGTACTCCCTGCCGTTCAGCTCAAACCGCCCTGAATCGGGCTTGTAAAGCCCCGTGATCACGTTGAAAAAGGTCGTCTTCCCAGCGCCATTTGGACCGATAAGTCCATAGACTTCGCCTGCGCGGATCTCAAGTGACACGTCGCTGAGCGCGCTGAGGCCACCAAATGACTTGTTCGCACCGCTAACGGTGAGGCGGAGGGCATCAGCCGACATTTCCAGCTCCCCCCGGGGTCACTGCGGCCGGCACGATCAGGTCATTTCCCTGGCTGCGCGTGCCTTTCGCAACTCGATCCTCGTGTTTCGGTGAAGGCCACAGACCCTCGCGGCGGAACAGCATTACCATGACCATCGCCACGCCGTACAGGAACTGCCGGATGATCTCTCCGTCCACTATTTGTCGACCGAAGACCGCATTCTGGAACGGCTCGACTGTGGATCGCAGGATCTCAGGAAAGACTGCCAGCAGTACCGCACCCAGTATCACGCCCGGGATATGCCCCATCCCGCCCAACACGACGCACGCAAGAACGACAATCGATTCCCAGAACGTGAAAGATTCGGGTGACACGAAACCTTGGAACGCACCAAACATCACGCCGCACAAACCACCGAAGGACGCGCCGGTGGCAAATGCGAGCAGCTTGAGGTTGCGTGTGTTGATGCCCATTGCTTTGGCAGCTACCTCGTCTTCCCGGATCGCCGCCCAGGCGCGACCAATGCGACACCTCTGCAGACGCGTGCAAACCCACACAATGAGCAGTGCAGCCAGCGCAAACAAGTAGAAGTACAGATAGACCGAAGGGAACTGAAGCCCTAACAGATCGTGCGTCTTGCCGAGATCGAACCCGACAATGCTGGCGGAATCGATCTCAGCGATTCCTTTTGGCCCGTTCGTGATGTTGGCAGGCTGGTCAAGGTTATTGATGAAAATGCGCACGATCTCGCCGAAGCCCAGCGTGACGATGGCCAGGTAGTCGCCACGAAGCCCAAGAGTGGGCGCGCCCAGCAGGATGCCAAACAGGGCGGCAAGGCCGACGCCCACCAGAGCGATAAGCAGGAAGCTAACATGAAGCCCCGCAGGCGCGAGCTGTGCAATGACGGCGAAATGCGTTGTCAGGTGCGGGGACGACAGCAGCGCCGCAACATAGGCGCCGACTGCATAGAACGCGATGTACCCGAGATCGAGCAACCCGGTGAAGCCAACGACTATGTTCAAACCGAGTGCCAGCATGACGTAGAGCATGGCGAAATCAAGAACGCGAACCCAATAGTTTCCGCCCAATGCGCCGACGAGTACGGGAGCGGCGGCCAAGGCCGCAAATAGGCAGAGAAGGCCCGGCGCGCCGCGCAAAGCCGTTGGGAATCCTGAAACTGGCATGAGGTTTTTCATCGGTGTTTCTGTATGACTTGGGATCAGGCACGGTCAGCAGTGCGTTCGCCAAGCAGGCCGGCAGGACGAAACAAGAGCACGCCAATCAGCACGATGAAGGCGAACACGTCTTGATAGTGGCTGCCGAAGACACCGCCGGTCAGGGCGCCGATGTAGCCTGCCCCCAGTTGCTCGATGAGCCCGAGAAGCAGTCCGCCCACGACGGCGCCGCCGAGATTGCCGATGCCGCCGAGGACCGCTGCCGTGAATGCCTTCAGGCCGGGAATGAAGCCCATATAGAAATTTACGTTGCCGTACTGGCACGCGATCATGACGCCGGCCACCGCCGCCAAGACGGAGCCGATGACGAAGGTCGCGGAGATCACGAAATTGGGGCTCACGCCCATCAGGCTGGCAGCGGCCGGATTCTCCGCAGTCGCCCGCATTGCCCGTCCCAGGCGCGTGTGGTTGACCAGCAGCAGCAACATCGACATGAGCAGTGCCGCGGTCGCCACGATGACCAGGTCGGTAACCGTCAGCGAGGCACCCGGTGCATCACCACTTGCAGCCAGCAACCGGATCGAATCGGTCGGCAGCATCTGTGGGAACGGCAGGGGATTCCGGGACCAGATCATCATGGCCAGCGTCTGCAGAATGATCGACACGCCAATCGCGGTGATCAGGGGCGCTAGTCGTGGCGCCCCGCGCAGGGGCCGATAGGCCAGCCGCTCGATGGCATAGCCAAGCACGCCACAGACGAAGGCTGCGGCGGCGAGCGCCAGCCCCAGCGTCGGCACGTTGCCCAAGCCAGGGAAGTGGTTGCGGAGCACACCGATGGCGGACAACGTCACCATGGCGCCAGTCATCAGGACCTCTCCATGGGCGAAGTTGATGATCCGCAAGATGCCGTAGACCATGGTGTAGCCGAGCGCAATCACGGCATACACGCTGCCAAGTACGAGACCGTAGAGGCACTGCTGCAGGAGGATGTGCAAGGTTGCTTCCACGGCTCAACCTCGCCCTACGAATGGCATCTTTGTGGCCATGATCGTGTGAAATAGAACATTGGCTCCAGCTGGAAGGTTGGCCATATAAAGCACTGATCTGCCCACGTCCTCCGAGCTCATCAGTGGCTCGATGGCAATGCTGCCGTCGGCCTGCGGTACGCCGTTTTCCATGGGTGCTGCCATGTCGCTTTGTGCATTGCCAATGTCAATTTGACCGACAGCAATGTCATATCTCCGACCGTCAAGCGAGGCAGACTTGGTCAAGCCCGTGATGGCATGTTTGGTGGCCGTGTAGGCCGCCGAGTTGGGGCGCGGTGATGTTGCGGAAACTGACCCGTTGTTGATGATCCGGCCGCCGCGCGGGCTTTGAGTCTTCATGGTGCGAAAGGCATGCTGCAGGCAGTAAAACGCTCCGTTGAGATTCACCTCGACCACGCTTTTCCACTGCTCGGCTGTCCAGTCCACCAGATCACCGGGTGGATTTCCCGTGCCGGCATTGTTGAAGAGCAAGTCGATGCGCCCGAACTGTCCGACCACCGTATCGAACGCGGCCCGCACTGAGACTGGGTCGGAAACGTCGCAGGACAGCGCGAGAGTGCGGCCCGCGTAGGGACTGGCTGCCGCGATGGACTGCAGCGGTTCGATGCGTCGGCCGAGCAGTGCCACGATCCAACCGTCATCTAGAAGTGCTATCGCGGCGGCCTTTCCGACACCTGAACCGGCACCGGTCACTACGGCAATCTTCGATTTGCGGGCATCGTGGTTAAGCGTGGCTGGCATGGCGTTCTGTTGGTCGTCGTGACTCGGAGAGTTGGAGTACATCGGCATGGCGTCACCTCACACCCAGAGCACCCGGGTCGCGATTGACCGTGTTTCCCAGTATGTGTTTGCTGATTTCCAGCCGTAGGGCCTTAGGGTCCCCTTGCCCAAGGAGTTCGAGCAATCGTTCGTGCTCTCTGATTTCCTCATTGAAATCAAGAGATGAGTACGGCTCGTGGATCATGAAGAACAGCACGCCACGAGCGAGCGACCGCCAGACCGCCGTGAGCATCGGGCTGCCAGACAGTTCGACGACTCTCTCGTGAAAGGCGAGGTCCGCCTGTGCAAAGATAAACCTGTCTTCAAGGCGTTTGGCCCGACGTAGATCGTCAAGGTGCAACTCCAGAACTTCAAGAATTTCGGGTTCCTCGTTAGCTAGTCGCAACAGGCGTCCGAATGCAGTGCGTTCAATGCTGATGCGGATCTCGAGCAAGTCAGCTGTTTCCGCAGACTTGAAATCGGCCACGTATGTCCCTCGATTGGGAATGGAAGCGACAATCCCTTGTGCCTGCAGAATTCGTAGCGCTTCACGCAACGGCACCCGGCTCACCCCTAGCGTTCTGCAAAGCTCAACTTCGCGCAATCGCTGGCCAATTGAAATCGTTCCGTTCACGATCTCTACAACAAGATGGTCAGCGATACGGTCGGCGAGATTTCGACGGGGGATTGCTGAACCCGCATGAGCCGTCTCAACGAAACGGTCAGGCTTCCGGTTGAAGGATGCCGTCCAAGAACTGCATTCCAAGTTGGGACCCCAAAGTTTCAAACCGGTGCATGCCTGAGGGACTGACGATAATGTATACATTTTGACGTTGGGCGGTATGCCCTGTTTAGGTGCGCCGCCTATTCTGAAAAGGGCTGCGCTGATAGGAAGAGCAGGATGCATGCCAACGAGATCAACAATGAATACATTATTGCCATGAGATTTGTGTAGTGATGATAGGGTTTTCGCCAAGTTCAGATCGTCGGACCACGTTGCGGGGTCAATTGCCAATTGACGCTACTGCCGAGCGGGATCGCTGCAGTTCGGAGCCCGAGTCGCCGCTCGACCACGGGCTTCCACGGCACGAGGGTGAAGCCCAACCCATCGTCCAGCATCGCGAAGCGTCCGCTGGCCAACCACACGCTGCGGCGATAGACACCGGCCACGCGTTCGCCGTCTACCGCCGCCCGATACCGCAGCCCCGTCTGACTCGCGATGCCGCGCGCGACGACATCGAGTTCGCGCTGGCGCAACGTGTCGAGCAGGTTGCGCGAAAGCACCAGGCGTGCCCCGTGCCGTTCGGCCAGCCCCTGTTCAACAAGGAAGTCGCTGCGCTGGCGTAACGACTCACGCACCTCACCGCCAAAGCCATTGTTGGCAACGCCTGCCACGCCGGCAATCAATTGCCGGTCCAGCCAAGTCGCGCCGATCACTCGTATCAGCCGCTCGATCGGCAGATGCGAGTGCAACGTCAAGCTCCTGCCGGCCGGGCGCTGCGCGTCGTGTCGTCGTGCCCGCTCAGGTAGATCGGCCGGAATCCGCCACACGCTCTCGGTCACGCGCTCGACCAAGCCAGCGCGGCGCAGCGCTTCAAGCCGGCGCACGTGAACGCGCAGCGTCCCATGCGCATCGCGGCTGGCTGTTGGTCGTGCGCGCAGCATGGCCAGATGACGATCGGTGCGGTATAGGCCGCCCTCGGCAAGCCCAGTAATGGACTTGTCCACCGCGCGCTTCCCAGCCGCATCTCGAGCTTCGACGATGGACCCAGCGGGGAACTGTTCGAGTTCGATGCCGACCGGCAGCGCGACATAGTGGGCGCGACCGTCAATGCCGTCCAGCACCAGATAGCCGTTTTCCTGCAAGTCGTCGGCCTGGCCCTTGCCGACCACGCGGCCCACCACTGGCTGCGCGCCGTCGCCCGGCGCAAACACCACCATGTCGCGCCGCTGCGACCCGAGCGCACGCTGCATGGTTCGCACGATGTCCCCGCGCTCGCCCATCGCGCGCAGCGTGGCCTCGATATCCGGGCGCAACTGCCAGCGGTTCATGCCGGCCGGCTGGGCCAGGCCCATGTCAGTCAAGCGCTGCAACCGGCCGATCAGCAGCGTGCGCGGCTGCCGCGCCGCGTCGGCGTTCACCGCTAGTTCTACCGCGCCATCCGGCGAATGTTGCGTCAACTGATGCAAGCCGCGGTCGAGACTGGTCCAGCGCTCCTGCTCCACCTCGCGCAGCAGGCCCTCGCGGATCTCACGTTCCGTCCGCGGCCCGAGCCATTCGGCTGCCAGACCGCAGGCACGCTGGCGCATGCCATAGGCGATGTAATCGCGCGCGATGATCAGGTCCTGCCCAGTCTGGTCGCGGCCGCGCAGCACGACGTGGGTGTGCGGGTTATCAGTGTTCCAGTGATCGACCGCCACCCAGTCGAGCGAGCTGCCCAGGTCGCCCTCCACGTGAGTCATCAGGTGGCGCGTGAAGCCGCGCAGGTCTTCAAGCTGCTGCGCGTCCTCGGGAGAGACGATGAAGCGGAACTGGTGCCGGTCCCCGCGCCCACGTTCCTCAAAGTCGGCCAGGTCGGCATGGTCGGTCGTGGGGCCGTAGGCGTGGCCCTTGCCGCCATCACGGTCCACGCCCTCACGCTCGATGTAGCGCAGGTGCGTTTCCACCGAGCGCGCACCCGCCTGCTTGAGCACCACGTAGCGGGCCTTGATGACGACGCGGCGCGCGCCAGGCCCCAGCCGCGGGCCGGCAGTCAGTGCCGCAACGTGACCGCGTCCGAGCTTAGCGGTGCTCCGCCCGCCAGCTCGCGCGGTCTGCGAACGCTTCGCGCCGCCCTTGCTCGCCTCACGCAGCACGCGGCTGACGAAGCGCTGGCCGTCGCTCGACTGGCCTGTTCGCGGTGGCTTCGGCGACCCCGGCTTGACGCGGAAGCGCTCGTCGTCACGCGACGTCATGGCGCACGCTCCAGCACCGCACGGCGCACTCGGGCGCAAACGACACGCGGAATCGCCAGCCATGGCGCACACATCCCGCCGCCTGCGGCACGCGGCCGGCCGTAGGCCGTGCCGCGCCCACCATCGTGCAGACAAGGCCCGAGGGACCCAGGCGTGCCGTGCCCTTTTATCTTGCCCTCCGTCTTTGCCGATCGCTGGCGCGACCGGCCCCGACGGTCGGTCCGCGATCGCCTGCACGGACGAAGCGCGCCAGTTGCAGGCTGCGCGGCAAGGCGCGTGCAACCCGCCTGCACGTAAATCGGCAACGCTGTTGCACGGATGGCGGCAGTCATGGCGCGCCCCAGGTCCACATCGGCTGCGCGCGGCCGAGCACGGACGCCGCGTCGATGGGACCGAAATACCGGCTGTCGAATGATGCCGGGTTCGTCGCGCTGAGCAGGAATAGCTCGCCAGCGCGCAGCGTGCGGCAGTGCGACCACAGCGGCAGGCCACGGCCCAGGCCGTCGGCTTGGCGCGCGAGCGCCACCGGCAGGTCATCGACGTAGACGGTGCGCTGCGCGACGCACACCCGCTGCGGCGCCATCGCGCCAATGCGCTTGAGCAGCGGAATGCGCTCGGGCAGGTAGCCGCGCTGCGCCGCGAGCGCGGCTACCTCGCCCGGCAGGCGGACCAGCACGATGTCGCCGACGCGCAGCGCATCGGCCATCGCCTCCGCCGATTCGATGCGATACCAGCCGCGTGGCACGCTGTCGCTGGGGTTGTAGACCCAGCGCGCAGCGGACGCATGCAGCGCCGGTGCGGCGAGCGCAGCGATGCTGAGGGCCGCGCACAGCGCGAGCATCAGGCGAGGCGCTCGCGGGCTCACCGCAAGTCCTCCCCGCGCAACCAGGCCGCATGCCGCTCGGTGCCGTAGGCCGGCAGCGGTTGGCGTGCCGCGAGGCGGTTGCCAAGCGTGCGCCAATACGCGGGCGAAGCCTGCGTCGGGTCGATGGCGAGCGCTTCGATGACGTCGATCTGTTGCAGCACCGCCTGCACCCTCGTTTCGTCGTCGGCGCACAGCAGCAGCTGCGCGCCGGGGCGAACGCCAGCGATGCGCTGCATGCGCTCGCCCGGCGTACAGGCCTGCAGCACGACGAGCTGCCAGCGGGTCGTGCCGTAGTCGTTGGATTCCCAGCGCACACGGCAGAAGACCGCGCCGGGCGCGAAGCTCGCACAGCGCCGCCATCGGTCCAGGCGCAGCTCGCGCAGCGGCTGGCCGAAGCGCAGGTACAGGTTGATCCGGTGCTCGACGTAGGCGAGCGAGACGCGCGTGAGCGGCGGATCGCCCGGGTCGGCGGCCGATGTCACGGGAAGGTGCGGCGGCGAGTCCATCGGCGTGTTCACAGACACGTCCGATGGCACGATCGCTGGCAAGGCTTCGGTCGGTCGAAGGATCGATGGCGGCGCGTTCATGGCCGTCGCTCCGGAAACTCACGCTCCAGCAGCGCGCGCAGCATGTCGGCCACCGTGATGCCGCGGGTGAACGCTGCGACCTTGATGCGCCCGCGCAACGCCGGCGTCACGTCCAACGTCAGGCGGGCGGTGTAGACGTCGCCACGCGCGAGCGCGTCGAGATCGTTGGCTTCACCGACACGCACCCAGGCTTCGGCCTGCGGGTTGCTCGGCGGCCGTGCGCCAATAGGTACGCGCTGCACGCGCTTGCCGTTCTTCATGGCGGACCGCTCCGCAGCACTTCAGCTGCCAGCGCGGCGATCTCGCGCGCGGCCGGGCTGTCGTCGTCGATCTCGCGCACCAGCCGGCCGGCTGCCACGCTGTCGGCAAAGGCGATGCGCTGGCGCACCTCGGCCGGCAGCGCGGGCAGCGGCTGGTCGGCAAGCGCGCCACGCGCTTCACGACCGATCACGGTGGTGCTGACGCGCCTGTTGATGACGAAGGCCGCGCGCAGCGCCGGCCGGAATACCTGCGCTTCGCGGATCAAGGCGACCATCTCCGCGCTGGCCCACACGTCGTAGGGGCTGGGCTGCACCGGGATCAGCACAAGGTCGGCTGCGAGCAGCGCGGAGCGCGCCAGCGCCGCGATGCGGGGCGGTCCGTCGATGACGACGTGATCGGCGCGGCGCGCGAGTTCTGGAGCTTCTTGGTGCAGCGTCTCGCGCGCCAAGCCAACGGCGCCGAACAGGCGCGGCAGGCCGCCCTGGCTGCGCCGCTGCGTCCAGTCCAGAGCCGAGCCCTGGGGATCGGCATCGAGCAGCAGGACGTTTTTGCCAAGCAGTGCCAATTCGCCGGCCAGATGCGTGGCGAGGGTCGTCTTGCCGACCCCGCCCTTCTGGTTGAGCAGCGCGATGATCACGGCGCGCTCCTCGCAAGCATATTGGCGGGCCTGTCTTGCGCCTTCTTTCTCGTGAGCCTTGCGGCGTCCTTCGCGCGGTGCGTGCCGGCTGCGTGCCGTGCGTCACCGCGGCTTTTCCACAGCGCGCGGCCTCCTACTATCGTTAGGTTTCTATTGAATACGTTAGATACGTTAGGGGACGCGCAAGCAGTTGTCGCACAAGGATTTCTCGACCATTGGTACGCCTGATAGCACGAGCGCGCTGCGCCCGATAGCACGAATGCGCGCACGCCTGATAGCACGAGCTCGTTCACTGGCTGTCCACAGGCCATGCACCGTGGCCGAAGCTGCCGCCGGGGCGCAGCGGTGCCGTGGACGGCACGGGACGGAAGGCCAGCACTTCCGGGCCGCGGCGCGAGCGCAGGATAGCTAGCGCGTAGCCCGGCAGCGGCTGGCGCGCGACGATGCGCCGCATGTCGCAGGCGAAGTCCGCGAAGCGGGCCAGACTGCCCGACTTGCGGTGCAGGTGGACAAAGTCGAAGCGCCAGCCCTCCGGTTGCCAGCCCGCGTGCTTGCGCACCAGACGGTACAGCCACCGCTCGATGCCGCCCGACAGACGGAAGTAGTTCGCGTCGATGGTCAGCACTAGGCTGTCGTCCATCACGCCCCCGTAGAACCAGTCGGGCAGGATCAGTTCGATGCCCAACGGCCTGCCCTGCCCGTCCGCGCGCTCCTTCCACTCGTTGATCCACGAGAAGCGGTGCAGCCGTCGCGCGTTGGGCTGGCGGATGGAGGTCGCCACGCTGGTGGACTGCAGGCGGTCGAGCGCGGCCTTCAGGCGCTGGTAGTCGCGCACCGACGTGCCGCGGCCGACGAATCTCAGGATCTCGTGCGGCGTCGCGGCCATCAGTCGCGAGCTGCGCAGGCCTGCGTCGCGGGCCTCGACGATCTGGCTGGCCGCCCAGATCAGGATGTCGGCATCCCAGATCGTCGCGATGCCGTGCTCGGCCGTGCCCTCCACACGTACCGTCACCGGCCCCGCGCGGAAGTCGATCGGAACCGAGCGCCGGCTCTTGGCGAGCGAGAAGAACGGGTAGGCCATCAGGTCCTGCACGTCGCGCGCGGGCATCTCGCCCGGCAAGGCATGGAACAGTTCGAGTTGCTCGCGCTGCGGGTCGCGCGGGGACGTCATCGGCTGCGGTGTCCATGATGGTCAACGCCCGCCGTCGCGGCGCAGGGAGAGGCGTTCGGTGCGCAGCTCGACGTACTCCGGGTCGCAAGTGGCCTCGAAGCTGCGGGCGTCCGCCCATGCTTCGAGATCGGACAGCGCGTACATCACGCGCCGGCCGAACTTGCGAAAGCGCGGCCCTCCACCGATTACGCGCTGCTTCTCGAGCGTGCGCGGGGACAGCCGGAGAAAGGCCGCCGCCTCGTCGTTGGTGAGATAGCGCGACTGCGCTGAGGTTGTCGCCGTGGTCGGGTGGGTCGACAGCGGCTGGGGCGTCGATGAAGGTGCGGCTTGTGGCCGCAGCGCAGTGTGTCTCATGAAAGTCGCCTCCGTCGGTGCTGGTCGCCGACGGGCGAATCGCCGCCGGATGGAAGCAGTCTCAGGAAAGCCAGGCGTCCTGAGGACGGACGTTCAGGGGTCAGCCGGAACGTCCGTCCCTGGAAGATTCAGTCTGGAGCAGGCGCCGGTAGCCGCCGTCCACGAGTGCCCGGCCGCGGCGCGCGAGCCGGCGCACTTGGGCGCGCATCTCGCCCAGGTCGTGCCACCGCTCTGCCACCGCCTCTGCGCCAAACAACGCCCGGGCGATCTCTCGCTGTGTGGCGCCAGCCCCCAGGCCGTCGAGCGTCTGCAAGCTGCGCATGTGCAGCAGCGCAATGCGGTCGGGCCGGCCATGCGCGTGCGCATGGGCGCCCGGCAACGCGGCGTCGCGACCGTAGTAGCCGTTGAGGCGCTCCATCGTGTCGGTCGCCGCGCGCCAGCGCTCGCGCAGCCGCGCCCCGGCCATCAAGCCGTAGGCGTAGGCCGTGCCATGCTCGAGCGCGGGTGAGAATGCCGCGCGCAACGCGCCCTCCGGGCGGTACGCGGTCAGCAGCAGGCGCTTGCCGTCATGCGCGAGTTGCTTGCGTCCCGGCATACGCCATAGCGCGAAGACCGGCGCATCCGCCACCGCCGCCGCGTCCGGATGGAGCTGCGGCAGGCCATCAGGGTCGGGCAGCCAGGCAGGCTGCGCGTGGCGCGCATCGCGCGCTGGGTCTTCGAGCAGGCGCAGGCCCCAGCGGGCCGCATGGTCGGCTTCGTCAGCGCTGCCGTCCATGAGCAAGCCATAGTGGGCTCGGTAGTTCGGATTGCGCCGCAGATACTCCCAAGCCAGCGCTGGCCCGTCCAGCGTCAGGACGTAGAGATATGCGGCCGACGGATGCCATTCGTGCGTGCGTGCGCCCATGACGGAACCTCCTTGCTTGAAAGGGGCGCCTCGGGCAGCGGTCCGGCGATGCCGCCACGGCTTCGCAGGAGGGGTCCATCAATACGGCAGTGTCGTTGTCTCGATGTTGGATGTTGTAGGTGGGGAATGGCAGGCGATGCCGCATGCGGCCGCCCTTGCGCCGCTGCATCCATGATACGGGTGGGCCCGACCTCAGCGGGCGGCAGCCATGCCGCGACGGGACCGCTTACTTCAATCGTTGATGGAGCCGTCGGCCTCGGCGCGACGCACATATTCCGACAGCGAACGTTGAGGCACGAAGTGCGTATCGCGCAGCACCGGCAGGTCGCGCGGGCCGCGGATGCTCTGCAAGTCGGACAGGCGCACGTGGTCCAACCGGGGCATTCCCATTCCAAGGTCGCACAAGCCGTAGGCCGTGTCCTCATCGCGCGGATCAAGCTGCACCAGCAGCCAGGTGGCGTGTGCATCCGGCGTGAACAGCTTGACTACCGGCCACGGATCGGTTTGCACGCCGCCGGCAGCGGCTTTGCCGTTGTCGAGCAACTGGCGGCGTTGATCTTCCGTGATGAGCGCGGTCACTGACACACGCTCCGGGCGGAACGCCCGCTCGGAAGCGGTGGCGGGAAGGCCGGTCGCTGCGCAAGCGCGGCGCCCGCCAGAGAGGGGGTGGTGCGGGCCATCATGAAGGGTCAGCATAAAGCGGGCCAATGGGAGCGCAACAGGGGGCAACCCGCAAAATGAACCCCATAGATTGTAGCCCTATAGATGTCTATGCGATGTCATCTTGGACTTGTCCCAAGTCCATTGATGATTCCGAAGAACTCATTTCCTGCTGCTCTCAGATCCCTCCGAAAATCGCGCGGCTTGAGCCAGGAAGCATTCTCGGACGTGTCGAGCCGCACGTACATGAGTTCGCTCGAACGGGGTCTAAAGAACCCGACGCTCAGCAAGGTAGACGAACTGTGCGAGGTCATGGAGGTGCATCCGCTCACCCTGCTGGCCTTGGCCTATGGGCTCGACGCAAAAGGCGCGGACAAGCTGCTCGCCCAGGTGCAACGGGAGTTGGCGGGGTTGCGGGACGTCCCGGATTGAATGAGGCGAGCGAGGCCCCGGGCGCCGCTGGCGGCGCCCGGGCCGGCCTGCTACGTCACGATCCGCCCGGCCAGGCGCGCTTCGCGCGCATAGGCGCTCACCCGCTTCTCGGCGCGAAAGTACAGATCACGCTCTACCGGTAGCCCAAGCCGGCTGCGCACCGCCGCCAGTTCCGATAGGCTCAGCCAGCCAAGCTCGGGACTGCCCAGCCCCAGGTCGCACAGGCCGAACGCATGGTCGGGCTCATTGGGGTCGATCTCAGTCAGCAGCCACGTAGCGCCGGCGTCCGGCGTGAACAGCTTGACCACAGGAGCCGGGTCAAAGCCATCGTCTTCGAGCGCTTGCCGGCCGTTGGCCAGCAGCACGGTGCGTTGGTCGTCAGTGATGAGTGCGGTCATGGTCTTCTCCTTGGAAGGAATGCCGGGCAGGATTGCCCGGGACCGCGGGGAAGCACGCCGCAGCGCAGCCGTCAGGGTTCGACAGACGGCCGCAGGCCGCCAGCGTGCCCGGCACGCGCAGACCTTGACGGCGAGACCGGCGTGATACGGTGGGCGGACCCACAAGCCCAGCCCTGTCACCAGTACCCGCCTCCACCCTGCCTTGGCTCGCGCGCAGCGCGAGCGCGTCAGCGATGGACGCCGAAGGGGCGAGACGCCCGCAGCGCAGCGAGGACGGCTCGATGCGCAGCACGACAGCGCGACCCGGCTCGCCGGGGGACGCCCGGTTTCACGACTCCGTGCAGAAACTCGAATGCTCGAAGCCGTATCGGTCGAAAGACATGAGGCCCCGAATCCGCTTTTTCACGAAGCCACGCAAGCACGAAGACGTCTTGGCGATCCCATGTACATGCGGATAAGCACAAATAAACGGAAGCGGCTTCCCGCACAGCATCGAAGCCACGAAGCCGCTTTTAAGGAAGGCCGCCGAGACGGCGGCGATGCAACGCGACGCCGCCCAAGGTGCCGCGCCTGGCACACATGCCTGCGCCCCGCCGGTGGGCGGAGCGCAGGGGTGGACGGCGGTCAGTCGCCCTTGCTGCGCGACCAGATCAGGTTGTGCGTGCCGTCCTCGGCCTCGACCATCCGGGCGTAGATGGTCGCTGGGAACGACGGGTCATCGAGCGTCACCGACAGGTAGGGCCGGTCCGCCTTGCTGATCTTCTTCCACGCCGCGCCGATCTCGAAGTTGCCGGCGACGATGCGGTAGTCGGGAGCGTTCTCGCTCTCCTTGTCGTTGGGGACCAGCTTGACCTTGACGTTGAGCGTCAGGGTGCGGACGGTGCCGGTGAAGCCGTTGTTCTGTGCGGTGAAGGTGCCGATGTTGGCCATGATGAAACTCCTTGCGGTGGTTGACTGGTCGCGCCCATCGCGGCCGTGTCGGTGATCCGAAGGGCGAGGCACGGGCGGGCTGCACCACAGAGCGCAGCGCAGCGGAGCGAAGGGGCCGCAACAGCGTGGAGGACCGGGAGTGCCCGAAGAAATTTGTTGCGCGAGGAAGCCGCCAAACGCAGTGACGAAGGCGGGGAAATTTGTTCGGGCCGGACGGTTGCTGCCATGAAGCCCGAGGCTTTAGCCGCTGCATCGCCAGGATTCACGACAAGCCAAGGCCGCCCTGGGCGCGACTGCCACCGCAAGGGGTCATGGCCGACGCTCCGCCCCACGAACACCACCGGCACCGTCCGCACCCTGCCGCTGTCACGGTCGGTCCACAGCGCGAGCGAGCCGATCCCGGGCCTCGGCGCCGGCAGCGCCGGCGCGGCGTGGAAGTGCATGCGGACCGGACCGGCGTGAGAACCCAGCCTCGGCACGATCGGACGCTGCTGCTGTCGGGGCCGGGAATGCCGCAACCTGATCTGGACGGGCGGCCCCCGGCGAGGCGGCACACTCCCACGCGCGCCACCCGGCATAGCTCAGCGAATTGGTTTCCGCAACACGGCGGCCTTGGCCGCGATGCGCGACTCGATGGCCTGGCGCGACGTCGCCACCAGGGTCACGACGGCTTCGCCGACGACTTCATGCGCGTCGTGGGCGCGCACGCGAAAGGTGATGCTGCGGTCGCTCAGCCGTTCCACCCATCCGCGCAGCCGCAGCGGAGAGCCCGGAGGGATCGGCCCCAGGTGGTCGATGCGGATGGACCGCCCAACCACCACCTCCATGTCGGTGTCCGTCAGCCGCTGCACCTCGCGGACGCACACCGACTCGATGACCGCGACCAAGTAGCCGGTGGCCAGGCATTCGATCAGTTGCTCCGCGTAGTCGCGGCCATGGGGCAGGCGCGAGAAAAGCGAGCGCGCCGTCTGGTCGGCCGGGACGATGTAGGACTCCTCGAAGAAGACCGCGCTGACTGCTTCATGGTTCATGGTTATGGGTGCAGTGATGACCAGAGGAGCAAATGCCTCTGATCCACCAATGCTCCCGTGCAGCGGTTCCG
>NZ_LMTS01000221.1:0-589 GCF_001541225.1 Variovorax sp. WDL1 | reverse complement strand
CCGCCGCAGCGTGCCCTGGCGCGCTGCGGCGGGTTTGCGGCCGTCTTGGAGGAAATAACGCGCGCGGCAGACTTGCCGCACGCGTCGCGCTGTCAAAAAAGCTCCGGCCGACCGCAAAAGGTCAGCCGGGGCATGCCGTGTCAGGCGGCTTCGGCCAATGCCTGCGCCTGTTGGGTGCTCTCGTCATCGGCCACTTCCGCAGGCTCTTGTGCTTCGTCCTGCGTTGCAGCGGCTTCCGTCACGACCTCCGGCGCCCGGAACATCGCTGGCAGCCAGCCGCTGCCCACTGCCAGCCGCTCGGCCTCGGCAGCGATCTGCGGCTTCTTGAGCTTGGCGAGCCGGTGCATCTCACCCGGTGCGAACACCTGCACCGCTTCCAGCGCCTTGGCCTTGGACACGTGCTCGAAGTAGCCCGCAGCGGTCGGCGTCCACCACTGCCCCATGTCCAGGCCCACGGCCTGCGCCAGCAGCGCGGCGGGCCGTTCGCCTTCGCGCGACGTGATCGCGCGCACCGTGTAGCCGACGCACACCGCCAGCAAGGACAGCAGTTCTGAACCACACCGGCTTTCGAGGAGGCCTGTTGGCTTGA
>NZ_LMTS01000214.1:6176-6993 GCF_001541225.1 Variovorax sp. WDL1 | reverse complement strand
AAAGAAAGTGACTCGCCCGCCGGGGCGAATTCCCGGCTCCTGCCTCACAACAAGCACACCCCCAAAGCAAGCGAACGAGCACCCTTCCCCAGGACGCGATAGAGCAAGACGCAATCCAGAGGTGACGCAATGAACACCAGCGCCGCACTCCGCCCCGGCTACAACCGCCCCCGCCCGGACCCCCCTGCATCCGCGCTGTCCGCAAGCATCGGCCTATGGATCTTCATCGGCGTAGCGACCGTGCTGTTCTCGCTCTTCGTCACCGCCTACGTGATGCGCATGAGCGGCGAGGACGCCGTGTCGATCGAGCTGCCATGGCAACTGGGCCTCAGCACCGCGCTGCTCGCCGCCGGCAGCATGGCGCTGCAGGCCTGCGCCTCGGCGGCTCGCAGCGTCGCCATGCGCCGAACCCGGAAACTGCTGCTGGCCGGTGGCCTGTGCGCAGGCGCCTTCCTGCTGGTGCAGCTGTGGGCCTGGTCGTCGCTGCTGTCGGCGCAGGTGATGCTGGCCGGCAATCCGGGCGGCAGCTTCTTCTACCTGCTGACGGCGATGCACGCGCTGCACGTGGCGGGCGGCCTCGCGGCGTGGGCCTGGACGGCGCGCGCCGCCTGGCATCCGGCCGCGGACCTGGTCGGGCTGGGCTGGCGCATCGGGCTGTGCGCGCGCTACTGGCACTTCCTGCTCGCGGTGTGGGTGGTGCTGTTCGCCATGCTGGGGTGGCTCACGCCCGAGGTGGCGCGCTTCATCTGCGGCACGGCATAGGGAATCACGCCATGAACACCATCGCCGTTCCCACGATCGCGCCACCCATCCTGGC
>NZ_LMTS01000214.1:0-6142 GCF_001541225.1 Variovorax sp. WDL1 | reverse complement strand
GGCCGCCGCGGCGGCCGGCTGGCGCGGGCTGGTCGCCGACTGGTCCTCCGACCGCGAAGCCTTCCACGTGTCGTGGGGCAAGGCGATGATGTGGATCTTCCTGCTGAGCGACACCTTCATCTTCAGCTGCTTCCTCGTCGGCTACATGACGGTGCGGGTCTCCACCACCGTGCCCTGGCCGAACCCCAGCGAGGTGTTCGCGCTGCACGTGGCCGGCGCCGACGTGCCGCTGCTGCTGATCGCGATCATGACCTTCGTCCTCATCAGCAGCAGCGGGACGATGGCGATGGCGGTCAACTTCGCCTATCGCCGCGACCGCGCCAACGCCGCCGCGCTCATCCTGGTGACCGCGATGTTCGGCGAGGTCTTCGTCGGCATGCAGGCCTTCGAGTGGTCCAAGCTGATCATGGAAGGCGTTCGGCCCTGGGGCAACCCGATGGGCGCGGCGCAGTTCGGCTCGGCCTTCTTCATGATCACCGGCTTCCACGGACTGCATGTGTCCTGCGGGGTGGTGTACCTGCTGGTCGTCGCCTTCAAGCTGATCCGCGGTGACTACGAGCGAACGGGCAACTACCAGATCGTCGAGATCGCCGGGCTCTACTGGCACTTCGTGGACCTGGTGTGGGTGTTCATCTTCGCGCTGTTCTATCTCTGGTGAGGAGGCAAGACCATGGACCCCGGCACCGGCCAGCAGCATCCGATCAGCCTCTACCTGAAGATCTGGGGGCTGCTGTTCGTGCTCAGCGCGCTCTCCTACCTGGTGGACTACCTGCACCTGCAGGGCTTGCTGCGCTGGGGACTGATCCTGACCTTCATGATCCTGAAGGCGGGCCTGATCGTCGCGGTCTTCATGCACATGGCCTGGGAGCGGCTGGCACTGGTCTACGCCATCCTGCTGCCGCCGCTGGCGCTCTTGGTACTGGTGTGGCTGATGGCGGCGGAGGCGGGGCACACCTTGCTGACGCGGCTGCTTTTCTTCAACTGATGCGCTCTCCGGATCCACCGTGCGGGGGATTCCTTCGCGCCCGCGGCGGCCTACAGTCGAACTGCACGCGGTGGTGCGTGCACCCGAAGGGAGTGACCATGACAACATCGCAAGTGATGCTCGGCGCCGTTGCAGCGGCGCTGGCCCTGATGGCGGCTTTGCCATCCCCCGCGCCAGCGCAGGCGCACGCGCCGGACCGGCGCCACCTGGCCTCGGTGAGCGTCGAGGCGCTGCAGCGCACCTACCTCGAATGCGACCGCGTCGCGACCCACACCCTGCTGGACCTCGGCAGCGCCGCGCATTGCTCGATGGTGGCAGAGGAACTCAGGCAACGGGTGTTCGACGGCGACTTCGATCGGCTGATTGCGTGGTGGAGAGAGCACAAGCCGACCGGCCCGGAAACGGGTCTGCAACACTCCTCGGTGCCTGGTGGCGTCGGCATCGACACTCGATCTGTCCGGTAAGTAGCAGCTGCGCGGTTTCGAGAGGGCGCGGCGGCTTCCCATGCGAGGCACTCACGCGTCGACCGCCTTCAGGATGGCCCGGACCCGTTCCGAGGTCGGAGCGTCCGGCCGCGGCAATCCCTCGAAGTCGCCACGCAGCACCTTGATGGCGTAGCGTTCCCGCTCGATCTCGCGCATGGTGCGTATGCCGAGGCGCCGAAGCAAGGGGATGGGCGGGCACCAACCCTGGAAAGCGTGTTGGGCGAAGAACGCGAAGACGGCGATCGGGAGCGCGAGGAATCGCCGGTCGAATCCGGTTCCGAGTGCGAGCCCCGCCAGCACCAGGGCGGAAGCATTGGTCTGGAGGACGCGCTCGATGTCCCATTCCTCTTCCAGTTCCGTGAGTCGCTCCTCGATGGCCGCTCGGCCGGCGCGCTCGAGACGCAGGAGTTCCGCCTCGGTGCGAGCGCCGATCTCCTCGTTCAATGCGGAGTCGGTATGCATTTCGACGCGCAGCGTGGTGGGCGGCAGTTGGCTGCCGAATTGGGCCGTGGGCTCCTGTTCGTCTGGCGCCGGCGGTGGGAGCGAAGGAGAGCTGGTCGCCTCTGCCGCGAACTTGAAGCGCTCTTCGGATTCCGTTTCGCCCGATGAGCTGAAATCGCCGCGCAGCGCCTTGAGTGCATAACGTTCACGGGCAATCTCCCGCGAAGTCCGGACGCCGAGTCGTCGAAACAGCGGCATCAACGGATAGCGTCCGGTCTGCGCCTGGTAGAAGACGCTGCCGCCGACCAGCGCAGGCAGAGCGAGAAGAGCGGGCTTGCCCAGCAAACCCAGGCCCAGGCCCACCAATCCCATCGTGGCAGCCTCGGCTTCCAGGACCCGGTCGACGTCCCACTCCCGGTCGAGCTCGGCCAGGCGTTGCGTTGTGCCCGCGTCCGCCTCCGCGATCCGGCGCAGGCCGGCGGTTGTCGAGTCGTCGATCTGCCGCAAGCTGTGTGCACTGGTCTGGGAGCGCACGCGGTCGCCTTGAAGTGCGTTCATGAGAGCCTCCATGCGCCCGACTCTGGCGGCCTCGGACAGAGCGGGTGCCCGGATTCGCCGACAGCTCGCGAAGGACGAGCCCTACCGCCGGCCGTCGCTGCTCCAGGCCACGGGCGTTTCATGTGCGCGAGCGAGCGTCGGTCCCGAAGCAGTCGGGGGATTCCGGTCTGGCTGAAAGGCGGGCTTCACGGTAGCCTGGGGCCTCCGCTTCGATGCCCATGATCCACCCCATCGTCGTGTCGATGCTCAAACTGGCCCTGGCCTGCGTGCTCGGGCTGGCCGGAGTCACCATGTTCCAGGACCGGCTGCTCTACTTCCCCGCGCCCGCCCAAGTGGCCGAAATAGCCACGGACGGGCTGCAGGCATGGCCCTCGGCGCAGGACTTCCGCGGCCTGGCGTCGGAACCCGGGGGCAGCGCCCGCGGCACCGTCATCGTCTTCCATGGCAACGCCGGACATGCCGGCCATCGCGCCTACTACGCCGCTTCGCTCGCGCGCCTGGGCTTTCGCGTGCTGCTGGCCGAGTACCCGGGCTACGGCCCACGCGGAGGTGACGTGGGCGAGCGCAGCCTTGTCGAAGATGCGCGGGAGACCGTCGCGCTGGCGTACCGTGCGTACGGCCCGCCGCTGGTCGTCATCGGCGAATCACTGGGCGCCGGCGTCGCGGCGGCGGCGGTCGCGCAGCAGCGCGAGCAGGTCGCCGGACTGATGCTGATCACGCCCTGGGACCGGCTCGTGCACGTCGCCGCCTACCACTACCCCTGGCTGCCCGTGAGCTGGTTGCTGCGCGACCGCTACGACAGCATCTCCCACCTCGCCGGCTTCGGCCGCCCCGTGCTGGTGGTGGTCGCTGGCCGCGACCGCGTCGTGCCCTCGCGCCTGGGCATCGCGCTCCATGAGGCGCTGCGCCCGCCCAAGCGGCTGGTGACGATCGAGGGGGCCGGCCACAACGACTGGCCCGGGCAGGTCGACGCACGCTGGTGGCAGGCTGCGATGGACTTCCTGCTGGGCAAGGCCCCGCCCTGAGCCTCGCCTTGCGACTGCAGCGTCCACTGCGTCAGCGCGGCGACCAGGCACCACAGCAGCGGGATCGGCCACAGCAGGACCGCGAGCACCCGCGCCAGGCGTGCCTGCGGCGGCGCGCGCAGCAACAGCAGAAGACCGAGCGTGCCGATTGCCGTCGGATCGGGCGCCATCCCGAAGAGCCCGGTCTCGCGCCACGGCCGGTCGAGCAGCACGAGGCCGAGCCACGGCTGCACCAGCACGGCAAAGAGGAGCAGGCCGAGGCCCGGCACCTCCCGCCCGCGGCGCTGCATTCGCAGTTCGAGCCCGATGCCCGCGGCGCACAGGAGCAGCAGCCCTTCGAAGACGAAAGCCACCCCGAACCAGCTTGCCGCCCAGTTGATGGTGGCATAGCGCTCCAGGTGGAAGGCCCAGGCCACCCAGAGCCAGCAGGCCGCGAGCATGGCGCAGCAGGCGCGCGCGCCCGGCCCGGGGCGCCCCTTCAGCGCGGCGAGCACCAGGGCCAGGCCGAGCGCCATGGCGAAAAGCTGCGCCGGCCACACCTCTGCGTTGTAGAGCTCGAAGAGCCGATGCCAGGTGCGTGCAGAGAACAGCAGGAAGTCCGAAGGCCGATAGCTCCACCACTGCGACATCGTGCGCGCTCACAACGCCTGCACGTGAGCCGCCATGCGCTGGCGCATGGGCGCGTCCGGCATCGGGCCGAGCAGCGCGCCCATGTTCTGCTGCACATGCGCCACGCTGCGGGTGGCCGGGATCGCGCAGGTCAGCGCCGGGTGCGAAATGATGAACTTGAGCGCGAACTGTGCCCAGCTGTCGCAGCCGATCTCGTCGGCCCAGGGCGGCAGCGGATGGCGCTGCAGCGCGCGCAGCAGCGCGCCCTCGCGAAAGGGCCGGTTGGCGATCACGGCGATGCGGCGCTCGCGCGCCAGCGGCAGGATGCGCGATTCCACCTCGCGGTCGAGCAGGTTGTAGCTGACCTGCACGAAGTCGATCGGCTGGCTGGCCATGATCGACTCGATCTCGCGGTGCCGGCGCCCCTCGGAAGTGGTGATGCCCACGTAGCGCAACTGCCCGGCCGACTTCATCGCGAACAGCGTGGGCAGGTGCGCCTCCCAGGCGAGCAGGTTGTGCACCTGCAGCAGGTCGAAGCGCGGCACCCGCCAGATCCGCCGCGACTCCTCGATCTGCCCCGGCCCGCGCGCCCCGGCGCCGATCCAGACCTTGTCCGCCGCGAACACCCCCGCCGTTCGGTTGATGCGCGCCAGCCCCTCGCCGATGACCGACTGCGAGGAGCCGTACATCGGCGACGAATCGATCATGCGGCCGCCGGCATCGAAGAAGGCGCGCATCACCGCGGCGCAGTCCTCGCGCGCGGCGCGGTCGTTGCCGACGTTGAAGGTGATCCAGCTGCCCAGGCCGATCGCCGGCACCAGCTCCCCGGTAGAAGGAATCGCATGCGTGGCCGGGCCGCGCGGGCGCGCCTGGGCGTGCCCGCCGGAGGGGCCCAGGAGGGACGGGAGGCCTGCCGCGAGCGAGCACAGGAACTCGCGGCGGGTCGGCTCGATTCGCAGACCTGCAGTCATGCTTGTGTGTCCTTGGAGGCTTGCATGTTCTCAAGGACGCGCGGAGGCTGCAAGCCCCGCGTCTGTATGGAACTTGCACGCCAACAGGCGTTGCTGACCTCGTGGCCGGCCTTGCCCGCTCGGCATCAAGGCCGCAGCGCCTGCATCAGCTCCATCACCGAGCCGAGTCCCGCCGCGAAGCGCGGCGCCAGAAAGGCACCCAGCTGCGGCATCAGCAGCTGCAGCATCCCGATTCCCGCCAGCAGCGTCAGCGGAAAGCCCACCGCGAAGATGCTGAACTGCGGCGAGGCGCGGTTCAGGATGCCCATGGCCAGGTTCAGCGTCAGCAGCGCCGTGATCAGCGGCAGCGCCAGCATGAAGCCTGTCGCGAAGATCTGCGCGCCGCCGCGCACCAGCAGCAGCCAGCCCTGCGCGGCCAGCGGTGCGTCGGCGATCGGCAGGACCTGGAAGCTCTCGGCCAGCGCCGCCACCAGCAGCAGGTGGCCGTCGAGCGCAAGGAAGATCAGCATCGCCAGCATGTGCAGCAGGCGCGCCACCACCATGGTCGCGCCGCCGCTCATCGGGTCGAAGAAGGAGGCGAAGGACAACCCCATCTGCAGGCCCACGTACTCGCCTGCGGCCAGCACGGCGGCGAACATGAGGCGCATCGTGAAGCCGATGGCCGCGCCGATCAGCACCTGCTGCATCAGGATCCACACCCCGCCGATCGAGACCACCGGCACCTGCGGCATCGCGGGCAGCGCGGGCGCCAGCGCGACCGCCAGCAGCGCCGCGATCGCGACCTTGAGCTGCCGCGGCACATTGGGCTCGCCGAAGATCGGCGCGGTGCCGACCAGCGCGAGCAAGCGCACGAAGGGCCATAGGAAGGCAACCATCCAGGCGTTCAGCTCCGCAGAGGTGATGGAGATGACGCTTGGGTTCACCGGGTGAGTGCCTGCGAGGGCGTCGCTTCGGGTCCTGCTCCCGCTCCTTCCGGGGGAGGGGCGGGGTGGGGGTGCTTTGGGGTCTGTTTGTACGGTGTGCTTGGTTTGAGGCTGGGGCCGGGAGTTCGCCCCGGCGGGCGAGTCA
>NZ_LMTS01000149.1:967-2385 GCF_001541225.1 Variovorax sp. WDL1 | reverse complement strand
GCGCTTGCAGCCTCGAAGGTCTCGACTGCCTGGGCATGTGCCGGCAACGCCGACGAACATGGAAGCAAGGATGCCGTCCGGAATGGGCGACCGGCCCGCAGGAAAGCGCACCGAGCCGCGCCCGCTTTCCGGCGCCGCGGGCAAGAAAAAGCCCCTCGGAAGGGGCTGGTTGGGTCAGGCTTCGTAAACGAAGTAGTGCTCGCGCTGACGCGGGAAGAAGACATGTTTCCATGCATCGCCGCTGGTATTGCCACCGTCGAAGACGACCATGTCGTAGTCGTCAATGTCGGTGTTCATTAGGTCGGCGCTGGCGATATGGCGCATGTGCAGGGCGCCACGCATGCGCTCGAATACCAGGATCTGGCCGATGGCATCGTCCTGGCTCATGGCGTTGACGCAGGCTCCAAGCTGGTGCTCGAAGTCGGATGCGGGTGTGATGAGGTCGGGGAACATGGGATCGCTCCTGTGAAAGTGCGCCGGCCCGGCTCCCTGGTGGGAGACGGGCCGGCATGCGGTGATGAAAAGGAAGGCCGGGGATGTGTGTGGCAGCTATTCGCCGGCCAGCGGGAGGCCCGGCAACACGAGTGCGTCGGCATCGAGGATGAGGATGCGCAGATCGGCCTGACCGGCCAGTGCAAGGATCTGTGCCAGGTCGTCCGGCATGCCCTTGCTGCGGTGCTCCTGCCGAAGCTGCTCGGCAGTGATCCCCTCGACGTCCTGCAGGTGTTGGTCCGTCCAGGGCGTGGAGATTAGCTTGACGCCGATCGCCGGGCTGTAGGGAAGCCGGAACGCAACGAACAAAAAGGCCTCCGGCGTCGCGAGGTCAGCCAGGTTGGCCAGGTACTGGCCGGTTTCGTGGCTGATGTGCGCGCTGCTGATTTCCCAGCACCGGCTGTAGTAGCCGGTCTCGAAGCTCAACCGCTGCACGACTTCCCGTGCGGCCTCGGCCGAATAGGTGTCGCCAATGTGGACGGGGCGGTCGTCGAAGTCGTCGCCGTGGATCGCGTACACCACGGCACCCACCACGCCTTCGCCGCTGACCCCTTCAGCCGCGTCGCTTTCGGCGATCAGTGCGGCGCCGACAGGTTCGGTGCCAGTCCTGACCACCGCGAAGTCGCTGGTGACGATGCAGGGGGAAGAAACCAGCGCCGCGTCGCAGAGGTGCTGCTGGCTCGGGTGGATGTTTCGCCAGACATGCGGGCTTCCGTCCTCGTGGCTGATGGACAGCGTGCGGACGACCTTCAGATTCCAGTAGCCGCGTAGAAAGGGATTGGGGTTCTGGGACATGGGATCTCTCCAACAGAATAATGATGGAGCCAATCCCCGCCACCGGGAATTGACCCCGGTGGGTGGAAAGAAAGGGAACAGCGTCAGGTGGCGCTGATCGTTGGCGTTTGGGCCAATCGCTCGGCGACGCG
>NZ_LMTS01000149.1:0-917 GCF_001541225.1 Variovorax sp. WDL1 | reverse complement strand
GGCTCGTCGCTGACGCCCGCCAGCAGATTGATGGTCTCCAGCGCGAGCAGGGCCGAAGCCTCTTCGATGTCGGCGGCCACAATGGCCTTGCGCAATTGGTCGCCGAGCTGGAGGGCCTGGGAGGAGGAGCTGATGACGCGAACCGCGCGGCTCAGGTAGCAGCCGTTGCCGCCGAACTCGAATAGCCGCGGCTTGCTGCAATACCAGCATCCCTCGAACTGGATGGCGGTCAGGTGGTGGCCGTCATCGAACCGGGTGGCGATCAGAAACAACGCATCGAGATCGGCGGTGCCCTCGAACGAATGACGCTCGATCAAGTTCGCCAGCTCGTCGTCCTCATCAGCACCGAAGTGCACGGCGAGCAATTCGAGCAGCGGCGGGATCGACAACCCTTCGTCGTCCGGCATCGGAATGCCGAGTTGCGTGGCAAAGCCTTCCAGGCCATCGAGCACGTCCGGCCATTGCGGATTGGTGGTCTCGGCGATCTGGGCGATGTAGGCCTGCCCGTTGCCGGGGTGGCTCTCGTCCAGCGCGAAGGTGCCGAACAGCGCCTGGATGACGGGCGTCACTCGGTCGAGCACGAGAACGCCGGTGGCTTCGTAGTAGTTGTTGGCCATGAAGGCTCCTTTCGATGAATGAACGGAGCCAGCCCTTGCGGACGATGGCATCCGCAGAGTAACCGCCTGATGCCAGATGGCACTGGGCGGGGAGAAAATGCGAGGGACATGGCCTCGGACGAGGCGCATGTCCCTCATGGGGTCGCGTGAACGCAGTGATGAAGATGTGCCAGGGACCGGCTCACCAACCGCTGTAGTTCAGCAGCAGGTTGGCGATCACCTGGCGACGAGGCAGATCGAGGCCGTCGAAGTCCGACAACCCGTTGAAGTGGCAGCGCTTGAGCATGGCACCGCCCTCGC
>NZ_LMTS01000144.1 GCF_001541225.1 Variovorax sp. WDL1 | reverse complement strand
CGACGAGCATCGCGCTCGTTGCGGGGTCGAGCCGATCTGCAGCGCGCTGCAGGTCGCCCCGTCGGCATACCGGCGCTACGCGGCGCGCCAGCGCAACCCGGCGCTGCTGTCCGCGCGAGCCCGGCGTGATGCGATCTTGCTGTCTCAGGTGCAGCGCGTGTACGCCCAGAACCTGCAGGTCTATGGTGCCGACAAGGTCTGGCGGCAACTGCGGCGCGAAGGCACGGCCGTGGCGCGATGCACTGTCGAGCGGCTGATGCGACTATGCGGGCTCAGCGGTGCGCGTCGTGGCAAGAAGGTGCGCACGACAGTACCGGACGCCAAGGCGGCATGCCCGCTCGACCGGGTGAAGCGGCACTTCAAGGCTGACAGGCCGAACCAGCTGTGGGTGGCGGACTTCA
>NZ_LMTS01000336.1 GCF_001541225.1 Variovorax sp. WDL1 | reverse complement strand
GGTCGCGCAGGTCCTGCATGGGCACCCATCATGCAAGCCCAGCTGCTTCGCGTCATTGGGAGTTGCGCTGTCAACGCACTCGCCGTTCGGCGGCCTATAGCCGCGTGATCAAACTCATCTCCGGCAGACGCTCCCAAGGCAGTCCCACCACCAGCGCATCGAACTGCGCCTGCGTCAACGACAGCGGGGCCACAGCGCTGCTTTCGCTCGGCCACACGAAGCGGCCGGCGTTGAGCCTTCGGGCGGCACACCACACGCCGAAGCCGTCGTGCACGAGAAGCTTGATACGGGTGGCCCGCACGTTGGCGAACAAGTAGCCGTGGTGCGCACGAGCGCTGCCAAGGGCGTGCACGACATGAGCCATCAAGCGCTCGGCGCCGGCACGCATGTCCAGTGGCTGAGTGCACAGCCACAGGGCATCGATGCGGATCATCGCAACAGCTCGCGCAGCCACGCTGCGCAGTCGCCCGCCGCCGAGACCGGCCACGCGACGCTCACGCCGAGAGCGCCGCGCTTGAGTTCGAGCCGGATGGTCTCGGCGGGTGCGGACGCCGTGGGTGATGACGCCGGTGAAGGAGGCGGCGCCGGCAACGACAGCGCAACGAACTCCGGCGCAGGTTCGGCGACCGTTGTCGATCCTGCCGATCGAACGGGACTCGCTCCGCGACCGCGACGCCATTGATGCACGAGGTTGTCGTTCAGCCCGAACGACAGTGCAACCGCTGCGACAGAGGCGCCAGGCTCGGCGCATGCCGCCAGAACCTGCGCCTTGAACGCTGCGCTGTGACGCCGGCGTTGCTTCGGATTGACGTCCATAGATGTCCAGCTAACTTAGATGGACAGCATGGTCTCCGTCTTGGCCTCAGATCTCAAGGTGGGGCGGCTGGCCGCTTACGTTCCGCCCGCAAAGCATCGACAGTAGCGAGCGCGCGAGCCCACGCCCGTCCTATGCTCAAAAAGTCCGGCGGCGCGGACGTTGTAGTGCCGAAAGCGCGCAATGCGCTTCAGGCTTACACCCGCGAGCGGCTCGACCGCGAACGCCAGGTGTTTAGTCCAGTCCCAAGCCCTGCCTCGGCCAGACAGAGGCCGTGGCGGCTGTCTTGAACTCCGCCGAAGCCACAACGATGGCTTTCCTCACGCGACTGACGTCAAGCTGAACGACCGCTTCGGAGCAAATCGAACTTCGGCTTAGGGCCCTAACCGGGCTTACAGCGGACAGCAATGGGGCTCGGAAGCGGCTGTTGGATGCTCGCTGCGCCGGCTCCGGCAGAACTTTGAATAGCCGACCGATGCAACTTTGAAAACGGTGCTCGCAAGCTATTGATTTCCTTGGGTGAACCAGGTGAGACAACCTTGGAGGAACTCACCGGCCGGCTGAGTTCGTTCAAAGTTAGACCGGACTCCCATCAAATTTACACCCTAACTTTGACGAGGACGCGCGCAAGTCGTTAATTCGATGGGAATTCGGCCGCCGCGCTGCTTAACGCGGTCCTCGAGCGACGGCGCCCATCCAAGCAAGGTGTTCCTTTTTAAGTGCTCGGGTCACCAGATCCACCGCATCAATAAAGCGCTCTACCGCTCGGGCAGCCGCTATGCATGAGTACGACGTTCGACTTAAGACCAGAGTCGAGCGGGTACTTCGGAGTGGATTGTTGTTGTTCAATGTTGTTCTATAGCGTATCGTCGCGTAACACAAATTCCCCAGCGAGACCTGACTTTGGGCGGTGCGGACGTGAATGTTGCTGCCCAAGAGGATGCCTCTGGGCCGCGCGAGAGTGACGGAATGCGGGGCACGTACCCCCAGCTCATCGCGCTTTGTACCTTGGCCCGGCTTCATCAGGTAGCCGCGGATCCGCACACGCTCGCGCACCAGATGGGCCTGTCGTCAGGCGAGGCCATCACAACGGATCTCCTGGTCCGTGCTGCTCGACTTCTAGGCTTGAAGGCCAAGGTGACGCGCACAACGCTCGACCGGCTGGCGCTGACGCCCGTACCATGTTTGGCTCTCCTGTCCGGCTCGGAATCAGCATCGGCTTCGGGCCAAGTGCCGGCCCGCTGCGTAGTCCTGGCGCAATGCGACGCCCAGCGTGTGCTGATCCAGGACCCTACTGCAGGCACTGCGCGTCCGGTCATCGAACCACTCGAAGTCTTCGGTCAACAATGGACCGGTGAGCTGATCCTCGTCACGAGCCGCGCCAGCCTGGCGGGCGAGCTCGCCAAGTTTGACTTTTCCTGGTTCGTGCCCAGCCTCGTCAAGTACCGCCGCTTGATTGGCGAAGTGCTGGCTATCTCGCTGATGCTGCAGCTCTTCGCACTCGTCAGCCCTCTGTTCTTTCAGGTGGTGATGGACAAGGTACTCGTGCACCGCGGGCTTACTACCCTCGACGTGCTCGTCATCGGGCTGGTTGTCGTGGTGGTGTTCGAAAGCGCACTCACGGGCCTTCGAGCCTACGTCTTCAGCCACACAACGAGCCGCATCGACGTCGAACTGGGCGCACGGCTATTCCGCCATCTGGTTCAGCTGCCGCTGTCGTACTTCCAGGCACGCCGGGTAGGAGACTCTGTGGCCCGCGTACGCGAGCTGGAGAACATCCGCAGCTTTCTCACCGGCAACGCCCTCACGGTGCTGCTGGACGTGCTGTTCTCGGTGATCTTTTTCGCTGTGATGCTGTTCTACAGCGTATCGCTGACCCTCATCGTACTTGCGAGTCTGCCGATGTATTTTGGGCTCAGCTTGGCCGTCGTGCCTCTCCTGCGGCGTCGACTTGACGAGAAGTTTGCTCGTGGCGCCGAGAACCAGGCCTTGCTGGTGGAGATGATCGGCGCTATTCAGACGGTCAAGGCCTCTGCGCTCGAGCCTGCCTTCGCGCGCCGCTGGGACGATCAGCTCGCTGCCTATGTGTCTTCGGGATTTCGCACTCAGAACCTGGCAAGTTGGGCGCATGAGGGCGTAAACCTGATCGGCAAGCTGGTCAATGCCGCAACCCTCTGGTGGGGAGCACGCCTGGTCATGGATGGCCACCTCACCGTCGGCCAGTTCGTGGCATTCAGTATGTTTGCGCAGCGCGTTGCGCAGCCCATCATGCGCATGGCGCAACTGTGGACAGACTTCCAGCAGACCGGCATCTCCATGGCAAGGTTAGGGGACATCCTGAATACTCGGACGGAGGTTCCATCCCATGCGACGGCGCAGTTTCCAGCATTGAAGGGCAAGGTTACGCTGGACAACGTCACGTTCCGGTACCGGCCCGAAGCTTCCCCGGCACTCCACGGCCTCAGCCTCGACGTCCGACCTGGCGAGATCGTCGGCATTGTTGGTCGGTCAGGCTCGGGCAAGAGCACTCTGACCAAGTTGGTGCAGCGCCTGTACAAGCCTGAGCAAGGGCGGCTGATCATAGACGGCATTGATATTGGGTTGATCGACGCTGCGCAGTTGCGCAGGCAAGTCGGTGTGGTCTTGCAGGAGAACGTCTTATTCAATCGGAGCGTGCGCCAGAACATCGCGATCGTCGATCCCTCCGCGCCCCTGGAGGCCGTCATCCAGGCCGCGGAGCTCGCCGGCGCTCACGAGTTCATCAGCGAACTACCCGAGGGCTACGACACGGTCGTCGGCGAGCAAGGCGCCAGCCTTTCGGGTGGACAGCGCCAACGCATCGCAATCGCCAGGGCCCTGTTCACGCAGCCGCGAATCCTGATCCTTGACGAGGCCACCAGTGCGCTGGACTATGAGAGCGAAGCCGTGATTCAACAAAACATGGCCCATATTTGTCGCGGCCGTACCGTCTTCATCATCGCCCACCGGCTCTCGGCCGTGCGCCACGCGGATCGGATCATCGTGATGGAACAGGGGCGCATCACCGAAAGTGGAGCGCACGGGG
Source organism: Variovorax sp. WDL1 (assembly GCF_001541225.1). Lineage (GTDB taxonomy): Bacteria > Pseudomonadota > Gammaproteobacteria > Burkholderiales > Burkholderiaceae_C > Variovorax. The sequence continues at coordinate 94,417 of NZ_LMTS01000336.1, read as the reverse complement.
CGCTCCTAGCCAAGCCCGGCGGCGCCTATGCGCGGCTGTGGGCTTTGCAGGACGGTGGCCGTCCCACCAAGGAGGCTGTGCTGTGAACGCCGAGTTGTCGACCTCGACCCCAGCGGCCAACGCACCGAGCTTGCGGCATCCCGCTTTCGAACTGATCTCGCGCTATCGCGCTGTCTTCCGAATCGCATGGCAGCGGCGCCGTGAACTGGCCGGCCCAAGGCGACTCTCTGACGAGGCAGCGTTCCTGCCCGCGGCATTGAGCCTGCAGGACACGCCCGTGCACCCGGCTCCTCGGCGACTGGCCTTCGCCCTGATCGCACTTTTCCTTGTCGCCATCGCGTGGTCCGTCTTCGGGCAGATCGACATCGTCGCGGTCGCGCCGGGCCGCATCGTCGTGAGCGAGCGCACCAAGGTCGTCCAGCCGCTGGAGGTCAGCGTCGTCAAGCGGATTCTGGTCAAAGATGGGAGCCATGTGCGAGCCGGCGAACCCCTGGTGGAACTCGATCCCACCAGCGCCATTGCGGATAAGACCAGCGTGGACGAGCAGTTAAAGTCAGCACAGTCCGAGGTGCTGCGAACCCGCGTGCTGATGCAAGCGCTTCAACAACTTGCGCGAGAACCCGGACTAGGGAAGCACATCCCAGCGAACTGGACAGATCTCGACGCCAGTGCCGCACGCGTCCAATTGGCCGACGAGTGGAGCGATATCCAGGCCAAGCTCTCCAAGGCCGGGGCCGAGATCCAGCGCCGCCAGGCCGAGATCGCCACGGTTCGCGAAATGGTGGCCAAGTTGGAAACCACGCTGCCAATCGCCAAGCAGCGAGAAGCCGACATCAAGCGTTTGGCCGACCAGGGCTTCATGTCCAACCATGCCAATCAGGACCGAACAAGAGAACGCATTGAGCTGGAGCGCGACCTTGCTACGCAGCGCGCCCGGCTGTTGGAGGCCAACGCTACCCTGAGAGAAAGTGAGAACACCCGCAGCGCGTACATCGCCGAGACGAAACATAGCTTGAGAGCGCGCGAGGCTGCGGCAGAACTCAAGCGACAACAGGGAACCCAGGAACTCGCGAAGGCCACTCAGCGCGAGCGCCTGACAGTGCTAAAGGCCCCTGTAACCGGTACGGTGCAGCAGTTGGCCGCGCACACTGAGGGCGGCGTGGTGACGGAGGCGCAGCCAATCATGATCATCGTGCCGGATGGCGCGCACATCACGGCCGAGGTGACCCTGGAGAACAAGGACATCGGCTTCGTCAACGTCAATCAGGAAGCAGAGATTAAGCTGGAAACGTTTCCCTTCACACGCTACGGGACGGTCGGCGCAATAGTCAGCCGCGTGACTGCAGATGCGGTAAATGACGAGAAGCGCGGGGCGATCTTCCCTGTGACATTGCGTCTTAACGCCGCCACGATCGCTGTGGATGGCAAGTCGACCAGCTTGAGCCCTGGGATGAACCTCACGGCCGAGATCAAGACAGGAAAGCGCCGCATCATCGAATTCTTGCTTAGTCCGGTGCAGCGGGCGAGCAGCGAGAGCATGAGGGAAAGATGAAGACGGAAAGAATGAAACGTTTGCGATGAATCCATCGGCTTTACTCAACCCCTGTTGTTCAATCCAAGTCGGCGCACAGCAAGGCCGCGAAGGCAAATCATGAACCGAACCGATCCCGAGGCGGCAATGCAATCCGAAGGTGCTAGCCTGCCCCAACCTACGACGTCGGTTTCGCCAGCCTTTGTTGTGTTGACGTACTTCGCTCCGCTGTGTCTTTACGCCTTTGTCGTCCTTCTCGCACCTTTGGACGTACTCGACCGAGCGCCATTGTTGACAGTGTTCGCGAACGCTACGCAGCGATGGCTTTCTTCAATTTCCCCAGCAATCGACATATACCAGCACGCTCGCTCAACTAGCTTCCCGCAGATCGCAAAGCTTGCTAGTGCGCTTGCAGTATTCACGACTGCTTACATAGCGATCGCCATACTAGTGCGAACGCATCTGCGCTTCCGAGAGGTCAGGCCGCTCATACGCAATGTTGTGCGAACGACGAAGAGCCGCCTAGGCGGCTTGATCGTACTCCCTTTAGCCAGTCTGTCATGTTTCTGGGTTGCATTCTGTATTGGCGGAGATTGGAGCATTGCCGGAGGTTTGACAACGAAGTCTCGCCTAGGCTATCTGCTAATTGCTCTTCCATCCATAGGATTCGTCGGCGTTGCCCTTGGAAGTTGGCCACTCCAGGTAAGGCTTCTTTTGCTTGATTTTTTCTCTAGGAGAAACTCATGAGTACTTCGGCATATAGCGATGCAGTCTTTGCTGCTTGGGGGTCCCCGGATGCGTGGGATGCGGGGGGCTCTGCATTCGGAGGTTCGGAGCAGGCGTTCAAGGAGTTCGGGGAACTCGCTGCAAAGCAGAATGCTGGAACCCTCAGCGTCGCGGATGCAGAGCGCATGGACAAGGTAGCGAAGTACCTTTCGTCGAGCTTGGCGAAGGTTGCAGCTGCGGTGAGTGCTATTGACATACCAGCAGTAACTCCCGACGAGCTAAAGCTTAAAGCGTTCGTCTCTTCCATTGCTCAGCAGGGGCAGAAGCTTGCGCAGGGGACGGGGCTTCTTCTGGACGAAATTGCAGCCGGTGTTCCTTCGGCCGCCCAGACGCTTTCGGCGACGTCAGCCTTGCTTCTGAAGATCGGAGGTACCGTTCTTGCGGCGACGCAAGTGGGAATGGCCTACTACTTTGACGGAGCAGATGAGGGAGCTAAGAAGCTTGTCGGAGCATTGGCTGGTCTTGCACTCGCTCCGGCGGGCGCTTGGGCCGGAGGATTGGCGGTCGAAATAGCCGCCGCAGGAGCTGGTGCAGTCGCGTCAGGATTGGCAGTTGCTGCAGGCGCAATCATTGGTTCGGTGCTCGTTGGCTTTACGGCCGGTAAGGCATTCGAGGAATCGTACTCGCACATTATTCGCCCGTTCCTGGGCGAAATGTTCGACGCAGGCGGGGCAGCCATGGCTGCGGCAGAAACAGCTTGGACAGATTCGCTAGCGGCCATGGGTGAATTTGATGGCACATGGCTAGCGAGCTCAGAACTGGGCGATATGAGCGAAGAGGCTAAGGCTGGGCTGAGCACGCTAATTGCAGGTGCTTCACAGTTGCCACCGTCGGACGAACTGTATGCCGACGTAAATCGGATCTTTATTGCACCCTTTGTGGAAGGTGAACTTCTAGGGAGGGATGCGTTGCTTCGCTCGGTGCTCCTAATTGCTAAAGAGCAGAGCGCCTATGTAAGCGAACGAGTGACTCTTGTCGATGGAATCCTTTCGTTGGACTTCCCTGCTGGGGCCCCCGCAGCCCTTGACGCGTTGAGGGACCTAGTGCGCTCATCACTTACGGAATTTGATCAAGTTGGCTTCTCTCTCAAAGGTCCACGCCGTGTCGTCGTCGCACCTCAAGGTGGAACGCTTTCCGCTGAAAACGGCAAAGACAACATGCTCGTTGGCAGTAGCCAAGTGGACGGATTGATTGGCGGCGATGGAGCCGACGACCTCATCGCTGGGGATGGCGACGATACGCTGCTTGGCGGTAGCAATACCGACGATCTGTTCGGTGGCGAAGGCAACGACGTTCTCGATGGTGGGGCAGGTTCAGACTACTTGCGCGGTGGCACGGGGAGCGACCTCTACAAATTCACCGGTGAATGGGGTAGCGACACTATTATTGATAGCGACGGAGTGGGACGGATTGAGATCGACGGTGTTGTTCTGGAGGGCGGGAAGAAGGTCGGTGAGGGAGTCTGGATCAATAGGACACAAGGTGTGGTCTATTCACTCGCAGACATTGGGGGCGAAGCGATTCTCACCGTCCAGCGTGATTCGAGCCTAAACAGCATCCGCATCAGAGGCTGGCAGCCGGGAAATCTTGGCCTCACGATGGATGACGAGGAAGAAGAGCAGCCTGCCGGCGTCCAAGCCTATCTGGGTGATCAGCGCGCATTGATTCGAGGTGTCGAGATCGATCTCGACATTCTTCCGGGGGATGCCCGTTACAACACATACAAATGGGACGCAGCAAGTTGGGCTACTGATGGAACTCTTGTTGGCGGAGTCGTAGAAGAGAATTTCGATGACGTCATCTCCGGCGGTACGGGCGTCGACAATATCAGCGGACTGGGCGGAAACGATGCGCTCAGTGGTGGGGATGGAAACGACCAGATCGAGGGAGGTATAGGTGACGATCTCATCGGTGGCGGCGCAGGAGTTGACACCATCCACGGGGGCAGCGGCAACGACTATATTTTTGGAGCGACCGGGCTCAACGTGATGCAGCGCATTGCTCCGACCGATCAATGGAACCCTCCCCAAGGTACGACACTGGTGATCCGGGGCAGCACGTGGGGCGTGTACGACAACGGGGGTAGTACCGTCACAGTCGATGGCGGAGGTTCATTGTCGATGGACAGCGCCGGCGACATCGTCTATGCAGAGGCCGGAAATGACCGCGTGACTGGTGGACTAGGCGGAGATTACATCAACGGTGGCGATGGGGACGATGAGTTGTGGGGCCATGGTGGCGACGATGTCGTCGTGGGCGGCATTGGCGCGGATTTCGTGCACGGAGATGGAGTCAATCACTCTGGCGTCTACGAATCTGTTAGCGAGGCCCTGCACGGCGACGACGTGCTCGACGGCGGCGATGGCGATGATGGCTTAATAGGCGGGGGCCGTGATGACGTGTTGTACGGAGGCGCTGGAGCCGACTCCCTCTTTGGCGATGACCAGGACGAGACATATCTCGCCGGCGAGTACCATGGCAATGACTACCTCGACGGCGAAGCTGGAAATGATTTCTTAGCCGGAGGTGGTGCAGAAGACGTCCTTTTGGGCGGTACGGATGCCGATACCCTGTATGGCGACGAACGCGAATCGAAGCTGGCTGGCATCTTCCACGGATCAGACTGGCTGGATGGAGGTGATGGGATCGACTGGCTCATGGGAGGCGGAGCAGGCGACACGCTCTATGGCGGAATCGGCAACGACTTTCTGTTCGGCGATGACCAGACCGAAGCGTCGCTTGCGTCCGTATTCCATGGCAACGATTTTCTTGACGGCGAGGAAGGTGACGACCAGGTCGTGGGCGGTGGAAAAGATGACACCTTATACGGCGGCGCTGGCAACGACTCCATGTGGGGGGACAACACGGTGCAGAACCTCGCCGGCACCTCCCACGGCAATGACTTCATGGATGGCGGCGAAGGCAACGACTACCTGATTGGTGGAGGTAGGGACGACACCATCATCGGCGGTGCCGGTGTGGATGAACTCCAGGGAGACTCGTCGGAGACGTCCCTTGCAGGGGAGTTTCACGGCAATGATTACCTAGACGGAGGCGATGGTGACGATCTGCTGATCGGCCACGGCGGCAACGACATCCTGCTCGGCGGCGCGAATGACGATACGCTGAACGGCGACGCCAGCATATCCATACTCGCCGCAGCTTTCCACGGCAATGACTACCTCGATGGGGGTGACGGTAACGATACGCTATTTGGCGGAGGCGGCAACGATGAGCTCATAGGTGGGGCAGGTAATGACTGGCTCTCGGGTGAAATTCAACAAAGTACAGATCCCACCACCTCATTGGCCGGGAACGACACGCTGTACGGCGGAGAAGGCGACGATGTCCTCGTGGATGGCAGCGGGGACAATTTTCTTTCCGGAGATGAAGGTAACGACAATCTAGTCGGAGGAAGCGGGAATGATGTACTGTGGGGTGGAGCGGGTAACGACTCGATCTCGTCCGGCGGCGGAAACAATTCCATGGACGGTGGCACTGGCGCTGACACTTATTTTGTTTCTCTTGTTGGCGGTGGAACTACGCGCCTTTCGGACGTAGAGGATGGCAGTGTCAATAGTCTCGTGCTGGATGTTGAGTGGGACGATCTGAACCTCTCCCGAGGGTCGCAGGGTGAGCTAATCATGACCAACGCACAGGTCGGCGGCGGGCAGATTATCTTGGAAGGAATCGATCTCAGTGATCTCAGCACTTCACCAATCGACGAGATCTGGTTTTCGGACGGCTACCGAATGGATTTCGCTACTGGTATTACCAATCTATATGTGACTGGAAACTTTCTACAGTTTGCCGGAACAGAGGGTGCAGATATTCTCAACGGCAGCGTGTTCGGCGATGAGTTTCAAGCAATGGACGGCGACGATGTCGTTTATGGACTTGCCGGCGCAGACAAGTTGTTCCTTGGCGCGGGGAACGACATCGGCTATGGCGGGCTCAATAACGACATTCTTTACGGGGAGCTTGGCAACGATGAGCTCCACGGGGGTGATTCATTGGATCAGCTTTATGGCGGCGACGGTAATGACACGCTTTATGGGGACGAGTTGCGCGACATTCTTTGGGGGGATGCGGGAGATGACTGGCTCTATGGTGGCGACGGCAACGACGATTTGATCGGCGGCAGCGGATCTGACATGCTGTTCGGGGGACTTGGGAACGACTCATACAGTGCGGATGGTACCGACACGATTGTGGAGAACCCAGGAGAGGGCATCGATCGGGTGGGTACGACCGGTTCCTACGTCTTAGGCGCGAATATCGAGAATCTCTCCGGGGGGAGTGATCTATCATCTGCGACATTCACCTTGACAGGGAATGAACTGGATAACGTGATTCAGGGGGGACACAGCAAAGATACGTTAGTCGGTGGTGCGGGCAACGACACACTAGACGGGGGCTACCTCAACAGAGACATCCTGCTAGGTGGTACGGGCAACGACACCTATGTCGTTGATGATCTGGATCAAGTAACTGAGCTGGATGGCGAAGGGGACGACACGGTCCGAACTTCGTACACTTACACGCTTGGTGCCAATCTTGAGAACCTTACCCTACTTGGAACCTCCGCTAATAATGGCACGGGCAATGGGCTCAACAACGTACTGATCGGCAATAGCGCTACCAATATATTGAGTGGCGGTGCCGGCGACGACACGCTGGATGGAGGTGCCGGCAATGACGCCTTGAATGGGGGCGTTGGCAATGACATCTATGTTGTCGATTCTGGGGATGTCGTAACTGAAAACGCAGGCGAAGGCACCGACACCGTTCGCACATCGCTGACCTACACACTGGGAGCTAACCTAGAGAATCTGGAACTCACAGGAACGTCCGCGATCAACGGGACCGGTAACGCATTGGCCAACACGCTTATAGGTAATGCAGCGAGCAACACGCTCGACGGTGGTTCGGGCATCGATTCAATGATTGGCGGCGCAGGGGACGATGTCTACCTCGTCGACGCAACTGCGGATTCAGTGACCGAGCTGTCAGGTGGCGGCACTGATCTTGTGCAAAGCAGCGTTAGCTACACACTTTCTGCCAATGTCGAGAATCTCACACTTCTCGGTAGTTCAGGGATCAGTGCCACCGGCAACTCCGAAAACAACGTTCTTTCGGGGAACTCCGGAAAGAACACCCTCGTGGGTGGCGCGGGCGATGATCAGCTCGATGGAAAGGGAGGCAGCGACACGTTGCAGGGCGGCTCCGGGAACGATGTTTACTTCGTCGATGTGGCTCAGGACGCTGTGACTGAGCTGGCTAACGAAGGAACAGACACGGTCGTAGCAGCAATCAGCTATACCCTCGGATCCAATGTCGAGAATCTCCGCGTTGCCGGATCTTCGAACATCAATGGGACGGGCAATACCTTAGACAACGTACTATACGCAGGCGCTGGCAGTAACGTGTTAAATGGAATGGGTGGCATCGACACCGTCAGCTATGCTGATGCGGGCGCGGCCGTGACGGTGAGCCTGGCCTTGACCACCGCTCAAGCGACGGGCGGCTCCGGTAGTGACACCTTGCAGAGTATCGAGAACCTCACCGGCAGCAACTTCAACGACAGCTTGACCGGCAGCTCTGGTTCGAACGTGCTCGACGGAGGAGTTGGCAGTGACGCCCTTGCTGGCGGCACCGGCAACGATACGTACCTGCTGGGGAGGGGCTCCGGCGGCGACACGATCACCGAGAACGACACCACGTCGGGCAACACCGATGTCGCCCAGTTCGGATCAGACATCTCGATCGAGCAGCTGTGGTTCAGACAAGTGGGCAACAACCTCGAGGTGAGTGTGATCGGCACCAGCGACACGTTCACTCTGAACAACTGGTACCAGGGCGGCCAGTACCACGTGGAACAGTTCAGGACGAGCGATGGTCACCTCCTTGTGGATAGTCAGGTGCAGAACCTAGTGCAGGCGATGGCAAGCTTTTCGCCGCCTGCAGCGGGCCAGACGACATTGCCGCCAAATTACCAGAGCAGTCTGGCACCGGTGATTGCAGCCAATTGGCAATGATTAGATGCGTCCATAGACTTGCTCTATGAAGGGCCGCTTTCGGGGAGCTGTGATGTCCGCTTAGGGGCGGCCGTATCCTGCCATCTGCAGGACTAGGCCAGCGGGCCCCAAGCGGGCATACGGCGGAAGTGGAACCTGCCCGGAAGCCGTCGTTGAATGTCACATGCCGAAGGGCCAGCAACTTTGAAAAAACGGGCCGCGCAACTTTGAAAGCGGCGCTCGTAAGTCATCGATTTTCTTGGGTAACCAAGTGCGACAGCTTTTTAGAGGAACTCATTCGGAGGGAAGAATTCGAGCTGGATATCCGCTCCAGGTGCTGGCGGCCCAACGAGCTCCCGATCAAGGCCATTCGAGTGCGTCGAGCCGCCTTGCAGTTCGTGCCCTGACTCATTGGAGACCAGAGGCGTCAGCGGTGGCTGCTTACCGGCCTACGACCAAGACCGACCGACACTTCAAGGCATCGAGTTCGACTGGGGCGAGGAGGCACGGAATTTCTTTGTCTTAGAGAAGACCCCAGGGATCCTGTTCGGAGGGAATCTTTTGTACGCCGGCCGTTCGCAGGCAGGGAGGAATCCGAGCTGGATGTCCGCTCCAACTGCGGGCGGCCCCAACGGGCTTTCGATCAAGGCCATCCGAGTGCGTTGTGCCGCCTCACAGGTCGTGCCCTGACTCATTGGAGACCAGAGGTGTCAGCGCTGGCTGCTTACCGGCCGCGACCAAGGCCGACTGACACCTCAAGGCATCGAGTTCGACTGGGACGAGGAGGCACGGAATTTCTTTGTCTTAGAGAAGGGGCCCCAGGGATCCTGTTCGGAGGGAATCTTTTGTTCGCAGGCAGGGAAGAATCCGAGCTGGATGTCCGCTCCAAGTGCGGGCGGCCCCGTGGGCCTTGATCGAAGACCTGGATGAAGACCACCATCGCTGGCGGCTGACCAAACTGCTCTGGCAGGCGCGCGCCGAGCGTCGTGGCGGCTCGGAATCGGAGGACTTATTGTTGCGGTCATTGTTGCGTTGCGAATCAATGAGCGCAACAATGTTCGAACCCTGACGGAGCGCCGGCGACCCACCTTGGGCGATTAGATCCTGGACACTTCGCACAACCGGGTCGAAGCGGGCCGTGGGGCCGGATGGCCTCCGCGCGTGCGGCTCGTTCACGATGAGTCCGACGCCCCGTCCCGGTGACGAGGAGGCACGGAATTTCTTTGTCTTAGAGAAGGACCCCCGGGAATCCTGTTCGAGAGGAATATCGTTCGAAAGGAAAGAATCCGGTCTGGATTGTCCCTGCCATGTGCGGGCGGCCTCGAAGGCGCGTCTTGGATGTGTTTCGGCGATTGTTGCGCTGCGAACTAATAAGCGCAACATAGTTGACGCCTCTCGGCGCGACGCAGACGCAAGGGGTGGGTCCGTCGGGCCAGAGGAGGTCGGCCTCGCGCCAGATCACGCCCACCGGTACTGGCGGAAGCCGTCCTTGTTGCATTTATTGTTGCGCCGGGCAACAAAGAGCGCAACAAAGTCGACATCTCCCGGTGCAGCGCGAACGCACGGCCGACGCCTCGACCTGGAGCGATGGTGGCTCGGGGCCCTCTTTGTTGCGTTTATTGTTGCGCTGAGCAACAAAGAGCGCAACAAAGTCGACATCTCACGGTGCAGTGCGAACGCACGGCCGCCGCCTCGACCTGGAGCGATGGTGGCTCGAGGCACTCTTTGTTGCGCTTATTGTTTCGCTGCGCAACAAAGAGCGCAACAATCCGCGGCCGTGACGATCACGCGGCGACAGCCGCGGCGAGTTGATCGAGAGCGCGCGTGGCGGCGGCACCCTTCGACGCTTGCTTCGAGGAGCCGCTGGCCCGCGCTTCGAACGCGCCGTCGGCCAGATCGAGTCGAACCAGGCACTCGAACGAGCTCGGCGTCTTGGAGATCTCGACGAACTCGTAGACGGGGTGCGGCAGCCGGGCCTTCTGCGCATATTCCTGGAGCAACTGGATCGAGCGGCCGCGCTCGCTCACCGCCGTCGGCGCGGGCGTCACCGTGTTCGGGCCGGCCTCGGCCGCTGCCGGCGCTCGCGCAGGAGCTTCGACCTGGCCGCCACGCGCTTGGCGCGAGATGAGCTGCTCGAGCAGAGCGGCGGCAGCGAGTGCTTCAGCCTGGCGCTTCGCCGGCGTCGAGGCGGAGCTCGCGCAGAAGGTTTCCTCGCCAACGGTCAGTTCGGCCGTGCAGGCGAAGGCAGGAGCGTTCGACGGGCCAGTGCCCGTGCTCGTGAAGGTCGGCGTTCCCAGCTTCTGCTTCTGGCAGAACTCGAGCAGCGCTCCCTTGGAATTCGCGGTCTGGGGAGGCTGGAGCGCCTCGGGTTGCGGCGCACGAGTCACCGTGGGAGCAACCGGAGGAGGAGAGGAGGGCGCCGCGTCTTCGACGCAGCTGGGCGCCGGGCGGGCCACGCCCATCAGATCGCAGAGCGCCAGCAGCGCAGCGGCCTGTTCAGCTGCCTTCTTCTTCCCCTCGGTGGCCACCGCGCGGTAAGTCAGGCCGCGCTCGGCATCGCGCATCGTGGAGGTCGCCTTGAAGGATGGACCCGTCGGGCTTGGGAACTCCTCGAACTGCACTTCGAAATCGCTCACCAGATTGATGGCGCGCGCATGGTGCAGGAACGACACGGCCGCGGCCGGCTTGGCCCGGATCATCGAGATGAAGCCCTCGGCAACCACCGGGGGAAGGGCGGCACGACCTTCGATAAAGCGCACCGAGATCTTGTCGGCCAGCGTGCCGGCGGCCATGCGGCGAAGCAGCTCGTCGACCAACGCTGGCGCAAAGGTGCCCGCGAGGCCCGCTTTCACGGCCTGGCCCACTTCGTTGTCGGCGAGGGCGCGCAGCGCGTGCTGGGCGTGCGGCTCCAGGGCGGCCTGTGCCTTGGCGAGCACCGGCGCCTTGTAGAAGTCGGAGGCTTCTGCGGTGATCGCTTCCGAGACCTCGAACAGCTCGTTGCCGATCGCCGTCAGTTCGTCCTGCGAATAGGGGAGGGCGGCGCCCTGGATCAGCGCAATGAGCTGGCGCTGGTCGACCAGGTCGGCGTAGCGACGAAGGGGCGAGGTGATGTGTGCGTAGGCCGGAACGTTCAGCCCGTAGTGGCCCGTGAGGGTGCTCGTGTAGCGCGCCTTCTGCGTGATGAGGTTGAGCCGCTCGATCGCGGCCGCTGTGCTGGCATGGCCGCCGGCGAACCATGCCTCGAAGGACTCCGCCGCGGCGAGGCCTCGTGGCGCAGAGATCCGCGGCTCGTGGCATCTATATAGGAAGGGGACGTCGCTCCTGGCGGCGAATTCGGCCACGGCGGAGTTGGCCGCGATCATCAGTTCCTGCACCAGCAGGTGCCCGACCATCTCGCCGGCGGCGAAGTGCTGCACGCGCCCCTCCTCGTCGGTGAGGAGCAACTGTTGCTGGTCGAGGAATGCCAGCGCGCCGCGCGCGCGCCGCTGCTTCAGGAAGCCTCGAGCGATGGCGATCGCGTCCACCATCGACTGGTGTAGCGGGTGGCCCTGGTCCGCTGCGATGGCCGGAACATCCTGATATGAGAGGCGCTGCGCCACCGTGATGTCGCCCAGGGAAAGGCGTGTGTCCGACAGCTGGCCTGCCTGGTCGAGATCGAGGTCGATGACGACGGCCGATCGGGGAACGCCAGCTGTCAGCGTCGCTTGGTCCTCGGAGATCGCACGGGGCAGCATGGGCCTGGTGGCCTGGCGGGCGCGATAGATGGTCGCGCCTTGCTTGCGGGCCTCGAGGTCCTCGGTGCTCCCGATCGCAACATGGGCGGAAGGATTGGCGATGGCCACGCGCACCGTCCAGCCGGACTCATTCCTGGCGATCCCGATCGCGTCGTCAAGGTCGCGGGAGTGTTCGGCGTCGATGGTGAAGAGATGCATAAATCATTGTGCGCACGAGGGATGGCGCGCCGTCAAGGATGAAGCCCCGCGTGGAACTCCGCGCCAGGCAATCAAAAAAAAGTCGTCATCGCGATCGTTTCGAGTATTGTTGCGCAACGAAACAGAACTCGCACCAATGGTACAGCGCAAACTATACATTTGGGCCGTGCCAGCTCAAGCGAACTAAAGGCAACATGGCGATCCTTCCCCCACCACCCGGATCGGCGAAGCCTGCCGCGCCCGCCCGCCCGCCGCCTGCGGAGCAATCGGGCGGCGGCGGGACCGCCGCGCTCATCGAGCGTGCGCGCACGCTGCGCTTCCAGTTCGACCAGAAGGCTCGCGCGCAGTCGGTCGTGTTCCAGGCAGCTCGCGCGGCGGCCGACGCTGCCGCCGTCACGACGCCGGGCGCTGCGCGACGCGACGTCAAGTACGACGAGAACCAGCAGCAGTTGATCGACGCCAAGGACCACATCGTCATCGGCGAGGCCGTGGCCGGCTCGGGCAAGACGACCACAGCGGTTGGCTACGCCGCGGCGCGCCCGCGTGAAAGGATGATCTACCTGTGCTTCGGCCGCGCGAACGCCGACGAAGCACGGCAGCGGTTCCCGTCCAACGTCGACGTGTTCAATGTGCATAGCCTGGCGTTCAACGCCATCGGCCACAAGTTCAAGGACCGCCTGGTCAAGTCCTGGCGCCCGCGCGACATCGCCGAGCAGCTCGGGGTGGAGAACCGCATCGCGGGCTGCATCGGGAAGACGCTCGCCTCGTTCTATTCCAGTGTGGACTCCGACATCAACGCTTCGCACCTGGCTGCCGTAGCCGATTGGGGCCTCACGCCGTTGGAGGAGGAGCTCGTGCTCGGCCACGCCCGCAGCGCCTGGCAAAAGATCATCGCCCCCGGCTCGACGATGCCGGTCACGCACGACACGTACCTGAAGCTCTGGACGATGTCCGGCCCGCGGCTCGCCTACGACTGCATGATCCTCGACGAGGCACAGGACACGAACCCGCTCACCGAGCAGCTGGTCATGACGCAGCTCGATCACTGCCGGCTATTGGCGATCGGCGACCGCCACCAGTCGATCTTCGGCTTCCGTGGAGCGACAAATGCGATGCAGAACCTTCGCGCGATCGAAGGCAGTCGCGTCGTCACGATGCCCCGCACCTGGCGCTTCGGCCCGAGGACGGCGGACGTGGCCAACAAGATCCTGCAGAACCTGAAGGGCGAGTCGATCGTGATCCAGGGCATGGGCAAGGACACCGGCTGGGGCCGCCAGTCGACGCTGCTCACGCGCACGAACTCGGGCCTCTTCGAGGAAGCCGTCTCTCGCCAGGGCCGCGGCGTGCACTGGCTCGGCGGCGTGGAGAACTACAACCTCGACGTCATCGTCGACGCCTACAACATCTGGGCCCGCTCGCTCCATGCGGTCCGTGCGCCCTTCATGAAGCGCTTCCGCTCATGGAATGAGTTCGTCGACTACTCCGAGTCTTCGCGCGACGCCGAGACCCGCATGCTTATCAAGGTCGTCGAGCGCCACGAGCACAAGATCCCGCAGCTCGTCGCCCAGGTAAAAAAGCACGAAGTGAAGGATCCGGCCGCGGCCGAGCTCACCCTGACCACGCTCCACAAGTCGAAGGGCATGGAGTGGGACTGCGTTCGGATCGGCAACGACTTCGAGTTCCTCTTCGAGGCCGAGAAGGAGATCTGCGAGACAGGCGAGCTCTCCAAGGCCACCGAGCAGGAGGTCCACCTTCTCTATGTCGGCATCACCCGCGCCCGTGGCATGTGCAAGGTGAACGACGAGACCGAGCAATGGCTCAAGGAACTGCCCCAGCTGCAGGCCGAGCGTATTCGCGCACTCGAACTCATGAACAGCGCCGGCGCCACGCGTCCTGCTCACTGAATCCCCATGACTGATCCCATCGACAAGATCACGCTCGAAGGCGGCAAGTACACCGTCGAGCTCGGCGTAAAGAACGGCCGCTTCTCCTTCACCGCGCTTCGCCACGGCGAGCCCTGGAGAGACATGTCTTCCGACGGCGACAACCTCATGCTGGCCATGTTCCAGAAGATTCGAGAGCAGAAGGAACAGATCGCCAAGCTCGAGCGAGGCGTACAGGCGCCGCTTCAGCGCACATTGCGCCGCTGGGACGTCGAAGACGGCTCCACCGAGCCTGTGGAGGCCGAGCCCACTTACACGATGACCATGGACGCAGATCGAGGGCTGCTCGAGATTCGTCCAGCCGGCCTGAACGACGAGCAGCTCGACGGCGTTCCTCAGCTGCTCGTCATGGTCGAGATCATGAAGGGGCTCCCTCGCCTTCTCGTTCACACAGACATCCTTGGCGGCGAGGTGGAAGCCCAGTTCGTCTCGCTTCCTGACGGTCGCCTTGTGGACCGGCTCTACGCAACGCCTGACATCCAGGCGATTGGGGAGCAGATCCGCTCGCGCGCCGCGGCCCCATCCGAATTCCCCGAGTCCAACCAGGCGCCCCGCGTCTGACCGCAGTTTCCCCATCAGCAACACGGCACCACTAGAGCCATTCACCAAAGGCGTAAGCATCATGACGAACCCAGCAACTCCAACCGCCAACGTGGCACCTGTCCGCCGCTTCTTCGGATTCGGCGTCCCACGTCCGAGCGCGGCAGTCCCGCTAGCCTCGGCTCCCGCAGCGGCTGTTGCCGAGCCGGTCGCGACCAACAATGCCCCCCCCGTTCAGGAAGCAGCCTCCGCCGCACAGGTAGCCCATGGCGCAGCTGGTGCAGAAGGTCAAGCGATCGCCGCCGCGACCGAAGATGTCACGATCATGTTGCCGACCGGCGGCCGCTCGGGCCAGGTGTTCGGCGGCGTCTTCGGGCGGATGGAAGGCGACAAGTTCCGCACCGACCCGCTGCTCAAGTCCATCTACTTGCTCGAGCTGATCGACGGCGCTGTGCCGGCCGGTGGTCGCGATGACGAACGCGGCGAGATGCTGGAGCAGATGGGCGGCATGCCGGAGACGGTCACGGTCTCGGTGCCTGCCGAACTGGCCGCTTCCTTCAAGGCGACGCTCGCCAACCTGAGCGGAGCTCGCTGGCAGCAGCTCTACGGCCAGGCCGGTGCCAATGTCAATTCGATGGTCAAGTTCGCGCTCGACAACGAAGCGCGTGTGGCGCGCGAAACCGTCGCGCAGATCGCGCGCACCGGCGGTGAAGTGTTCAGCGTGCAGGTGGCCGAGCCGAAGGAACTGCGCTTCATGATGGTCGACGGAGACGACTACGACGACTACGACCGCGAGCTCTCGGGCGTTCCACAGACCGTCGCAGGATCGCCTGTGGTGACCGCAGTGGCCGGCGAGGTGACTGATGCAGCGCTGGGTCAGGAAACCCTCGCGAGCGCCTGTGGCGGGCCCCAGGAAGGCGACACGCTGACCTACACGCATATCGAGCTCTTCACGGTCCTGGCGGACAGCGCCGAAAACGCGGTCAAGGTGCAGGCGTTGGTGCCGGCCCAGCTCATGACCCGCACTGCGATGAGCGCCAGCGACGTGATGGTGAACGGCCAGCCGTTCGTCATGTCCGCCGCGCTGCTGGAAGACGAAAGCGCGACCGCCGACGTCCCGCGCTGAGGCGACGCAACTCGGTGCGATCGCCCAGGGTCGAAGCGTAGGAGCTCGCCCATCGTCCGGTCTGAGACCTTATGTTTTCAGGCGCGTGCCGAGTAATTCCCGCGAATGCAAAAGTAGCTGAAAACCTTGCGGAGAATCCGCGCCTCGATGGACAATAGTGCGCAAGGAGGGCCCTTCGGGGCCCCCTTAGGAGCGATGCAAGGGTCTCGGCGTCTCGCGCGTGCGGATGAGCTGGACCCGCCAGCACACGACCTGGAGTGGCTTCGGCCCTGGGGCTCGGTGCGTCACGGAGTAGTTGTGCGCCTGCTGTCAGGCGAGCCAGGAGAAAAGGGCAAAAAAAAAGCGAGCACCGGATAAATCCAGAATGCTCGCTGCAGGTGACCAAGTCACCGATCCAGACTGAAAGTGAAATCGAAGAGCGGGAAAAAAGCGCTTCGAACACCAACTCCAAACCGTTGCCTCGGTACCGAGGAAGATGCCTTAAGGCGGTCTCTCAGTACCAGACAGCGGTGCGGATAGGATAAGGAAGAAGTCTCTACCTAACAACGCGCCACCACCAGAGTGTGAAAAACACCAAAGGGCTTAACTTGGCGCAATTATGGTAGAGACTTCGACAAAGTGTCAACGCGACTCCCGCTCTACGGCGACTTTTTCCGTCCGGATCGGCTCTCGATGAGTCATCTGTGGCGGCATCCTCGGCGACTTAGGTCAGACTTAGGCCAGACTTCTACCAAGTAGTAGAAAGGTTCAGCTGAGCTGACTTTCCCCCGATGACCTCCACGTGTGAGGGATTCGGAGCAAGTCGATCGCAGGGTGCGGGCTCGGCCCGGCATTCTCGAAAAAATGGCCTTCAGGGCCACCGGCGCTCGCTCATTTGCGTGCGAGCAGTGCAAGAAAACGGTGTTCTATTTGAGGATGAGGCGCATGAGGCGCCGGGTCTTTCATCCTCGCTGCGTCACCTCCAGATGGGCGGCGTGCAGGAGTCATCATCGTGTCTTGGCATCTTGGGCATGAGCGATCTCCAGCTGGCTTCTGCTGGCTATACGGTGTACTTCAACCTGGATCCGAACGCCAAGAAGCGTCAGATGATCTGTCATGCATCCATGCACCCCGAGGTGGTCGCCGGAGCAGAGAAATCGCGCCTGAAAGACTTCTACTCAGCGGCCGCACTCTTCAAGAGCAAGGCCTCGCGCCAGATTGGGAACGTAAAGTCACTTCAACTGTGTTGGGTTGACCTGGACTGCTACAACAAGGGCATCGTACCGACGGACGAGTTCGTTCAGAAATTGGTCGACCGGGCAGTCTTCTCCGGGATCCCCCAGCCGAGTCACATTGTTCACTCGGGGCGTGGGCTCTACATCAAATGGCTCCTCGACGCTCCCGTTCCCGACAGCCACTTGAAGGTGTGGAACGAGGTGCAGCTGAAGCTGAACCAACTTTACCTAGATGTAGGCGCCGACATTGCTGCGAGGGACGCAGCGCGCGTTCTGCGGGTCGTGAACACGATGAACGGGAAGGTACTACCCGGAGAGGGCGGCGACCAAAGTGGCCTCGTGCGCGTGACCTGGCAGGGTGGCCAACGCTGCTCGTTCGAAAGTTTGGTGAGGGCGGTGAGCCTTCTCGACGACCAAACCGCCATGGACATCAAGAAGGCAGGCGCGAAATTCGCTCACCAGGTCGGGACGGCTGGGGCGCTGCTCGACTTCAGCCTTCCCGAGTCGGCGCTCGGCGACATCGGCCTTCTTGCGCAGTATGAGCTCTTGCGGCAACCCCGATTCGACCTCGAAGCAAGGTGCAAAGCCGAGGGCAAGGGCAACGGCTTCTCGACGCAGACGTTGGGCTGGAGCCGCTTTCTTGACATTCGGGACGTGATGGAAAGACGCATCGGGGCTACGGGTAGGAGCGGGATCCCGGAGGGTTCAAGAGAGTTGTGCCTCATGTGGATGGTGAACTCCCTCGCCCAATCAGGCGTCGTCAATTCGAGCAATGTTCAGGCGGAGATCAATTGCCTGCTGCGGGCCTTTGACGGGGTCGGGTTTCCGGGCAAGCATGGGTTCGAGCATCCGATGAAATCGGGGGCGCTGAACACCTTGATCGAGCGAATCAAGGCTAGCGAGGCGGGCCACCGTGTCCGTTTTGCTGGAGGGCTTTGGGATCCGAAGTACACGCCATCAAACGATTACCTGATCAACCTGTTCGGGATCACGCGTGAAGAGATGCCACTACTGCGCACCCTTATCGACCAGGACGAGAAGCAGGCCCGGGCGGACCGAAAGGTAGAGGGCCGGGCCGAACGTCGCGAAGTGCGCAAGTCGTGGAATGCAGAGGCGCTTCGGATGCGCGACGCGCAGGTCGCGGCCCGCAAGGCCGGGGACGAAGAGGCGGTCCCTGAGGAGAAGGTCTGTGCCACGATTGCGAAGGCGCTGGAACTTGCTCCTCGCGCCGTTCGGGAGTTCTTCCGCAGGCATGACGATGCGACAGCGCTCAAGGAAGCGCGGAAAGTGGGGAAAGCACCACCGCGGGCCTACAGGAAAGCAGCTGACCTCAGCCCTGACGAGCTCGACGAGCGGAACCGGCGAAACGCGAAGCGCAAGCACGCGCGACTGGTCGCGGGAATACGCAAGAACGGATACACGGGCGACGGAACCCCCGAGGACGTTCAGGCCTGGTTCGATGCGAAGAAGGCCGACTTCCAAGCCGAAATGGCCCGAAGTGCCGCTGCCGCGGCTGAGGAAGCCCGAGCGAAGCAGCAGGAAGGGGTGCGCAACATGAATGCGCAACTGGAGCGCCTGATGCGAATGGTCAGGGAAGGCGCGGGTGTGCCCGATGTTCTCGACCAGCTCCCAGTTGGCGCCTTCGAGTCCGAATCGCCACCGGCGGCCGTGTCTTCCAGGCCAGCTGCCATGGATCCCGACCACTCCAGTGGTGGTGGTGGTGGCGACGATCTGCCCATATCGCCGGAAGCTGCCGCAATGGCCGAAACAATATTCCGCGAAATAATCGCGCGGCGGGACAATCCGACAAACAAGGATTCTCCGCCGATCATGACCATGTTACCCGCTTCGCCATCGAGCTCTGTCCAACCGGCCGTTGCTGCCAGTAAGACGTCTTCCAAGCGTGCGCTGCTGGATAAGGCTCGCAAGGCCCAGGTCAAGGGGGCGTTGCCGGCGCCGGCGAGCGCAAACGATCCTTTGATCGGCAGCCCTGCCTCGGCAGCCGCCGAAGCCAATCCCCCTGGCGAGGCTCACATCGCCAGGAGCGTGATCCCCCCGGATCTGCTCGAGTCCTGGGAAGGAAACCCCGCGGACGAGCCCGATCGGCCCGGTATGCCGGATCTCGATGATGGCTACTTGGATTCCTTCGCGGACGGGGATTCGGCACCGGCTGGGCAACCGGCGCCGGCCGGACCAGCGCCCATCGTGTCCCCACCCGTCGCCGCCTCGCGGCCGCCGCCGGTTCTGGCGTTCGCTCGCGGGACGAAGCCCGGATCTCCAGCCGCGGCGCGAGGGTTCGGCTTCAACCGCCCAGCATCGTCTCCTGCACCAGGCGCGCCAGCCCGAACGGCGGCGGGGGCACCTGCAGCTTTTGCGCGCAAGCCAATCGTCGCGCCGTCGAGGCCTTTGGGGTTTGGCGCACCAGCGCGCCTCTCAACCGACCAGGCGCGAGTCAATGGCCAGTCCCAGGACTTCGCCAAGCTCTTCGACGAGCCGCAGTACAGCGAGGACGGCGTGCCGGCCACTTACCCGGCCGCGAGTGTATGGCCCAACAAAGATCTGCCCGCTGGCAGCCGCTACAAGCCGGAGGAATGGGCCCACGCGCGTGAGCCCGACGCAGAACTCCCGGCAGGGCACGTGGTCGTCGAGTTGCAGGTGGGCAATCCCGTCAGCTCCGCGCTGATCAAAGTGCCGCGCAAGGCAGCTCCCGAGTCGAACGAGAAGCCGGCGGCGCGAACGATCGTGGTCAATGGGAAGGTGGTCAAGCAGGAGCCGCATCGAGGCATTGACGACCCGATGGCCGATGCAATCGCCGACACGATCGTCGTCTCGAGGAAGGCGCCCATCGCTGCGGAAGTGCGGGGCGCTGTGGAGGGCGGTATCGAGATCTCGCACGGTGGGGTGAGCTCGTACTTCCGAATCATCCGCCCGCGCAGCCACTACTCGGATCCGGAAAAGTTCATCTACATCAACTCGAAGCTGCGTATGACCGGCTCGCTGAGCGACGCAGGCGCGCGGATGGCTCCCAAGGAGCCAGAGACGCTTGCGCACAATACCGTGGAGCAGGGCCAGCACGAGCAGCACGAGCAGCACGAGCAGCACGAGCAGCGCGAGCAGCAAGGCGTCGATCACCTGGACGACAGCCTGGTGGAAGAGACGAGCGAGCCGATGGAACGCATCGGCATGTAGCCGCGAGGTCACCCGGTCTGGTGCTGCTTGGGTGCGATATTGCACCGTTGCCTTGCGCGATTCGCGTCGCGACTGCTATGTTGAATGCATCACCCAGATCGGCACGCAGCTGTCCGCTCAAGCATTTCACCCATCACGCAGGCGACCTCATGGAGAAGACCCACGCAACCGTAGCTGCCCGCTTGGCCAAGGCCATCGCTGACGCCGAGACGAGCGCCCGCGCCGACGCCGTCGAGTGGCTGCGTGAGGATGCCAGCTCGGCGCGAGAGCACGATCCAAAGGCAGGCATCCATGCGAACCGCGCCCTGGCCGATCTACTCGATGTGATTGCTGATTGCCTCGGGGAGCCCGGATCGCAAACGGAGTCTTTCCCCGATCCTGCCGTGGTGTCGAAGGAAGATCTCGAGATCCTGAGCCACGTCGAAGACGTGGTGCGTGGCAGCGGCTTCGCCGAGAAGGCCGATCGCCTGGCGTACCTGCACGGAGTGCTGACGCGCGTAGCCCAGGGCCGAGAGGCCTCGCACTATCGTGAGTCCTACGAGCGCGCCGTGCAGCGCCTGGTGCTCATGCGCCAGTTGATTCCCGTGGAGGCCCTTCGCGCATTCGAGGTGGAGTGGCGCACGCGCAAGCGGGAGCCTCTCGCGAGCGCGGCGAAGCTGGATCTTCCAGACGCTGTTCGCGGGGAGCTGCGCCAGATGGCGGAGCACTGCGGCGCGGTGAGCTACTCGCCGCCGCCGATGCGTGCGGTGCGCGGCGTCAGCCTCACTTTCGAGCAGCTGGAGGCCCTGGCTGTGCTGATCTCGGGAGCGGTGTGGCCTGTGCCGGGTGGAGAGTCGCGATGAGCAAGGATCTGAACGCCTGGCTCAAAGCAGGGCGTCACCTGCCGACCGAGATGCGTGATTTCCACGACCAGAAGTCCCTGTTCGCTGCAATGCACGCGCTGCAGGATGACGGCGCAACGCGGCCGAAGAGCGCTGTGGATCAGCTGTACGAGGTCTCGCCCGTGGTGGGGCATGTCTACGTCGTTGACCGATTTCTCTGGTTCATGGCGCGCCGGGGATGGACGCTGCAGCGCAGCCGAGCAGATATGCCGTTCTCGGACCTCTCCACTGACGTGCAGACCGTGGCCGCCGAGCGCCGTGCTCAGTTTGGAGAGCTGATCGCCCCAGGAGGCTCTCGTGGCGCATAGCACCGAGTCGCTCGCGCCGTCGAGCACACGCCGGCATGCCAAGTCTAGAAAGTAGAAGATGAACGCTCGAACAAAGAACGCAGATACCACGGAGCGAGACAATCCCTGGCGAGACCTGGTCTGGACGCTGGCGGCCGAACTCAACTGCCTGCCAAGCGCTGCCGCAAGTGGCAATGATCACCTGATTGCAGCTGCGCGCAGGCTCGCCGATGGTGCGCCGGCGTTCCGAAGGCCACTCTCCGATGAGCAGATCCTGCAATGCGAGGCCTTCGCCTCGAGGTCGGCTCGCACCACGCGCGACCTCACGGTTCGGACGGTCCGCCTTGCGTCTGTCGTCGAGTCCACGCCGATGACCGTTGCAGCGGCTGCACGCTCGCTGGGCAAGCGCTATCTCGTCCGCAAGTCGAGGGCTGGTTGCGCCAGTGACCCGGAGCCGACGACCTGGATGGAGCGCTTCCGCGAGGCGATGGCAGTGATGTGCGGCGGCAAGATGCCTCCCCTGGACATGTGCGAACAGTGGGTGCGCAACGAGCAGGTCAACGGGGTCGATCTGCTCCAAGAGTGGGTCATCGACCACGCGGCGGTTGCGGTGAGCTGGCACACAGGCATTGGCACCATCGAGGCCGCCCAGGTATGGGCTGACACCCCGGAGGAGGGCGTCGGGCACGAGTACCGCGAGGACGCCTATCCGCGAGTCGACGATGAGTCTGAGGACGCGACCCAGGAGCGGCAGGCATGAAGGCGGACGAGATTGTGGCGAACGCGACCGAGTTCTACGTGGCCAACTTGAGCCACACGAACAAAGAGAACCGATACATCTCCTTCTGGAGGCCTGATGACAAGGGTTACGCTTGGCCGCTGCCTTGGGCAGGACGGTACGCACGCGCCAGGATCCTTGCAGAGCTCGACTACTACAACAGTGGCGAAAACATCGCGGTGCCCTGCGAGATCGTCGAGCAGCTCGCGGTCACACCTGCTCCGGGCTTGATCGATGGCAACGTCGGGCCGGTAGTCCCCAGCAACGCCGAGTGCTGGGACGTGCTCATCGCCTACAAAATCGCCGAAACCAAGTACGAGCCGAAGCCGGTGTTCCGGAAGGCGCCGCGCAAGCGCAAACCGCAGGCCCGTAGGCATCCTTGCTACGGGCTTGGCGATTCCGCCAGGTAGCCCATGGGGTCCACCGCCTTCCCCTGGCGGCGAAGTTCGAAGTGGAGCATCACACGGTCAGCGTCAGTGCTCCCCATGCGGGCAACCAACTGCCCACGTTTCACCGTCTGGCCCGCTTTTACGAGCAGCTCGCTGTTGTGCGCGTAGGCGCTCACGAAGGTGGCGTCGTGCTTGATCAACAGCAGGCGGCCGTACCCGCGCAGGCCATTGCCGGAATAGACCACCTTCCCACCGCGTGCGGCGTAGACCGGATCGCCCTCGACACCGCCGAAGTCGACACCCTTGCTGCGCTGCCCATCGAAGCGCGCCAGCACCGCGCCCTTCGCAGGGCGCAGGAATGTCCGCTCAGCGCCCGGCGCCGCGGCTGCCGCAACCGGCGCGGGTTGCTGACTCTGCGGCATTGATGCCCGCGGCCGATGCGCAGGGTGACTTGCCTGCTTCGACGAGGGCATTCCTGAGGAGGGCTTGGACGGCTTGGCGACCCGAGCCGCTGGCTTGCTCTCCGGCTTATTCATCGCTTCGGACTGGTGGCTGGCGGACGCCGGTGAACGCGGGGTCGCCGCATTTGGAGGCGTAGGTGGCGCGGCGCAAGCGACGGCGAGTGCTGCGCACACGCCGAAGACGAGTGGACGCAGGGACCAGCGGATCGCTGCCTCGAGCCATCCGCCAGAAGCCGGGTGCCAAGGTGGCAAGGGAATCAGGGCATGCGGCTTCACTTTAATGCTACTCACTATCTTCCAAACAACATTGCGCATTTTCGCACCGTGTCGCTATGCTGGTACGAAACGAACATAGCGCACAGATGAGTAGTACCAAAGAGATAAACATGAAGCCGATCCGGCCCATCACCATAGGCCAGGTCTGGGCGCCCGCTGACCCGAGGCTCCCCGAGGCTCCGCACGTCGAGGTGATGGCGATCGGCGAGCCCCGCAGGCATCTGTTCCCGCGCAACCGCGTCGCCGTCGTGCACGACATCTCGATCAGGAACGTGGCCACGGGCCGCACGTCGAAGGCTCGCAGCGATCGCTTCAACGGCAGGAAGGACGGCTACGTCTTCGTGCGGGAAGCCTTGGCATGAGCGAGCTGCCGCGATTCCCCCGTGTCTTGAGCAAGCGAGACGGCATGCCCTCGGGCGCCGTCTACGTCGGGCGGCCGGGTCGCTTCGGCAATCCGTTCGTGATCGGCCGGCATGGCGACCGCGCCGCTGTGGTTGCCCGTTTCGAGGCCTGGCTCCTGACGAACCCCGAGCTGGTCGATGCGGCAAAGGCGGAGCTGCGCGGCAAGGACCTGGTGTGCTGGTGCGCTCCAGAAGCGTGCCACGCCGACGTCCTCCTGCGGATCGCCAACGTCTAGCGCGCGATTCCTCATCCACTCTCTTCGCCCGGGCGCCAGCGCGGGCGCCTTAGTTTCCCTTAAACCCATTCCCTTCCCCATGAACTTCTCCAACGCGACCATCTATCGGATCACCGTCGATCCGGCCCTGCACACCGTCGACATGCTCGATGAGGCTTTGCAGAAGCTCGCCTTCATTCCCTGTGGTCCGACGCAGGAGTCGTCTTTTGGCTGGGTGCCCCCGCGCGGCGAGGAGCATGGGCCGATGCTGGAGTCCGTGGCCGGCCAGTGGCTCGCCAAGTTCATGACCGAGACGCGCTCGGTGCCGGCGTCCGCCGTGAAACGCAGGGTCGACGAGCGATGCAAGCAGATCGAGCAGGCCACTGGCCGCAAGCCCGGGAAGAAGGAGAAGAAGGAATTGAAGGAGGACGTGCTCCACGAAATGCTGCCGCTCGCCTTCACCAAGATCGGCACTATCTCCGTCTGGATCGACCCGGCCAAGGGCCTGATGGTGCTCGACACCGCCAGCGCCTCCCGCGGCGACGATGTCGTCACGGCGCTGGTGAAGTCCGTGGAGGGATTCGCCTTTACCCTGCTGAACACGCAGACGGAACCTTCGGCCGCCATGGCCATGTGGCTGTCTGAGCAGGAGCCGCCGCAGGGCTTCACGGTTGATCGCGAGGTGGAGCTGCGCGCGACCGACGAGTCGAAAGCGGTGGTGCGTTATGCGAAGCACGCCCTGGACATCGATGAGGTGCGCGGGCACATTGCGGCCGGCAAACGCCCAACTCGTCTGGCGCTCACCTGGAACGACCGCGTGTCGCTCGAGCTCACTGAAGGCTTCGCGCTGCGCAAGATCAAATTCCTGGAGGGCGTGGACGAGAAAACCGGACCGACGGCGGACGACTTCGACGCGGACATCGCGATCGCTACGGGCGAGCTTTCGGGCCTCATCGCTGACCTGGTCGACGCGCTTGGCGGCGAAATGGCCCTGGTCACCGCTGCTGGTGCTGGTGGCGGCGACGTAGCAACCAACTCTGTCGCTACTGCCGAGGCAGCGGACAACGACGATCTGTACGACACGGCAGTGCGCGTCGTCCGCGAACAGCAAAAAGCGAGCGTCTCCCTCATCCAGCGACACCTGAAGATCGGCTACAACCGGGCCGCCAGGCTGCTTGAGGCGATGGAAGCTCGCCAGCTGGTTTCACCGATGGCGGCAGACGGCTCGCGTGAGATCCTGAAGGCGGCCTGAGCCGGTGTCGAGCCCGCTCATTCTCATGCCCTGCTCGGGAACGAAGTTGGCTCACTCGGCGCCAGCGAGGGACCTTTACCAAGGGGTCATGTGGCAGTCGCTGCGGGCGAACGAGCCCGACGGTCGGCTGCCGCACATCGTGGTCCTCTCCGCGCTGCACGGGTTTGTTGCAGCCAATAAGGTGATTGAGCCGTACGACAAGTTCATGACGCCTGTGCGCGCTCGCGAGCTGGAATTCGACCTCGAGCAGTTCATAGAGTCGGTGGAATGGCCGCAGGACGCCACCCGCATCTTGATCGCAGGCGGTGGGCTCTACCGCTACCTCATGCGCCGGATGGTCGGCGAGCTGATTCGAGCTGGAACGTTGGCGCGAAACCTGGAGATCTCCGAGGTCACCGGTGGAATTGGCCTCCAGCGCTCGCAGGTGGGCAAATTCGCGCGCGACCCGTCCTCTCTGCCGGTGGTCCATGCGGGCTACCACCCCAACGGCACGCCCCTCCTGCGCGAAGCCTGGGGCCTGCGCGTCGGCGACCGCGTTCGCACGACCGGCATGTTCGCCGCCACCAAGACCGGTCCTCGCTTCGGCCGGGTGGAGGAGCTTTTCATGGGGCCCTCCGGTCCGACCGCAAGCGTCGAGTTCGAAGATGACCGCCCGCCGCTGGCGAACGGGAAGCCTCGCGTTCCGCGCCCGAGCCAAGGTGCTTGGGTGGGCGTCAGCATGCTCGCACGTGCCCGTGAAAAGCTGGCGGCCAGCGCGCCGCGGGCTCTCGATCCGGAAAGTTCCTGCAAGCCGATCGCGGAGTTGGCTCTGCTGGACAACTTCGAAGGCGAGGCTGACGAGGTGATGGGTTCGCTGTGCCCTCACGAGGACGCAGAGGACCAGGCCGAGCGCCCTGGGATGCGTTGACCATCGCACCCTGGCTCGACACGAGCGAGAGCGTTCGTGATGCTCTGCGCATGTGCACCGTGCGATTGCTTGTCGCCGTGCGGATGCGGGTGCAGAATCCGCTCCCAGCAATGGCAATTGTTGGCCGCAAGGCCTGTCGACGAAGGGCGCGAGCGCTGAGATGCAGGAACGCACCGGCGACTCGCCCGCCCGCTGAACGGCTTGGCCTCGAGCCAGACGCCGGGCCCCCCGACTTCTGCCTAACCACCCGCGCAATCATCGCGCAGCTGACGCTCGGAACATCTGAGTTGGCAAGGTAATCCGTTGCCGCTGCCCTTGCGGAACCGCGGTCTGTGCCGATATCCTTCTACGGAAGAATGAAGAACAGGCCGCCTCCTGCGGCTCGCCCATGGCCTCCACCCCGACCTTTCTGTCTCGCCTCAAGCTTTCCGACCCGGACCTGGCGCTCCTGTGCGTGCCGGCCGCGTATGTCGACTGCACGAGCTCGATCTCGGATCTGGACGAGGCTGACCAGTCGGGCAAGACCTCCCACCTGCTGAGCCTGGTAGTGACCGATCGCGTCATGGCGGTGAACAAGGACAAGTCACCCGCGTCCTGGGGCGGCCGCGTCATCACGTCCATGGCGGAACTGCAGGAGAAGCAGTACCCGTTCTGGAAGAACATCGGTCGCCTGCAGATCGAGGTCGCGGACGACACGGGCCGTATCGCCTACCTGAATTCCTTCGCTCCCTGGGGCTGGCGATCCACGCAGATTGGCTCGAAGGTCCATTTCCTCGGCACCGTGAAGCGCTTCGGCGACAAGCTCTATGTCGAGCCCGGCGCGGAGCAGCCGCACAGCGCAGCCATCGGCGGGATCT
The DNA here is from genome assembly GCF_001541225.1 of Variovorax sp. WDL1. Taxonomy (GTDB): domain Bacteria; phylum Pseudomonadota; class Gammaproteobacteria; order Burkholderiales; family Burkholderiaceae_C; genus Variovorax. Next base: position 67,435 of record NZ_LMTS01000336.1, on the reverse strand, counting down.
GGGCGCGCTACCTGGGCATGCCGGGCCGCGTCACCGGCGAGGCGGTCACTGGCGCGGTCCACGCGGTGCTGGACAAGGAAGCTGCCTACCTGAAGTGCGAGCGCCACATCGTCGCCGCGATGCAGCTGGACGAGGCGGGCGTGCTCGCGTGCGTGCAGTACGACCTGGCCGATCTCGCCAAGGGCGTGCCGGTCTTCTCTAGCCTGCGTGAACTGCTGGTCGCCCTGCACCGGCCCGGGTCGGTTGGCGCCGGCGAGAGGGCGCTCCAGCTCGCTCAGCGTATCGACGCGGCGTCGATCCGAACCGCCGCCCGCACCCAGAGCAAGCGGCAGCCGCATCGTGACGCGCCACTCATCGTGCCGGATCAGCAGGTGCTCGCCTTGGCCGCCAAGCAGGCCGAGACCCTGACGGACGATCAGCGCAATGCCATTCTGGGCATCGCGAGCGCGCTGCGATCGCCGGTGCCCATGAATGGCCTCATCCCGGGCGACGTCGGTACCGGCAAGACGCTCACCTTCCTGCTGCCCGCCATCGTGGCCCACCAGAACGGCGCGAGCGTCGTCATCATGGCGCCCACCATCATCCTGGCCAACCAGATCGCCAAGCAGATCGTGCGGCGCTTCGCCGGCGAGATCCGCGGTGTGGAGCGTGTCGAGGCTGGAAAGAAGATCCGCAACAAGGACCACATCCTGGTCGGTACCAGTGGGCTCACGAGCGCCTGTTCGAAGGCGGGCATCGTGCCCAACGTGCTGGTGATGGACGAGCAGCACAAGCTTTCGGTGCAGACGCGCGGCGCGCTCGTCGGCCCGGCAACGCACGTCATCGAGGCGACCGCGACGCCCATTCCGCGCTCCCTCGCGACCGTATTCTTCGACGGCATGCAGGTGTTCACGCTGCGCCAGGCGCCGGTGGAGCGCTTCATCACCAGCCACATCGTCGACGTGAGGAGCCGCGGCGCCGTGACCCGGGCGATCCGGGAGACGATCGCAGCCGGGCGGCGCGTGCTGGTCGTCTACCCGCGCGTGGACAGCGCAGAGATCACCAGGAAGGCCAAGGTCTCGAAGGAGGGCACTCAGCTCGATCTGCGGGCGGCCACGGAAGACACCACCCGCACGGCGCAGGGCGTCGTCGCCGCGGCGGCGACCTTCGAGCAGGCCTTCCCCGGCAAGGTCGTGGCGCTGCACGGCTTGCTTTCCGATGACGAGAAGGATGCTGCGATCCAGCAGATCACGAGCCTGGAGAAGCCGCTCGCGGTGGCCTCGGTGGTTGTGGAGACGGGCATCGACATTCCCGACATCGGCCTGGTCGTCATCCGCGATGCGGACCGGCTCGGGCTGTCCCAGCTCCACCAGCTGCGCGGGCGCCTGGTGCGCAACGGCGGCGCGGCCGACTTCTTCATGATGGTCGAGTCGATCGATACGCTGGAAGACGCGGCCCTCGAGCGGCTCATGGCCTGCAAGCTGACCACCAACGGGTTCCGCCTGGCCGAGATCGACATGAAGCAGCGCGGCTTCGGCTCCTACGTGGATGACAGCCAGACCGGTTCCTCACAGGGCGTGTTCAGGCTGACCAAAATCGCTCCGGCGGATTTCCTGGGCATCGCTACTGCGACCGCGGCGGCAGGTGAGCCCGGCGCTGCTGACGTCGAGGATGCGAACGAGGCGGATGCGCTGATGCGCCGGGTTCGCAAGGAAGTCGAGAAGCTGCGCCAGGCGGTGGCCGCCGGCGAGAGCCCGGTGAGCCCGGCGGGCCCGGTCGTACGAGACCTGCCGGCCCTGCAGGAGAAGCTCCCCACGCCTCCAGGATCCTTCAGGCCGCGACCCCCGGCTGCTGCGCCGATTTCGCGGCGAGCTGAGCCTACGCTCCAGGTGCGCCCGGCGCCAGCAGCACCAACGGGGCACCAGCAGCTGGGATTCCGCCTGCTGCCGGTCCGCCCGGAGATGCGTGTGCCGGCGAACCTCGCGCCTTTCGTGGGCCGGTTCCCAACGCCCGCGAGTCGCGCACCCGTTGCACCTCCCCCTTTGCCGCCTGGCGCGATGGAGCGCATCAAGGCGGGATTCGACTTCACTTCCGCCGAGCCGCTGCATGCTCCCGCCGCAAAGGCCGATCCGGCAGCTGTCCCTGGCTTTCCACCGCGGCGCGCATTCCCTCCCAGGGGCTGACCCGCTTGTCCACCCGCTTGGCACACGCCGGGCACGACCGCCTTCAATCCATGCACCACCTCTTCTATAGCGCTTGCCCCGTCGTGCGCCGCACCACCGAGACCTTTGTCGAACGCCTGCTGGTCGGCGGGGAGCGCCAAACCTTTCACTTCGAGCGCGAGATCGTCTGGCTGCAAGAGTCGGAGGCGATGGTGCGGTTCGTCCATGGGGGCAAAGAGATCAAGCACGGCTCGACGCACACGGACTTCTATGGGTACCTCTCGGCGGCGGAACATCTTGTCGACGAGGCCGCGCGCACGGCGCAGGCGTTCAGCGTCACGACGGAGAGCTCCCTCGCGATCGAGGTCGTGGCCAGAGTGCATCAACGCCCTGTGACCGAGCCAGAGGAGGCGAGGAAGTACAACGCCACAAAGCCTGCAAACTACAAGTCGCGCTGGGGTGAAGTCCCGGACGATTGGCGCAAGGACGTCCTGGTCGATGGTGAGGCGCTCAGCCGGTCGTTCGCTCGGGTCGAGTTGGCCGAGGAGCTGGTGTGGACATCGAAGCAAACGGCGCAAGCGAACCAGGGATTGCTGGCCGTGTTCCAGGCCCGCTGGGCAGTGCGCACTGCTGCATCTGAGCCAGTCGACGTCCTTTGAGCTGAAGCGGCTTGCAGGGCAACCACAAAACTGCGAGATCGCGCGACATTATTCATTCGTCTTGATCTGAGCCTCGCTCGATATCTTGAATCGGCACAAACCGGTTCGAGATGACACAGCCCGCCACCCTTCAAGTCCCTTCGGCTTCCCCTATCGAAGCGCGCATCGCCGCGATCGAGAAATTCCACCCGTTGGCCGCGGCTGCTATGAGGGTGATCGACGGCCTGATGGACAGTGGTTCGCCTACCGTCATGGGCTGGAGCTCGGGGAAGGACTCTTCGGTGCTGGTGAGCCTGGTGCTGACCGTCGCGGTCGAGCGCACGAAGGCTGCCCTGCCAGTGCCGCAGATGCTGGTCGTGCACACAGACACCGGCGTTGAGTCCCCAGCGGTGCGCTTGCTGGCCGACGGCGAGCTCGCCAAGATGAGTGCGTTCGCCTCGGCCCATGGGCTTCCCCTGGCGATCCGTGTTGGCAAGCCAAGCCTTTATACGTCGTGGCCAGTGCGAGTGATCGGCGGCCGAGCTTTGCCCTCATTCCCAGCAGGGAGCGCAGACTGCTCAAAGGACTGGAAGGTAGACACTGGCAACCGCTTGATGGACGAAGTGTTTGCGGAGCTGCGCAAGGACAAGACGGCACCGCAACCGGTGGTCATGACAGGTGTGCGCCTGGACGAGTCGGCGACACGCGAGGCGAACATCCGCGCGCGCGGGGAAAGCGCCTCGGAGATCTGGACGAACGCGAAGGGCCGCCTTGGACTGAGTCCGATCATCCATTGGGATGCAGATTCCGTCTTCGAATTTTTGGGCTATGCCTCTGCCGGCCTGATCGAAAGCTACTCGGATTTCTCCGAAACCCTGCAGTTCTACCGCGACGCCGGCGGTAGCTCGTGTGCTGTCGTTGGGGACATGCGCATGGCGGAGAGCGCTTCCAAGCAGAAAAGCGGCTGCGGTGCTCGCTCTGGTTGCTGGACGTGTGTCCGTGTGGGCAAGGACCAGAGCGCCGAGCAGATGATTGAGTCGGATCCCGAGCGGTACGGGTTCATGCGACCTCTGAACCGGCTTCGCAACTTCATCGCCAATACACAGTACGACTGGGACTCGCGCAACTACCTCGGCAGGACAATCGACGCAGATGGCAATGTCGCGGTCGGCGCCGACGTCTACAGCCCCACCATGCTCGAGCGCCTTCTTCGTTATACGCTCACTGCGCAGGTAAGGGAACAGGCTGCCGCTCGTCAGGCCGGCATCGCCCCGCGGTTCACGATCATGGGCTTCCGCGAGCTCGTCGCGATCGATGCCCAGTGGAGCATGTACGGCATCCACAAGCCCTTCCACGCCCTCAAGATCTTCTTCGAGGTGATGGACGGCAAGCTCAGCGATCCGCCCATTACCGGCCCGCTGCCGCGCACGCCCGTGCCCAGGTACGGGAAGATCCACGTGGGCCGGGCCTGGGAGGATGATCGTCGCACGGGAGATCCGAAGCGAGACCGCATGCTCTCCAGCGGCATCCGCTCGCACGCCCACGAAATGTTCAATGACTCCTGTGGTTTTGAGACGAAGCAGCTGACCAGCGGCGAGTTCACGACGGCTTGGGACACCGAAGACGCTTTCGACGTCGATGAGGACGGCGCTGCGGACTTCGTCGTGCTCATGGCAGACGAATACATTGAGCGGTACCACAACGACGAGACGGATCGCACCCAGGCCCTGAGCACCTACCTCAGCATGGGGATCGTCTCGCCGGCGCACGCGAGCATCGGGCGTTGGCACGCCATCGCCCAGCGCACCCAGTGGATGCAGCGGCAAGGCCTGGTCGGCGAGGTGCAGCGCGAGCGTCTGCTTGAGATGATGGAGGAGCAACGCCGCGAGGGACTGTCGACGCCCGAGCTTGTCGCGCCTCCGGCGGAGCCTTCGCAGGCTGCGCTGTTCGATGAGGATGAGTTGGTGGATTTGGGCGGTGTTGACGTGTTCTACGGCGACGAGCTCGAGCAGGACGAAGATGAGGACGCGCGCGCGCCTGCGCCGATGGGCTGATCGGCCGCAGTATGAGATTTTCGAGGTCCTGACCTTACGAATTGCACGTCGATCCTGTACCTTGATTCCGAAACGAATCGGATCCAGCGCACATGACCGCCGCCACCAACTACAGAACACGCAAGCTCTTCCAGATCCGCATCCACCGCCCTGGCCACACTTTCGGGGTGCAGGTCGGTCATAAGTGCCGCCTTCTACCGCGCGCCTCGGCTGCACGCGTCGCCCGACGCTTGCGTGAGGCCGGACATTGCGTCACGATCGATCCCATACTCGTCAAGCTCACACGGGAGCAGGTCTTCTATCTTGCCAAGCGGTACCCGCTGGCGATGTGAGCGCGGCGATGGCAGGGCAATCCACGCAGCAGCGCCTGCACCAATGGTTCACGCCCGCTTGGGCCGCCGAGGGCATCGTCGAAGAGGCCTTCGGATGGCTCCAGGCCGGCGATCGCGTTGCCGAGCCCTCGTGCGGCGATGGTGCGTTCCTGTGTGCCTTGCCGGGCTCGCTGGATGTCGTCGGAGTGGAGATCGACCCTGTTCAGGCCGAGCGCGCGCGCCGCGCTTCCGGGCGCCATGTGATCGTGGGCGATTTCCTCGAAGTTCCGGTGGAGGATCTGGGCCGCGTGCAGGCTGTCATCGGAAACCCGCCCTTCCAGTCGGACACGGTGGCCGCCTTCCTGCGCAAGTCGCACGAGATCCTGGAGGAGGGCGGTCAGGCCGGTTTCATCCTGCCTGCGTACATCCTCCAGACGAGCAGCAGCGTGGAGCGGCTCCATGCGCTCTTCAGTATCAAGCAGGCAATGATCCCGCGTAACCTGTTTCCGGGCCTCTCCCTTCCCCTGTGCTTCGCGACCTTCACGAAGGAACGCCAGCGCCGGCTACACGGTTTCATGCTGTATCGGGAAGCCCAGGAGATCGCAGCGATCGAAAGGCGCTGGCGCCTGGAAGTGGCCTCCGGCCGGGACAGCCGCGGCGTCTGGTTCCCGGTCGTGCGCGAGATCTTCCGGACGCTCGGCGGCTCGGCCGGGCTCGAGCAGATCTACAGCTCGATCCAAGCGGTGCGCCCGACATCGAACCCCCACTGGCGCGCGAAGGTGCGCCAGGTCGTCCAGCGCCATGCAAGCGCCTTCGAGCGCACGGCACCAGGTCAGTATCAATTACGAGAAGCCGTCGCCGCTTAAGCGACAGGAACCCCCCAATGAGCAGAGCAATTCAATCCCAGAAGCGGCTTCAGGCCGAGGTCGAGGCCTTCAACGCGCGCGTGCCCCTCGGCACCGACGTCGACTATTTCGAGTATGAGGGCGCGCCGCTTGTGCGCTACAAGACCCGAACCGAGGCACAGATCCTCAGCGGCCACACGGCGGTGGTCTGGCTGGCGGGCAAGTCCGGGTGCGTCTGCACAAGCCACTGCATCCCTGTAAAGACCGAGCCGAGCGCGGAGGCATCGCAATGAGGCTGTTTGCGGGCCTTTCGACCCCTTCCAGGCCAGCCTTGAAACCCCCGATACTGTCGGGCATGGAGCAGAAGCCCTCACACGATCAGAGCACGCCCAGCTGGCGTGCGGACGCCCTCGCGGCCGTCTCACACCTGGACGGCGGTGATCCTCCACCGGGTGTCGCCGCCGCGCTCAGGGCGTTGGCCACCGCGCTCGCCGCACCTTACGACCTGACCACGCCCGCGTGGCCGGCGCTCACCGAAAACGCCCAGGTGCACGGCACCGTCTTCGAGCCTGGCACATCGACGAGGGCTGTCGTGGAAGAAGCGGTGCGGTACTACGAGTTCGAGCGGCAGCCACCGCGTGTGGCGAGCCGCGCGAGCGTTCTGGATCGGTTTGGCGCGCAGGTCGGCGCGCTGACGAGTTCAAAGCCCGAAGGCGGGGACTAATTTTTCACCGCGCGCCCTAGCGAAAATTCGAGCCGCCCCTGTATCGTGGAGGGAAAATGATGTCCGCGATGCACTCCATCTACAAACGTAAGACTTTCTCATTCGCGGCGAAGCTCGCGAGTGCCGCGCTGCTGACGCTTGCTTCCCAGTTCGCTGGCGCGTGGAGCATCGGCGCCGCCGCCGAGCAGGCCGTCTCGAGTGCTGTTGCAAAACATGCGCGCGCCGCGCTCCAGGACAGGACCGGCGCACCCGTGGCGCTGCCCGCAGGCCGTGGCTTTGACTCCTGTGCTGACCTGTTCCCACAGAAGGCGCCCCTGAGCGTCGTCTCCGTGAGCGCCGATTGGAAGCCGGTCGCGCTCTGCTCGAATCACTTCGCTGTCCTTTACTCGGGTCTGAGCAAGACACCACTGGTCACGTTCGAGCGGCTGACCCGTGCGCAGCTGAGCGACGCCCGGGACGAGCAGCGCACCGAGCAGTTCTTCGCCGATCCGCGCCTGCCGCGCGGCGCGCGCGCTGAGCTCGAGGACTACCGAGGCAGTGGCCAAGACCGCGGCCACCTGGCTGCTGCAGGCAACCAACCGGATGCGGAATCGATGGCGCAGTCCTTCGCGCTGTCGAACATGATCCCCCAGGACCCGACCAACAATCGGAAGATCTGGTCGAAGATCGAGAGCGACGTACGCAAGTTCGCGCGCCGAGCACGAGGCGACGTCTTCGTCTTCTCGGGCCCGCTGTTCAACGGTCCGCGCCAGACGATCGGCTCCGGCCGCGTATGGGTGCCGTCGCACATATTCAAGCTCGTCTACGACGAGGCGTCTGGCCGCTCGTGGGCCTACATCCTTCCGAACACGGCAGACGCTCGCATCGAGGCGCCGATGGACTACCAGTCGTTCGTGAAGACGACAGGCTGGAACCTGCTGAGCGCAGTGCACGCGGTGAACCAATGAGCGAAGCCCATAACTGCCACTGGCTTGGCTGCCAGCGCCACGTCCCCCCGAAGCTCTGGGGCTGCGCACCGCACTGGTTCACGTTGCCCAAGGACATTCGCGACCGGATCTGGGCAGCGTATGTCCCGGGCCAGGAATTGACGAAGGCGCCCAGTGATGCCTACCTTGCCGTAGCTCGCGAGGCGCACGAGTTCGCACGCAGCCACGTCCCCGCGAAGCGGCCGTCGCCGGCCTCTCACCAAGCCCCATTGTTCTGAGCCAGCACGTGACCTGCGCGACCCACATTGCACCCGGGGACTGGTGCCTGTACCTCCTGGAATGCCGTGGCGGCGTGATGTACGCCGGGATCACCAACAAGCTGGCAGAGCGCTTCGCAGCGCACCAAGCCGGCAAGGGCGCGAAGTTCACCCGGGCGAACCCGCCGGTGCGCATCCTTGGTGCCAGGCAGTACGCCGATCGATCTGAGGCTTCCAAGGCCGAATACGCCATCAAGAAGCTGCCGCGAGGGCGCAAGCTGGCCTTCCTGGCCAATGCTTGAAGACATGACAAACCCCCAGTTGAAGCGACTCGCAAGCAGCCGTCCCGCCGCTGCGCTACCCCAACGAGCAACTGCATCGAGGTGGCCCGTCTGGGGCAGCGCCGCGGCGGTGGTGCTGGTCGTCGCTGCAGGCACTGTCGTCTACCTGGCGAACCAGAGGGGCGAGGAGATCGCCAGAGAACGGACCGCGCGTGCCGAGCAGGCGGCGGCCGGCAAGCTCGTCCAGGCGTTTGTGAATGCGAGGAGCGTCCTCGTGATGAAGGATGGCTCGCGCCGGCAGCTGGTGGGCGCGACGGCCACTCTGCTATCCACGAAGCCGCTGCCTGGTGAGAAGTTGACCTGGCTTGCACTAGGTCGTGCTGCAAGCGGCGCCTACTTCGGCCAGCGCTTTGGTGCGAACGAGAAGGGCGATGTGCGGCCGGTGACCGATGCGCAGGAGGTCTCGGCAGAGGTCGCCCTCGGCGAGCTGCGCTCACAGATATCGGCGAGCGGCGCTAAAGCCGATGCTGCCCAGGCGTTTCTCCAGGCCGCAACTTCGGGAAGGGCCGTGGCGCTGGGTCGATAGGCGGCATGCCACCTTTGCTTTGAACGACCTGTTCGTTCGCTGATGCGGCAGAACCGAAGCCTCGGTTAACCTTGGCATGGCCGAAGACCAATCCAATCTGCCTTCAAACGAACGCAATCTCATAAGGGAACGGGTCCTATGCAGCCAACTTGCCTGCCATTCTCAACCCCGAAGTCAACGCTACGCCGACGGCATGTCGTATTCGGGATTCTGGGAGGAGGCGTAGGGTTCGCAGGGTCTTGGGCGGCTCTGAATGAGAAGAGTCCGTCTCGCCGCACGATTCTTGTCCTTGGCGTTGGAGGAGAAGGCAACAGACGCGTGGAAGACATGGCCTCACGCGGGATGGATGGGGTGAGCTTCGCGGGCATTCACACGAGCCGGGAAGGGTATGAGGCTCGGCGAATACCCCGGAGCCTACTGATCGATGGAAGGGGGAATGCGAACAGATCCTTCAAAGCACGTCGACTCGCAGATAGCAACGCTGGGGGGATCAAGAGCCTGATTGAGGGCTTCGACATTGTTGGCATTGTGTCGGCGATGGCTGATGGCGACGGGCCAGGCATAGCTCCTGTGGTTGGTCGAGTTGCCAGCCGGGCCGGGGTCTACGCGATTGCGGCGGTCACCTTGCCTGAACCATGGCAAACAGATCAGCAGTTTCGGCTCGCGAATTTTCATGTGCAGACCCTTTCAATGCAGGTTAACCAGCTAGTGGCTGTCGATCAGGTCCGACTATTCGACGAAGACGGCTTTGAGAATCCGACCATGAAGCAGTTCTTCGCGCATGGCAATGCATTGTTGACGGACGCGCTCCTTTCTGCACTTCAGGCGGCGCCCACTTCTTCGCGGCGGGACCTCCTGAGACCGATTGGTTTCACGTCCAAGACCCATGCTCTGGAGGATGCAGAGGACTTTGAAAGGAGATATTGGGACAAGGTTCGTGGTAGGCCGCAATCGGGCGCCGGGGCTTAGCTGCCCGCTTTCATGCATCCAAAGATTTCGCTTCATGCAGAGCGACTGAGGCTGGGGCGTGGTTTGGCCTGAATCGCTGCTACCCTTTGCCCATTTCACTGCTCACCCAAAGGATCGACCGTGCCAGATCGAGATCGGATGGAATTCGCGAACGCGCTTTATGGCGACCCTGACGTAGAACGCATGTTGAGGCTGGCAGGAACAAGCAACCCGCTTCGGATCTGCTTCCCCAAAGAGATTCAGATCTCGAACATGCTGGCATGGTTGCTTGACCCATCGCAAGCCCACGGACTGGGTGATCATGCAATCAAGTCCATTCTCACGCGTGCAGGTCAATGTGAAGAGGCGGAAAGCCTGCCAGCGAACGATCGACGCTTCCTCGCGGCCTCCAGCATCCACAGTCAAGGGTTTTCGTCGATGGTGGTGGCAACAGAGGTCGATGTGGGGATGAAAGACGTCAAAGACCGCCTCGACGTGCTCATCGTGGATGCGGTAGCGAACTTCTACATTGCAATCGAAAACAAGTTTGGCGCCAAGCAATCGGATGGGCAGCTGAAGAAGTACCGCAAAGGGCTGGAGAAGCTCTTCCCCGATTTCCGGGGTGTGCACATTTTCCTGGATAGCTATGAAGCTACGGTTGACGACTCGCTTTGGTTGCCGATAGGGTACGACTGGCTTTCGGAATTTCTCAGACAGTGTGAGCAACGTGATTCGGTCTCCGATAGCGTAAGGCTCACGTTGACGCAGTTTCGAGCAGTGGTCGAAGAGGAAGATGAAGAATCTGCAGCCAGCACTCCTCTCGGAAAGCTTGTCTTGCAAGTGGCTACCACGCACGGTGACGCGGTGCTCGCGATGAAGTCGCTCGTTGACTCCCGCTTCCGATCCACGCGTGCAAAGGAACTATCGAGTCTTCTGAACGATGGGGTTGCCTCTATAGAAGGGAAAGCAAACCTTCGACTCTTTAGCCTCTTCTGTAAGCGCCCGCTTATCTGGGCCAACTGCTTCCGGCAGGTTGCTTTCGCGCCGTTCGTCTCGAGGATGAGGGATCTGTTTCCTGATGTTCTGATTCAGCCCTGGCGTGTTCGGACTGCATTCAGCTTGAATGCCTTCGAGCAATTTATCGACAAGCAAGGGAAGGATGATGATTGGAATTGGACGGCGGGGGTATGGGTGAGAGCTGTTGAAGAGAAATTTCGTGTGCAAACCTTCCTCAACCTCACGGACGTTAAGGCCGAAAAGAAGGCAGCTCTGTTGACGTTCGCGAACGCCGAGCGAAAGAAGAACGGCATTCGAAAGTCAAATGACGGTGCCGAGTCGTTGGTCCTGAAGCTCGTTAGCGGCTTGTCACAGGGCGAGGCCGTCGCAGAAGCAGTCGATCAGTTGGAGGCCCTAAGAACAGGGCTGGATGTATAGAGAGTCCCAATCGTCATGGACGGCGCATCTTGGTGCGGTTCACCTTGCTTTTTGCGGGTCGATGAACCGCGCGTGTGCGGCGCTGCGGCGGACCCATGAGCCAATGCGCGGTCTGCTCGGGGTCGAATGTCTTTATGCTGAATGAGTGCCCTGGACGCTTGTAGCTGACGGCCATGCCGAGAGGGACCCTTCGCTGCCGGACGTACTCGCCGGCGACCAGAATCTCGGTCAGGTCCAATCCAGCGCGGATTGCAATGTATGTCGGGGGGTCCTGGTTCAGGAAGTCCCGGGCGGTGGTCTCGCACAGATAGTCGAGAAACGCTGTTTGCTGAAAGAACTCCTCGAATCCGGGGGGCATGCTTTCGTTGTGGCAGGCGACAATGATCGCCATGCCTTCTCTCTCGAGGAAGACGATGGATTCGAATCGCGCTGTCGGTTCGCCCTTTCGTTCAATCTGAACGTCGGCGGTCCAAAAATCGCCCTTGGCGCCCGAAGAGTTGCGCAAGGTGAGGTTTCGCACGGTGACGGCCGAGGGAAAAATTGGGTGATGCATGTGGGTTCCCTGAGTTAAAGAAGCGGTGATCTCGCAAGTACATACACGGCAAGGACGATCCCCACTACAAAGGCGACGATCGTCCACAGATACGCATCAGTGATGCGATCACCCAGGTTGTCGAGGTCTGCGCGAAAGAAGCCCATGACAGAGCGCCGAAAGCCCAGCGAAAGCGCCAGACCGATGGCTGCGGCGACGGCCATGTGCCGGGCCTGGGCGGGGCGGTTGAAGCCAGCGAGGGAGAAGGTCCATAGCCAGCCCGCAGCGATGAGCAGGAGTTCCGTGCGTGATTTGATGCTTCCGAGGGTCATGACTACTTCAACCGGTGCACTGTCGACGTGACTGCCTGCGGGCGTTTTCGGACGCGCAGGGCGGGTTCGGCGCTTGGGGGCGTTCCTTCCTTCGTCTTGCGTGGCTTGATCGGATGGAAGGTAATTTTTTCGCCCCCGGGAATGAGGTCGATCTGGCCTGTGCGAGGGTTGTGACGCCGCCGCGCGGCGTACTCTGTGCGCTTGAAGGTCCCGATGCCCTGGATCCAGCATTCGCCGTTCACCATGGCGCTGCTGACGACACGATTCATGAGGTTGAAGAAGAAGGACACGCCGAACTCGGGCGAGATGTTCAGCAGCTCAGCCTCCTTGCGGACGACGGCGTTGGCGCTGTAGCGGGTGCGCCGCTTGTTCGGCTTGGATGGCTGTTGTGAGGGGGCGGGAGTCATTATTGGAGGTGGTCCTCGTAGAGTGAGGATGCCAGCTGGTGGGCGAGCTTGACCGTGCCGGTGGCGCCTTCGCGCTGCTTGGCCACGATCACTTCGGTGATCCCGGGCTCGGGGGTCTCGGGGTTGTAGGCCTCGTCGCGATACAGGAACATGATCACGTCCGCGTCCTGTTCGATCTGACCCGATTCCTTCAGGTCGGACATCATGGGCCGCTTGTTCGCGCGCTGCTCCACCGTCCGGCTCAGCTGTGCGAGGGCGACAACGGGGCACTTCAGCTCGCGAGCGAGCTGCTTGAGGCCCTTGGACGCATCGCCCACGACCACGCGAGCATCGGCACCCGGCTTGGCTGCTGCGCCGGCGGCAATGAGCTGCAGGTAGTCGACGCCGATGATCAGCTTCTTGCCCGCGTTCTGCGCGGCAAAGAGGCGCGAGCGCGTGCGGATCTCGGCAAGTGACAGGCCAGGCGACTCATCGATGTAGATGTGCTGGTTGCCGAGCTTCTGCGCAGCCTCGTAGATCGATTCGAGCCGATCGGGCAACTGCTCGGAGCTGTTGAAGACCGAACCAGGAACGCGTCCTGCACGCGAGATCATCCGCTTGGCCATGGAGGTTCCGCGCATCTCCATCGAGTAGAGGAGGGCAGCGCGACCCGCTTCGGCCGCGGCGAGCATGAAGTTCACCTCCATGGCGGTCTTGCCCATCGAAGGCCGCGCGGCGAGCACGATCAGGTCCTCATCGACCATGCCGTGGCCTCCGAGCAGCCTGTCCAGGCTCGGGAATCCGGTCGTAACGCCCGAATCGACCTCCTGACCCTGGAGTCGCTGCTCGATCTGCTCGAGCAACACCGAGATAAAGCCGACTACGTGCTCCGGGCCGGTGCGCGACGACTTGGCCGAGGTACGGGCGTTACCGGCGGCGTCTTCGAGCATGGTGGTCAGCGCTTCCACCGAGGTCTGCCCAAGGGCGGCCTTCTCCACGACGAGCTTGGCTGACGCAAGCACCGTGCGCGTCACGCTCAGCTCCTTGATCCGGGTCGCTGCCGCCTGGATGGCCTCCACGCTGGCCGTCAGATAGGTGGGGTTCGTCGCGAGATTGATGAGGTAGTCCTCGCCGCCCGTGAACACATTGTGCGTGCGCGAGGCGTCTACCAGCGCCGCCAGGTCGCGCGCCTGGCCCGACTGGCCCAGCTGCTGCCAGAGGCGGAACAGGTTGATGTGGATCTCTTCGCCGAAGTCCTGGGCATTCAGGGTCGCCGCGATCTGGCCTGACAGGTCCTCGCGGCCGTCTTGCATGAGCGAACACAGCACCGTGCGCTCGCTGATCTGCGAGACAAGGGGCTCGATCGAGGGCGGTGCCGCTACTGCTTCGATCGGGGCCTCTGCTGGGGGCTGCTGCTGTTGCGTACGTGGGAAGCCAAAAGGTGCAGTTGTAGCGGTCATGGAAGGATTTCGTACTAAACATTCCGAAACCGAAACCTTTAGATTCCAGTTTTCTTGAAACTGCACTTACGGATCGCGGTTCGTGTTGATATTCTGGAGACAAGAAGCAACAAACGTCAATGCAAGTACAAAAAGATTTTCCAAAACCTCCTTGCGCGACTACCATCGCGGACGAAAAAACATGATCAACACACGCACACATTCCGCGCTCGATATCCGCTGGTTTACCGAATGCGCGTGGTTTCACTCGCCGGACGCGGCTGTGGTGCGCGCAGGGGTTCTCTTGCTCGAGGCGGCGTTCCGTTCGACCCGGCCGGCGACGATTTCGGGTGACCCGCTGATCCTCTCTCGTTTGAGCGGTTTGAGCGCAAATGTTTGGGCCGAGAACGGCGCAAGCTTGCTCGAGGGGTTCGAGCAGGTTGAAGGTGGTGCGTGGCGCCACGCCAAGATGGCTGAGCTGTTCGATGCCGTCAACGAGCGCTTCGGGGCACAGATCAAGGAACTCGTCGCGTCGTCCGCGCTTGCGAGCCTGGCCGTGGAAGAGTTCCCCCTCGTCGGAGAGGTGAAGCCTGCCGGGCGCAGCAAGGGAAAGCGAGCGCTCCCGAAGGACTACCAGTTCAACGAAGGACTGTTGGCAAAGGCGGAGGAGGCCGGCTTCATCACCGAGGAGCACAAGGCATGGCTGCTGCAGAAGTTCAAGGACTTCGCGACATCGAGCACGCGCCTCTACTCGAACTGGGACGCCACGGCCCGCAACTTCTTCACCAGTTCCATCACGCAGCGAGACTTCTCGTCCAACTTCGGTTACTGGCCCCGTGACAGCAAGACCCGACTCATGCCCGCCCTGGGCGCGTCGTCTGGTCCAGTGCGCTCCGGACCCCAGTCCTTTGAGTCCGCCGCCCTGAAAGGCAGCAAATCCTCGGTCGACCGGGTGCTTGCGAAGCGCTTCGGCTCTAAAAGCGACGTCCAGGACGCAGATGTCAAGCCGGCGGCTGGCGCTTCTGCGGGTGGATTCGCCCCGGGTGGCTTTGGATTCGGCTTCGCCCGCCATCGCGGCGCAGCACCGGGAGCCGCGGCATGAGGACGCAGGACGAGAACGTGAACATGAGCGCGCAGGAAGAGATCGCAAGCGTCCTCGAGACCGCCGTGCAAGCCTGCGCCGCGTGCCGGCACGAGCTCAACGACCTCGAGGTCACCGCCTGGCTGGCAGCGATCGAGTCGTTCGGCCCGGACGCAACCACCAAGTTCCTTCTGAACTGGGTGTCAACGAACAGCCGCAAGGCGCCCACGGTCTCGGATCTGCGCAAGGCGCTTGACCCTACGTTCGTGGAGGAAGAGTCCGCGTTGGAGCGCTTGTACCTCCTGGTGTGCCGTGTGGGCCCGTACGTGGCGCCCAAGCTGGAGGCGACGGGCCCGGTGCTCAATCGTGCCATCGAGAACATGGGCGGCTGGGCTCGGATCAACGAAATCATGCCGGACCGTGGGGATCGGTTCGCCTGGAGCGCGTTCGCGGAGCGGTTTACGACGGCTTTTGGTACGGCACGCACCCAGGAATTCCAGGATTCGCTCCTGCCGCCCGACCGGCGCCCGGCCCTGCCTTTGCCCAAGGGGTTGCACGAGATCGGGATGAGGGCACCACGGGCCGAGGCCGACCTGCTCCTGGTAGACGCAGGCGGCGCGCCGCGAGGTTGAGCAATGGATGCCAGGACGCTGAACCCATTGGGCTCCGATGCCCTCGCACTTGCCGACGTGATAGCGCCGGAGATGACCGGCGCGCTCACGACCATCGCCGAATGGGCGGGCATCGTCGTCGCGGCTTTGTCGTTGTGCCTGCTGGGCGCGGTCATCTGGGCGGTCCAACTGGACTTCGAGGTCGTCGCAGTCACCCCCGGAGGCGCGCTGGTGCCATTGGATCAGCTCGACAGGAAGAACGAACAAGCTCTCCGCGCCCGGCTAGCGGCGAATGCTCCGAGCGGGCAGGCGAGCCCCGACGCTGCCGCGCGCCCGGTGCCCGCACTCAACAACCAGGCCGCGAAGGCGACGCAGAGCAACCCAACCCCCCGCAGGCGGGAAAAAGAATGAGCGCAGTGTTGAACAAGGCCAATGCGGCCAAGAAGGCGGTGGTCGTTGCTGGCGGGGCAGGAGGCAAGCCGGGCGGTGCTGCCGCCCAGGTGAGCAAGCTCACGCGTCTGGTCGTCTGGCTCTCCCTCGCGGTGGTTGCGCTGCTGGTGGCGCTGATCATCGCGTTCGTATTCCTGACCCGCACGCACCGCGAGGTGATTGCTGCGACGCCGGACGGTCGCCTGATTCCGATCGTCCCGCTGGACAAGCCCTACGTCAGCGACGCACGCGTGCTCGGCTATGTGGACGAATGCGCCCGTATGGTCTTCAGCCACGACTTCCTGCACTGGCGCACCACGCTTCAGGGCTCGAAGACCTGCTTTACCGAAAGGGGCGGCGATGCTGTCGAAGAGGCACTCGCTCCCTGGGTAAAGGACATCGTCGAGCGTGAGTTGACGATGTCCGTGAGCCTGTCGGACACACCCGTGATCGCAAAGCGCGGTGAGTTCGATGGGAAGTTTGCCTGGCGCGTCCAGGCTCCGATCTCACTGTTTCGTCGGGGGACGAAGGTGAGCGATATGCCACGACCGTTCATCTTGAATGTGGTCGTGCGGCGCGTGGGGCTCGACCAGAACCCGCGCGGCATCGCAATCGACAGCCTGCAGCTGGTTCCGGATTCGTCTAGGAACTAGCGGCAGGCGCCATCCCCCCATTTCCATTCTTTTGCAGACAACGAGGCGAAAAATCACATGAGCGCGAACCAACCCCAGCTGAACGTCGACCACGAATCGATCGGTATGTCCTTTGCAACAGCCGAGATGGACGCATTGGAAACAAGCCACCCCGAGTGGTATGCGACGTACAACGACGTGCTGCCCGACTTCCTGGCCAGCCGCGCCGAGCTCGCCGAGCTGTGGGCGACCGCGCCCACGCCATTCGCCAACGCCCTGATCTACGGAAAGATCTCCATGCGTTTGGAGATCGCAGCGCACACCGGCATTCCATTCGTTTGAATCACGCCACGCGACTCGGGCGCGAATCGCGTTTACAAGGCGAGTTTGCAGGACAATATTGCTATGAACGAAAAAACCGACGCGGCGAAGCGTTCGAGGACGGAGACCGCACTTGGCGTGAGTAGCATGCGCCCGGCAGCTGGGGCCTTCCTGATCGCCATGCTTGGGTGCGCCTCCCTAGGCGCGACGGCACAAGGCGTGTCTCGCGTCTCGAACCCGGCTGCCACGGGCGCCCCGGTGTCGAACCACCAGCCCCAAGGTCCCTCGGCAGCGAGCCCATCCGCCCAGAACGGGCCCGCGTCGCTCCAAGGACCAGGTGCACTTCCTTCTCCGGCCACGGCGCCTGCCCAGTCCGCATCGGCGGCCATGCCGACGCCTTACGTGGCGACGACGCAGGCCGTGCTGGACAAGATCGCGCCGCTGACGCCAAAGGAGATCGTGAACCTGCGCAAGCAGATCGATGAGCGCAAGGATGCCTTCACGGAGAACATCACCGGCCGCCCGCCGGCGCGGCCGACGAGCACCCAAACGACGGTTGACCTGTCGCCGGGTGGAACTCCTCCGGTGCTTCGTCTGGCTCCGCGTCAAGGCGCGACGATCATGTTCGTCGATGCCGCCGGCCGCCCTTGGCCTGTGGAGGCCGCGGACAACTTCAACGATGGCGGCTATGCGGTTTCGCAGATGGCCGAGCACGTGTTCTCGGTCGGGATGAAGCAAGCCCAGATCGGCAACATCGCGTTCAAGCTCAAGGACATCGCGCGTCCGGTCACTGTGACCGTGATGCCCGCCCAGGACGCCACGGACTACAACCTGGACCTGGTCGTTCCCAAGTTCGTGGGCGGTGTCCCGCCGACGGCCATGGCGAGCGCTGCGCCTGCGCCGACCCACATGGCCGACGAGTTGATGGCCTACCTGTATCGCACGCCACCGCGTGAGGCCCGTCGCCTGACGGTGGCCGGCAGCGGCACAGACGAGATCATGGCCTGGCAGATCTCTCCCAACAGTATGGCGGTGCGCACTTCGGCACAGGTCCTTTCCCCTGCGTGGATGCGCCGGCAGGGCTCATCCGACGGCGTCTTTGTCTACCAGCTCCCAATCACCCCGGTGGTCGTGATCTCGCAAGGCGGTGAACTGCGCAACGTGGCCCTTGGCGGCATCAGCGTCGAGCCGACAGGATCGAACGCCACGTCAGTATCGAGTGCCATCCTCTCGAGCGCGCGGAACCAGGGATTCACCAAGTGACGGCACAGACGCAGATGAGCAACGATAGCCAAGGCAACGACGCCGAACTCGAGTTCGCCGATGTGGAGCATGCAGAGAATGCGACGATCGGAGGGCCTGCTGCTGAGAGCGGGAGCGGAAAGCGCCTGGACCCCGGCGCGAAGCGCGTCATGAAGTGGGTGGGTGGCGCATTCGCAGTCGCCCTCGTCGCTGTGGTTGGCCTGGTTGTCATGGCCAGCGGCAAGAAGGAGATGAAGGCCAACGTCGACCTGCCCGCCCGGACGACCTCGGGGGCGCAGACCGACGTGGTGCAGACCGACTACGAGCGCGGGCGCCTGGCCGAGCTGCAGGAGCAGAAGGCGGCGAAGAGCCGGCAGGAGGGCGGGGTGTATGTCCCGCCCCCCGCTGGCGCGCCGGTCGCCAACGCGGGCGGACCGCAAACCTTGGGCGGTCCTGGCGCGAGCTCGTACCAGACCTACGTCACCCCGCCACAGGTTGCCATTCAGCCGGGTTCCTACCAGGATCCTGTGCGCCAGCAGGCCATTCAGGAGGGCCTGAATCGCCAGCTCGCGCAGCTTCTGGTGGATGCCCCAACCGGCGCCGCAATCGCTCACGTTGCTGCTTACCAGGACCCGAAGGCGAACGGAGCGGGCCAGCAGGGAGTGGCTGGCCAAGGGCAGGGCGTGGGCGCCACGAACATCGCGACCGAGGATATCGGTCTCCCAGGCCCCCTGACCATTCATGCTGCGCGCACCACGTCGCCGATCGATACCGAGAAGTCCCCGTACGTCTCGGCGGAGGTCATCGGTGGCAAGTTCGCCGGTGCGTTCCTGAAGGGAACGGCCGTGCTGAATCAGGGTGAAGGCCTCCAGGTGACCTTCACCGACATCCGCTTCAACGGGAAGGTCGCCAAGATCAACGCTGTCGCGCTGGACGAACAGACCTCGGCCGATGCCCTCAATGGCAGCATCGATCGACACATTCTGTCGCGCTACGTGCTCCCGATCACCTTTGCCACGGTGAGTGGTGCGGCAGGTGCGATCGCGCAGCGCAGCTCTTCGGTCGTGACGAATGGGCTCTCGACGTCGGTAGTTCTGCCTGAGGCAACTGACAAGCAGGCTGCAGCGGCCGGCCTGTCATCGGCCACGCAGGTCGGTCAGCAACTGGTTCAGTCTTTGTCGCAGCAGAAGAACACGGTGAAGCTGCCTGCGAACACCACGATCGGCGTGCTGTTCAACACCGTGCAGGCGGCGTCCTCTACGACGGTAAGCGCCCAGCAGCAGCAAGTTCAGGTGCAGCCGGAACAGCAGCATCGCCAGCACCAAGGCGGATACCAGCAAGCCCAACCGGCTGTTCCGTTCAATCTTGCGACGGGCATGAACTACGGGACGTTCGCCCCGAGCGTGGCGCCTATCAATCAAATGCAGGTGCGCTAACTGATGAGCAGTTTCGAAAAAGAGGGTACCGGTGCGCAGGGCAACGACGATGCGCTCGATGATCTCTGGGGCGCGGAGGGTGGTTCCGAGGCTTCGGTCCTTCATGGCCCCGATGAGCCCGCGTTCGACAACAGCGAAGCGCGGGACACCCTGAGCGAGTCGCTCGAGGATCCCGTGGACGCAATTCCCCGCGATCCAGGCAGCGAACCTGAGCCTGCGCCCAAGAAGAACTCCAGCCTGCCGTTCTATGGCGCGGTCGGAGCGTTCGTGTTCGTCGCCGCCGGCCTGGTCGCGTACAAGACGGGTCTCGTCGGGGGCTCGCCGCGGAAGCCGATCGAGCCAGCCATTGCGTTGGCGATCGATAGCACTTCGGCAGAGGACAAGGCAAAGAAACCCGACGGCATGCTCGACGCAGCCAGCGCCAGCAAGCTGACCACCTCGGATCTGTTCGGAGAGAGCGGTTCGAAGGCGGCGCCTGCGTTCGATGCCGAAGCTGATCTTCTGGCGGACAAAGGTCCTGCGCCTGTCGCTGCTCCGACCGCTCCTCCTGTCGAGGTTGCGCAGCCCGCCACGAAGGCGCCCGAGGTAGCTCCGGAAGTGGTGGCGCAGGCCCCAGCAACGACACCAGCCCCCGCTCCCGCCGCGATCGCGCCGCCTCTTCAGAGGGTGAAAGAAGTTCCGAAGGGCGCCCCCGTTGTCTCCCTGCCGGTGGAAGTTGCGAAGGCGACTCCGAAGGCCGACGCGACGACGGCCTTCGGTGCAAACAAAACAGAAACCCCCAAGCCGGCCAAACCCGTTCGCGTTGCCGCCGCACCGAAGGTGTCGACGCCGGCAAAGGCCTCGGCTCCGCGTGTCTTGGCGCACAAATCCGTGCACGTCGACGGGCTTTCCGATTCCCGCAAGCCTCCCAAGGCGAGCGGCCAACGTCGTCGCGCCCTCGAGAAGGATTCGACGCCCGAGTCGAAGGAAGTACTGGCTGGTTGGAAGCTGCGCGGCACCTGGCCGAGTCACGGCCCGAGCCAGCTCGCCTGGGTTGCCGACGAGCAAGGCCGCCTGACGACGGTGTCCGTTGGCGCAAAGGTGGCGGGTGCTCGCGTGCTGGCTATCGGCAAACGCGGTGAGTTGGTCCAGACCTCTGCCGGCCTGATTCTTCCCTGAGGTACTGACCCATGCCAGATTTCGCAGGTTTTCTGAATGAGTTCGCAGCGCTCGGCAAGGCATTCGTGCCCCTCGTCTACTGGGCTGCGCTGCTGATTGGCTTCTTCTTCGCGGGCTCGGCCTTGCACAAGATCGCCAAGATGGGTCACGACCATGCCGGCGGCCAGCAGCCGACGTGGGCGGGCGTTGGTGGAAATCTGCTCGTGACCATCGGCGCCACGATGCTCTCGGCCTGGGTGGAGTCCCTCACGAGGGACTTCGGTGGCCTGGGCGAGGGTGTGGCGTCGCAGATGGCCTACATGCGCGACGGTAGCTCTGGTTCCCTGAAGCCGCTATGGAACGCGATCTACGCCTGGCTCTTCCTGCTGGGGGTGTGCGCGATCTTCCGGGCATTCCTGCTTTTCAATCGTGCTGCGCAAGGCCAAGCCCAGGAGGGCGATGGGTTCTGGCGTGGGTTCTGGCACATCCTCGGGGGAGCCATATTGGTCAACATCGCTACGCATTAACACTGCCACCTTTTTTTTTGCGCGCTTCCGATTCGCGTCAATTACACGCCACGGAAGTGTTACCTGGCTATTCCTCACTTGTCAACCACCAATCTATCCAGGAGCTAACTTGAAAAACCTGATCTCCAATCTGAACGTGCGCATCGCCATGGGCCTTGCCAACCACGCTGCACTGGGCCGCAACGTCGCAGTCGCAGTTGCAACCACTGCTCTCGCAAGCAGCGCCTTCGCGCTCGACGCCAACACATCCGTCAATTCGTTGATCCAGCTCTTCAAGCTGGGCATCACGCTCTTCCAGTGGGCGATGGTGCTGGGCGGCATGGCCTCGATCTGCTATGGCCTCCTGAAGTGGAAGAAGAAGGGCCAGGACAATGGCGGCGACCAGGTCGAAGCACGCCAGATCTGGATGCCGATTTCCGCTGGCGCCGCAATGATCTGCATCTGGGCGATCGTCGAGTTTGCGGTGACCGCCGCCGGTGGCAGCACTGGAGATATCGGGAAAGTGCAGAGCTTTTGACTTGGAAAATGGCGACAGAAAAGGAATTCGCGAAAATACGCTATTGCAGGGTTAAACTGTAGTAGCTAGAACGCGAATTTTCCTGCGTCCGAGAGGACGCACCATGCTGGTCGACGTCGGGGGAGGGTTCGTCCCTCCTGGCGGTCGGCCATTTTTGTGCCCAAGAAGAATGTTCAAACTCATCCCTGGTATCAAGCGCAGCGTCTTCCGAGACAACGACCCGCGGGCCACGCAAGCCGACGCGGTCTTTGTTGCGCGCCGGCCCCAGGTGCTTGAGAAGGCGCGCTATACGTGCCAAGGGTGCCTGTACCGCTCGATGCAGACCGCAAAGAAGCCGACCAAGCTGCAGGTGCATCACAAGGACGACGACCACCACAACAACGACGACGGCAATCTGGCGCCGATCTGCAGCTTGTGCCACGGTTACCCGCATCTGGGCTGCAAGACGGCCTCGACCGGCGGAGGCGGGGGCCTCGCCTCGGACGCGCAACTGGCGGCGATCCCCGAGCTCGCGGCGGCCGACCTGAACAACTTGCTGCGCGCCATCGGGGCGGCGATGTCCGACCCTAACGAGGCGGCGGTGGCCAGGCAGATCTACGACGTGCTGTGCGAGCGTGTTTTGCCCGTGCGCAAGGCGTTTGGTACCTCCAAGGCGTTGGATTTTGCCGGCGCCATGTCGAAGCTCAATTCGGTCGATTACGGCGCGCGCGGCGATGCCGTTTTCGACCTGCGCATCGTATGGAAGGCTGACGTGCTCAAGAAGGCCGGCGCTGACATGCTCGATGACCACCCATCGTTGAAGCCGAGCTCGTGGAATGCCTCCTACGGCGAACTCGTGGAAGAGGCGCTGGCCTCCCAAGCCTAAGCCCAAGGAATAGACGCTCAAGATGGCAATCACGCAGGCTCGCCAAGGTTCCTACCGCAACTCCTTCCCGTCCGAGGAGGAGCTGCCCACGGCCGTCGGTGCCGCCCCGGAATTCGGCGTGGCGCATTTCGATCTGCAGGACGTCACCTCCGGCGGCATCTGCTACTCGACCAACGGCGGCTTCCGGCGATTCCAGTCTGGCGGCGACCTGATGAACCTGATCTGGGTGACGAACTTGGACATGGTGCCCAAGCAACTCCCCAGCCTGCGCTCGAACAAGTTCCTGCAGACCAAGCTCACCACGCTGGCCGAGGATCTCGGCGTCGAGCTCACCGGCTTCAAGCAGGTGAACGGAGTCGACAAAGGCGGAATGGTCGACGTCGCGCGCGTGCTGAACCACACCCGCGACTTGGTCGTGGCCGCCTACCCGTGGAAGGCCCCTGATCGCGAATGGAACAAGCCTCGCTTGAGCGAGTGCATCGCCGAGCTGCTGCCTTCCGTGGAGCGCTCGGTGCCGCAGATCGAGGTCGCACTGCGCGGGGCCTACCAATCGTGGTCCAGCCCACAGATGCAGCAGAAGATGGTGTACGACCGCGGCTCGCGCATGATCTACTTCCGCCGCAACCGCGTCCAACACGCTTTGGACATCATGCGCACGCCGCTGCCGACGAGCGGTTGGTACAAGCAGCCATTCCTGGACATCGACAACCTGCTTGACCCGGGCCAGCCAACGCTGGTCGAGGTCGCGATCGAATGGAGGCATGCGGATGCGGACACGGTATCGCTCATCGCCTTCGGGGCTGACGCTTCCAACACGACGATCCGTCGCTGGGTATCGCAGATCGAGTTGACGTGGCTATTGAAGTACGCCCGGATTTCGGTGCTGTCAGCCTATCAAGCAAACGCAGCCGCACCTCTTCCGGTGCAACTGCAGCTTCCGAACGTGATTGCCGGCGATCCGATCTACCAGCTGTCGATTCCGCACGGCCTTGTCGCCGAGGCGCATTGGGCAGGCTTGGCGAGGCCCCTCTACAACCGCATGAAGCGCCATTCCGACTTCACCACGACCGCTGTCTGGTACCGGGCGATGGATCGTGCGATTTCATTCCAGATGGCCCTCGCGGCGAAGGAACTGGGCGGCAATGTGACCGGCTACGGTTCCGGCGGCGTGCAGGTGCGCATGGAGAACTTGTCAGTACAGCAATTGCTTGAAGTGGCCGATGCCGTCGGCGCCAGCCATCCGTGCCTGGCGTCCGAGATCGTCGGCCGGGAGAGGGGGGATTCTTGAACGCAGTAACCACAGACAGCGGGGCGCGACTCGCGCACATGCTCGCACAGGCGCCGGTCTCCGCCGGCCCCGACTACGCGGAATGGCTCACGATTTGGTGCCAGAGCGGAGCACGCAACGAGGGCGATGCGCAGGCGCAGCCATTTCATTTCATGCTCCGTAAGGACCGTGCGCCTCGCGACCTTCTGGACGAGGACAACCTCCTGCCGATGCGCAGGATGCTTTCGCATCATCCGGGCGCCCCGATGGCGTACGCCGAGATCTGCCGGCAGGCCTCAGGCTTCATGCGCCTGCGCTCGCTGGTCGAGTACCTCAAGGTCCAGTCCGAACAGCCTTCAGTGACGAACGCGAGCGACCAAGGGTCGTCGACTGCCTATGTGAGCCCGCTGCACGTCAACGAAGTCATGCGTGGCTTCCACATCGAGGATTCCGATGAGGCTGAGCAGGAGATTGCACGGATGCGTGCGATCGCCCGCGAGCAGGTGATGCGGGATTTGCTAGAGATCGCGGGAAGCGCCTCGGAGCATGCCTTCAACGCTGCGGCGAACACGTGGCTGCGCAAGGAATACACGCGGCGCCAGGCTGCCGAGAAGCCGCCTCGGATCGGGGGTAGCGCATCGGCCGCTTCCAGCGCCACCGGTGTGAGTAGCGAGCGGGGCCAAGACCAGGCGATAGCACTTCCGTCAGAGCGGCCCAGCCGGCTCGCCTTCCGCGCCGGCCCGCCGGTTGGACAGCAGCCGACTGAGGCGATCAAGACAGCTCCGGCGACCGACAAGCCGCTCAGCTTCGGGTTTCGCCGGCCGGCCGGCTAAGCCGCTCCGAGCACCCAGTTTTCCACGCGCGTCGAGCGCACCAGACATCCAGGACCTCATGCTCATCAACGCAATCGAGTCGTTCATCTACTGGGCCGGCTCCCAGCTTTCCCTCGGCGACACCGATCTGGCCTGCGACTGGCGCGCGCCGATCCAGACGGAGGCTGACGCCCCGGCAGAGATCATGGCGCTCAAGAGTGGCAGCGTCGTGTCGTTCATCGAGATCAAGGGCATCCGGCGATACGTCGGCGCAAAGGAGTTCGAGCACCTGGCGCAGAACCTGGCCACGATCCTGTCGAACCGGATGAAGGCAGGCAACGGGCGCAACCACAGCATGTCGTTCTGCTTTCGCAGCGACCCCGCAGGGTCGGTTCGCCTGGCGCGCGAGCTCATTGCACCCATGTCGACGACCGCGAAGCGTCTGGGGATGACCGAGACCGCCTTCTTCGACGCTCGAGTCGAGGAGCTCGCGCGCGCCTGTACCGATGAGGCCGTCTACCTGGCCGTCTTCACGCACCGCGCGGGCATGAACTCCAACGAGCAGGCCAACTTCGTCGAGCGCCAGCGAAAGGCGGCCGCCGAGCTGAGCAAGCGCAAGGTGAGCGTCGCCTACAACGACACGTTCTCGCAGTCGATGGCGCAGCCCTCCAACTTGCTCGTGACGCGCCACAAGTCCATGGTGGAGAACCTGGTCAAGGACCTGTCCGTCGAGATCAACACCGGCGGCACGTACCTCCTGGCGAACACGATGACCGTGCGGGAGGCTGCGAACATGGTGCGTCGTGTGTTCGACCACACGGATTTC
Source organism: Variovorax sp. WDL1 (assembly GCF_001541225.1). GTDB lineage: Bacteria > Pseudomonadota > Gammaproteobacteria > Burkholderiales > Burkholderiaceae_C > Variovorax. Next base: position 41,898 of record NZ_LMTS01000336.1, on the reverse strand, counting down.
CCCTCCACCTGGGCGCCGAGGTTCCTCGGGGACAAGGGCGCGATGGGGGCGAGCCCTGTGCGCCGGGCCGACGAGGCGGCGGTCATGCCTGTGGCGCTCTCGCGCCAGATGATCCCCGCGAGCTTCAGGGAAGAGTTCAAGTCGTTCGAGTTCGCCCGTCAGGGCTCCACTCTCTCGGCGAGCGTGGTCGTCGAGGTGCTGCCCGAAGAGGGTTCCCAGCCCTTCAACAAGCTGATGGAGAAGCTGGGCCGTACGATTCCGCTCGCCTATTCGCAGGACGTGATCCCCTCGGGCCTTGAGTTCCGCAAGTCCGACCAGTTCTTCGGTAGCTTCATGGCTGCCATGGGCGACTTCAACAAGGGGATCAAGCGCGGCTGGGACGAGCTCAAGAACATCGAGAAGGAGGGCGGCTACATCGCGGCGACGCGCATGACGCTCACCACCTGGGCCAAGACGGAGGAGCAGCTGCAGTTCCAGGTGGAATACCTGCGCAGCTCGATCGAGGCATGGGGGTCTACCGTTTGCTCCAATGAAACAGGCGAGCCGGCGCTCGCCGCCATCTCGACCGCGGCCGGGTTCTCGCGCTCCAGCTCGGCGCCTTACCTGCCGGCGCCAATCGGCGAGATCACCCGGATGTCACCCGTGGTGCGCGCGGCTTCGATCTGGAAGACCGGTCAACTCATCGCATCGACCCTCGAAGGCCGGCCGTATCCGATCGCGCTGGGCTCGGGCCTGCAGACCTCATGGGCGACGGTGGGCTTTGCGCCGACCGGCTCGGGCAAGTCGTTCTTCATGAACCTGCTCAATTCCGGGCTGCTCATGGCGCCAGGCGCCCAGGACGTGCCGTATGTGACGGTGGTCGACGTGGGCCCGAGCTCGAGGCTCATCATGGACCTCTACCGGGCCATGCTGCCAGCAAGCAAGCGCGATCAGGTCGTGTCAATCCGGATCAAGAACGCTCCCGAGTACACGGTCAATCCCTTCGACACCTTCCTCGGCCTGGACCAGTGCACGGAGCAGGACCGGGACTTCATCGTCGCGGTGCTGGGCACCATCTCGCCGGGCCTGGGACCTGAGGCCGACAAGTTCTTCCAGAAGCTGATCGCCGCGGCGTACGAGCGCTTCTCACGCGCCTCCTCGGACGCGAAGCCCTGGCAGAACGCCATGGATCCCGAGGTCGGCGCGCTGTACCAGCATCTGGGGAACGAGATCGTCGACGGCCGCACCCGGGTGTGGGACGTTGTGGATGCCTTGTTCAAGGCCGGCCACGTCGTCATGGCCGAGCGCGCGCAGCGCTATGCGATGCCGATCCTGAAGGACTTGTCGAAGGTCGTCTCGCAGGCCGACATCATGCTAATGTACGGCGAGGCACTGGCGGCCAATGGCGTGGAGACGATGGTCAAGGTGTTCCAGCGCAACCTGAGCGCGGCCTCGACCGGCACCTACACGCTGCTGAGCAGCTACACCCAGGCGAACCTCGGCGCGGCGCGTGCTATCTCGATCGACCTCGAGGAGGTGGTGGGCTCGACGACCTCGGAGGAGGGCCGCCGGCGTTCCGCTCTGATGTTCCTGTTCGCGCGCCGCCTGGGCGCCAAGAACTTCTTTGCGCGCTGGGAAGAGATCGCGCCGCTGGTCCCCGATCTGTACCGCCGGTACCAGAAGGATCGCGTCGAGAAGATGTGGGAGCAGATGAAGTTCCTCGAGTACGACGAGGTGCACTACGCCTCGGGCGCCGAGTCGTTCCAGATGCTGCTGCAGCAGGACTTGCGCGTGGGGCGCAAGTTCAACATGGTCACGATGATGATGAGCCAGCTGATCTCCGACTTCCCGGAGGCAATCATGGCCAACTCGACCAACTTCTATGTCTTCGGCCTGGGCGACGGCAGCATGGCCGACCAGGTGAAGGCGGCGTTCAAGCTGAGCGACGCGGAGATGCAGGCGATCAGCACGCACTGCCGCCGGCCAGGTACGCTGTTCGCGCGCTTCGCGACCACTGAAGGTGTCCTGGCCCAAGTGCTGAAGACCACCGCCAGCGCGCTCGACAAGTGGGCCTTCACCACGAACGCTGCGGACGCGCCGGTGCGCGCCGCGCTGGCGCTCAAGCTGGGCGGTACCGACGACAGCTACTGGCAGGCGCTGCGACTGCTGGCCAAAATGCTGCCGGCCGGCACGGCCAAGCCGATGATCGCGGCGCTCATGGCCGAGAAGGGAGAGTTCGACGTGAGCGACGAGTCGGTGTCGATGGACGTGGCCGCGCGACTCATCGTTCGGGCGCAGAGCGAAGGGCTGCTTTCTGCCGATGGACTCGCGGAGACAGAGACGGAGCTGGGGACAGTTTAGTGAGCGCCGGTACCCTTTGTGAATACGACAACATCAGCAAGTCGATATTCGTTCTCTCGTGCACCAGATCGCAATTCAACGCCTGCGCACGCCGCCAGCTCATCTAGCGCGTCCTGTACTTCGCTATCAGACACCTTGGATTGACCAGCTCTTTCCCGAACCTCGTTGAGTAGGGCTGCAATCTCGCCAAGGGAAAGATAGTCCTTTTCAGATTGGATCGTCAGTACGTACATGAGTTGAGCCGCGGTCTCCGCCAACGTGATCGTGAAAGCCGCTTTCAACACGTGGCTGGTGTGTATTACCGCAACTATCCCGGCGATGATTTCGGCAGCGAGAGGAAGGTGGCCGAGCGCCTCGGCACCGACCCCGACGGCTTCGATCATCAGCGGACGAAGTCGGAGTCGACGAATTCGCTTCAGATCCGTGAGCTTCTCGCTCACCGCCGTCCAGGTTCCATTGTTGGCCCGGTAAAGCCTAACGGCCCCGATTGGCTCGGGAGCGATCGCCCAAAAATAAAACATCTTCAACCGCTCAACAAAGGTGTATTGACCCTCATATTTCGCGACCAGATGTCGGGCTAGTTCCTGGGATGCCGCCTGCTGTTCCATGTTGCTCTTTCCGCTCCTGGTTGACGGGTGGACGTCGAGCTCGCGAAGCGGTCTCGATCCCAGGAGGGACCCGGAGAATAGGCGCCTCGGCGATGGGAGTCTCTCTGCGCGACCTCAATCCGTCAACTCGCCGGACAAGCTTTAGAGTGGCTGCGCCGCTCTCACGAGGAGGTCAGCTAGCCAGGGAGTACGGCGAGCTCAGTACCGGATGGCGCCGCAGCATTTCGGCCACACTGAACCTGTACCGATCCAACACGCCGGCCCGCAGCAGGGTGAACCCCCAGTCGAAGGACTGCCTCACTGCATGCGCCGCATCGATCGTTCCGTCGTTGTGCATGATCGCCAACGCCCGCACCAGCACCGTGGGCGTGAGCTCCTCATGGCGAGCGATGCGCAGTAGCGTCTGGAGCTCAGGCCCGATGCTCGTGTGGTACTCCTCGCTGAGGTATTCCTCGACGGTTCCGAGATCTCCGTAGCCTTCCATGGAGCGCACCGGTACCAGGATGGGGTCGTCTTGGTCGATGCCGTCGATCCAGCCCAGATCCACGCCGTCGATGTTCATGACCGAGAAGATGCAGTCCACCTGCAGGAGCTGCCGCTCGACCGGCAGGGTGAAGTCGCTCGCGTAGGGCGAGTAGAGCGCCGATGCGACGCGGATGGCTGAGCGTTGCGTTCCCAAGGCCTGGTCTCCTGTTTACCGGGGTGCACCGGGAGCCTTGTCCCGGAGCATCCTGTTCAGGCCGATCCGCCGGCCCTGTACGGCGCTGGCCAGCTGCACCGCCTTGGCGTTGGAGGCGGCGAACCGCTGGCGCGCGACGGCCTCGAACTGCTCTGCGCCGTCCGCGCGCAACTCGTCCGCGCTGTCCTGCTGTGGCGATTCGTCGTGGCGGCGCTGCGCCTGGCGCGCACGCAGTTCGTCGGTGCGACCTTCGGCCTGGTTCAGCTCGGCCAGGTCGGAGAGGGCCATGGCGTGCGCGTCCGCGCATCGGTCAAGCAGCACTTGGCGCTGAAACGCCGCGTGCTCCCGCGCCGCGCTGGCCATGGGCCGATCCGGGTCGGAATCAAGTGGAGGGGCCTCCTGATCGGTCAGGGGAGCTTCTTCGTGCCGGAGGTTGAGCCGTGGCTCGTCCCTGCGTGGCTTGATGCTGTCGGGCATCATGCCGGTGAACCGTTCCGCGGAAGCGTCCGTCGGCCTACCCCGCGTGGACGTGGCGGCTTGGCTGAAATGGGCGCGCTCGACCTCGCGCTGGATCTCCCGGAACAGCTCGAGCCCGACTGCATCCAGCTGAACGCTTCGACGGTCGCCTGATCGCCGGGCTGACTTTTGAGCGAGGATGTGATTGCGCTCGCGCAGCTGGAACATCTCTACCATGTTGAGGGCGTTGCCGGGCAGGTGCTGCATGTTCGTGTGCCTGCTGCCATCCCGGCCGGCACCCGTACCCGCTACGGTGCCCGACTGGGGATCGACCTCGTCGACGCCGAGGCCCGCGGCCGCATCCTCGCCAGCGTCCCCCGCGCCGACGCCGGTCCCCGAGCCCGAGGCCGAAGTCGAGGCCGACCCAACCCCGCTGCCGGAAGCCGCTGCCCCGGTTGCATTCGCGCGGGCGAGGCCGAGCGCCTCCATGAGGGAAGGGCGGCGGGAAGGCGTTGTCTGGGAGTCCATGGGGACAAAGCTCGTGTGAAGGGCGGGTGGGCCTAGTAGGCGTAGCTCTTCGAGGTGTGGCTCAGCGCGTAGGCGAACTCTTCGGTCAGGTCGCCGACCTCCTCGCGCGATTCCTTCAGTGCGATCAATCTGCCGCCGTCGACCACGTCCTCGCCGCCGAGATCCCGGATGAGGGTGACGGCGGCAGCGATCGCGTCATCCCCGGCCAGGGGATGCAAGGTGGTTCCGATCAAGAGGGCATGGCTGGCAATGGACATCTTTTTAGCTACTCAGGAGGCGCGTCGTGTCGATTGCGCCGCATTTGCGCTGCGACCGACACCGCTGTCATTGACCTTGAGAAGTTCGTGCCGATATCATAGTACGGTTAAATAGTTCAACGAGGGTTTGAGAGTATGAGCAGCATCAGCAACGTTTCCGCCGCCGCGAGCGAGCGGGCAGAGATTCCCGCATACCTTGCGAAGACCGCGTCCGCCCCGACAGTGATCGGTGTCCAGTCCAACTTCATCGGGGACCTCAGCATCAGCGAGGGCCAGGACCTGCACATTGAAGGTTGCGTGGTGGGCAATGTCTTCCACGGCGGCAAGGTCGTGGTTGCCCCATCGGGCATCGTGCTCGGCTCCATCTTCGCTTCGCACCTGGAGGTCCACGGAGTCGTCGACGCCCCTGAAGGCGAGATCCTGTCTGCGAATCTGGTGGTGCACGGCACGTCACGCATCACCGCAAGCGAAGTGACCGTGGCCGCCGGCTGCATGAATTACGAACGGGGCGGCTTCATGAGCGCCCAGATGGGCATGCTCGCCGCCGGCGAGGTCACCGAGCGCATCGTGTCGCTCCTGAGCAAGGAGCTCGATCGGGCGAAGGAACGTCGCGCCGCCATCGAGCACGCACGCAACGCTGCACGCTCCTCCAATGCGCCTGTCCGCGCCAGCGCTCCCCAGGCCGGCTACGCGGCAGCTGCTGCTTACGTCCCGGCGATCAATGACGAGCTGGCTCCCGCGGCAGCGCAGCCCGAAGTCGCTGTCGCGCCCGCCGCTGTGGTTGCAGAAGCTCCCGTGGGCGCTCCGGTGGCACCTCCCGCCTCTCCTCGCGTCCCCTTCGCCCTCGTTCCCCCGGTCGCCGATTCCGGAAGCGAAGAAGCCGACGAGTCGAACGATTCGAACGATTCGGACGAGTCGATTCGGGCTTACGCGGCCTGACGCCGCGAAGTGCCGAACCCTCGCCACTTCGTGCGTGAGGGTCCGGCTGTCCCCAGCGATCGCGACCTCCATAGATTCAACGCTCCCGCCGATGACCCCCAGTCTCTCCAGCATGCCCAAGGGCACTTTCGACAGCAAGCTGGCGAAGGTCGTCTTTGGCGACGACGTCACCCGCCAGCGCGGGCCGCTTTCCTCCGAGCAGCAAAGGGAATGCGCCGAGAAGCTCCTGCGATGGCTGGATTTGACGCCCTCGATCGTGATTGCGCGGCATGCCGGCGAAGTGGACCGGCAGCTCGTATCAAAGCTTCACGGCGAGCACCTCCGGGTGGTCGTCAAGTGGTTCGCCGAGAACGCTGCAAGCGTCGGAGCCCTCATGCCTAAGGTGACGCGATACGCGACCGCGATGACGCGTGCCGTGGGATACAACTCGCTGTATCAGCCAGGCCCTCTTGAGCGCTTCCGGCTCGCACTCGAGCTGGACAACCAGAGCGGTTCCACGTCGTCCAACGGAAGCTGACAATGGCTGACCCGAAGCTGCGTCGCGTCGCAAAGGTTGCGAACAGTGCGCTGGTCCCCAAGGGCGTGGGCCTGGCGGTCGGCCAGTTCGGCCGATCGAAGCAGAACCTGAGCGAAGCATGGCAAGCGGCGCGCGAGACGCGCCAGCGCCTGCTCAACGAATCGAAGCTTCCGGTCAAAACCGTGATCCTGAAGGACGGCACCGAGCACTACCTCCCTGCCGATCCGTCTGAACGTTTCGAATTCCTGTACCGCGTGATGGATTGGAGTCCCGCCCACCACGGGAGCCAGATCAGAGCGGCGCGCAGGGCCAAGCACGGCTCGATCATGATGACGATCCTCTCCTTCGCGCTGGTCTGCTTCATGATTTTCAACGTGCCGATGTGGATCGCCTTCCTGCTGATCCCGACGAGCCTGACCGTTCTTGCGGTCGGCGCCGCGACCACCTTCCGCTGGGCGCTCATCGAGTACCAGTACACCCGCCGCTCGCTCATCAACTTCAAGACGTTCATCGTCCAGCCGAAATTCTTCCGATGGATTTTCTGCTGATCACCGTCCTGGCCGGATCGCTCGGCATGGGTCAGCCCGCCCAGACCAGTCAGGTCAAGGTGGCACTTCCGGAGCAACTGCCTGCGAACTGCGTGCAGGCGGCTGCGAATCGATACGACGTGCCTGCCATGCTGCTGCTGGCCATCGTGAAATGGGAGTCGCGCGGCAAGCAGGCCGTGAACTGCAATAACGCCGGCGGCGGATGCGACCTGGGCATCGCGCAGATCAACACGAAGTGGTGGGCGCCGCATCTGATGAAGAACTACGGCATCGCGCCCGAGCGCCTGCTCAATGACAACTGCCAGGCCTTGATGGCCCAGTCGTACATCCTGCGCAAGGAATCGCTCGCCGAGCAGTGCAAGGGCAATCTGTGGTGCGCCGCCGCGCGGTACCACTCGCCCAACTCGACCGAGCTGCAGCAGAAGTACATCGCCCGGGTGTGGGATGCGCACCTCGGGATCTTGCAGCGAGGAGCGTTCTGATGGCGAAGGGGAACAGCGCTACGTCGAACGCGGCCAGCGCGGAGAGCCAAGCCATCCAGATGGTGCTGGGCATGGGGCTGGTCGTCGTGATCCTCGGCGCTGCGCTCTGGTTCACCGGCTCCAACCGGATCGTCTACTACTCGACGCCTTTCTTCAAGGCGGTCGCGCGGCTCTATAGCCTGGTACCGGGCGGCGGTTTGACGTGGGGACGCATCAGCTACCTGCACGACGCGTTCCGCGCCCGGCCGAAGGACGTTTCGATCTTCGACTTCCTGCGTTTCGTCGACATGGCGCTGCTGCCGCTGGTGACTCTGATGGCGATTGTCATGGGCGGCCTGGTCGCTTGGACCTTTACGCGCAAGGCGAACAAGCTGGCGCGCAAGCCGACGCCCGAGTCACTCACGCAGATCCTGTCCCGGCGCTTCTCTGGCGTCGTGCCGGTCATGCACCTGGGCTCGCAGCTGATCCTTGACCAATTGCCGAAATGGCGCCGCCAGATCTGGCCAGAGGAGGTGCTCATGAAGCACAAGATCAACGGCAAGCCCATGCTCACGGACAACAAGGTCAACCTCGACCAGATCCGCCTGTACTTCCAGGGCGAGCCGAGGCTCATGAAGGGCACCAACCGCCTCAAGAGCCACATGCTGGGCGTCCAGCTGGTCTCGGTCATGCACGACCGTGGCATCAAGGTGGTCTACCCCGATCGCATGAGCGCGACGGGCAAGGTCATGTACGCGCTGCTGGTGGCGCACGCCTTCGGCGGCAAGGAGGGCAAGGAGGACTACGAGCGCGCGATGAACGAACTCAACTACTCGTGCACGGCCCACCCGGAGGGTTTGCCCAATCTGACCGTTGCGCAGTGGATCTTCGACAAGTACCGCACCCACGAGAAGGCGGCGAATCTCTTCGCTGTGCACCATTGGGAGTACACCTACCTGTATGCGCTGTTCTTCATGGCCAAGCGCCAGGGGAAGGTCACGCACCGGCAGTGGATCTGGCTCAAGCCGCAGGACCGCATCCTGTTCTACGTGCTGAACACGGTGCTGCGCAAGGTGCCTCACACGGAATCGGCAGCGGTGTGGTGCCAGTTCGACTTCGAACGCAAAGCCGCCAAGGCCGGGCTCGTGCCGATCAGTCCCCAGGGCTACCCGCAGATCGTCGTGCAGCCGGCCGAAGAGGCGATGGTCGAGGCCTGGAATCATCACGTCAACGGCACCGACGACGACGAGGACAAGTGGTGGGCCGAGGGCCAGGTGTGGCGCCGTGCGAACAACGTGAAGTTGCAAGCGCCCCCGTTGCCGCCGGCAGAAGCGCTGACGTCTGCGAACGCCGATAGCCGGTTTGACGACGAGGCCCGTCGCGAGCGCGAGGAGTCTGCCCGCCGCTTCAACGCCAAGTCTCGCGACGGCGCCGAGTCCCTGATGGGTACGGGCGAGTCGATGGCCGACTTCGCGGCGCTGGCCGCGGCTGCCGGCCGAACAGGCGCAGCTGGCGGTGCTGGCGCAGCTTCTGGTGGCCTCGATTTCTGAATCCGAACACAAGCAAAGAATGAACGATCACAACCCCCAGCCAAGCGTGGCAAAGCCGGTACCGACACTGTCGCTAGTCGGCACCCCCTTCAACTTCGTCTATACGGGCGACGCAGATCCGGCGCGTACCGAGAACGTGCCGATCTGGACGGCAGTTCGTCCGGGCGAAGTTTGGAAGATCTGGTGGAATGGCCAGAAGTCCGAGCTCGAGCTGCGCTTCAACGAGTCGACCCTCTGGTCTTCGCTGGTCCACCAGTTGCCGGGTAGGCTTCAGGACCTGCCGGCCTACCGCCAGATCGTCGAGCAGTTCGCCCGTCCGAACGCTGGCGCGGCCGGTGCGGCCAGGGGCGCCGGTGCGGCAGGGACGAGCATCCTCAGCGCCGCGGGCAAGCGCCTGGCCGCGCAGGTCAACACGCCTCGCGCTCTCGGGCAAACGACACTGCGGTTCGTGCGCTGGTTCCTGATGTTCATGGGACTTGTGCTGCTGGTGACCATGTTCTCTCAGTGGCGGGCTCGCGGTCTCGGCAGCCTGCCGCCGGGCTCGCACTACGGTGTGACTGCGCCAAAGGGCGATCCTGTCGCAGAGAACCATGAAGTCCCTCCGGAGCTGCGCGACCGCACGCTCTCCGACAGCCTTTCGGCGACCGAGATGCAGGTCGTGGCCAACGCGACGCGCGAGATGGGCATACAGATGCGTCCGTCCGGCCAGCCTTTCGTGATCTTCAGCGACCCGAACTGCCCTTCCTGCAAGGACCTGGAGCCGAAGCTGTCGCAGATTGACCCGCGGTTCGTGCCCGTCATCGTGCCGGTTTCCTTCAAGGTTGGTTCGGAGGAGCTGGTCAAGAACGTGCTGTGCGCGAAGGACACGGTTTCGGCCTGGTCTGCGGCAGTCGGTGGCTATGCGCCCACGGGCGACGCGGTGAGCGACGGCACCTGCGCCGGCGCGGCGGACAAGGCCATGAAGGCAAACGGCGCCTTCGTCGCGCTGAACTTCACCGGTACCCCGACCCTGGTGTCGGCGACCGGCAAGGTGATCGCTGGCTCTGGGTCGCTCGACGACATCAACAAGTGGCTCGCTGAGAACGGTGGCCTGAAGGACGGCGCTGCGCGCTGATCCGCATGAAAGCTTTTCCCCTCAGTGGCCTGTTCGCGAGCGTGCGCGGCCTGCTGAACCGCCAGCCTCCTGAGCCGGGCCCTGCCCCTCAAGAGGTGCACGCTGATCCCTCGCCAGCGGTCGCGGATTGCGTCACCGCCTTTGATGACGGGCTGCGCGCCGCCGCGAAGGCCTGGTCGAGCGGCGCGCTGCTGCCCAAGGTGAATCCCCGGCGTGTGGAGCGCGTGCTCGAGGTGCTGGCATCGCGCGAGACGCTGGCGATCTCGGCACTTCTCGTGGAGATCGCGGCACCGGACAACGCAGTGTCCCCGGTATCCACGTTGACGGCGACCAACAACGTGATGCGCGAACAGTTCGTGCGCGGGGTGATGGGCGCAGTGATGGCAGCCATCGTGGACGTTGAGAAGGCGCACCGGGCCGGCATCCTCCAGGCCAGTGCGCTTCTGGATCGCACGCGCGACTGGATCGCGCGACCGCTTTACAGGCAGAGCCCAGGGCCAGGCTCGGACGTGAAGGAGCTGGAGGCTGCGAACGACGTGCTTTGCAGGATTGCCTCCGACGTGCTCGAAGGCAGCGATGAGCAGTCGGCTGCGATGGTGCGCGTGGGCATGGTCGGCCCGCTGGGTGTCGCGCTGCAGATCACCAAGATGCTGCAGGAGACGCCCCGTTCCGTGCTCGGCCTCCAGGTGGCGGGGTTCGAGTTCGCGGCGGCCGATGCAGCCGCGCATGCAGCCGGGGCGGCAGATCCTGCTGGCGCCGGCGTCAAGTCCTGATCGCCCGGCGGCAGGGCCTTCACTTTCAAATGTCCAGCGCCAGCGCTGCACCGGATCATCATGGCTCTCATCGAACAGCACCAGGAAGTAAAGCTCTCACGCAACATCGCCGATACGCGAGGCTGGGGCGACAAGTACGCTGAGAAGCTCTCGAAGCCCTCGTTCCTCGCCGTCAACGTCGTGGCGGTGGTGTTGGCGATGTTCGCGATCAAACCGCTCTTTCCCGTGTGGGTGGTGGCCTTCCTGTTCCTGTTCTTCACGCACCTGAGCTATCGCGTGATCCTGCCGCTTCGTTACCCGCCGGACGGCGTGGACGAGAAGGGCAAGGAAGGCGACGGCATCATGTACGTGGGACACGTGCGCTCGACCAATCCGTACGAGAACTTCCGCGAAGTGTGGATGGCCGACTCGGACCTGCGCACCCACTTCTTGATCCTGGGCTCCACTGGTTCCGGGAAGTCCGAAACCCTCAAGGGCATGTTCTACAACGCGCTGTGCTGGGGCTCGGGCTTCTTCCTGGCCGACGGCAAGGCGGACAACAAGATGCCGCTGGACTTGATGGCCATGTGCCGGATGCTCGGTGCGGATGACGACTTCCTGGCGCTCAACTTCCTGATCGGCGGCAGTTCACCCGAGAAGATCCGCGCGTCGCGCCGCCGGCGCACGAACATGATCAACACGTTCTCGGACTCGGACGCGGACACTCAGATCCAGATGGGCGCCAACCTGCTGCCGAAAGCAGAAGGCGACGGCAAGAGCTGGCAGGAGAAGGCCCTGAACTTCTGGCGCTCCCTGGTGGCGGCGCTTTGCTACAAGCGCGACACGCAGGGCTTCGAGATCTCGGTGGGCGCGTACATCGACTACATGGGCCTGCCGAAGGTCGAGGAGCTCTATGCCGAAGGCTATCGCGAGTACATCGAAAAAGGCGAGTGGTCCTACGGTTTCGTTGGTATCAAGAGCTACTGCGAGTCGGGCGGCTGCCCCGGTTTCATGGTCGATCGCGTGATCGCCAAGTACAACCTGCCGCCCGACCCGAACTCGGCGAGCCGCACGGGCCTGCCGACCGATCGAGGCCTGGGCGGCCGCGGCGCGCCGGCGGCGGCCGCGGGCAAGCCTGCCCAGAAGACCGAGCAGGACCAGGCCACCTACGACCAGCACGGCTACCGCATCGGCCAGCTCATGCCGGCGCTGAACCTGCTGGACAAGACTTATGGCCACATCTTCCGCGCGAAATATTCCGAGATCGACATGGTCGACGTGGCGCTGAACAACCGCGTGCTGGTCATGATGATCCCGTCGCTCGAGAAGTCCGCGTCGGAAGCGGAGAACCTGGGCAAACTGGCGATCGCGTGCCTGCGCGTGATGATGGGCCGCAACCTGGGCGCGGACATTGAAGGCGATCGCTCGATGGTGCTCGATTCGAAGGCGACGGAGGCGAACTATCCCTTCCTCGTGGCCCTGGACGAGCTGGGCTACTATTTCTCGGACGGCATCGCCGTGATGTTCGCCCAGGCTCGCAGCCTGGGCATGAGCATGATCGCCGCGGCCCAGGACATCGAAAAGCTGACCGAGGGGAGCCGGGCCTCCGAAGCGGGTGCGATGCTCGCCAACGCTGTCGCCAAGTACTTCATGCGGATCGACGATGCGCAGAAGACGCAGAAGCTGATCTCGGACTACGTGGGCAAGGCGCGTGTTGCGGTCTACAACCAGTACGCGCTCAACGCCGGCGGATTCCGTCGCGACATGGCGCTGTCGGTGGAGACCGTCGAACGCGTCACGATCGACGACATGCAGAGCATGAAGACCGGCCAGGGCCTGATCAACACGCGCGGCAAGACCTTCGGCATCGCTGGCTTCTACGTTGGCGACTACCTCGACAAGTACAAGATGAAGACGTTCCGGCTGAACCGGTTCCTTCAGGTGCGGCCCGTCTCGATGGCGGAGGTCGAGGCGAATGCGATCAAGGCGGACGCGCTCGAGGACAAGGTCTCCAAGGGCCTGAAGCTCATCGACATGCTCACCTACAAGACAAGCCCCAACCTGCAGGTCGAGGACGACATGCTGATCGGGCGGGTCTCGATGGTCGCGCAGGGCCTCCCCGCCAGCATCACCGGCGCCGAGCGAGGCGCAGCCCTCTACGTGGCGGCTCGCCGAGCTGCGGAGGATCTGGGCCTGATCAAGGTTGCCGCGACCGGCGCAGCTGGTTCGCTCGGCGGCGGGGACCGTCCGCTCACGGACGCCGCCGTTGGCAACACGGCCCAGCCAGGTGCTGGAGCGGCGGCTGGCGCCGGGGATCCGGAAGAGAGCGTGGGCCTGCCGTCATCGGGCGAGTTTGCATCGTTCACCAGGCCGGCCGGCGCACCGGCCGCGGAAGCTCAAAGGCAGGACGGCGTTGAAGCGACTGCGTCGCCGCTCGCGCCGGAGGTGAGCGACGATCCGTTCGCCTACCTCGACGATGCGATCTTTGAGCGCAGGCCCGTGGAGGAGGTCACCTCGCCCACGCGCCGCGCGCCGCCGGCGTTGCCGGTCGCGCCTGTGAAACCTGCCGCGCCAAGACCTGCACCTGTTGCGGCGCCGGCAGCCGCGCGGCCTGGTGCCATTGACGTAGACGCTTTCATCGACGGGGCGCTAGGCGCCGGCACTGCCGAGCCGGCCCGGCCCCTGGTCGCGCCGACGACGGCTCCCAGCGACCCTGCGGCCCTCTTTGCCGACCTGGACGGGCAGGGCGGTGCTCCGGCGGCTACGGATGCAGTTCAGGGCATCGCGGGCGAGCCACTCGTGGCTGCATCGGACATCTTTGCGCCGGACATCCTGTCGTCGGCTGTGAAAGCGACTATCGCCGCGCTCCTCTCCACAGGAGACGTGGTATACGAACATAATAATCGGGGCGCGGCCGGAAAAGACGCGGTTCCCACAGATAATGCGGCGGCGACATCAGTAGTACCAAAGGTGACAGCGTCCGCGACGCTCGGACAGAACCCGGGGTGGGTGACGAACGCGCTCGCTGGTGCTGAGACAACGCTCAAGAAGGTGGGCCCGGACGCGATCGGATTCGATGATCGGACCCGTGAGTTGGTGGTTTCAGTGGAGGCGGCGTTGGGCGGGCCAGACCCGCTGGCAGCCGCGCAGATCACGGAGCGGATCGTGGCTGCTCAGGTGACGCCGGTGGAAGACGACGATCTGCCGGACGGCAAGGAACAGAGCGTCGACGAGTTCCTGGCGAGTCTTGGTGGTGGCATGTAGGCCGAGTTTTTTGCGCTTAGCATGTGGTTTCCTGAAAAAAAGGGGCGGACACCTACTGGTTACGGTCTGCCGGACTGATATAAACGTTTGTGCAGCAGCTATTCCGTGGAAAATTGAATCGAACGGATCGGACGACCGATCGATGCTTTTGACCCGAGAAACTGCACTACGCCATGACCGTCCTCACAAACGACTCAACTTCCTTTGTAACCACTCCGATCGCCGCGGCGGCGGGCAGTGACGAGCGCATGGAGGCGTCTGGCTTGGTCCATGGCGCAGCGCCCAAAGAAAATTCGCTTAAGTTGGAAGACGCCGCGCGTCTCATCCGGGAAACCGCCGAGCGGCTGTGGACGGGATCCAAGGCCGCCGTTTGGGGCCTGGTGCAGATGCTGCTCAATTTCTTCCGCTGGATCACCCGGCCGTTTCGCGCAGGTCCGAAAAGCGGAACTGGTGCTCCGGTCGACGGTGAGTCGACGCAGCAAGCCGGCCCCGGCAGTTCCGAAGATATCAATCGGCTGACCGATGGTCCGGCTGACAACGCGCTCGATGGCAAGGCACAGGGCGAGGCCAAGGGGACCCAAGAGTCGACGGCGAGCAGTGGGGCTCCTCCGGAGGAAAGTAGTGCCGTCCCCGACGATTATGTCGGGCGGGACGGGGGTGTCGATTTACCTGTCCCTGGTCTGAAAAGGCCGGTGAAGTTCGCGTTCCCCGCGGGATTCGCAGGGAACAAGCTCGGGGGCGATCTTCCGCTCGGTGAAGAGACGGTCGTGGGTGCCATGGAGCGAATGCACGAGATGTACCCGGACCTGGATGGCGTCGATATGAGCAAGATGCCTCTTGCTGCTGCCATCAGCCTACTTGGACAGTGCGTATCCGACATGGCGCAAGCCCAAGCACAAGCGCTCGCGCTGGACGAACAGATCAACACGCAGCTGGTGGCGCTGGCCGCCTTGGGCAACACGCCGGCCGTCCAGTTGTTGGCGGAGGTGCTGGCGAGCAACGAGCTTGGGGGCCTGCAGGGTGCCGAGATCCGGCGACTGCACGCTAAACGGGTGAATTGCGAGCAGAGAGCCGCAGCGCTCCAAGAGGCTATCGAAACTTCGCTGCTGCGTGCGCGCCTGGACGTCACAGACATCGCGACTCGCACGAAGGTCGAGGAGGCCCTGCCGGACTGGAGGGGCAGGATCTCTCTGCCGGCCGATCGAGAGCCTCCGGCCCTGACTCCAGCGGAGCGCCAAGAGCTCGCGCTCGATGTCGATCCGGAACTGGACATTGAGCCCGCAGAACCGAGCCCGGAACGGGTGGCCAGCCTGAAGGCAGCACTGATTTCAAACGTATCGAATGACAATGAGCACGAACACGAAAGCCGCCCCCGCGGCTAGAAAGATCTCGGCCAAGGCCGTGGCCAAATCTCCCGCGGCGAGAAAGCCTGTCGCGACGGCTGCGGCCAAGAAGCGCGTGAGCAAGCCTCGCGTTCCCTCGCAGAAGCAGCTGCTGGCGCGCCAGGAGCGACGCGAGAAGAAGGAGATCGAGCGGGCCGAGCGCAGCGCCAAGCGCCTCCTCCAGATAGAGCTGGCGAAGAAGGAGCGCCTGGCCGCGCGTGAGGAGCGGCAAAAGCAGCGCGAAGCCGCCAAGCTCGCCGAGCGCCTGGCGCGCAAGGAAGCGAAAGCAGCGAAGAAGCTCGCGCGCAAACTCGGGCGCCCTGGGGTGCCCACGATCAAGAAGGACATGGAGATCGACCACTCCGAACTTCTCAAGCCCTGGTCGGAGCGCCCCCTCACGGGACGTGACGTGGACACGCTGTGCAAGCGTTTCGATCTCAATGCTTCCGAGTTCGCCTCGGCGCTTGGCCTGCAGAATCGCTTCGCCTTCGCCAAGCTGCTGCGATCGAGCAAGGTCATCCCTTTCGACGTTGAGATGCTCTGTCGGCTTTACGACGAAAGTCCTTCACCAGCGCCCTGGCGCAAGTACGAGGCCGACGAGGTGTTCAGGTTGTTGTACGGCCCACTGATTGACCAGGTCTCCATAGCGGGGGACGCCGAGGATCGTCACCACGTCGAGATGCAGTACTCGAAGCGCTTCACATCCGCGCTCGATCGCTCTTCTTCGACCGCCTACCGCTGGATGGAGAAATCCGAAGGAAGCGGCGCGCGGCTGGTGATCGATCTGCTCCTGCGCAAGATCATGTCAATGCCAAACCCCCTGGAGGCGCTCGAACGTGTATCGACCGTCGTGCACCGTGTTCGTGGTGGAGACTTCGAGACGCGTGGTCCGGCTCCCATTCCGGGTGCACCGCGCAGCAAGCGCGGCCGCGCATCGGGTCGTAGCGCCGCTCGCCGCGGCTCGGCGATGCCACTGCCCATCCGCTCACTTACCCTCTGATCGCCTGAAATGAAGCAACCTGTTGTTCTTCCGCCGCGAGACGAAAAGCGCATTGGTCGTCCCAACGGAGCGACGTTCTTTCGTTCGTTCCTGCTGGCCGACCGCCGTCCATCGGTCATCAACTTCCGCGAAACGCTCGTGGGACTGGAGGGGACGAATCCGCGGGACCTGCCCGACGATCTCGTCTGGGCTGTCCACGGTACCCGTTCGATTTCTGATGCGGGCATCTATTTCTCGAAGGCCTCGATCGACGAAGGCAAGCTCCTGTACGAGGTTGAACTCTGGATGGCCTTCGACAACCTCAAGGACTCGACGACCTCGGTGACCGAACAGTCGGTGCGCAACTCGGGTCTCCTCACCTCGACCCGGCTTCGTGCTGACTACGAGCAGGAGCTCAAGGAAATCGTCCTGTCGTATCTGGAGGGTCGGATCACCAAAAAGGACTACAACGTGGTGTCCACGTTCAGCCTGCAGCAGCTGCTGATCCAATTCCCGTCTGCCGTCTGGCGATTCATGCGTGAGCGCCCCTACGTAAAGGGTTTCGTCCACCAGGCGGTGGTGCGCGTCGCCGAGAAGAACGACAAGCGCGATGCTGTGGCGGCCCGCCTCAACGTCATCACGTTCCGCCCGGAAGCGAAGCGGGTCGTGGAGGCTTCCGTGCGACAGGACGCAACGATCAAGATCACGCTCTAAGACAAGACGATGTTGGATTTCGCAATGATGAGCGCCGAAGAGGCGCTGGAACAGACGCTGGTCCTGGCGGCCAGGGCCAAGGAAGAACGTCGCCTGGGTGCCCCACCGGTGCGGCATGTCTCGCTCGCGGAAAGCGATCTGGAGCGGCTTCGCGACTGCCTCTTGGCTCACGTCGAGAACCTGGGCCATGTCGAGCTGAGTTCGCCGACGATGATCGATGTCTACCTGAACACCGCTGCGCGTGCGCTGATCGAAGAGGCGCAGTTGGCGGGCGTCTGCACCAAGCCGGGTCTGCACTGGTTTGCCCGCCTGGGAAGCGTGTGCATGGTGCTGTTTGCCGATGAGCAGCGCCTGCGAACCGTCGATTCGAATCATCTAGTGGCGCTCGCCCACGAGAGCGCCATTCGCACCGCGCAGAAGGCCGGCCGGCCGTTCAACAGCCAGGCGCTCGCGACCTACGAAGCGCGGGCTGGCGCCGCCAACCACGGCGAACGTATCGGCTAACTGGCTCCCGCAGGCGCGGAGCCTCGGCCCGCGCCGCACCCATCTTCCAGCCTTCAACGTCGCCCTCCGACTCGCTCGGACGGGGCGTTGTTGCGTAGCACCTGCACGGTTCTCCAAAAATCTCCGGCGGCAGTGGCGCTCACTGATACCATCGGCGCAGGGGTCGTACGTCCGTAGCAATACCAAAGCGCGGACTAAAACGACGGTATTCGCGGCCACGTCGAGCGGCATCTCGTTGCTCTGGGGTTGTCGCAAGCAAAGGTTCAGGTCAGGATTTCCCATGCGTTTCGCCCACGCTGCAACGACACACTCTGCCGGCTCCGCCTCAGGCGCGCCGTGCCCAACCTCGCGCTCGCGGGGCCGTTCCGTGGTGCACATCGCCTGGGGCCTGTTCGCCGCGCTGGCGTTGATGCTCATGGCGGGCGTGGCCTCGGCGCAGAGCGCCGGCACGACTCAGCTCACGCAGCCGTACATCGATGCGACCAAGTCCTCGGACATGTCCACCCAGGCGTTCACCGCATTGCTGGGCACATTCTTCACGAACCCGTTCTCGGCGATCGGCACCGCGTCGACGCTGCTGGGCAGCATGTTCCTGGTGTTCAACACCTTTATCCTGGTGGCTGGCACGATCTGGGCGACGTATGGGATCGGGGTGGCCATCGTCCAGACCGCTCACGAAGGTCAGCTCATGGGCAAGAAGCTCTCACAGGTGTGGCTCCCGATCCGGATGGTCACCGGCGTGGCCAGCCTGATCCCCGCGTTCGGAGGATTCTCGCTCTCGCAGGCCGTGCTGGTGTTTGCGACGACGCTCGGCATCGGCGCGGCGAATCTCGGCTACAACGCGATGATCGACGGGACGAACAACCTGACCACGGTGGTGGCCCCGTCGTTCGTCACCCCGAAGGGGCAGGGCGCAGCTTCACTGGAACAGGCGACCTTCGATCTGTTCCGATCGCACGTGTGCATGCTGGCCCAGAACGCCTACGTCGAGGCTCACGAACGCGAGGGCCTGAACATGACGGCAGAGCGAGTCTCGCGAATCAATGGGGCAAGCGGGAGCATGGCCGCCGTGAGCTATGGGAAGCCCGGCTCACCCACCTACTGCGGTGGTGTAGGTGTAGATGCAACGAACGTCACTTCGGAAGGCCGCAGCGCAAGCTCCATCGGAGGCTACCGGGTGGCGTCGGTCAACTATGACGGGATTGCACAGGCCATGCAGCAGCGGGCGGCATCCAACTTCTCAAGCTATGCGTCACAAGTCGAGAGCCTTGCGAGCAACTGGTATGCGAACTTCGTAGCGAGCCAGAACGGCGGCCCCACGGCTACTTTGCCAAGGCTGCAGCTCGAGGGGATTGCGGCGAACTATTACGCTGGAATTCAGGCAGCGGCCGGCAACCAGCAGCAGCAATCCCAGGCGCTGAATTCGTCGGCGATCGAGTCGATGAGGAAGTATGGCTGGTTTGGTGCCGGCGCCTGGTACGCGACGCTGGCCGAGGTCAACGCTGCGATGGCGCAGGCGGCCCAGAGCGTCAACTTCCGTGCCTTCCCGATGCTCGTCAACTCTACCGGGAACAACACGAAGCTCAACGAGGCCCTGAACGGCCTGATTGCTTCCACCGAGAAGGCGGAGAGCGCGCCGGAGAACGCCCAGGCAAAGGGCAACTCTTCGGGCCCACAAGCGCTCTGCGCGCTTCTGTCGAGCTCGTTGGCAGATGCAACGACCACCCCGACCGGCAATTGCAGCTTCGGCCAGTCGTTCGCGATGAAGCTGATCGACCTTTCGACCTCGGGCGCCGGCGGAGCGACCGCCTCAAGTGCCTCCGGCCTGCGTCTGATTGATCCCATCATCGCCATGAAGAACATGGGGGACTACCTCATGGTCGCGGCAGAGTCGGGATTCGTCATCTACTCCTACGTGAAGCAATACAGGCCAACCGACGATGAGGACGATGGCAAGAGCGGCGGCGTGATGTCGACCGCGAAGTCGGTTGCTGGAACGGTGCTCAGCAAAGTGGCGAAGTTCACGCCGATGAGCGGCCTGGTCTCCGCGTTCGAATCCCTGATGGCCATTCTTCCGACCTTGCTCGGCGCCATGTTCATCCTCGGCGCGGTCATGAGCCTGTGGCTCCCGATGGTGCCCTTCGTGAACTGGTGGGGTGGCCTGGTGCAGTACCTCACCATCTTCTTCGAGGGGATCGCAGCGGGCCCGATCTGGGCGTTCGTCCACTTGGATGCGAACGGCGAGGGGATGGGCCAGCGCACGGAAACTGGCTACTTATTCATTATTAATATGCTCTTCCGGCCCTTCCTGATGCTCCTGGGCTTCGTGGCAGCTGCGGCACTTATGATCGTGATGGGCAGCTTCCTGTTCTGGATTTACCCCTCGGTAATGGGCAACGTGCAAGGAAACTCGGTCACCGGTGTTGCGTCGATCATCGGATTTCTGGTGATCTTCTGGGTATTGATGCACACCTTGGTCACGACCTTGAGCAACATGTCTGTGCTGCTGCCAGATCAGGCGCTAGCATGGGCGGGTAAGGCCATTGGCGCTACGCTCGGCCGGGACGCGGACCAGCAGACCCGTGGAACGTTCATGGCGTTCGGCCGGTTCGGTCAGCAGGGGATGGGGGAAGTGGCCAAGGGCGCGCAGCAGTTGAGGGCGGCCAACGCGAAGGCGAAAGCGGAAGGTGGCGGAAGCACCGCTAGACCTGGCGTCAGCGAGTGAATAAAGGACGACGATGAGTCAATTTGATGCGTTTCTTGCAGATTCCTCTCGTATTGGGAGCGAGATCCGAGCCGCGAAGGCGCAGGCCGACGACGCTGAACTCGCGCTACGACGTGCACAGAAAGCGAACAAGTTAATTGCCGACCTGGAGCAGTCCAACGCAGGCAATCTGGCCATGAAGTACTTGGCATTGCGCGAACTGAAGAGGTTGGACCCGACTCATCCGCTAGTGCGCGATGCAGCATTGCGTGAGCAGGTCTCGGCTGCGGCGAAGAAGGTTCTTAAAGTGTCTGGCAATTGGGACGACGTTCGCGACTTCGGACAGAACTACAAGCTGCCCGGCCGCTGACCCTCGCGGTGCCCTTACGGAAAGGGATTGCGGCCCGTATGCTGGTTTCATGACCGCGAAGCCAACCCCCGACGTCCACTTCATCCCCAGCCTTGACTATCACGCCTGGAAGATGAGCCAGGCGCGCGGAATTGCGGCTGTGCTCGCCCAACTCGGGGCAGAGACGTACTATGCTTGGGTCGCCCATGCTCTGGTGACCAAAAGTGCCATTCCTGTGCCGGGCCTTCTCGGCAACGTGCCGAAGCTGAATGGCTTCGCCCTGATCGAGAAGCCGGGTGTTTATCGTGTCGAGCTGCTCGGTCCGGAAGCGATTCGCGGCAAGCCTCGCACCGGGACACCGATCACAACAATCTACAGTTTCCACGTTCCCGGTAAACCATCTCCCGGCGTTCTACGGGAATGGGATCAGATCCTCCATGACTATGGCTCGATGAACCGCTGCCCCCTACTGGCGCCTTCTTTCATCACAGTCATCAACCACAAGTACGAGAAGCTCGACGCAGAGCTGACTCAGGCCGTGGCGGAAATCAGCAACTACATTGGCTTTGCGGCTTGGCTGCACAGCACGGGGAAGATGTCCTCTGCCTTTATGCAAGCGAAATATCTTGAAAGCTTGCCCGCCTGGGACATCGAGGGTCGGGCGATCGTCACGGCATCCATCGCACGCGCCGAGCAGGCGGCACGTGCGGACCTGGAGAGGAAGCTCAATCCTCGCTTCAGCACCGCGGAGCGATAGTTTCAGCGAAGGATTGCTCGTCATCGAGCTCATCGAGTTGGCGTGCGTGCTCGATCTCGTACACCCCCCTGATGGCGGAGGCCGAGGACACGCTTGCCGTGTGGAACACGAGGTGGAACACCACAGGCGACTCGCCGCTCGCATCTCGGATTGGCAAGTAGAGCACCTGGCTGTCGCCGATCTTGCCGTCCTGGAGGCTGGACTGGACCCTTGCGCGGAAAGCCTGGAGCGTCTCGCCCTCATTGACCATCGCGGGCGCATGACGGTACATCTGCGCAATCGCGCGGCGGAACCCAGCCGAGTCGTCGGCGAGAAGCATCGCCTTGTCGCGCCGGCCGAATCCGGCCTTTACCTGGACCGATGTGGCCACGTTCGCGAACTCGTCTGCGCTGAGTTCGCTGACAGGTCGAGCCGCGAGGAAGGCGAATAGCGCGTCCTCCGCGGCCTCGCGCTTGCCGTTGGCCTGACCCTTCGCGTTGCCGTCGGCGTCGACGCAGTTCCACACGACGAGCGAACTCGTTGCGCTCGCCGAGGGCTCGAAGCTGTAGCCGCGCAGGCTCGGGCAGAAGTCCGACGGCTGCTGGGCGTGGTACGCCAGGCCGATCGCGGCCGACGTCGCGGCGTGAGCCTCGGTTGGCCCCGACCCCAGGACGCGGTGGCCATACCGCTTGTAGATGTGGTCCGGGGCCAGCACCAGGAACTGCTCCTGCGGGTCGCGGAACACGTGGATCGTGCGTTTGCGCCAGGCGAGGGCCTCGATCTCGGGCGGAAGACCGATCGAGGAGGGGATGTACGGCGCGCCGAGCTCGGCGTCCCGGATGGAGCTGGTTTTCATGGATCTTCCTTCGGGCATCAAAAAGATGCCTGTTCGCGCGCTCGGGTCGTGTTTGCAACTAGCCCCAAGCACGGATTCGCAAAATTGCATCGTCAAAGTTGATCGTATCCTTGCATCCAAAAGTCTCAGCATGTTTTAATCTGAGCATTCGGTTTGTAGAGACGTGTTAGCGAGGAAAGAAACAAAAGAGCGCAGTAGTTCCAGGAAACTTGTTGCGCATCGGGGGACCGGCAGCCCAGCCAAGCGTCCAGATCCGCATTTCTCACACGTCGCCCACCCATCCAACCACCACCTACCTCGACCTTTACTTCTCAAGCATGTTCAAGAACGCACCCCGACGCGCCTCGGCGCTGGCAACCACCAGCGCTCGCCGCGCAGCCCTCCTCGTACTCGTCCTCTGGGCGTCAGCCGGGAGTGCCTTGGCCGGTTTCGTGGATAGCCGGCCCGCTCCAGCCCCGGTGGCTCCGGCGGCAGCGGCCACCGGTGCGGCGGTGCAGGGCGGTGCGGCGGTGCAGGGCGGTGCGGCGGTGCAGGGCAGCGCGGTGGCAACGCCCGTGGGTGGTGAAGGAACCGCACCTGCCGCGCCGGCTGCACCTGTGGCGCGTCACTTCACGATCTCGCGCAGCGACAAGACCATTCGAGAAGCGTTGGTCGCCTGGTCGGGTCGTGCTGGCTGGACCCACGATGCCGAGCACTGGACCGTTCCCTTCGATTTGCCGGTGCTCTCTTCGGCCGACCTCGGCACCGACTTCAAGGACGCCGTGCGCGCGCTGCTCGCCAGCACGGACCTCACAAATACGCCACTTCAGCCTTGCTTCTATTCGAACAAGGTGCTGCGCGTCGTTCCCAAGGCGGAGCTTTGCGACCGGATGGCCGCCCATTGACTCGAGGCGACCCGCCGCCGAATCGCCCCACGCTCGTTTAGGACTCACCGATGATGAAATCCATTCGCCTCGCCATTCTTCCTGTGGTTGCCGCCGTCCTCGCAGGTTGCGCTTATCAAGAGCACGTCCGGGTCGATGCCCAAGCCGCCGACAAGGAAATCGCCACCACACGCAACGCCCTGATCGACCAGATCAAGGATTCGGAGAAGGTGCGAATCGCCGCCCAGGACGTGCCGCGCCCCTTCATTGCAGGCAACCAGGAACCGTTGGCTCGTGAAATGAAGATGCCCTCGGCGCTTCGCCGCTCGGTGCCGATCACGGCGAACTTCCAGCGCGGCTCTGTCGACCTGCCGACCGCGCTGAACCAGGTTGCCGAGGCATCGGGCTTGATCATTACGGCGACTCCGGATGCGCTACTCCCGCCAAGCCAGTTCGCCGCGAAGCTGGCGGCAAAGGACGCACCGATCCTGGGCCCTTCCCGCGTTCAGCTCCAGGCGTCGAACGTGCCCTTGTGGCAGCTGCTCGACGACATCGCTCGCCAGGCGGACGTGTCATGGCGCCCGGTTCCCACCGGCGCCGAGTTCTATCGCGTCGAGACCCGGATCTTCAACCTGCAGGCGATCCCGCAGATCGCTACTACCTCGGCCACGCTGGGCCGCAATGGCGGTTCGAACACGGTCTTCGAGTCCCAGAGCAAGACGGGTTTCACGAGCAAGGATCAGAACCTGATCACCGGCATGAAGGACACCATCGACGCACTGCTCACCATGAGCGGCAAGGCGGTGATCAGCCAGGAAAGCCAGACGCTCGTCGTGACCGATACGGCCAAAGCGCTCGCGCGGGTGGCCAAGTACGTGGAAGACCAGAACAAGCTGATGTCGCGCCGTGTGCGCGTCCTGATCGAGTCGATAGAGGTCACGACCAAGGACGACAACGACTATGGCCTGGACTGGAACCTGATCTACAAGGCCGCGAACAGCGCGGTGTCGGTCGCATCGCCTGCATCGCTGGTGGCCACGCAGGTAGGCACGACGGGCTGGGCTCGCACGACCGGCAAGCTGTCGGGCAGCGACGCAGTGGTCCAGGCGCTCAACGAAGTCGGCACCGTCGTGAATCGCCGTTCGTTTCCGTTCACGACCACTTCGGGTCGCCCCGTCACGCAGGCCATCCGAACGACCTTCAACTACGTTGATCAGGTGCAAGCGACCGCCGTCAGCTCCTCGATCATCAGCACGGCCGCCCAAGCCCCGACGGTGACGCAGAAGGAAGAAACCGTGGGGACGTTCGTGACCCTCGTGCCCACCGCAAAGGCCGACGGCACGATCTTCCTGTCGGTGAGCTTCGACGTCACCAGCGCGCAGCCCCTGAAGGCTTTCACCGTGGGTTCTGGCGACTCGGCTGTGACGGTTCAACAGAAGACGATCGACGGTCAAGGCGTCATTCAGGAAGTGCCGGTTCGCTCGGGCCAGACCGTCGTGATCGGTGGCATCGAGTCGAACTCGAACTCGGTCACCAACCGTCGTTTGGGCGCCAACTTCCCGCTGGGACTCGGCGGCTCGGATCAAGGCCGTGCCACCAAGAGCCGGATGGTCCTGCTCGTCACCGCGATCGCGGAGGAGGGCGTCTGAAGCCAGCGAGCAGGGTGCCCAGCGCCCTCATGCCTGCTTGATCAGATCTCTCAGCGAACCAGGAACTCCCTCTGTGGCCTTTCTCAAGAAGAAGACGAAATCCAACCAAGACGGCGGCCGCTTGCCGCTGGTGGTTGCGGTCGACGAGAACGAGCCGAAGGCGATCGCCTTCGGCGTGAGCTGGCGCGCAGTGGCTTCGCGCTCGTCGACGCGCTCCGATGCCATCAAGATCGCCCGCTCGGGCGGCGCAACCCACCTGGTCTCCTCGTTGCAGCAGTTCGGCTACGGACTCGTGCCCGCTGACGCTGCGCCGTCCGGCACCAAGGTCTTCGCAGCTGCTCGGGTCGCCGCGCGCCAGCACGGGGGTGATGCGATCTACGCGCTGAAGCTGTTCCCCGACAGCAACGAGTACTGGTTCGCGGTCATTCGTGGCGGCCAGCCCTCGTCGATCGACCGGATCATCCTGTCGGACAACGACATGGAGCTCATTGACGCGGCTCGCAAGGAGATCGACAGCGGCCTCGAGGACGACATCACCTACGCGGTCTTCACGAACCTCGAAGACCATGAACTGAGCGACAAGGCACGCGGCCTGACGGTTGCGGACCTGATGCTCGCGGCGGCCGGGGAAGAGGACGTGCTGCAGCCGCTGCCCAAGAAGAGCGGCGAGATCCCGAAGCCGGTCATCGGCGTTGTCGCGGTGGCGCTCCTCCTGGCGCTCGGCAACAAAGGGTGGAGCATGTACCAGGAGAAGGAGCGCAAGCGCCTGGCGCGGCTCAATGCACAGGCCGAAGAGCCGCCGGAGCAAGCCTGGGCGCGCGCGATGAAGTCCTGGGCCGACGCGCATCGGGCGGCCGATCCCCAGGGGCTGGCCGCCGTGCGCGTGTCTCTCGGGACCGTTCCGCTCGTTTGGGGCGGGTGGGAACTGCAGAACGCAACCTGCAACGCCGCGCCGCCCGTCGCCGCTGCAGCAGGCGCTGGCACGCAAGGGGATAGGCGCTGGGGCTGCTCTGCAATCTACACCCGCAGCCCCACCGGTCGCCTGAACCGGGAGATGAAGGCCACCACGCCCCAGGGCTGGACGGTCCAGTACCGGGGGCTCGACACGATCGTGGGGAGCTGGAGCGTCACGCAGGCGGCGCAGCCCTTCAGGTACGAAGCGCTGCGCTCGGTCGAAAGCCACATGGTGGAGACCATCAGCCGATTGCAGAAGCTCAGCGCCGCCTTCGGCCAGGTCGGGGAGGTGTCGTTCACGCCAGTCGAGATCACGCCGCCTCGCAGGAAAGATGGCACCGCAGTCCCCATAGTCGCCTCCGTGCCTCAGCTGCGCGCCGCGACGTTCACGCTCAAGGCACCGCTGCGCAGCGTCGACGCTCTCATCGACGCCGGCGTCGAGGCGGACTGGCAGCAGCTCAGCATGTCCTTCAAGCGGGCCGATGGTGAAAAGGTCGACATCAAGACCTCCGCGTTGACTGCGGACCTCAAGGCCGTGATCTACGCAAAGCAGTGACCAGCTCCGGATCTCAATTTTTCAAAGCACCTCGCCCATGCAAAATCTCCGTCTTCGTCAAGTCGCAGCGCTGGCTGTCACCGCGTTCGCCGGCTTGTCGTTCTCTCCAGTTGTCCTCGCGGCCGACGCCTCGGCAGCTCTCGACAAGGCGCCCCAATCGGCGGCGATGCGCGACAGCGTGGTCACCGTGGACACGCTCATCACGAACGAGAACCAGCAAGCGCTCGCTCGCTCGATGGAGCAGTCGGTGGCGTCCGGCTTGATCCAGACCCCGAAGCCCGCGACGCCTTCGGGTCCGGCGCCAGCACTCATCTTCGTCGCTTCTATCTACGGGATCGGGAACGACCTTCGGGCGAACATCGGGTTCAACGGTGAATCGTATGAGCGTGTGCGGGCGGGAGCGCGTGTCGGTGCCTGTGTGATCACCGAGATCACCGGCCGCGCGGTTGTGCTGAAGCCGTCACGCAAGGGCTTGGCGGCGGCCCAGTGCCCCACCGGCAAGTGGACCGGCGTCAATCCGCTCTCGCTTGCGAACCTCGGGATGGGCGTGGATCCAGCCAGGTCCGGCGGCGCAGCCCTGCCTTCTCCAGCTATTCCGACGCCATTCAGCTCGGTCGGCGGGCCCTCCAGGCCGATCGAGACGGTCCCGCGTGCCCCTGCTCCGCTCAAGGTGAGCCAGCCGACGATCCAGCTGGTTCCGGGTGGCCCCGCGGCCGCAGGTCAGACGGCTGTACCGCTCATCCCGCGGCAGCTCGAGCCTGTGCAGGACGGGCGGTTGCAGCAGCCTGCTGCAACCAACTGAACAAGATCGGACCCACGTCTAATGCTCTTCGGACTCGGAAAATCCAAGAAGAACGCGGCACCGGCAGTCCGCGCCGCGGCGGGCCCCCGTACCGTCGCACGGCCGGCCAGCGCCGCTACGGCTCCCCGCCGGGTTGTGTCGCCTGGGCAGCCGGCGGGCGCAGCGGGTGCAGCCGCGCCGGAGGGCTCCGACGTGTCCAACTGGGGCGGTGTTCGGTTCAGCCGCACGCCTATCGCGATGGCTGACGACCTGGCCAAGATTCTGTTCGACAAGGTGATCAACGAGGAAGTGAAGCTCGCGCCTCACCTCTATGCATCGATCGCAGTCGCGAAGGTGCGCGCGACCGACAAGGTCGTTATGCTGTTCGTGGACAAGGAAAAGGCCAAGCGCGAGGAAGTCGAGGCTGTCGTCAACCAGCTCGCCAAGCGCAACTTCCATTTGGTCGATGCCCATATCCAGGGCCACTTCGCGAGCTCGGGTCTCGTGATGGCGCTCTCGCAGGGCGATATCACCCAGTCGAGCCTCCAGTTCGAGCGAGACGTCTCGCGCGACCCGACGAAGAACGCGCTCATGTCGGCGTTCACCGACGTGGTGTCCTGGGCCTATGCCAACAAGGCGGACGACATCGACTTCGCCGTCGACCGGGAAGCCGCGAAGAGCCAGATCTGCTTCAAGATCGGCGGTCGCTACATCCGTCCGGAGCGTTTCCTGCTGCCGACCGACACGGTGATCGCCATGCTGGGCATTGCCTGGCAGAAGTCGGGCGGCGGAGCGTCGCCGCAGTTCGACATGAAGGTCGAGCAGCAGGCGCTGGTGAAGATCAATCTGCCGCGCAGCGCAGCGATCCCTGACGGCGCGCGAGTGCGCCTGCGCTGGAGCGGCATGGCCATCGACAAGGGCGTGGTGGTCACCACCCGGATCCAGCGCCTGGGCGAGTCAGCGGCAATCCGTTCTCTTGACGAAGCTGGCTACCTGCAGAGCCAGATGGACATCATCCGCCGGGTGATCAATTCCGAAGGCGGCATGGTGGTGCTCGCCGGCGTGGTGGGCTCGGGCAAGTCGACCTCGCTGGTGCAGATGATCAACATGCTGCCCACTGACATCAAGATCCAGTCGTTCGAGGATCCGGTGGAGCTCGAGCTCAAGAACGCGTACCAGAAGACCATCACGCGCGACCTGGCGCAGGCCGGCGACGACAAGTCCTTCCTGTCCGCGACCCGGGCGCTCTACCGCTCGGCGCTCGATGCGCTGTACCTGGGTGAGATCCGCGACCGCGAAACGGGCCTGGTGGCTCGCCAGGTGGTCGAGTCGGGCCATAGCGTCTACACGACGACCCACGCCCGCTCCAGCCTCGGCATCGCCGAGCGATTCGCGTCGCCCGCCATCGCGATCAACCGCGAAGTGCTGGCCACCCCGGGAATTCTGAAGCTCCTGGTGTACCAGGCCCTGCTGCCCACCAACTGTCCTCATTGCGCGCTGTCGCCCAACGACTACTCCCACGCATTCACGCTCAACCCCGAGCAGCTCGCCGCGCACAACCGGTATTTCGATCGCCTGGAGCGCCTCTATGGCATCAGCCGCGACGTCTACCGCATGCGCAACTCGCGCGGCTGCAAGTTCTGCATCAAGGATGAATTGCCCGAGCTGAACGGGTTCTCCGGCCGCACGGTGGTCAGTGAGATGGTCGAGCCGGACGAGCAGATGCTCGAGTACATCGGTGCTCCCGACGGCGCGCTGAAGCTCTTCAAGTACTGGCGCTCCATGGCGTCCAACCGGTTTGATGACGAGAACCTTGTGGGCAAGAACACGATGGAATGTGCGATCTACAAGGCTGTCCGTGGCACGACCGACGATGGCAAGTACGTCGGCCTGATCGACCCGCGTGAGATCGAGCCTCGTTTCATGAGCTTCGAGACCGTCGAGAACCGCCGGGACCACGAACGCGCGGTCGCTGCGCGCCGCAACACGAGTTCGGTTCCGGTCCCTGAGAGCTACGCCTTGCCTCGCGCTGCGTCAGCCGCGGTGGTTCCTATTCATGCGTCGGTCGCCAGTGGCGGGCGGGAGGGCGTCTAAATGAGCGTCAAGGTTCCGTTCGCCATCCGCCAGGCGGCCGCGAAGTTCCGCCGCCAACGTGCGGACTACTACACCTACATCGCCGACAAGCTCGACGGCGGCAAGGGCGACATCAAGCTCCTGGGAATCTTCGAGAAGGATGCCGATCGTTACGGGTCGACCGCGCGCGCCAAGCTCTCTGCCTACTGGGCGGAGGAGTATTCCACCAACGGTGCAAACCTGTCGGCGGCCTGGCGCGGCACGCTCCCGGACGACGAGGTGGCCATCATCGACGTGGCGCAGGACGCGGGCGCCGGCGCTCTGCTGGCGGCATTGCGCGACGTGGCCCGTATCGCCCGTTTGTCCGACCAGGTGCGCAACGAATCGGTGGGCACGCTGGCAGCCGCGGCGGTGGGCCTGACGATCGCACTCGTAATGCTGACCGTGTTCCCGTGGTTCTCGGCGCACAAGCTCCAGGACATCTACTCGTTCATCCCACTGGACCAGTGGGGCCCCAAGGGCACCTTCTTCAATGCCTGGGCCGCCAACGTGCAGAGCTATGGCCTGTATGGGGTGCTGCTGCTGATCTGCGTCATCGTGACGCTCCATTGGACCCTCAACAACCTGACCGGCGGCCTGCGCGACTGGCTCGACGAGCACGTGGCCTTGTACCGGGTGGTGCGAGACGTGAAGGGCGCGCTCTTCCTGGCCACGATGGCCACGCTCACGCGCAAGCGGGGCAACACAATGTTCACCCTGAGCGAATCGCTCAGCACGTTCGCCCGCTCCGTGCGCTCACCCTGGCTGCGCTGGCGCGTTGAGCAGATCGCCGAAGGCGTGGACGCCACCGGTGCCGTCGGCACTGAGGCGTTCCGCACGAACCTGCTCTCGATGGAGATGTACTACTTCCTCCAGGACATGCAGGAGGCCCGTGGCTTCTCCGAGGGCTTCGAGGAGACCGGGCGCTATGTCGAGAAGACGATGCTCGCGCGGATCCTGAAGCGCATGGCGGTCTATCGCTGGGTGATGCTGATCTCCGCGGTGTGCTGCGTGGTCGGAGTCATGGCCACCCAGTTCGGCGTCATCTACGAGATGAAGGGCGTCATGTCCGCCTACTACAGCACCAAGTGACCAGTTTCGACCACCCCCATTCCAACTTTCAAACCGAAGGACTGACAAAAATGAACCTCCGTAGCACCCGTGCCGCGTCCCTGAACAAGGCCAAGGGCTTCACCCTGGTGGAGCTGATCGTCGTGATCGCAATCGGCGCGCTGCTCGCACTGTTCGCCGTGCCCTACGCCCGCGGCGTGATCATCAACGGCAAGGTGGAGCCAACCGCGAACGACATCAACAAGACCGTCACCTCGATTCGCGGCAACTTCGCAGGCCAGGGCGTGACGCCCTACAACAACCTGGGCGTCGGTGCCGCTGCAACGGCAATCTTCGCCAACACGGCGCGTGGCCTGTCGTCCGCGCTGACAGTGAATGGCAACGGCGCCTCGGCAACCGTGCAGCACGATCTGGGCGAGACCGGCTCGCAGATCACAGTGGCCTCATCCACGATCACAACATCTGGCGATTCCTTCACGGTGAGCTTGCCCACTGTGAACAATGCCGCGTGCCCTGGTCTCGCCGCGCAGCTGTCGCGCGTTGCAGAAGTCATAACGATCAATGGCGCCGCAGCGAAGGCGGTCGGCAACACCTACAACGGCGGCATCGCGCAGAACGCCTGCACGGACGGCGACACGAACACGTTCGTCTTCACCTTCCGCTGATCGGCGCCGGCTTGCCCGGCTCCAGGTGGAGGCGGGCACCAGCAAGGCCTCTTCGGCGCGACCGGATGGCTCTCCAATTGCTCCCTACCTTCGTTCAATGACCTACCGCACTCTGCCCATTGCCATGCGCGTTCGAAGCGCTCAGCGAGGCTTCACCCTGGTCGAGCTGATCGTTGCACTCAGCATCGCGGCCATCCTCGGCATCTATGCGCAGGCGCGAATCGCCAAGGAATCGGAGGAGCAGATTGCGCGCGCCGCGGGCACGTTCATCAGGCAAGTTGCGGGCGCGGCGGAACAGCACGCGCTGAGCCACTTCGACGAGCTCGCCAATGGCACGGACGTCACGACCACAGCCGACGACCTGGCACCCACCATCGCCGAGCTGGTTGCCGAGAACCTGCTGCCGAGTGGATTCCCGAGCACAGCCGGTGCCATGCCCACCAGGCAGAGCCTACGCGTGGACGTCATCAAGACCAGCTGCCCGGGTGCGGGATGCAACATCGTCACGACCGTGTGCACGACGACCGGCGTGTCGCTCGGCGCGACAGCGATCCGCTACGACCTGGCGCAGGTCATGGTCGACCAACTGGACGGCACGGGCGGCCAGTCGTCGTACACGACACCGGCCACGATCCGAGGGCCGGCCCTGAACATGGTCAATCCCAACGGAGCTGTGGCGGGCACTGTCTGCGGAAGTGCGACGCTGAACACGGCCATGTTCCAGCAGTTCGTTCGCGTTCGCGATCCGCGAAATCCTGACCTGCAGGGAGACCTGAGCGCCCAAGGCAACCTGACCATCACCGGAACCTCGAGCCTGACCGGCAACGTGGCTGCCGGCGGCAACATGAGCGTCGCGGGCAACGGCGGATTCGGCGGCGCGGATCCTGTAGCCGTGCCAGCGGGCTTGAAGGGTGTGAACGCGCAAGACATGGTCGCAAGCGGCAACATCGTGGCCACCGACCTGGGCGCTGGATTCACCGGCGCGAACGGCAACTATGTGGCCATGACGACGAACAGCGGAGGCGAGGCTGCGGTGGTGACGTCCGGCCGCTTGGCTGGCCGGCGGCTGATTCCGACCGGTAGCTACACGAGAGGAACGGCGTGCATCGAAGCTGGCGCGCTGGGGCTCTCGGCAACGGAGGCTTCTGGCTCGCTCGTGGTGTGTTCGTCCGGCCGGTGGACCCCTCTCACCACTTCGGCGGTCGACGGAGGAGCATGCGCGCTCGAGGGGCAGGGTGCACAGGACCCGGACGGCCTTACGCTCTACTGCACGGGTGCGCGCTGGACATCCATGAAGCAGTTCCTCGAGCCGGCGTTCGACAACACGGCATGCGCTACCGCGGGCCAGGTCGGCTACTCCGCGGCCATAGCGGGGAGGAAGAAGGCGATGCTGTGTCGCGCGAACCCGCAGGGCGGCGGCGCGGTCTGGAAGCGGATGGAGGACATCACGACCAACCTGGTCTTCGTGAAGTCGGAGGAGGTCGTCGACACCCAGATTGTGGTCAAGCCGGTGTGCGCCAATCCAGGGAACCCGGCGGCTTCGGCCATCATCCAGCTGATCCCAAAGACCGAATCAACGGTCGACGGGGGATTTGCGCGCTTCGCGAGTGATTTGGGGGCCGTCTGGCAGGTGAGGCTGCTGACGGGAGCATCGGGGCCGCTGGAAGGTGCAAGCGCTATTGCGCATACGTACTGCTATTTTCCGTGACGCCCGTGTGGCTCAAACCCCCGGTAGTTTCCTAAAGTTGTGGTCATTTTCACCCTGTGTGGACCCCCAGTTTTACTAAAAAAAATGAGTTGTGGGCATCTTTGGCTAAGAAAACCGGGTTGGGTTTTTGCTCGCTCCGCCAACCGATAAGCGCCGACTGCTCAGGCTACCCAAGTCGCAGTTGCTGACTGCCGGCCGTCCCTCGTGTGCCACTCGGGACCGACAGCTAATCTTCAGCCGGCCAGGCAGCAGCAGCAGGGCTACTGAGCGAGCGGGGGGCTCGCAGAGAGGCCCGCGGCTACTCGATATGGAAGGGCAATACGAAGTAGGAGTCCAGCGAGGCTGCTTCAGCTGGGACGCCGTACAAAGGAATAGGGTTGAATTGGTTGCACGGGCCGCCGTACTGGCCCTGAGAGTAGATCGTGATGCGATGCACAGTCGAACTCGTAGGTATGTAAAGCGTGAACCGCTGATCCGCCCCCTTGACGCTGCCGATCGCCGGCATGGAGGGGAGGCCAGTTCCTGGCACTGAGCCGCCGGCAGGTATCACCCACGAACCAGCGCAGTGCGGAGCAGCCGAAAACACCGTTGATTCCGAAGGCATCAAATACGGCCCGTCTTCCACAAGCCGGAGCGATCCCAGCGCGTTGCCGAAGCGGATTACTACAAAGTCTCCCTTCGCATTTCCATACAGTCGCCCAACGAAGTGGCCCGCAGCGTCCACAACTTTTAGGGGCTGGTCGGCGTCCTTGTCCTTGGCAAGCGCTCCAGTTGATGTCAATGCGCCCGCGACTAAGCCGCACGCAATCAGCGCTGCAATCTTTTGCTTCAAGTTCTTCTCCGGTTAAAGGAGTCGAAGTATGGAACATGCAACCCCGCGCCTGCAAGCGAAAGTTCTCATGTTGGGACAGTGGGCCCATCGGGCTGCTAGCCAAGTTGTGGCGGTGGATGCCTGATCTCCACCGAGGCTATCAATGGGCACTCGCTCGGCGGCCGCAAAAAATGCACCCGCTGCCGAAAAAAATTAACGACAAAGTACCATGGCGGTTACACTCCGTGCACGTCGTAAGTCACAAACGGATTATTGTCAATGAATTGCGATGCTGTTCTGAGACACAAATAGGTAGAGAAATGGAAATTCTCAAGTTGCGCGTTGTTTCTCGATCGCTCCAGCTTCTTGCTGCGGGTGCCATTGCTTTCTCGGCCGTCCCCGCGGCGGCGCAGAGCTTCCAAGTTGCGAACTCGACTGCGGGCAGGCAAGTGACTGCTGCCCCGATCAACCAGGTCGTTGCGAACCTGAACAACGGCATCAACAACGCCCAGTGGACCGCGAGCGTCGCCAACAACACGGCAACGTACGCGGTGAGTGTGGGCGCCTCTGCCCAGGAGACGGCGAACTATGCGGTGGCTGTGGGCGCCAGTGCTCAGAACACGGCGAACTATGCCGCCAGCGCTGCGGACATTGCCTACCAACACGGCGATTGGGTGCTGGCCACTGCCAACAGCTACACGACTGCCGTGCAGCAGGATCTGAAGGGCAACGCGCGTACGGCCTGGGAATACACCCGTCAGGTCCAGCACAACGTTTGCCAGACCCAGCAGGCCGCAATGGGCGTTCCGGCGTACATGTCCGATGGCCCGTGCTGGAACCTGATTGCCGGCGGGGCGCCCTACTGATTCACGGGTCCAGCCCCATGAACCGGCAGGGCTAGGCCGAACCACCTCATCGATAGAGGCTCACGCGATGAGTCCGATCTTCATCGCGTAGTAGGTGAGCTCGCTGTTGCTGGTCATGCCCATCTTCTCCATCATACGTAGCCGGTAGGTCGACACCGTCTTTGCGCTCACACCCAGGGCTTTCGCGACTTCGAGGGTGTTGCTACCTTGGGCAAGTTTCATGAAGACCTGGAACTCGCGATCCGAGAGCATCTCATGCGGTGCCTTCACCTCCTGCTTGCCGCTGGCATCGTTGAGCTGCTCAGCCAGCGCCGCCGTGAGATGGGTGCGCCCCGCAGCAAGCGCCCGACTCGCCTCCAGGAACTGCGCTCGGCGAGCGTCAGTCTGAATGTGTCCCTTTGCGCCCAGGTGGATCGCCTTGGCGGCCAGACCTTCCGAAGGCCATCCAGTGAAAACGCCACCTGCGGGAGGGTACTCGACCCGCCCGCAGGTGGCGCTGCTGTTCAATGGGTGACTGGCGGGTGCGCTTAGCTGCCGGTCGTGAACGAGAACGTCTTGTTGAACGCGCCAGTGGCGTTGTCGGTGATCGCCGGATTCGTGCCCGTGCTGTTCCAGTTCGTGCCGTCGAAGGTCAGCGTGGTGTTTGTGCCGGCGATGCTCACCTCGTATTCCGTGTTCGGGGTCAGCGGTGCGTCGGGCATCAGGACAGCCTGGCTGGGATTCAGCATGCCATTGGCGTCGTTTGCCTTCGTCATGACAGGTCGGAGGGTCACGATCGCTCCGCTGGCCTTTTCCTTCATTGTGGCGCTCGAGATCGCGATGCCTTGGCCGGGGCGGACCACGACGATGATCGGCTGGCCGATCGGGTTGACGTTCAGATCACGACCGGGAATCGGGTTCGGGCTCTCGTTGCGAAGGGTATGCGCGGTGCCCACAGTGCCATCGCATGGATAGGTCTGCACGGCGGCGCTGTTCGGCTTCTGCGAGAAGGCGCCCTGCGCCAGGGCAAGGTTGAACTGGGAGATAGAGCGCGGGCCATGGGTGCCGGTGGTTCCGGTCGTGTCGCTGCTCATGATCGAGATGCCGATGTCGAGCTCGGAGCTCAGCAGGCTCAGCGCATGGTATGGCGCGCTCAGCAGGCTGCGAACGGATTCGATGCCGCGGCCGGTGATCAGGTTTGCCCCGGTGCCCGTCACGTCCGAGTTGTCGTCGAGAACCAATTTCGGCGAGTAACCGGCGGCCAGAGCACGGTCAAGCGCGTTGTTGCCCGTGAAGAAGGAGTCCGCAGGATTCTGGAAGTGACCGGCCATGTTGTTGCGCAGCAGGTAGTTCGCATGTCCTGCGGCAGCTACGTCGAGCTGCTGGTTCTGCTGTAGGAGACCAAAGCCGCACTTCAGGCGCTCGGCGTTGAGCCGCGTGAATGCCGCGAGCTCTTCCGAGCTGTCCGCGTAAGTGGCCGCGTTGATGCTCGTCACGAGCGTCGAGTCGCCGCTGCTCGGCAGGGTAGGGACCACGCCGGTGTTGCCGCCGTTGCCCCCAGTGTTGCCAGTATTACCGGTGCCGCCCCCCGCCGTGTCGGTCGGTGCGGCAGGCGCTGCCGGCGCGACCGGCGCTGCTGCGTCCGAGCTCGGTGCGGTGCCAGTCCCAGCAACCGGGAGTGCAAAGCTGCCACCGCCGCCACCGCCACCGCCGCCGCAGGCGACCAGGGTGAGAGCCGCCAGAGCCAGCACGATGGGAGTGAGAACCTTTTTCTGCATGATATCGTCGAAGAAATTAATGACGATTCATAGTATCCGTGCGGAGTTAATTCGCGTAAGTGCAAGTCGCAAATAAAAATTGCTCAAAGCGTCGGGTTGTTCCGCCTCGTCGCTCAAGGCTTATTTCCTTGGTACTAACTTCTCAGCCGAATCCGCAGCTTGTGTTGCCGGGGCGTCGCAGATCAGCGTCCCCGTCAGCTTTGCGAGAGGCCAGACCGCCTCAAAGATTTGCGTGCGAACGCCCTACGCACGCGGCGCGGACGCCTGCTCGGGTTCCGCATAGGGCCCGAACGGCGCGGCAGTAACCTGGTGGTGCAGACGGACGATGCCTTCCTCGCGAGGCCGCGCCAGTTCGCTGGTTTGGAAGGCGATGTTTGCGATCGTGAGCGATGCGCCTGGTCGATCCGAGATCTCGGCGAAAACTGCGCCCGTATCAATCGCGAAACAGTTCCCCAGGCGCGCGGCGCCGCCAAACTGGGGCGTGTGGCCTGCGAAGATGCGGCCGATGCCGGGTACGCCACGCGTGTCGCCGTGCTTCAGGCGCTTGCGGCCGCGCAGACATGATTCCAGCACGTCGGCATCGCCTTCCTCCAGGCCCGCGACGAAATCCTCCCAGTCCATGCCGCGGGGGACCTCGCCGTGCAGCACGCCGACGGTGCCGCGTGGACTTCGGACTTCCATCGCATAGGGGAGGGCGGCGAATCGCTTGAGCAGCTCGCCCCGCTCCTTCGCTGTGAGCTTGGCGATCCAGCCCATGCCATTGAAGTTGATGCGCGCAAGGACTTCGAGCGCCTCGTCCGGATCGTCGTTATCCATGTGGAGGTCGATCAGGTCGGCCTCGTGGTTGCCTCGGACGGCAAAGACATACGGCTGCGCGAGGAAGCGCCCGGCGCGGTGGGAGCCCTCCCCGCGGTCGACCAGGTCTCCGACGCTGAAGAGTCGATCCCGGGCGCGATCGAATCCGGCGAGCCGCATGGCATTCCAAACCTGATCGAAGGCACCATGTGTGTCTCCGATCACGAAGTCGCGCCCTATTACGTTGCAATCTTGACGGATGAAGCGCGGCGATGCAGCGGCGATCTCAGTCAGTTCGTCTCGTAGGTGGGCCAGCTGAGAGCGTGTGAAGCGCTCCATCAGTTCGCCTCCGCGATAGGGAAGGGCGAGGTGCCGGCAAGGTGCCGAAGGTCGAATTGGGGGCCGAACTCGCGGGCATGCGGAACGTCGCATCCCTTGATGCAGTGGCTTTCGATGACGCGCATTGCCTCGTTCAGCCTGTCTTCGTGGGCGCGGTTCCCCAACAGGGCGCCGCTGTCGGCTGAGCGCCGGGCCAACAATGCTTCATGGCGTGCGAGCGCGTACGTCCAGAGCGCGCGCACGAGCTCGGCGGAGGACGCGGGGGTCAGTCGGGCCTTTCGGTACTGCTTCCGGTCCGCAAAGACCATGTCAAGGGCGTACGGTCCCCATTCGGGAGGCATGCCCGTGCTGGTAGCTGTGATCGAATTAGGTACGCCGGTGTTGACGGCTGGCGTGCCGGTGTATTCTGGCTCGCTGAAGAGGTCGAGGCTGGTTGGGGTCATGGGAGGTGTTTCGTGCGGGCGAACTCGAGCGTTTTGACGACTCTCTCGTTTGTAGAAAGCCATCGTAGCGGAATAACGGGACTTCGTGGGATCGCTTCTGCGCGCTTCGCTCTGTACGCTCAAAAAGCACTGAGCCCCGGAACTGTTTCTCTGACGCAACAAGGACGGGCTTCGGGGCTTGCAGCTGTGATCTTGTGACTGGTCTGCAGGGACCACTCCTGAAAAAATTGGGAACGATGACAGTACCCGTTTCGCACACCACTAAGACCTTACGCAAGCGCTTTGGTGCCTGGCTCAAAGCCAAGCGCGAGGAAGCAGGAATGACGCAGCTCGACCTTGCCGATCTGCTCGACTATGCCTACAGCACAACGGTCTCCCAGATCGAGCGAGGCGTATCGAGCCTGCCGCCCGGCGAGCTCGAGCGTTGGTCGCTCTCCATCCGCGTGCGGCCCGCCGAGATGGCAAAGACCTACCTGTACTACACAGAGCCGTTCCTCTACGAAGCCCTACACGGCACGGACGTTTACAGGAAGGAGGGCCTTCCGAAACCCGTTCCGTCGATCACTCGCCGGAATGCTCGTGCCCAAAAAGCCGACGGCGAACTCGAGCAAGCCTGAGGCCAGGGGCGAACTGGTAGCCTCGACCCCCATGAGTGAGGCGTCCCAGTGAGATATTCAGCAAGGCCGATTGAGGAATACGGGCGGATCGTCGACGGTGAGTTCCGCGGGCCCAGCACGCTTCCAGCTCTCAAGCACGACCTGGAGGCATGGAACCTCGCCTATTTGTCGTTCAACTTCGAGGCAAAGCCAGTGTGCCCGTTTCCCGAGTTCGGTCACCTGATCGCCAAGACTCTGCGAACTGACCTATCGACGGGGGTCTCGCATCCCGCTGGTGTCCCTCTGCCGCGCCAGCTCACGGTGCGACCGTTCCTGCGCCAGCGCCCTCGCGAGTTCGTGAGCACGGTGCTGGCGCATCCGATGTTGCGCAGGCTGCCGCTTTACAAGGCGTTTGGTGAGGATTGGATCAAGGTCATCTTCGAGCGCAGCTGGATAGGCGGCGAAGTGGCCGATGACGGGCTCGAGGAGGAGGCCGGGTTGCTGGAGATGCGGAGGCTGATGCAAAGGCTCGCGGGGAAAGTCGAATAGCAGTTCCGCTCGCGGCCAGTGAGCAATTGCCCTTCCGGCCGCGCGCGTCGAAACGGGCCAGGTGGCGGGCCGGCGGCCGGGCGGGCAGTGAAAAGCTCCTTGCTGGGCCTGAGCACTCTCAGTCGTTCCGCTTGCAGATCGCCCATCAGGTCGGCTCGCATGGCGAACAGCACGTTGTCCAAGGATTCTGACGAACCGTCCTTGTTGAATTCGAGCGCCGCGCGGACGACGTCATCCAAACCGACAACCCAACTCTTGAGGGTGGGCCGACGTGGCGATGCGATCGCCGAGACGCGACCGAAGGGTAAGCGCGCGATTCCAACTCTGATCGTCCATATCAGCTCGGGGCGGTTGGCCACCGGATTGGTGGAACTGCATCATTGCACTCAGGGGCGACGTCGTCCAGCCGAGAGGTGCCGGAGGCTTCACTTCCATTGGGGGGCGCTCGGAGTTGTCCTCCTCCGCATCCTTCCCCTTGCGCACTAGCCGCTTCGATGCGGCTCGGTTTGCGCTTCGGGCGGAGCCCAGAGCGTAGCGTTGGAGACATACGTCGCGCCTTCGACAAGCGTGAACAGCTCGAACTCGCCGAACGGCTCACGGGTCCTGTAGCACCCGGCATGTGTTATGAGTGCGCCGACCACCTCGCTCGCGAGCGCATCCATGTCCAACGTCGATCTTGCGGCCTCCGCCTGGAGGGCAGCGCAGGCTTGCCCGACCGTCAGGTTCGCGCGTGGGATCGAGGTGTTGAAGGTGTTGTTGCGGCGCCGCTCGGGATGCGCCGGCGTGCAGGACTCGATCAGCACATTGATTTCGTGCATGCCAGCGTGGTCGATGACGTCGACCTGCATCAGCAGTTCGTTGGCAGCATCGAGAATGACCTGCACCATTCGGAACACCTCCTGAACGACCGGCCAATCCTCGGCTGTCGCGAGCTCGCACGTCTCGTGGTATTTGCCGAAGCGCCGGCCGGTCGCCGCCGACAGGATGTGCCCCATCTCAAATTTGGCGTCGTTGCTCTGGGAGTTCCAGAGGCTCGTCGTGCTGGTCGCGGAGCGAATGGCTTCCGGACGGGTGAAGTGGAGCGAGTAGGGCATCGGGCCTCCTGCGGCCGGCGAATGGCCGGGGCGCCATGGAATCACGATCGATCTCGATCGTCAACATCCCAGCTGGTGAGGCTGGTGGCTCCTTCGAGAGGGCCTCGACCGGCAGCTGATGGCCGGCAACCACCTGCGCCTTCATGACGTGGATCCCTCCGGGGAGCGGGCGTTCAGTCGTGTGGCCGTTTCGCCAACTCTTCGTCCTCGGCCAGGCGTGCCAAAAATAAATCCTTTTGTTGCCTTTTTTTTGGGCACCTCAATGGAGGCCAAGCCAGGCATAGCTCCGAGAGGTTGCTCAGGGCTTTATCCACAAGGCTTTGCACAGACCAAGGGGAAAAGGGGGGCTTGACAGCTCAGCCGCGTGGGCGTTCTCGCAACTCTTCGTCTTGGTCGATTTCGGCTTCGACGGGGTCTGTTCCGCGCACCTTGATCCGCGTCACCTGCGCCAGCACGGCCGCGTCTTCGGTCATGTCGGGCCGCGCCATCTTGAAGACCGGCTGCTCGAATTTGCCGTCGCTGTATCGATAGAGGTATCGCACTTCGACCAGGCTGCCGACGGCGGGCAGGGCCTCATTGGGCGGGATCGTGACGTTGCCCATGTCGATCACGGTGCCGTCGTCGTCGCGCAGGCCGACCGCGACCGAGCGCTGGGCATTTTGGCGCAGCACGAGGCAGGTCGCTGTCTCGGTGAACTTGAATTTCAGGCTGTGTTCGCTGCGGCCGGCTTCGAAGTGGGCGTCGAGCCGCTTGAAGACGAACCCCTCCCCATTCGATGCCAGGATCTCGGCTGCGCGGCGGCGCTTGTCTTCCGTGGCGATGCTGAGCTCGAGCACTTCCATCCATAGCACCGAGCTGGCGATTTGTTCGAGGTCATGAAAGCGGCTCAGGAACGGGCGGCCCCGATAGTCCTGACCCCTGAGCTCCAGGAGGTCGAACGCCATGAAGCGATCGCCGACATGCTCGCCCGCGATGACGGTTCGGCCGCCCGCGTTCGGGATTGTCCAGTGCTGAGGGATGTCGACGAAGAGGCCGCGTCGGTTCGTGCCTCGGACTTTGGTGCCTT
This sequence comes from Variovorax sp. WDL1, assembly GCF_001541225.1. GTDB lineage: Bacteria > Pseudomonadota > Gammaproteobacteria > Burkholderiales > Burkholderiaceae_C > Variovorax. The sequence goes on along the minus strand of NZ_LMTS01000336.1, from coordinate 986 downwards.
CCACGATGAGGATGCGGTTCTCGCCATCGGCCTTCTGCTGCAGACCCCAGCGCGTGTCGCTGAAGAGCAGCTCGGCCTGGTCGTCTGTGACCGCCGTGGGCAGCTGCGGCAGCTCGCCGCTCTTTCTGCCGGCCAGTTCGCTCGACGTGTAGAGCGTGCCAGACTGGTCCGTGGTGTAGCCGTCTCGGGTCTTCTCCTTCACGAGTTTGTCGTATGCCTTCTTGGCGACTGCGTAGTCGACGGGGACAGCGGTCTTCGTCCCGGTTCGCAGCGACCCGCCGCGCGGACCGTTGCCATAGTCGACGACCCATCCAGCATCCCTCTGGCGAAGGTGCGCCTGGTAGACCTTGTCGGATCCGTTGCCGGTGAAAAAGAGGAAGCTCGATTCGGGGACTTGTTCGAGGGTGGACATGATTCGTTGGCGGTTCAGGTCGGTTCAGGGAAAAGGATGGCCGCCAGCGCGATCACGACGGTCTCGCCGCCGAGCATGCGCGTGCCGAGGTTCTCGCGGCCGGGCTCGTCCAGCTGCATGAGGCCCCAGTTGACGAAGCGCGCGCCGGCGTTCGTCAGGCCGAGATAGTTCGGGAAGACCTCGTAGGGACGCGGCTGGTAGCCGGGCTTGTGCTCAGGGTGCAGCTTGTTGCGCTCGGCGATCCAGGCCTTGCAGTCCCGCTCAGGGTTCCTGGAGTTGCTGCGGTTGAACTCCTTCGCGCAATTGGTTTCCTCGTGGTCCATCACGCGCCAGACAATTTCTGCTGGCTCTCCCATGGCCTCGCCGATGCGCCGTCGCGCGTGCTCATCGATCAGGGTCTGTCTCGGATCCATTGCTCTACTACCTTCACAAATTCGTCGCTGGAACGGACGACCGCGGTGAGCCAGCCGGCAGCAGCTGCGTCGTCCAAAAAGTCTTCTTGCTCGTCGCTCACGGTCCCGCAATGCGACTTAAGGAGATGCTGATCAATGAACGACGCCGTCGGATCTGTGGG
>NZ_LMTS01000302.1 GCF_001541225.1 Variovorax sp. WDL1 | reverse complement strand
GAATCTCAAAACGGCATTTTTGCGCCGGAAAGTAGCTAGGGTTTCCAGCTTCTGTTGAGCGAGTTCGGTTGCAAAAGGCGTTTGCGTTGTGCAGGCACGGGAGTGTCTTCGACCAGGTCAAAGCCCAACTTGCCCAAGAAAAACTCGAGAGCCTCGTCGTAATCCCGTACGACAAGCGAAACCAGACCGAGTGATTGCTGCATCTTCGAAAAGCGGAATGCCGTGCGCATCCATTTTGCTGCGGGCCCGTAATACCGGGCTACTGGCGCTCGTGCCGTATTGAAAGGAACACCACTTCTCGCTCGGAGTGACAGGAATGTTCACGGCGCCGATGCGACGCCGAGTGCCTGGTCCAGTTCCTCGTCGGACACGAACTGCCCCGCCAAGGCCTGAAGAGCCTCGGGGCGATAGCTGTGAGTCACTGGATGACCTCGTCTGCGAGCAGCAGCAGCGATCTGGGAATCGTCAGGCCCAGCGCGCTTGCCGTTCTTGAGTTGATCACGAACTCGAACTTCGTCGGTTGCTGGATTGGAAGGTCGCCGGGTTGCGCACCCTTGAGGATCTTGTCGACGTAGCCCGCAGCGCGTTGGTAGAGGTCGATGAAGCTCGGCCCATACGCCAGGAGGCCGCCCGCCTCGACGAACAGCTTCTCGTCGTAGCTGCTGGGGAGCTGGTTCCTCAGCGCGAAGTCGGCAATGAGCTGCGGGTGCCTGAAGTTGACCGGATTGCCGAAGGCATGCAAGGCATCTGCCCGGCTGGCAGTCACGGCCGTGAACGCTGCGGGATAGTCGTCTGGCGTACGCACCTCGATGGACTGGATCTCCACGCCGACCACCGATGCACCGGCCAGCATCTCTCGAAACCCGTAGGGCTCGATCCGGTTTGCCGGATTCCACAGGACGGCAACACGGGAGACCTTGGGTGCAATCGCCTTGAGCAATTCGAGACGCTTGCCTATGAGTTCCGGTGCGATGTTGCTGAACCCCGTGATGTTGCCGCCAGGGTGAGCGAGGCTGTCGGCGAGACCCAGCTTTTCGGGATAAGAGGAGATCGCCATGACGATCGGAATCGAACCTGTGGCCTGCTTGGCGGCAAGGGCCGCCTGCGTGCTCGATGTGACGATGAGGTCCACTTTCGATTCGGCGAGCCCGGTCGCAAGCCCTGGAAACCGATCAGGCTTCCCTTCCGCCCATCGCCATTCCAACGTGATATTGCGGCCTTCGACGTAGCCAAGTTCGCGCAGTCCTCGGCGAAAGCCATCCCAGGCTGGCCCGTAGGTGCTGCCGAGAATTCCGATCCGGGGCAGCTTGGTGCCCTGCTGCGCGAAGCCGACGATGGGCAAGGTGAGAAGGCCACCCGCTGCGCTGGCGATGAACGCTCTGCGATTCGTCGTCACTGGATCACCTCATGACCAATGGAAGCCCGACATACTACGCTTCACGACCCCGCTGCCGACTGCCCGACGCGATGACGACGAGGCGCGGAGGCGGCTTTCCAGTTCGACGACCGGCTGCCATACTTCGGGTTGATCCTGAATGTCGCGAAGCCCGGTCGTTTTCGCCGTTCTCGCCTTCCTAGCACTATCGCCATGGCTCGCGCGGTCGGCTTTCTGCGCCCCAGCGGAAACCCGGGATGAGATCCTCGAGCGCTCCGCTGCGCCGGAGCCCCCTGTCATCGCAAGCGCAGACTGGGAAGGCCTGCGGCGCGACACCTGGTACTTCGTGGGTTATCAGGCTGTGACGGTCGCCGTGCTTTACGCGATGCCGGCCGAGCAGACGCGTTTCGACCGGAGCAGTGCGAGCTACGGCAAGTGGCGCGACAACGTCACGAACCCGGCCTGGGACAGGGACGATCATTTCGTGAACTACGTGCTCCATCCCTATTGGGGTGCGGCCTACTACATCCGCGCCCGGGAGCGCGGCCTGGACCGCTGGCAGTCGCTGGGCTACTCCGCCTTGCTCTCGGCGATCTACGAATTCGGCGCCGAGGCCTTGTTCGAGCCAGTCTCCTACCAGGACCTCATCGTCACGCCCCTGGCGGGCTGGCTGCTCGGGGAATACGTGTTCTCGCCCATCCGGGCGTCCATCAAGGCGAAGCCGGGCGAGCCCGACGCCGTTGACAAGGTCGCACTGGTCCTCACCGACCCGCTCGGCGCGCTCAATGGCGTGACCGATCGAATCTTCGGCGTCGAAACCCGGGTCAGCTTTGCGCCGATCCGGCCCATCGGTCCGTCAGGACCCGCGGCGGCAGCGCTTGCCGAAGGCCGGGGCAGCTGGCCAGGGCCCCACCGCACCAGCCCGAGAGCGCTGAGCTGGGGCCTGCAGCTGCAGGTGCGCTGGTAGCGATCGAACCGGGCGACGATCTTCGTTCCAAGGCTTCGCAGTCATGCCGATGCGGCGAAAGCCGCTTCCAACGCCTCGACAGGCAAACGCCCCCGTAAGCCGATCGCCACCACGGCTGCACCATCCGGCGGCGCGTCCGTCTTGCGCAGCGCGCCGTGCCGCCCGGCGAACTGGATCTCCGACCACGCGGCGTCACCGGTGCGCAGCAGGCCCTTGAGGCGCAGCAGCCCGGGCGGTGTGTCGCGCAGCCAGGCGCGCAGCGCATCCGCGTCGAAGACCTGCCCCGGACGGCAGGACCAGGTGTCGAACAGCTCGCCGTGGTCGTGCGCCTCGTGATGCGAATGATCGTCATGGTCGCAACCCGCCTGCGCGCAGGCACGGGCTTCGTGCACCTCGCGCGTTTCGCGCGGCTCGCGCGCTTGGGACAAGGACAAGCCTTCGCGCAGCACCCTCGGCAGCCATGACTGCGAGGTCTCGTATTGCGGCGTGCGGCCGGCGACCGACGACACCCACTCGCGCACACGCGCCAGCGCGTCGGCCGTCACGCTGTCGATCTTGTTGATCACCACCAGGTCGGCCGCCCTGAGCTGGCGCTCCAGCGTATCGGCCAACAGCGGATCGCGCGCCTGCGCCATCGCGGCGGCTGCGTCGACCAGCACGATCACGCCCTCCAGCGCCAGCTCCGGCGCCGCCATGCCCAGCTGCGCGATGCGCCACGGGTCGGACACGCCGCTGGCCTCGATCACCACCGCATCGAAGCGCGTGCCTGATTCCAACACCTGGATCAGCGCCCGCGAGAGATCGTCCCCGATCTGGCAGCACACGCAGCCGTTGGTAAGCGCGATGGTGTCCCCGCGCGCGCCGGCGATCAGGTCCGCGTCGATGTTGAGCGCGCCGAAGTCGTTGACGAGCACCGCGATGCGCTGGCCCTCGGCCTCGCGCAGCCAGCGGTTGACGAGCGTGGTCTTGCCGGCGCCCAGGAAGCCGCCGATGACGGTGAGCGGCAGCCGCGGCGTCACGCTAGCTCCGGCGTGCCTCGAACACGCGGCCCGAAAGCACCGTGCCCCACACGCGCACGTCCTTGAGCTCCATGGGGTCGACGGCCAGCGGGTCTTCCTCCAGCACGCAGAAGTCCGCACGCTTGCCGCATTCGATGCTGCCGATCTCGTGGTCGAGCTTCAGTGTCCAGGCGGCGCCGAGCGTGATGGCGCGCAGCGCCTGCGGCACGCCGATGCGCTCGGCCTCGCCCAGTACGCGGCCCTTGGGTGTGACGCGGTTGACCGCGCACCACGCGGTGAAGAGCGGCCCGAGCGGCGTGACCGGCGCATCGGAATGGATGGCCAGCGGCACGCCGGCCGCCAGCGCGCTGCCGCAGGCGTCGAGCCGGTTGGCGCGGTCCGGGCCCATGGTCATCTCGTAGTGCTGGTCGCCCCAGTACCAGATGTGGTTGGCGAAGAGGTTGGCGCACAGGCCCAGCGCGGCCATGCGGCGGAACAGCGGCGCATCGATCATCTGGCCGTGCTGCAGCGTGTGGCGGTGATCGGGCCGCGGCGCGCGGGCGAGCACGCGCTCGATGGCGTCGATGGCCGCCTCGCTGGCCTCGTCGCCGTTGGTGTGGGTGTGGATGGTGAGGCCGGCGCGGTGGTAGGCCTCGAAGTCGGCCTCGTACTGCGCCGGCGCCGTGACCCAGATGCCGTTGGGCGCGCCGTTGAAGTGGCCGGGCCAGCGCAGCCGCGCCGAGAACCCCTGGATGGAGCCGTCCAGCATCATCTTCACCAGCCCGTAGCGCAGCCGGTCGGTGTTGCGCGGTATCAGGCTCTTCACGTGCTCGGCGCCGAGGGCCGCGCCGTGGGTGCCGTGGAAGGCCTGGAAGGCGGGCAGGATGCGCACGCCGAAGCCTTCGTCTCCCGTCACCGCTTCGAGCACGCCGCAGTCTTCCTCGGTCAGCTTGTTGACCAGGTCGGTGGCGGTGGTCACGCCCTGCATGCAGGCCAGGCGGCCGAAGGAGCGCACCCCCTCTGCCGTCATCGGCGCCAGCAGGCCGGCATTGCCGATCTTGCGCAGGACCAGGAACATCGCGGCGGGTTCCTGCAGCTCGCCGGTAGGCTCGCCGGCCATCTCGCCGCTTGCGAACTTGACCACGCCCTCGACCTCGTTGTCGCGGGTGATCTCGGCCAGGCGCAGCATGGCCGTGTTGACGTTCATGAGGTGGCCATTGGCATGGCCGATGACGATCGGGCGGGTGCTGCTCGCGCGGTCCACATGCTCGACGGTCATGCGCTCGCCGCCGAAGTAGATCGGGTCGAAGCCCCAGGCGATCAGCGGCTCGGTGGCGGGGCGGCCGGCCGCGCTCATCTGCGCATCGACCTCGGCGAGGCGCTGGACCACGGCGTCCATCGAGCGCAGGCCGCTCCAGGTCTTGCCTTCGGGGTCGCGGCGGTCGAACCAGCCGAGGTACGTCCAGTCCCACATGCTGCCTTCCTTCAGGTGGCAGTGGCCCTCGACCAGGCCGGGCATCAGCACCTTGCCGGCGAAGCGCTCGTCCAGCGTGAACGTGCCCCACGCCTGCATGTCCTCCAGTGTGCCGGCCGCGAGCACCCGGCCGTCGCGCACCGCCACGTGCGTGGCCTCGGGCTGCATCGGGTTCATGGTGATGATCTTGCGGGCGGGGTAGACGGTGATGGCGCTCATGAAGATGTGTCGAAGCGAAGGAGGGAAACGAGGAATGGATGGTGCGCCGGCTTCAGCCCGGCTGCATGCGCAGGGGCGGCTGCGGCTGGCCCTGGAGGATCTCGACGCGCCGGCAGCGCACCCAGTGATCCGGCGCGACTTCGCGCAGCGGCGGCAGCTCGGCCTTGCACGCCGGCTCCGCCACCGGGCAGCGGCCTGCGAAGCGGCAGCCCGCGGGCGGGTCGATGGGGCTGGGCGGATCGCCGGTGAGCTTGATGCGCTGCGCCGCGCGACGGCGCCCGCCGCTGACCGTCGGCACCGCGGACATCAGCGCAACGCTGTAGGGATGCAGCGGGCGCGCGAAGAAGCTGCGGCGCGGCGCGCGCTCCACGATCTGGCCCAGGTACATGACGGCGATGTCGTCGCAGATGTGCTCCACCACCGCCATGTCGTGCGAGATGAAGAGGTAGGTCAGGCCGAGCTCGCGCTGCAGCCGGGCCAGCAGGTTGAGGATCTGCGCGCGGATCGCGATGTCCAGCGCCGACACCGGCTCGTCGCACACCACCAGCTCCGGATTGGTGGCCAGGGCTCGCGCAATGTTGATGCGCTGGCGCTGCCCGCCCGAGAACTGGTGCGGGAAGAGCTGCTGCTGCTCCGGCCGCAGGCCCACCGCCTCGAAGAGCTCGGCCACGCGCTGCGTGCGCTCGGCAGGCGTGCCGATCTTCATCAGGTCCAGCGGCGCCCGCACCGTGGCGCCGGCGCGCTCGCGCGGGTTGAGGGAGGAGAAGGGGTCCTGGAAGATGATCTGCATGCGCGAGCGCGCCTTGCGCAGCGCCTCGCCCTCCAGCGTGCCGAGCTGGGTGTCGCCCAGTTGCACATGGCCGCCGGTGATCGGAGCGAGGCGCATGACCGCGAGCGCGGTGGTGGTCTTGCCTGAGCCGGATTCGCCGACGACCGCGAGCGTGCTGCCGCGGCGGACCTGGAAGGACACGCCGTCGACCGCCTTCACGACTTCGGCGGGGCGGCCCCAGGCGGGTTTGCCGCGCGGGAAGTGGACCTTGAGGTCGTTGACCGACAGCAGCGTGTCGGTGTCCATGAGGCTCATTGCGTCATCTCCCTTGCGTTTGTTGCCTGAGGTCTTGCTCCGTCTCCCTGTGGGAGAGGGGTGGGGTGAGGGCGCCGGGCTGTCGATTCGTACCTTGCTGTTGGTTTGAGGCAGGAGCCGGGGTGTCGTCCCGGCAGCCGAGTCACTTTCTTTTGCTTCGCCAA
>NZ_LMTS01000326.1 GCF_001541225.1 Variovorax sp. WDL1 | reverse complement strand
GCAATCACTGGGTCATTCTGCCCATGTCGGGCAAGAAGTCGAAGTCTTCTATCGCTGGCATCCGCTGTACGGGCGCCGAGTGCGACGGCAATACAGCGAGCAGCGAGCCAACGGTGAGGTAGTTCACGTCGAGGCCTCGCCCGGCATCGTCATTGTTGTCGCAGCGTGGATGCTCAACGCGGCGTCCTGCGCCGCGATGGAATTGGGGCCACCAAGAGCTTCGCTGGAGGCCCTGGGCGAGTTGCACCTGCTGTTGTGTCAGCGCGGACTTCGACGAAGCTGCGGTGTCTACACCACCACCAGCGAGAAGCCACATGACCCAGTCACCGCACACGAAGCTCCTGTCGACGATCTCAAGTGCGCCGCGCCCTACGACGCCGCGCCAGATGAACATGGTGTTCGAGTCAGCAGTAACCCAGGACCTGACCGCGAGCGAGCGGGCCAGCGTGGTCGCGCAACTGGCCACCCTGCTTCTGCAGGCCGCCGGCCGGCCCACGGAGGATGACGATGACGAACTCTGAACTGCTGCCTGCCACCGTGCTGCGGCGCAAGGCCGTCGTCTACGTACGCCAGTCCACTCAGACGCAGGTCCAGACGAACCTGGAGAGTCAACGCCGGCAGTACGATCTCGTGCAGGAGGCGCGCCGTCGCGGCTTCGCTCAGATCGAAGTCATCGATGACGACCTCGGGCGCTCCGCCAGCGGTATGGTCGCGCGTCCAGGTTTCGATCGTCTCGTCGCATGGCTGTGCGCCGGCGAAGTTGGCGCTGTGCTGTGCTTCGACGCATCGCGGCTGGCCCGCAACGGCCGCGATTGGCACCACCTGCTTGAACTGTGCGGCCTGGTGGAGGCGCGGGTCATCGACCTGGATGGCGTGTACGACCCGTGTCGGCCCAACGATCGCCTGCTGCTGGGGATGAAGGGCAGCATCAGCGAGTTTGAGCTCGGAGTTCTCAGGTCACGCATGTTCGAGGCAGCCCGTGCCAAGGCCCATCGAGGGGAATTGCGCATCAGCGTTCCGGTGGGATACATCTGGCATCGTGAAGTCGGTCTGGGCTTCGATCCCGATGCCCGTTTGCAGGAGGCGGTCCACCTGATCTTCGAGCGCTTTCGCAAGCTGGGAAGCGCCAGGCAGGTGCTGCTCTCGCTGGCCGCTGACGGCGTTCATTTCCCGCGACCGTCGGATGGCAAGAAGATGGTGAGCTTCGACTGGACGCCGATCCGCTACCGCAACGTGATCTCGGTGCTCAAGAATCCCTTCTATGCCGGCGTCTACG
>NZ_LMTS01000284.1 GCF_001541225.1 Variovorax sp. WDL1 | reverse complement strand
CACTTGTCTCAGACCGCTGTGTGTTCAAACGAGCGGAGCCACTTCTGTGCGGTGGCACCCACCAGCACAGGCTCGGCGTGCCGCAATCGGACCTCAGTGACGAAGGTCTCATGCGATTTCGGCATTTCCAGGTTTGGGCGCCAGGCGGCGATCTCGCCCAGCCGCGCCAAGTAGCGGGCGCCGGGGACGACTACACCCAACTGGGCGCCTAGATGGCCGTGGAGGTCTTCGTGGACCTTCCTACAAGGCGAGGGCTCGACCAAGGTCTGAGCCGCGCTTGCGTTCAGTTGCCTGAGGCGCTTGAACCCGGCTCGTAGCCCACCTCGCGCTGGTGGCGCAAGGCCAGCACGGTGACGACGTCGCCCTCGCCGGCGTAGTGGTACAGCGCCACGTAGCCGCTCGCCCCGAAGTCGATCACCCACTCGCGGTATTCAGGCGGCAGATCCTGCACCGGCCGACCCACCATCGGCTGCTGGCGCAGCACCTGCACGGCCTTGATGATGGTTTCACCGGCACGCTTGGCGGCCGCCGGGTTCTTCGGACGCAGGAACTCGCGCAGGCGCTGCAAATCGCGCAGCGCCGCCGGCGCGAACCTCACTTGTGGCATGCAGGCGCTGGCAACTCGTCCTCAGTGCCCCAGGTCTCCAGCCACGCCATCACCTCGTTGCCCGTGACGTGCAGGCCGGTTTCCTCGAACTCTTGCCACGCGGCTACGGCATCCTGATGCAGGGCTTGGCGCTTTTCTTCGCGATCGACATACTGGGCAATGGCCTCGCGCATCAGCCAATGCGGCGCCCGGTGGCGCGCCGTGGCCAAGCGCTTTAGGCGCACCTTGAGCTCGGGATCGAGCTTGACGGGCGTCGGGCTGATGGCGGTATTCATGGGTAGTACTTTATCAACGAACCGTTGGCCTGCCAACCTCGAGGGCTCTGGTGCAAATTTTGGCTTCGGGTAGGCTACCGAC